>DATDQB010000001.1:0-151551 GCA_035292445.1 Candidatus Omnitrophota bacterium
GCAATGTTGTCCCAATTGACACCAGCCTCCGAAAGATTGCCGATCTCATCCCAGTTAATGCCGGTCGTGGACATCTCCTGGATATCATCCCAATTGATGCCCGCTTCCGTCAAATCCCCGATATTGTCCCAATTGATGCCCCTGATCGTCATGACCGCCAGATCATCCCAATTGATACCGGCATCCGCCATCACACCGATCTCATCCCAGTTAATGCCGGTTGTGGACATCTCCTGGATATCATCCCAATTGATCCCTGCATCTGACATGTCCCCAATGCTTTCCCAGTTGATCCCCGTGGTGGACATCTCGGCAATGTCATCCCAATTGATATTGGCGGATGTCATGTCATTGATACCGTCCCAATTGACGCCAGCCATGGAAAGGTCCTCGATGTTATCCCAATTGATGCCGGCATCCGACATAACCCCGATCTCATCCCAATTGATCCCTGCCCGGCTCATCACGTCAATATCATCCCAATTGATCCCGGTTGTCGACAATTCCGCAATGTCATCCCAGTTGATGTTGGCTTCCGTCATATCGTTGATGCCGTCCCAGTTCACGCCAGCGTTGGAAAGCTGCTGGAGGTTGTCCCAATTAATACCTGAATCCGCCATCACGCCGATCTCGTCCCAATTAATGCCTGCTAACGACATCTCGCCAATATCATCCCAATTGATGCCGGTAGTTGACATTTCAGCCAGATCATCCCAGTTGATGTTGGCATCCGTCATGTCATTGATGCCGTCCCAATTGACACCGGCGTTGGAAAGCTGCTGGATGTTGTCCCAATTGATGCCTGAATCAGCCATCACGCCGATCTCGTCCCAGTTGATGCCGGCCGTTGATAATTCCTGAATGTCATCCCAATTGATGCCGGTTTCGCTCATTTCGAGGATATCATCCCAATTGATGCCCCTGGTCGTCATGACCGCCAGATCATCCCAGTTGATATTCGCATCCGTCATGTCATTGATGCCGTCCCAATTGACACCGGCATTGGAAAGCTGCTGGATGTTGTCCCAATTGATGCCTGAATCAGCCATCACGCCGATCTCCTCCCAGTTAATGCCTGCCGTGGACATCTCGGCGATATCATCCCAGTTGATATTAGCTTCCGTCATGTCATTGATGCCGTCCCAATTGACACCGGCCGTGGAAAGGTCTTCGATATTATCCCAATTGACGCCAGCCCGGCTTAAAACATCGATCTCATCCCAATTGATGCCGGCGGTTGACATTTCAGCGATATCGTCCCAGTTTATATTCGCGTCCGTCATGTCATTGATGCCATCCCAGTTCACGCCAGCGGTTGAAAGGTCCGCAATGTTGTCCCAATTGATATTGGCTTCCGTCATCTCGTTGATGCCGTCCCAGTTCACGCCAGCGGTTGAAAGGTCCGCGATGTTGTCCCAATTGACACCAGCCCGGCTTAAAACATCGATCTCATCCCAATTGATGCCGGTCGTGGACATCTCGGCAATGTCATCCCAGTTGATGTTGGCTTCCGTCATCTCGTTGATGCCGTCCCAGTTCACGCCAGCGTTGGAAAGCTGCTGGAGGTTGTCCCAATTAATACCTGAATCCGCCATCACCCCGATCTCATCCCAATTGATGCCGGCATTGGACATCTCGCCAATATCATCCCAGTTAATTCCGGTCCGGCTCATGACGTCAATATCGTCCCAATTAATGCCGGTCGTGGACATTTCAGCGATATCGTCCCAGTTTATATTCGCGTCCGTCATGTCATTGATGCCATCCCAGTTCACGCCAGCGGTTGAAAGGTCCGCAATGTTATCCCAATTAATGCCGGCTTCCGTCATCACCCCGATCTCGTCCCAATTAATACCGGCCGTAGAAAGGTCAGCTATATTGTCCCAGTTGATATTCGCTTCCGTCATCTCATTGATGCCGTCCCAATTGACACCAGCGGTGGAAAGGTCCTCAATGCTATCCCAATTGATGCCGGCGTTGCTCATCTCCCCGATCTCGTCCCAATTAATTCCGGTCCGGCTCATGACGTCAATATCGTCCCAATTAATGCCGGTTGTGGACATTTCAGCAATGTCATCCCAGTTGATGTTGGCTTCCGTCATGTCATTAATGCCGTCCCAATTGACGCCGGCGGTTGAAAGGTCCGCAATGTTATCCCAATTAATGCCGGCTTCCGTCATCACCCCGATCTCATCCCAATTGATGCCGGTCGTGGACATCTCCTGGATATCATCCCAGTTAACACCGGCGTTTGACATCTCCTGGATATCGTCCCAGTTGATACCGGCCGTGGAAAGGTCGGCTATGTTGTCCCAATTGATATTCGCATCGGTCATGTCATTGATGCCGTCCCAGTTCACCCCGGCCGTGGATAAGTCCGCAATGTTGTCCCAGTTAATGCCAGCATCCGCCATCACGCCAATCTCATCCCAGTTGATACCGGTCGTGGACATTTCAGCAATGTCATCCCAGTTGATATTGGCTTCCGTCATGTCATTAATGCCGTCCCAGTTCACACCGGCGTTGGAAAGGTCCTCGATGTTGTCCCAATTGACGCCGGCTTCCGATAAGACCCCGATCTCATCCCAATTGATACCGGCCGTTGTCATTTCTGCCACATCATCCCAATTAATATTCGCTTCCGTCATATCGTTGATGCCGTCCCAATTAACCCCGGCCATGGAAAGGTCCTCGATGTTGTCCCAATTGACGCCGGCTTCGGAAAGTTCCTGTATGCCATCCCAGTTGATCGCCGCGGTACTCATGACCGCGATGTCCGACCAATTGATGCCGGCCTCCGACTTGACCGCGATGTCATTCCAGTTAATGCCGGCTTCCGTCATGATCGTGATATCGTCCCAATTGATGCCGGCCTCCGTCATCTCATTGATGCCGTCCCAGTTCACCCCGGCCGTGGAAAGGTCTTCGATGTTATCCCAATTGACCCCAGCGGTAGACAGATCTTCGATCCCGTCCCAATTGATCGCCGCGGTGCTCATGACCGCGATGTCTGACCAGTTGATGCCGGCCTCCGATTTGACCGCGATATCATCCCAATTGATGCCGGCCGTGGACATCTCGGTAATGTCATCCCAGTTGATATTCGCTTCCGTCATGTCATTGATGCCGTCCCAGTTCACGCCGGCCATGGAAAGGTCTTCGATGTTGTCCCAATTGATGCCTGCATCGGAAAGTTCCTGAATTTCATCCCAGTTGATACCGGCCGTAGTCATCTCCTGGATATCGTCCCAGTTGATACCGGCTTCTGTTAACACCTCAATATCTTCCCAATTGATGCCGGCTTCCGCCATGACGCCGATCTCAAACCAATTGATCCCGGCCTCACTTAACTCACCAATATCGTCCCAATTGATGCCGGTCGTGGACATTTCCGCAATATCATCCCAATTGATATTCGCGTCCGTCATATCGTTAATGCCATCCCAGTTCACACCGGCGGTGGAGAGGTCAGCTATGTTATCCCAGTTCACGCCGGCATCGGCCATTACCCCGATCTCGTCCCAATTGATCCCGGCCGTTGAAAGCTCTCCAATGTCATCCCAATTGACTCCCCCCTCGCTCAATACCTGGATCCCGTCCCAGTTAATACCGGCATCACTCATAACGCCGATATCATCCCAATTGATGCCGGCGGTTGAGAGATCACCGATATTATCCCAGTTGATATTGGCCTCGGTCATTTCGTTAATGCCGTCCCAATTCACCCCGGCCATCGAAAGGTCGGAAATATTGTCCCAATTGATCCCGGCCGTGCTTAATTCGTTGATGCCGTCCCAGTTGATGGTGGCGTTCGACATCTCCTGAATGTCATCCCAGTTGATGCCCGCGGTCGTAAGCTCTCCAATGTCATCCCAATTGATGCCGGCTTCCGCCATCACACCTATCTCAGTCCAATTAATGCCGGCATCACTCATAACGCCAATATCATCCCAGTTGATGCCTGCGGTGGAAAGATCACCGATATTATCCCAGTTGATGTTAGCCTCGGTCATTTCGTTGATACCGTCCCAATTGACCCCAGCCGTGGAAAGGTCCGCAATATTATCCCAATTGACGCCGGCTTCCGAAAGATGACCGATCTCATCCCAATTGATGCCGGTCGTGGACATCACTTCAATATCATCCCAGTTGATCCCAGAAATGGACATATCTTCAATGTTGTCCCAGTTGATGCCGGCGGTTGTCAGTTCTGCAATGTCATCCCAGTTAATACCGGCATCACTCATAACGCCGATCTCATCCCAATTGATCCCGGTTGTGGACATCTGGGCAATATTGTCCCAATTGATATTGGCCTCGGTCATGTCATTGATGCCGTCCCAATTAACACCGGCCATCGAAAGGTCGGATATGTTCTCCCAATTAATTCCCGCCTCGGTCATGGCACCGATCTCATCCCAATTGATCCCCGCCATCGTCATCTCTTCAATGTCATCCCAGTTGATGCCGGCAGTAGATAATTCTCCAATGTCATCCCAATTGATCCCCGTTTCACTCATGACCGCTATATCATCCCAGTTGATCCCGGCCTCGGTCATCTCGTTGATGCTGTCCCAGTTGATGCCGGCCGTTGAAAAATCGGAAATGCTGTCCCAATTGACCCCGGCAATGCTTAATTCATATATACCTTCCCAGTTGATGGTGGCATTCGACAACTCCTGAATGTCATCCCAGTTGATACCGGCGGTTGTGAGTTCTCCGATGTCATCCCAATTGATGCCGGCTTCCGTTATAGTACCGATCTCATCCCAGTTGATACCGGCATTTGTAAGTTCACCGATATTGTCCCAGTTGATGCCGGTCGTGGACATGTCTTCAATGTTATCCCAGTTGATGCCGGTGGTGGACATCTGGGCAATATTGTCCCAATTGATATTGGCCTCGGTCATGTCATTGATGCCGTCCCAATTAACACCGGCCATCGAAAGATCGGATATGTTCTCCCAATTAATTCCCGCCTCGGTCATGGCACCGATCTCATCCCAATTGATACCGGCGGTTGACATCTCCTGGATATCGTCCCAATTGATCCCGGCTGAGGCCATATCGCCGATACTATCCCAGTTGATACCGGTCGTGGACATCTCAGCGATATCATCCCAATTGATATTGGCTTCCGTCATGTCATTGATGCCGTCCCAATTCACGCCGGCCATCGAAAGGTCCTCAATATTATCCCAATTGATGCCGGCCGTGCTCAATTCCAAGATGCCATTCCAATTGATACCGGTTGAGCTTAAGACACCTATATCAGACCAGTTAATGCCTATTGTCGCCATCACCCCGATGTCATCCCAGTTAATGCCGGCGTTGGACAGGTCCCCGATATTGTCCCAATTGACGCCGCCCTCGCTCAAAGCCTGTATCCCATCCCAGTTAATTCCCGCTGTCGCCATCACCCCGATGTCATCCCAGTTAATGCCGGCCGTTGACAAATCCCCGATATTGTCCCAGTTGATCCCGCCCTCGCTTAAGGTGCGAATGCCCTCCCAATTAATGCCGGTGGTGGACAGCTCCAATATATTTTCCCAATTGATCCCGACAGTTGACATGACCCCGATATCTGACCAATTAACACCGGAAATGCTCAACTCAACGATCCCGCTCCAATTAATGTTGGTGGTGCTTAAGACATTGATATCGGTCCAATTGATCCCCGCGATGGTCAAGGTCCTTAGATCGTCCCAGTTGACGCCTGCCAAGCTCATTATTGAAATATCGTTCCAGTTGATGCCCGCTTCGCTCATGACCGTAATGTCGTTCCAATTGATGCCGGCAGCCGACATTGTATACAGATCATCCCAATTGACGCCGGCATTAGTGGCAATGGAGAGGTTTTCCCAATTGATGGAGCTGTCCCAGTCGATGGCCGTGCCGCTCATGATAGCGATATCGTCCCAATTCACACCGGCAACCGTCATAAAGCGGATGTCTTCCCAATTGATGCCCCGGTCCGTCATAACCGCAATGTCATCCCAGTTAATATTCGCATCGGTCATTTCGTTGAGGACCGACCAGTTGATGCCGGCCTCGGACAGGATATCCAGATCCGTCCAATTGATCTGAGAATCGCTCATGAAAGCGATCTCGCTCCAGTTGACGCCAGCGGTCGTGAGCGCGAACAGATCGCTCCAGTTGATCGTAGCATCGGTCATGTCCGCCAGATCACCCCAGTTGATGCCGGATTTGGTCATCACCTCGATATCACTCCAGTTGGCCAAGTCCGTGTTGGTGCGGATGGCGGAAACATCGGATGCGATGACCCCGATATCATCCCAATTGATCTTTGATTGCGATACCTCGGCAATATCATCCCAGTTGATCGTATCCGTATTTTCCTGGATACGAATGATGTCATCCCAGTTGATGACGGCGGTATCATCAAGAATGCTATCAAGCGTATGCTTAGTCAAATCGACATTGCAATAACCACGAAATACAACACCAGTATTTATCGTAGCATAGAGTAAATAATCATCTCGTGGGCTATCGTTTGAGGTGGGATCCCATGTCGGGGTAACACAGAAATCTTGGGTAAGGTCTTCAATCATTTCGGCTGTCGTCCATGATTGAATCGACGTTCCACTGGCATCAAAAAGTTGATGCCCTTCACATTGACCGGCAGAAAGATCAAATACATCACCTGAGTCGCCACCTGAAACATCCGTTATCCAAGAAAAAAATGTATAGCGTCCTGTGCTTTCTTCATATGAAGAGCCGCATTTAACATCTGTGCTCGGCAATATATCAAAAGGCTCTGATATGGCCGAAGCCAGGCCCGGTGCTGTTGCTTTAAGAGTATACATCTCTGCTGCTCTTAGTATTTTCAGATCCGAGTAAGCAACGACACCATTGATGGCTGTTACAGTCACAGTGCCTTGTAATACGCCATCTCCTGGATTATCAAATATATCAACAGTTACGGCAGTAGAATTATCGGATATAACCACATTCTCATTAATATCCCGGATTTCTACAACCGGTTGGCGTAAGAAAGCAAAAAGATGGCCTGTAGTTGAGGGAGTTACCGTGAAAATAAGATGATCGGCCTCACCATGGGCCAATATACCTGAGGAGCTTGTTGCGGTTGTTGCGCCCTGCTGGGAGCCGCCGGTATAAACGCCGCCGGCCAGAGAGGATTCCTCATCCCCGCCAAAGGGGCCGCCGGTGAATTGGGCGTAGGAAAGGGGTGTTGCCTGCGAGAGTGAAAAGAACGCTGCAACAGAAAGTGAGATTATTCTGTGGATTCGTTTGGACGACTTCGTTTTTCTACCGATAAACATGCAGTTTATTTCATCACGTTGAAGCAACGGTTAAATCCCAAATCCCAATTTCCAATAACCAAACAAATCTCAAATTCCAATGACCAAAATATCAAACACCTCCTGTTTGGTCATTGTAATTTGGAGATTGGAAATTGTTTGGTGCTTGTTTCTTGGGTTTTGGAATTTCCAACTCATTTTTTAACTATCCTTATTACGGCGCCGTTCGTCCCAAACGGCCACCGCCGTAGATGCCCAAAGACGCGTCATAGCGCTGGTTAGCTCCCGCGCTGTCGGCGTCGTTGGCTGCATCCGTTCGCGTTGAAACAGCAAAGTGTCGTATCGTTGGCGATTGGAAATCACCTCCCCGATAACCGGAACCAACAGTCCCGGTGATCCCGCGACTTGAGTCGCCTACATCTATGCCAGGCCAATCATTGTTGGTGGCATTGCCTTCATACCCGGAGGCGGATGACAAATTTCCGTCCCCGTGCGTACCCAAAAACGCTCGGCCCTGGCTTCGCCCGAGCGTAACGAACATTTCCGCCAGATTGCCTGAAAGTTCCATATTCCCGAAATAACCGCCGCCGCTGGATGAACGGTTATCCATGCTTTCGGCAAAAATGCCGACGCGCAACGGCCCCTTTTGTCCGGCAGCTGGCCCGCCGGCGCGGCCGTCACCTGTGCTCCAGCTAAGCGCGTTTTTATTCAAGTTGGAGGAGCTGTCAAAAATCACCTCGGTCCCATCTTCATCGGTGTTAGGGGAAATTTCCCCGGCCAAGGCATCGTTATAAGTCGTTTTTCCCCATACGAATTCATCGGCCACGGGCTCAACGTCTTTGCCCCGGGCGGCTTTCTCAAACTCTAATTCCGTGACCGGCCTTAAGCCCGCCCAGTCCGCATACGCGGCTGCATCCGGCCATGAAATATAAGTCACCGGCCTATCCGGCCTTTGGGAAGTGGCATCGGATTTGGGATCGGAAGAATCCCAGCTGATCGTGTTGCGGTCTACCACACCATCGGAATTTTTGCCGCCTTGAGCGGAGCTGGTGATATCCCGGGTTGTCCGTTGGGCTGTAGCCAAAGTATTAAAGAAACTGACCCACTGGCCTTCGGTCAGTTCGTATTTCATCAGATAAAAATCCTCGTAACCTTTGGGGAAAGAGTTGGGAATGATAAAAATGGCGCCGTTACTGTTCTCATTGGTGGCGCCGGTGCTTTGGTAATAAAATCCGCCCGAGGCGCTGTTCGTTGTTGTTATGGCGTCCTCGCTTGGGATATACCAGGGATCCGTGTCAGCGCTTCCTTCAACGAAGCGGTAATCAGATGAGCTGTTGCCATCCCCTGCGTAAAAGCCGCCTTGCGCAACGTAGACCATCTCAACGCCGAACACTTTATTGATGGTGTTGGCAGCCAAGGCCTGCGCATCGCTTAAGCCGTCTTGAGCGTAATCCCAGGAAAATTGTACGTTTTCGACCGCAACCGAGCCGCTCCTTAGGTCCGTGCGTTGAAGGAGAAACCCTTTTTCATCATTGGGAACGATGATCTCAAAATTGGCCGGGGCGCTGAAACCGATGGGGCCGGTGCCGCTATTGGCCATGCTGGCATGGCGCCACGTTTGCCCGGCATCGGTGGAATATTTCAAGAACACCCACAGCGCATCGTGATTGGTGGTGGTGCGCCAGCTGTTATCCCAAGAAACGTTGCAGGAAAACGTGATCGTATTGGCCGCTTCGTTAATGCTGGTGACCCCGAAATCTTCGATCGTTAAATTATTGGCTAAAGAGTTTTGTGCAAGAAAAGAAAGCGTTATCCCGAGTAGCAAAATAAAAAAGGCCTTTGTCCGTTTACAGACCATGCGTCCTCACTCCTCTTCCTCCACTATTGTTAAAAGCTGATGCTGATACGTTGGCGGCGTCATTGCGGTCAGAGATCCTTAAACGTAACGAAGACTCATCCCAGCCGCCGCCGCGAAAACCGGAACCAGCGGCACCGGTCACCCCGCGCGATGGGACGCCATCAATGCCAGCCCAATCGGCATTGGTCGCATTGCCTTCAAAGCCGCTGTCCGCGGATAGAACGCCGTCGCCCTGGGCGGCCAGGAAACTCCGCCCCGATGCATTGCCGATAGTGGCCACCCGCTCGCGCAAATTACCCGATAACTCCATCACCCCGTAATAACTGGCACCGGCGCTTTCCCGGACCGATGAGCTGGTGGCAAAAATGCCGTTTCGTAAAGGGCCTTGGGTGTATTCACTGCCATTACCCGTATCACCGCCGCTTAGAGTGGTATTGTTGAGGGAAGCGTTGGCGCTTGAGGTTGTCACCGATTCTGCGCCGTCTTCGGCGCCGCTTGAAATTGCGGAAGCGGCGGTGATACCGGTTGTGGCCCAGACAAATTCTCCGGAAATTGGCAAAACAGGCCCTCTTGAAGCTTTTTCAAATTCCAACTCGCTCATCGGCCTTAGCGCGGCCCAATCCAGAAACGCCGCCAAATCCATCCAGGTGAGATAACTGACCGGCCTGTAGGGGCGGCTGGTGGAGCAGGTTAAAGGCGAGCCTGAACAGCTAATCGTGTTTCGCTTGATAACAAGGTCGGAATTCTTGTGGGATGCGTTGGTGAGGTCTCGGTTGGCGCGCGAGGCACTCGGGAGGGAATTAAAGAATTCGACCCATTGCCCTTCGTTAAGCTCATACTTCATCATGTAGAACGATTCATAGCCCTTGGGAAAAGCCGCAGGGATGGTAAATACGGCACCGGTCGCGTCTTCACCTGCCTGGCCGGCCGAAACATAGCGATAACCGTTGGAGGCGGCGTTCGTGACACTGATAGCACCTTCCCCGGCCACATACCAAGGGTCGGCGTCACTTGAGCCTTGATCCAGCGATGCGCTGCTGCCGTCAAAGTCACCCGCATAAAAGAACCCTTCAGGGATAAAAACCATTTCCAGCCCGAAAACCGTGGCATAGGCGTTATCAGAGGGGCTGAACCCGCAGCTGCTGTAATCGACCGTTAATTGAACGTTGGTAGTTGCAACGGACGGCCTGACGCCGTAGTCGGCTTGCCTTAGAAATGCGCCTTTTTTGTCCGCAGGAACGTCGATCTCAAGGGCTGCATCTGAGCCTGCTGAAGTCCCGGATGGGTTGATCCCGCTGGTTGTTAGATCACAGAGCTTTTTATGGCTGGGGGTCGCGCCTGCATCATGCAGCCTGACCATGATCCAGATAGCATCATGGTTGACCTTTGATTTCCACGAATTTTCAAAGGAAACATCAAATTCAACAACGGCTGTATTATTGGTAGGATTGCGGGCTTCGAGGGAAATGTTATTGATAAGAAGATTATTAGCAAAAACAGGAGAAGAAAAAATTATATTTATTAATATTATTACTAATAAATACAAAAAATACCTAAAAGGATACATTATTCTCCTTACTAATCTGCTTATATATAAAAATACTAATATTTAAGCAGATAGCAACAATTGTAGACGCAGCTTAAGGGGTATCCACCCCTTGTCCAATTTTTTTAATTACAGATTACTGATTTTGATTCAATACGGCGCCAACCGATTTTCTTCAAAATGGATTAAGGCCAAAACTATTTCTTTTTCTTGGCCGAATCTTCTTCCAACGGCGAATCAACCACCGCCCTTAACGCCAATTCCGCCTCACGGATCTTTCCTAAGACCAGATGAGCATCCGAGGCGTTGGGCTTCAAATACAGATACATTTTGTAATGTTTGACAGCGGTCTTGAAATCACGAAGGTTCTCTCCGCTCACATAGGCAAGGTTATAATGGGCATCGGGATCATCCGGCATTAACGTCACGGCCTGATAAAATTCTCTTGAAGCTATTTCATACTTCCCTTTTTCGTAATAAATATTCCCCATGTTATAGTGCGCTTTGGCCGCGTCCGCTTTCAAGATTGGATCCTCCTCGGTAAAAGCGTCGATCTTGGCCAAAAGTTCCAGCGTTTTTGATTCGTAATCCGCGATGTCTTGGGACTCCGCGAACGATTGCGAAACTAAGACCCCCGCTAAATAAGCGGCCGATAACACGAGCGTGCAACAAAGATCGGGCTGCGCAAGCTTACTCTTTATTTTATTCATGAACTTTCCTCAAAAAAATCAATGATTAGCGAATATTTTAAAGAAAAATTATTGATCGGTGCTGTACGATTTAAACGGTTTAATACCGCCTCTGATCATGGCATAGTCTTCATGCCCTGAAATGACATGTGGCGTGATCAAGATAACAATTTCTGTCTGCGTAAAACTATCCGCCTGGTGGCTGAACATTTTGCCCAGATACGGCAGGTCCATGAGGACCGGAATGCCTTTTTTGGTATGGACCTTATCATCCCGCTTTAAGCCTCCCATGACGATCGTATGGCCGTTTTTGACCATGACGGTCGTCTCCACCTCGGTCTTGTTGACCTGCGGGATGCCGCCGCCCTCAGACTCGATGCTGGCTACAACCGTCGATATTTCCGGGCGCAAGCGCATCGTCACATAGTCATCATCATTGATGACGGGGGTTACATTAAGCTTGAGTCCCACGTCAACAAAACGCACATCTTCGCTGGTGATGGCGTTATCCCCTGTCCCCGAAGTCGTTGAGATGATGTAGGGGACCGTATCCCCGATATGGATCTTGGCCTCTTCGTTATTGGTCACGAGGATCTGCGGGTTGGAAAGTATTTTCGTGTCGCTGACCTGTTTTAAAGCGCGGATGGTGGCCTCAAACACATCTTCATCAAAATTGCCGACGGCCACTTGCCCGAACTGCGAACCTAAATCCTCGGATGAACTGAGATTGGCCGCATCTAAAAAGACGTTACGGAAACTTAACTTTTGCAGCTCATCGCTGCTGCTGTCCCTGAAATCCAATTGCCAGTCAATGCCGACATCATACTGGGGCTTGAGGACGATCTGCAAGATGCGGGCATCCACCAGCACCTCTTTGGTCGGCGTGTCGATCTGGCGGATGATCTCTTCCACCTCTTTGCGCCGGTCGGGAAACGCCCGGACGATCAATTTGTTCGAACGGTTATCCGGGATGATCGAGCCGACGGACTTGGCGTCAATGCGGCTGCGCAATTTGTCGGCCACCACATCCGCGTCCGCGTATTGCAGCGTAAAAACGAACGTTTCAAGAGGCTTTTCGATCTCTTCAATGGCTATTTTCATCTTTTCGATAGCTTCAGGCGTGTCGATCATGACCACGGAACCGGTATCTTCATCGATGATGATCTTGCCGACGTTGCTTTTGATGCTGTCCAAGGCCGCCAGCACGTAACTGGGCTTGGAATAGTTCAGGCGGACAATGCTGACCGTGGTCTTATCGCTGAATTTCTTGCCGAACAAAGCCTCATACTCGGCAGAGCTCATGACCTGAAGGATGTTCCCCTGCACTTTATAAGCCAAATTATTGGCAATGATCACGATATCCAAAGAGTCTTTGATCGTAACGCTGTTCAGCAAGACCGTTGCCCGGCCGCTGACCGTTGGGCTGATAACAATGTTAAATTCCCCTTTAAGGGCGAGAAATTTGATGACATCAACGATGTTCATGTCGCGCACATCCAGGGTGATGGCTCTTTCCATTCTTTTGAAGATATCTTCTTCGGGCTCGGAAATGACGATGGGTTTGGGTTTTTGGGCCAGCACGATGGGGGGCAACGCCAATAGGACCGAAGAAGAAAACGCTAACGCCATCAAAAATGCAATCCGTCTCTTATTGTGGAAGGGTGTCATAACGAATCATTATCTCCTCATTTTCATAGCCTAGCTCTACACTGTCGGCATATATGGTTTTTATATTGACCTCGCCCAGCTTATCGTTGGCCTGAAGAAAGTACGTAAGGTCTTGTTGGGTATCCTCGAGCATGACAGAGGCAGATTCGATGGAATCCATCCAGGAAACACCCACCAAGCGCAAATGAGAGGTTTTATTGGCGATGGTTTTATTTTCATCGGAAACTTCCACCACGTTCTTGACTTTTTGCTCATACGGCTCAAAGAGGTTGCGTCGATTTAAAGGGGACGTGTAGAAAGACAACTTCTGGACTGTGGGGGCAAGCATGTCGCCTGCCTTGACTTGTCTGGTTGTGGGGGCATCAGGCAATTCTAGCTCCTGCGCTAACAAACCATTCCCCGCCTTGATCTCCTGAAATAGGAAAAAGCCGGCTGCGATCACGCCCAACAACAATAACCTATTAACGGTTTTTAATGCCGACAAAGAGCTTCTGCCCTTATCGGAAGGTTTTTTCTTCTTCGAGCGCAACCCTTCTTCGGCAGAAGAAGTCTCGATCATCTTCAATAATTTCTGTTCAGCTGTCTCCGAATGCTGTGAAGGCATATATTATAATTTAATAATGTTTAATAATGACTTCAAGCTAAATGTTAATTATTTTCACATTGAGCTTACGGTTTCGAGGCTTTCCTGGTTTGCCGACGAGAGCCATTGCTGTTCTTTAACAAGAACGTCCCGCACAAGCGGCGCATCAACGATATCTTGGTCCCGCATGACCAATTCCTTGAGGATCTTATGGCAAAGCATATTGATTTTCCTTGGATAGCCTTTGGTGTATGTATAAATTTCACTGATGGCATCATCCAAGAACAGCCTTTTCTCCCCCTTATACCCCGCTTTGTTGATGCGAAAGTGGATCATCTCGCTGGTTTCATTGACATCAAGCGGGTTCAACGTATATTTGAAGCTGATACGGTCCAAAAAGTTATGCATATGGACAACTTTGGCATACAATTCCAGCTGGCCCAACAAAACCAACTGGATCAATTTGGCGTCATTGGTCTCGAAATTGAGCAAGATACGCAAAGCCTCCAACGTGGTCAGATCCAGCTTCTGCGCCTCATCAATGATAAGGACGATGGTCCTGTTTTCCTCAAGCGTTTTCTGGATAAGGAACTTCTCAACCGTGTCCCGAAGGTCCATGATATCGGCATGCTTAAGATCAACGTCCTTGGGCAGGTTGATATCGAAATTCCGGACCAAAGAAGAAAGGAACTGCACCTCGCCGCTGAAGGCCGGGTTGAGGATCATGTGGAAGATCATATCGCCGCGCTTATTCAATTCATGCAGCAGTTTGCGCGAAAGGGTCGTTTTGCCCGTCCCGACGTCGCCGAAGATGACCGAAAGCCCCCGGCGCAGGCGAAGCTCGATCAAAAGATTGGTCAACGCTGTTTCATGCTGGCGGGTGTTATAAAAAAATTCAGGGTCCGGGCTCGTTGCGAACGGTTCTTGGTTGAACCCGAGAACGGAATAATAACCGATTTTTTGGGGGGCTGTAGCCATGTTCAATGGAAACGTAACCTTAAGTAACAGTGAAAGTTACATTCCTTAATGTATTGTTTTCATTCTAACACAGCAACGGAAGGCAACAAGGGTTATTTAAGATTTTTTCAGTATAAATCTGGAAATAAGGCGCCCTATTCCCGACGAGAAACCCAACGCGCGGCTAAAGGATCTGAAAAACATCACAAAAGAGAAGAAAATCACTTCAAAAAAATTCTTTTGCATAAAAACAGCGTACACACATTCCAAAATGAATAAAAATAAGACGGCACCCAAAGCCACGGGGCCCAAAAAAGGCCAATAAAATGAACCTATCCCCGTCAAAACAAAGAGACAAACCAAAAACACCTCCAGCATGTCCTTCCAAAACGTATAATCATCCCCCGAAAGCATGTGGGGATGGTCCTGGTACATCTTAACCCGCCAAAATCCATGCCGAAACTGCTCCTTAAGATACTTAAACACTTCGCTGGTGTGATGATGGTCCACCAAGGCCTGCGGCTCAAAATAGATCTTATGACCGGCTTTAAGGATCTTATAACTTAGATCGTTGTCTTCCCCGCTCGCCTGCCGGTAGCGCGCATTAAACCCTCCAACATTTTCAAAAACGTTTTTTCTGACGGCGCAATTATAGCTCCCCAAAATTTTCGGGTACGCCGGCATGAGCCGATGGTGACGAAAAATAATTTCCTGATGGATGCATCGGGCTAAGATGTTCTCGGGATTGGCGATCCCATAACTTCCCGCAACAGCGCCGACATCGCCCTTTTCAAAATGAATGACAACTTTATCAAGCCAGTCGGCATGGGGAATACAATCCGAGTCGGTGAAGAAAATAATGTCGCCTTTGGCAAGCCGGGCACCTGCATTCCTTGCCGAAGCCGGCCCCGCGTTTTCCTGGCGCAGATAAGAGATCTGCGGATACTTGGCGATCACTTCGTATGTTTTATCCGTTGAGCCGTCATCGACAACAATAACTTCAAAACCTTTGCACGTTTGGCGAAGGCACCCTTCAACGGCCTGGGCGATCGTTTTTTCGCAGTTATAAGCGGGGATGATGATACTAACGAATGGCAATTTCATTCTTTTTGGTGATTACGTAAAGTAACATGCCGAAGGTGGCGCCGAAAAGTAAATCGCCCGAAAAGCGCAGCGGGAGCGTGTTGATCCCTCCCTGGGCCAGGATGGTCAATGCATTACGTTCGTGTAAGTTTCTTAGTTCTTTTAACGTGAACGGCTTTTCCTGGATGCCGGGCATCCACAAAGGGCGGATAAGCTCCCATGGCGACCAGCGGTTGGGGACAACAGTAATGAGTACGCCCTCCTCTTTCAGCAAGCGCTTAAGATTGAGCAAAATAAGGTTCTGGTCATCCGGTTCAAAATGTTCCAGCAAGCCATCAGAAAAAATGAGATCGAAGCGTTCCTGGATCACATTGGTCAGATCGGGATTAAGCAGATCGGCCTGAATGACCTGGGAACGCCCTCTTGTTTTTTCTTTGGTTAACGCCAGTGCCTGGGAAGAATAATCCAAAGACGTTGTGCGCATGCCGCTGTCACAGAAATAGGCGGAGAAAAAACCGCTGCCGCAGCCGGCATCAAGCGCGTATTTCCCTCGGGCCACGTAAGGCTGCATCACGTCCAGTATCCGTCGTTTGGACCAACTGGCCTCTTTGGGGATTCTTAGGGAGGATTGTTCCCAGAACGTATTCCAGTCGCCGGCCGCCGGCAATGCCGTTTTATTCATCTTTGGGGGAGGGTGGATCTTTTTTTCCGTCCGATTTTTTCTTTAACTGCTCGATCTCAAATTCCAGTATCCCCAATTTCTGGGCTATCCTGTCATTATGGCTGTTCTGCTGGCAAAGAAAGACCGTCATCATTAAGATCATGAACACGAAGGCGCTCAGGAAAATGAACAGGACAAAGTCACTGGTCAGCTCAAAGCCCAACAAGCGGGCCGCTTTGAACAAGACCTCATCAAATAGCGTGAAAATAATGGCCAGTGATGAAACAAAGATCCATCCGAAAGCGTACTTGAACGTGAATTTCTCTTCCCTTATTAATTCAATGACGAACAGGATGATGATGGCCGACAAAATAAGAACAAGATATTTTTCCATCAAGACGATACCTTTTTTTGCTTTGTTTTCAGCTTATCCAAAAGGATAGCGAAGGTCACTTTGACCATATAATAAAGTGTTTTCAGGTAACGAATGGAACTATTGCCCGAGGCCCGTTTACGCATCTTGACCGGAACTTCCTTGATCCGCGCGCGGTAGCGGCCGGCCACGACGATAGCTTCCGGCTCAGGGAAATCATGAGGATAATAGTCGGCGAATACCTTGATGAGTTTCCGGTTAAAGGCGCGAAAACCTGAGGTCGGGTCGGTAACGGTGTATTGCGTCAAAAAACTGATCAATTGCGCGAAAAAATGGATGCCGACGCGCCGGATGAATGAAGAACGGTACCCCAGATAAGGAGGCAAGAACCGGCTGCCGATGGTCATGTCAACCTCGTCATTTAAGACAGGATCGATGAGGGCTTTCAGGTAACTCACGTCATGCTGGCTGTCCCCGTCCACCTGGACCGCCACATCATATCCTTTTTCAAGGGCGAACTGAAAGCCCGTCTGGACCGCGCCGCCGATGCCCAGGTTAAAGGGAAGGTTAATGACAGATGCGTTCGTTTGCCTGGCCTGGGATACGGTTTGGTCCGTTGATCCGTCATTAACCACAACGATGG
This sequence comes from Candidatus Omnitrophota bacterium, assembly GCA_035292445.1. Lineage (GTDB taxonomy): Bacteria > Omnitrophota > Gorgyraeia > Zapsychrales > Zapsychraceae > DATDQB01. Next base: position 17,345 of record DATDQB010000001.1, read on the forward strand.
ATACGGCCAGAGCTTGTTGCACGATCTCTTCGATGGTTTTAACGATATTGGCTTGCTCATTATAGGCGGGAATGATAATAAGGATCTTTTTTGTTTGCATCAGCGGTTCTGAAGTTTTTAACTTTTGTGCCGTGAACAAATTCATTTTTTAGCCGCGTAAACCAAATAAACTGAAGCGTATTCGATAAGGTCAATTGTTTTCTCTTCTTCCGTGAGCACCCTATCCGGCGTCACGCCCTGAAAACTGAAGACCTCCCCGTCCGGGTGATGGCCGCGGGCGGTCACTAAAACCAGCATGGATTCATCGTCAAAATGGAACATGCTTTTTAAAAATACCTGCCCCGCCGTATTCTTCCCGATCAGAACGGCCCGCCCCTTGCGTTGCAAAATCCCGGAAAACAATTCGGCGGAACTGCCGCTGTTTTCATCAACCAGGATCACCAGCGGCCCGCTGTATTTATATTGGTCCGGGATGACCGGGACATCCAAGGAGAATTTGGGCTGGTCCCTTTTTTGAAAGTAAGTGAACTCCTCGCCCCCGGGCAGAAAGAACGACGAGATCTCCCTGGCGGCCAAAGGCGGCCCGCCGGGATTGCCGCGCAGATCCAGGATCAAACCATTGATGGGCCCCTGTTGCTTCACAAAATTCAAATGGACCATGAGGTCTTCGGAGGTCTTGCGGTTGAACCGCGCGATCTTAAAGCAAAAAACGCCCGGCGCTTTGGTCGGCTCCAGGAATACGGTCTGCTTGAAATATTCTTTGCTGATAACTTCGATCTTCTTAACCTTATTTTCATCCCTGTCCATGTAAGTCAATTTAACTTTCGAGTCGATCAATGGGTTGAGCAGTTCCTTTATTGCATCTTCCTTCATTTTGGTCGTTTTCTTCCCCCCGATGGTCAAAAGCACATCGCCGATCCTCAAACCCTTTTCATAAGCGTCCGAACGCGGCTCGACCTGTGTCGTTTGGTACCCTTGTGGCACGAGCGTCCCTTCGATGCCCAGATCGACACGCACCCCCAGCACGGTTTCCTCGTATTCTTTGGCCGGTTTGGGCGGATAAAAGGTCGAAAAGATATCATCGGGGTCTTTCAGTTTCTCGACCATGATATTGGCGCTTCGCCAGCGAATATAATCGATGGATTTGCCGGTCTCGTTGAGCTGGGAATAAATTTTGGTCTTGAATTCTTCGAGAAAATGATCGAACGCCTCGCGGGGGACGCTTTGAAAATAATTCTCGCTCATGGTCTGATAGACTTTTTCGAAGAACTCGATATAACCTTGATAGGCTTCTTCGTTGGCGTTGAGGGTCTGGGCTTTAAGGATCATAAGCGTCAGGAAAAAAAATTTGATAAGGGCCGGTTTCAATTTCTGTTTACGCGTCTGGCGCATTTCATTATACCTTAACAAGGCTCTCTTTGGCGCTCAAAAACTCATTTAAATATTTTTCTTCGAGTGCGCTCATATTTTTTTTCTCTTGCGTGACACCAAAGGATGCCTTCAAGGCATCTTTAAATTGGCGCGAAGATATGCCCGTATTGCTCACAAAATCCAAATGGCCTCTTTTCTGGCGGTATTCGGGGATATCTTCGGGCATTGTCAAATATTTTTCTATTAAAGGAAGGTCGAAATCGAGCAAGACCGTCCCGTGATGCATGATAAAATGCCTACCGCGTTTTTGTGCGTTGCCGGAAATTTTTTTCCGGTTGCGCTTTAAGGCGATATCCGAGACCGGAAAATAATCGGCCTCGACACCGGTGGATTTAAGCGCTTCCACGATGTGCCCCAAAATATATTGATAAGATTTCTTCAGGTCCCGGATATCTTTGCGGGATTCCTTGGATAAAATGAGCGTATAATTCAAACATCCTTTTCCCTGGAGCACCGTGCCGCCCCCGGAGGCGCGGCGCAGGACCGGGATCCGGTCTTTGCCGACGGCTTCCCGCTGAACGTCCTCGTTTATCTTGCCGATGCGCCCCAGAACGATAAAATAAACAGGCGATTCCCAAAAACGGATCGCCTCGCCTGCCTGATCGGTTTCGGCCAGATGATACAGGACTTCGTCAAATAAAATGTTCTTTTGCGGATCTTCGAAGGAAATATCCCTGGCCCACATCGTATGGTCTATGCCGCCTGAGAAAAATAGTTGGTATTGATATCTCTGGCGGCTTTAACTTCGTCAGGACGCGTGATAAGGGTTGTTTTAGGCAGATCGCGGAAGTGCTCGGGATTTTGCTGGCTCAGACGATCGGCCTCGAACATGGCCTCAATAAATTCGTCGATGGTGGCCTTGGCTTCCGTTTCCGTTGGCTCGATCATGATAGATTCATGGACCGTCAGCGGAAAATAGACCGTTGGCGGGTGCATCCCTTTATCGATCAAAAATTTGGCGATATCCATGGCATGGACACCGCGCTCGGCCTGATTGTCAGCCGAAAAAACACACTCGTGCATGCACAAACGATCAAAGGGCAGCTTATACGCCTTTTTCAGGCGTTCTTTCACGTAATTGGCGTTCAAAACAGCGTGGTTGCTGACCTCTTTAAGGCCTTCCTTCCCTAATAATAATATATAGGCGTACGCCCGAAGCAAAAGCGCAAAATTGCCGTAAAAGGAAGCGATGTAGCCGATGGAATCAGGATAATCATAATTCAAATAATAAGTGCCGTCCTTGCGAAGGCAAACGCGGGAGATCGGCAAATACGGGATCAGCTTTTTATTGACGCCTACCGGCCCCGCTCCGGGGCCGCCGCCCCCGTGAGGGGTGGTGAACGTTTTGTGCGTATTGATATGCATGACATCAAAGCCAATGTCACCGGGCCGGCAACGGCCAAGGATCGCGTTCAAATTCGCCCCATCATAATACATGATCCCATCCACGTCATGGACCATCTTGGCGATCTTATCGATATCGGAGTTAAAAATGCCGTGCGTGTTGGGGCAGGTCAGCATCATGCCCGCGACTTCATCATTGAGCTTGGACTGAAGGACTTTGAGGTCCATGACGCCGTTCTTATCGGAAGGGATCGAAACAGATTCATACCCGGCGATGGCCGCGGTCGCCGGATTGGTCCCGTGTGCCGAATCAGGGACAATAATGGTTTTTTTCTTATTCCCCTTGGCCCGATGGTACGCCGCCATCATCATGACCCCGGTCAACTCCCCGTGCGCGCCGGCCAACGGCTGCATGGTAAAAGCGTCCATGCCGGTCATTTCGCAAAAAAGTTTTTCCATCTCAAAAAGGACCTGAAGGGCGCCCTGAGCCAGCTTCTCCCCCTGTTTTAATTGGGGCAACAAAGGATGCAAATGCGCGAAACCCGGGGTCTGCGCCACGGCTTCGCAAAATTTGGGATTATATTTCATGGTGCAGGAACCTAATGGGTAAAAATTGGTATCGATGGAAAAATTCTGCTGGGACAACTGCGTGTAATGACGGACCACGTCCAACTCCGTCATCTCCGGAAACTGGCAGGCGGTCTTTCTTTTGTAAACCTCGGGTATAGCTGTCTTGACTTCCACATCCGATCTTGGAGGAATGTAACCGTGACGGCCCGGAACGCTTTTCTCAAATATAAGTTTCATGTACGGACCTCCACGCGGCATTCCTGCAACGCCTGCTCTAAACACTTAACGTAGCGTAAAATTTCATCTTTGGTCCGCTTTTCGGTGACGGCCACGACCATATAATTCTCCATCCCCGGATAATAGCGCCCCAGCGGGAAACCGGCGGCGAAACCTTTATGGATCATTTTTTCGACCACAATGGAAGCATCCACCGGCAAACAAACCGTGAATTCGTTAAAGGTCGGGGAACTGCGCTTGAGTTGGACGTCTTTTATCTTTTCGATCTGTTGGCGGGCGAACTCGGCTTTCTCAAAATTTGTTTGCGCCAATTGCCTTAACCCCTCTTTGCCCAACGCCGTCATGAAAATGGCGGCCTGAAGCGCGCATAAGGAAACGTTGGTGCAGATGTTGGACATGGCTTTTTCACGGCGGATGTGCTGCTCCCGGGCCTGTAGGGTGTTGACAAAACACCTTTTGCCGTGCATATCAAGTGTTTGCCCGACAATGCGCCCGGGCATCTTGCGGATGAATTTTTTGCGCGTGGCCATGAACCCCAGGTACGGCCCGCCGAAATTAAGCGGCAACCCTAAGCTCTGACCTTCGCCGGTCACGATGTCCACGCCCATCTCGCCCGGCGTTTTCAGCAACCCCAACGATATCGGATAAACGCTCTCGATAACAAGCGCGCCTTTTTCATGCGCTTTATTGACAATGTCGGTATGGTCATCAATGACGCCGAAAAAATTCGGATTTTGTAAAATAACGGCTGAGGTCTTATCATCCAGTAATTTTAAGATCTGCTTACGGTCAGCCTGGCCGTGCACGAGCGGCGTTTCCTGGAATTCATAATGAAGGTTGCTGGTGTAGGTCCGCAGGATCTTACGGTAGATCGGGCTTACCCCGCCGTCGATGATGATCTTGTGCCGGCCCGTCAGGCGAAACGACATCATCGCCGCTTCATACAAGGCGGTGCCGCCGTCATACAAAGAGGCGTTCGCCACTTCCATGTCCGTGAGCGTGCAGATCAGGCTTTGGAATTCGTACAACGCCTGCAGCGTCCCTTGCGAGCACTCCGGCTGGTACGGCGTATACGCGGTATAGAATTCCCCGCGGGAAATAAGCGCCCCCACGACCGCCGGGACATAGTGGTCATAGTATCCGCCGCCGATAAATTGGACCAGATCAAAAGTATTCTTGGCAGCCAGCTTCTTGATATGCTCGAAGACCTCGAACTCACAACGGCCTTCCGGAAGGTTGAACGAATGCGGCGCATGCTGCGGCTTGATATCGACGAAAAGATCGTCGACCGAAGGCACGCCGATCGCCTTAAGCATGTCCTGGACATCCTTTTGTGTATTGGCAATATAGGGAATCAAGTGTGTTTCCTTACGTTGAAGGGCAGATCGATACGGTGAGCGACTGATTCCAATGGCTAACCGGAGCTGACAAGAAACTCCCGATATTCTTCAGCCGTCATCAGATTGTTTTTCTCATCAGGGTCAGAAATTTTAACGCGGGCGATCCACCCCTTTTCGTAGGGGGATTTATTGATCAAACCCGGCTCGGATTCCAGTTCTTTATTGACTTCAATGACCTCTCCCGACATCGGAGAAAAAATATCGTTGGCGGCTTTGACCGACTCAATGGAAGCCACCTGTTCAAACTGCTCGAGCTCATCCCCGAGCTCAGGAAGCTCCACATAGGTAATATCGCCCAACTGCTCCTGGGCGTAATCGCTAATACCTATGGTAACGGTTTTATCATCGTCAATACTGACCCATTCGTGTTCCTTGGTGTACAGTAAGTGCTCCTCAACGTCTGCCATGTCGCTTTGTCTCCTTTAATTCTTTAATGAACCACTTTTGTAGAATATTTTACTTGTTATCATAGCGGAATTTTTATTTTTTTCATCACCAAAAAATATTTTTTTATCCTGCGCCTCAAAGCCGCATTTTACGAACCCGAGCCCGATGCCCCTGGTGACACTCGGCGAGAAGGTACCGCTGGTGACATAACCGATCTCTTCGTCGTTTTCGGAAAATATTTTATTGGATTGCCTGGGGCTGCGACGGTTATCGGAAATCACCCCGACAATCTTTCTTTTGAGGCCTTTTTCCTTTAACTTTAAAAGAGCATCTTTGCCGATAAAATCTTTGTTGAAATCCACGAACCGCGCCAAACCGGCTTCCAAAGGATTGATCGTTTCATCCAATTCATGGCCGTAGAGGCTGTAGCCGACCTCCAGGCGCAGCACATCGCGCGCTCCGAGCCCAGCCGGTTTTACTTTATCATTCTTTAGAAATTCCTTCCATAATTTTTCTGTTTTATCCCAGGGATAAAAAATCTCGTATCCCAATTCCCCCGTGTAGCCGGTGCGGCTGATGAGCACATTCTCCCCCAACAGATCAAAGAAATCAAACTGAAAATACGCCAAACGCGTCACTTGAGGGGCCAATGCCTTTAAAATATCACGAGATAAAGGCCCTTGAATGTCGATCTTTCCTAAGTCAAAAGTAACGTCTTTAAAGGTCGATTGTTTGGTCAGATTTTTCCGGATATGCGCGGCGTCTTTTTCTGTCGTGGCGCCGTTGACCACGATGAACCATTTTTCTGTCTCGAGACGAAAAACAATGCAATCATCGATGGTGCCCCCCGCTTCATTGAGCATGGTGCCGTAGCGTGAAGTTCTGACCGGCATATCACTTAAGGGCATCGTCACGATACGCTCCAGGCCGGAAATCTTCGCATCGCCCTCGACAATGAACTCGCCCATGTGAGAGATATCAAAAATGGCGCATCTTTTCCTGGTCTGTTCATACTCGGCAAGGATCCCCTCGTACTGGAGCGGCATTTCCCATCCACCGAAGGGGACCATCTTGGCGTTCAAGGCCAGATGCGCTTCATAAAGCGGCGTGCGTTTGAGAGAAGTTTGAGTGTCCATTAAAGGGAAGCTCCCACCCACCAAAAGACCAGGGCAACAATGATTCGGTAGATCCCAAAAGGGATAAAATTATGGTTTTTAATGAAATGAAGCAGGAATTTAATGCTCAATAACGCGACCGCGAATGATGTGACAAAGCCTACCGTTAAAAGGCCGAACTCATCCCGGCTAAATTGACCTGCGCTATGGGTCAAGTCCAAAGCCGTGGCCCCCGCCATGGTAGGGACCGCCAACAGAAAAGAAAACTCGACGATCGTTGTCCTGTTGACCCCCAAGATCAGTCCGCCGATGATCGTTGCCGCGGCCCGTGATACCCCGGGGACGATGGAAAGGGCTTGAAAGATCCCGATTAAAGCCGCTTGTTTATAAGACATCTGCCCGATCGCCTCCACTGCAACCTTCTTTCCCTTATACCACCTTTCAAAAACAATCAAAAATATCCCGCCCAGCATCAACGCCCATGTGACCAGCTGGTGATCATCCAAAAGCGATTCTTTGATAAACCTATAAAAAATGAGCCCGGCCACCGCCGTCGGCAGAAAGGCGATAAAAATGCGCTTTAAGGCTTCCCCATCGCGGGCCAAAACCCCGCGGTATAAAAAGATCACGGATAAAATGGCGCCCAATTGAATGGCCACCTCAAAACTTTTTAGGAACTCATCCTGCGGCAACTGCAAAAGCTTCGATGTCAGGATCAAATGCCCCGTTGAGGAAACGGGCAAGAATTCCGTGATCCCTTCGACAACACCCAACACAAAAGCTGAAAATAAGTCCATATTGTTCTTCTTTTCCAGAATGCTTTTGAAGGATTATCTAAATAAGTCGCTTTCGTAAGAAAGCTCTCCCGGCATGGCTTTTAAGATAGACTTCAAATTTTTGAGCTGGTTCTTTATCGTTAAAAACAACATGCGTTTCTAATTCCCACGGTGCATATTGCCGAGTATAAGCACTGACTTTAGGGTCTTGATGGTCTTCCATTCTTCTTTCGAGATCAGTTGTATAACCAATGTAAATCCTGTCGGGATGGCTTTTACTTTTTAGAATGTATACATAATATTTCATTAATTCAATTAACCTGGTCAGGCTCCGCCGAAATTGCTTTCGCGTTCGGCTACGCCTGACAACAGGCTTCGTTCCCCAAAACCATAAAAGAACTACACCACACTACACTGAAGGCGAAGCCAGGCGTAGTTCCCAAACGAAAGTTTTGCCTGCCTGTCGGCAGACAGGGAACGAAGCCTGGCGCGCCCAGAGGGACTTGAACCCCCAACCCTCTGGTCCGAAGCCAGATGCTCTATCCAATTGAGCTATGGGCGCATAAATTATTCAATATTCTATTTAGGACGCTTCGACCATTTCCTGTCTTTAAAAACTTTTCTCTTCTTTTCGCTTTCGTCTCAGAATCAAATTGTTCCTCATAAATCAACTCATAAGGTCGATGGCCTTTTGTATATTTATTGGATCCGTCATTATGCTCCCTGAGTCTGTTCAAAGGCAGTTTCGACGTATAACCAACATATTTTTTACCATTCTTCAAACTTTTTAAAATATATACATAAAACATAATAATTGTTGTGTCCGCCAAAAAACATGGCGGACTCCCGCCAAAAATGTCAGTTGAACCCGCCAAGCTTTTTGGCGGGGAGCTATGGGCGCAAATTACCACAATGTTTATTCCAGAGAAATTTGCGCCAACCCCGCCAGTGCGGGGTGGGCGCATCTTTAAACAACGCAAAACTATATCATCAATCAATTTCACTGCAAAGAACTATTTACTTTACTGCCGGCTCTTCTTTGGGGTAAATGTCCGCGAACAGCCTCTCGTTGGAATCCAAACGCACATAGGCCAGCCTGAATTTTTTCATATGGTTCTGTGACCAAACAAAATCATTGGGTGATCTGAATTTGACCTCTTTGGCCGGGTTCATTTGCGAAACCGGATGGATGACAACGCTTTTCTCCAAGGGGCGATAGAGAATTTGCCCGTGAAAAGAAAGCCCCCTGATCTTAATATCAAACGCCGCATCATTGAGGATCTGAAAGACCAAATCGTTCCCGTCGTAACCCACAAAATAGGCCCTGACCTTCTCTTCTTTTAGAACGCCGAGATCTTCGGCAAAAACCGGTACAATTCCCCCTAAACAGCCAATAATGAGAACAAGGGCAACAACCAAGCTTTTTCTTATTTGGCCTCTCGCCTTAGGCATCTTCTTTGTCCGCTTCGAAGCCATCGACCACTTTCTTGACTTCCAATTCGGCCTTTTCGATCTTTGCTTTACACGACTTGATCAACGAAACGGCCTCCTTGACTTTATCGGCCAGCTCATCAACATCAATGGTTTCGTTCTCGATCTTTTGTATGATCTCTTCCAATTTCTCGATGGATTTACTGTATTTGGCATCCGTCATTTGTTTACTCCTTACTGATTTTGACCACTTGGCTTTCAATCGTTCCTTTGGCCAATTCCGTTGTGATCTTAACCTCGGCATGCAGGCCGGTTGTGTTTTTTAACAATTTTCCCTCACCCGTGCGGGTGATGCTGAAACCCCTTTTCATTGTATTGACGGGACTGGCTACGTCAATGATCTTTTGATACCCTTGCAGTTTTGATTTATCGTTATGCACACGCGATTTAACCGACTTGGCCAGTGTCTCCCGGTAACGAATGAGATTCTTATGATGCTCTCTTAATATGAGAGAAGGACGGGTTTTAACAGCCTCCGCCATACGAATAATATGAGCGCTGTGGTCTTTGAAAAATTGATGCGTCGAAGATTGTAAACCAAGCGCGCGACCTTTAAGTTCCGCCTTTTCCTCCTCAATCATATCAAAAGCCTTTTCGATAATTCCTTCCTGATACCGATCCAACTGCTCACAAAAATCTTGAATACGCTCAACTAGGAATTTGGCGATAGCCGTCGGGGTCTTGGCATGCGTATGGGCCGCCAGGTCCGTGACGGTTATATTGATCTCATGGCCGATCCCGCTAAGAACCGGAAGTGTTGAGGCGGCGATCCTTTTGACTATCATTTCGCTGTCGAAGCAGCTCAGCTCCGAAAGGCTCCCTCCACCGCGGGTGATGACAATGGCGTCCAACCCTTTGATACGGCTTAGATCCTCCATGGCCGAACACACGTCTTTTTCCGCTTTTTTCCCCTGCATCAAAGAGTTACGCAAATAAACCTTAAAACCGTAACCGCTCTTTTTTAATTCGGAGAGAAAGTCATTATAAGCCGCCGAATCATCGGAGGTGACAACGCCGACATGCAAAGGAACCCGCGTCAGCTCGAGCTGTTTATTCTTATCCAAGGCCCCTTCTTCTTTCAAACGGGCTATGAGCTTCTGCTTTTCCTGGGCCATTTTGCCCAACGTGAAAAAAGGATCGATGCTTTCAACGCTCAGACGGACCCGCCCGTGCGGCGGATAAAAATCCACCTGGCATAAAAATTTGACCTCGATATCATCCCTGATCTCAAAGACGTCTTCCGCCGATCTACAAACGGTTTCGATAGCGCCTTTTTTGCCGGCCCAGATCACCAGATCGATGGTCGCTTTTTGCTGATGGGAATCAGGGTCTTTCTCGACCAGCTGGAAAAAAATATGGTTCTTGCCCTTCTGCCGGTCATAACCCTGGATCTCGCCGCAGACCCATACCGGCTGGGGAAATCCGGCCTGGATCACATCCTTGATAAAGGTGTTCAGTTGGGATACGGTTAGAAATTCTTCATTCATCGGGAAAAGTTCTTTCATCCGTTTCTTCTCTAAAATTCAACTGTTCGCCCAGGCGGGTCTTAATCTGATAATATAATTCCACCTGCGCGATCATCAGATACGGCATGATCAATACCGCCATCACCTTATGGATCCCGCTACCTAACGATGGATAAAGCTTCGACCCTAATTGGAAAATAAGTTCGGGGATCAAGGAAATGCCTATGACAATAAAAAGGTAGCTCAAGACTTTCCAAAAGAACGGCCGGACCAGCCGCGCGCTCCATTGAAAAGATGAGCGGAATTTGGCATTTTCTACCACGACCAAGATATCGGTAAACAAAAAGACCGTGGCAAAATATAAACCCGGCAAGACGAATAAAATAAACCCGAAGCCCATGATAAAAAGTAACGTCAAATAGACGGCCAAATAAAGCGCGTATTTTCGACGGGCAACACTTAAAGCTTGATCGAAGGTCACTGCCTTCCCTTGGACCAACTGGGAACTGGCATGAATAATGGCGATTGAAGCCCAGGAAGCCAAAAGGATGTTGATAACGGCTTTGAAAAAAAGCAATTCTTCATTCTTCAAAGTCAATCTCGATAAAATAAGGCCGCCCACCTCGCCTAAAATGGCATAAACCAGGCTGACCGTCACAAATAATTGGAACGCCTGCTGATACCTTTGAAGGGCACTCCGAAGGACCTGGCTTAAAAAAATAGGATTGTCTCCAATATGATATTCATCGGACATGATTAACTCCCTAATAGAGTAAAATAAATATCGTAGTCCTCTTGCGAGAAACAGGCGAAAATGACTTGTTCGAGCGTTTGTTCCTTTGAAGCAAATGCCTTTACGGTTGCTACGGCAATCCGCGCGGCCGGTTCCTTGGGAAAACGATAAACTCCTGTGCTGATGCAGGGAAAAGCGATCGTTTTTAACTTATGCTGATCGGCGATTTCCAATGAACGCCGGTAACAACCGGCCAACAGCTCCTCTTCTCTGCCTTTTCCTCCGTGCCAAACAGGACCGACGGCGTGAATGACGTGCTTCGCCGCCAAACTATATCCTTTCGTGATTTTGGCCTCGCCCGTTGGGCAGCCGCCCAAGGCACGGCACTCCTCAAGAAGCTTTTCCCCGGCGGCGCGATGAATGGCGCCGTCCACACCGCCGCCGCCCAGTAAAGACGTATTGGCGGCATTAACGATCGCATCCACCTTCAATTTTGTGATATCCCCCAAATAAACTTTCAGCTCTATCATTATTTACACAAAGCCAGTTTTAACGTGACGTGCTCCTCATCCGACCATGGCCAAAACATGGCGATGACCGTCCCTTCGGATGTATCCTTCCTGAATAACATTTGATTGGCATAAATACCGCCGAAACTTTCCGCTATTTTCTGGTCTTCAGGGCTGGGTTTTTCTCCGGCAGGTTTGACCGCCGGGCCAAGCTCCTGTTCCAGGATCTTTTGCCATGCTTGCAAATCCCGGTAAGAAAAAACGAGTTCATTGTAATTCGCGGTACTGCTTCTTTGCTCAAAGACCGTCAGCGTACTGCATTTTCCCATGATCTTGGCCAAATCCATCCGTTGTTCTCCTTTTCACAAAATAAAAAACGGCCCTTATCAATTAAATTGATTATTATTCATGAACCGCACAATATGATTATCCAATAAGATATGGTGCTTTTGAATAGGCCGCTTGAGGATGAGCCCTTCGAAATTGGTGCAACGGCTTAAGGCCACGTAAATTTGTCCCGGGGCAAAAGTTCCCTCGCCGATATCGACAATGACTTTGGAAAACGTCTTGCCCTGGCTTTTGTGGATGGTCACGGCCCAGGCCAGCCGGAGAGGAAACTGCGTAAAAGAGCCGACCGTTTCGGATTCGACCCTCTGGCTTTCTTCATTGTAAAAGAACTGGAACATTTCCCAGCTAAAGGGCGTCACGTGGACAATGGTGCCGTCCATGATCTCCACCTTGATCATCGCTTCATCCTCGTGGAAAGAAAGGACGCGGCCGATGGTGCCGTTGATCCAGCGGCTCATAGGATCGTTATTCAAAAGCATGACCTGGGCGCCTATTTTTAAGTTCAGCACTTCATTGGTCGGGAGGTTTTTATTTTCGAAAGTCCCGCTCACTTCGCCTTCATAGCGAAAAGCTTGCGTGTCCAGTTCATCGAGGCGCTTTTGATTGATCTGATCCGCGACAGCATTGGTGGTTGTCAGGTAAACATAAAATTCATCGCGGTCAGGTTCGAAATCCGGCTTATAGCGCGTGTTCAAATGACGGATATGTTCCGGCGTGGCCGACTTGATCCTGATCTGCCCTAACAGATGGATGAAATCCTCCTCTTTCTGGCGATAGATCTTATCCAATTCCAGATAATGCATCTTCAGGTACGGATAGGATTTGGCGTCGAAAAAATACGGGCTTTTATAAAACCCTTCGAAGATCGACCTCTCCTCGAAGTTAACGACCGGCGGCAATTGATATAGATCGCCGATAAAGACCATCTGAACGCCCCCGAAAGGAAGACCTTCATGGGGCCCGTACAATTGTAAGAACTGATCGATGCAATCCAGCAGATCCGCGCGGACCATAGAGATCTCATCGATGATGATCGTGTCGATATGCCCGCACATCGCCCGCCTTGATTTGGGGACGCGCAACGAGCCGACCGCTTCAGGGGTGATGTCCGGCTTGAACCCAAAGAACGAATGAATGGTCTGGCCGCGGACATTGATGGCGGCAACCCCCGTTGGGGCCAACACGGCCACATTTTTTGATGTGTGGTCCCGAAAATAGTTAAGAAGCGTGGATTTGCCCGTTCCGGCCTTACCGGTAATGAAAATATTTTTATTGGTTTCATCCAGCAGGCCGCAGGCCTTTTCAAATTTCTCGTTGAAATCCAAGCTGTCGTATGCGATGGTTTTCGGCTTCATTTAGCAAAACCGGCTTAAAAAGTTGATAACCTCATGGTGGGTCAAAATGCCTTCGATGCGCTTCTCTTTGTCCACGATAGGAATGCAACTCAATTTCTTATTGGCCATGTGAAGGATGGCTTCCGCCAGCGTATCTTCTTGTGTCAACGTCAAGGGATTCTTCTGCATGACTTTTGAAAGAATGTAACTGTCCAGCATATCTTTGGTATAAAACGCATCCTCCCCATCGCGCAAAAGATCGGGCCGGTATTCCATTTCTTCGCTGACGATCTTGCGCGGGGAGCGTGTCTTGTATAAATACTTCTGGCTGATCAATCCGAGCACTTTGCGCTCATTATCGACCACAACCAGATGCGTCACGTTATCAGCGGTAAATTTCACATGGGCCTCGCTAAGCTCATCATCCACATTAATGGTCAGCGCATGCTTGTTCATCAGGAATTTGAGCTTCGTTTGTTTGAGGACATCAAAATGGTCTGATTTATGGGGCGGACCTTCCATATCAGCCTCCTTCTCGTAGTCATCTATTGCCCGTACAGCTGCAGCATTTGCTCGATCGTTGCTTCATTCTCAACGGCCTTTTCCTGCATTTTTTTCATTTGCTCTTCGGTATCGGCATGCAATTTGCGCTCCAACTCAGAGACTCTTTGCTGGTCCGATACCTTCCAAGCCCTCTTCGGCAGCTCTTCGGCCGGAACAAGCCCCATTTCTTCCTTCAACCCTTCCAGGTCGATGTTCTTATGGGCAGCAACCACTTTCAACGTCGCTTCGCTCTCGTATAACCACTGTGCCATGGCAGTTAAAAGAGGCTGGGACTCTTGTATTATTGCCTGATAAGCCTTTTTTCTCTGTGGCTCTTGTTGCTTGTATTCCTCGATCAATGTAGTGAAATCAACAACCCGCGTGCTCTTCAAACGTTCAAAAACCCCATTGGTGATCTGCTGGGCCTGGGAGAAGCGTTCGGCTAAATGCTGATGATGCGCATTTAAATTTCCCAACGCGACGTCTTGCTCTTTCTCGATGCGGTCAAAGATCTTGACCAACTTTGCCATGTCATCGGCATCCGCTTCAGTCAAATTCTCCACCAATGCGTCCAATTCTTCTTCAAACTGCTGGTTATTTTCCTTTAATTTGTCATTGGTCCCCTGCGTGTTATTAAGGAAAAATTTGTACTCATGCTCCAAGATCAACGCTAATTCCGTCAAATCTGCCAACTGACCAAGCGGTTGGATGAGATTTTGATCCATATAAAAAGCGATCTGATTGTCGATGGCCTGTACGCTTTCCTTCAGGCAAACAGACATATCGGTGCACCCCCAACGCGAAGCTTCAAAGGGGCTCGTCAAGATATCATGCGTTTCCAAAAGAATCTTATTAATAATGGACAACTCTTGATCCGGCCTCATGATGATCGTCTTCGCCAGATTCAGGATTTGTTCATGCTGGGCCGTCAACTGCTGCCCTCGAAGCGTAACATCCGGCTGCTGGGCCAATTGAATGATCTGTTCTTGATACGGGTCCATCAATTCATTTTGTGCTTTTAACCGGTCAAATTCGCCCTGAATAACAGGAATGAGCTTGATAATCTCTTCATAAAATTGCCGGTTGAGCTCCATCAAAGCCGTCGTGTTTTCAGTCCGGGTTTTGAGAAAATCATTTTTACGAGCGTCGGCCATCTTAAGTTTATTTTGTAACTCAGATACATGCTGTTGCAGGTCGATGGTTTCGACTTTTTTGGACCAGTAGCTGTCATCTTTATCCGTAGATGTCAGACCGCCCTTGGCCAAGAGTTCTTGCAAAGGAGTCACGCCGCCCCGCTCATGAAGCGCCTTTTGGTAGGAATAGAAAGCCATCGCGACAATGGCTATAACGACAATTATAAAGGTTCGGTCACCCATTTATCATTTATGAATATTAGTATTGATATAAGTAGGCTTATTCTAACCCGAATCGGATTATTTCTCAAGCGTCCAACAATAAAAACAGACTATTGGGTTGCCGGGCCTTTCATGGCATCTGCTGACGAAGACTGCAGAACTTTACCCGTAATCGGGCACATCTTACCGGCTTTCGAGCCAAAAGGACAAAAAGAAGATTTGGAAGTTCCGTAAGGGTACTTTAGCGTACACCAAATCCCTCCTAAAAAAAACGTATTAGTGGCAAGCAGCACAACGACCGTGATCCTATAAAATGAATCTCTCATTTCAACAACTCCTTTTTACATGGTTAAAACGGTTCTTAAAATGCGGCCTCCGGAGCGCTGGCAAACGCCCTTTCTTCACTGGTCGGACGCCGATCAAAAATGGGGTTGCGATGGGGAAAACGGCCGAATTTCTTGATGGTATCGTAATGTTTCTGCGCATAATCAAAGACCCTTTGATAAAAGGCCAAATTCGCATCAGCGTTTTCCTGCGCCTCTTTGACCAACCGCCTGAAATGCATCATAGACATTTCCTGAAGTTCCCTGTTCTCGGAATGCATAAGCGGAAAGTAAAAAAACATCCGTTGATATAAGGGGAGCCCTTCATCCATCCCTGACTTTAACGCCCTTAAACCATATTCCAGGGCTTTGAGCTCGTAATTAAAGGCCTCTCTTCCCCTGATAAATACGCCGCGGAAACTGATCCAATAAAATGACAAGCGCCAATTGCCCCTCCGGAGAATTCTTCCATTGGTCATATCCGCCTTTGGCCGCTTTGTCCACATCGTCCCTGAATCGCTGCTGGATAATGGCACCCACGGCTTCATCTTGGCCAAACCAACGCCGGGCGTATTCGCGTTCAGGAGAAAGAATGGTCTCTGCCCCGACTCCCTCGAACCAAAAATTGATAATGTCTTCTTGTCTTGTCATAGAGAGATATCATTTTAACACAACCTTCCAAGGAGGAAAACCACTAATCTTCCAATAATAAAAAAAGGACCAATCATTCTTGATTGGTCCCTTGGCTGAAGAGGCTGATAAGTGAATTATTCCACTGGAAATGTTGCCATATCAATGGCCCCTGAGCCGGCTTTTTTCACCACATGAAACGGTGACTCGATCAAACCTTTAAAAAGCCCTAAAACTTTGATGTCTGAACCATCATACCCCGCTTTGGTGTGATCATAAATAGCCAGCGGCGACTTGGCGACATCAACTGCCCCTTTCGTGAATTTCTCCACTGGTTTGGGCAGGTCTCCCGCATAAACCAGCGCTGCCGTGCTGACGACAAATGCAAAAGCCACTACCATGAGTAAGGCTTTTCTCATTGATCCCACCTCCTTAAGCCAAACAGCTAGCTCTAGTATAAGTATGCCACATGGGAGCTCATAAAGACAAAGGCAGGAAGAAACAGATAAATACTCTATATATAAAACGGAGGATTAATATATTACCAGGGAGCGTATTGCATTTGGGTGCAGATGGCTTGGGTATTGCACAAAATGGTCCCGTCGACCTGGATATAAAGCGTATAGGCATTGGTTAACCGTACAATATGGGCATAAACCGGATAATTAACCGAATTAATGGTCACATTCGGAGGTGAACCCGAACCGTTAAAATCTAAAACAGGCGCATTAAAATTCTTTAAATTTACAATATCCACATCTAAATAAGCAAGATTATACGACCCGATACGCCCCTCGGCCACATCGACATCCGCACTCAGCTGGGCCTGCAGTATGCTCTGAAGCACATGAAGGCCTTCTTTAGACCTGAAGAGTTCGATCGCTGTCCCAAGGCGCGGAATGGCCAGGGAAGCCAAGACCCCCAAGATAACAATGACGACCATGATCTCAATAATGGTAAAGGCATTTTTTTGTTTTCTATTATACATACCAGCTCACCATTGATAAGTATATCACTACTACCCGCCCCTTTCCCGCTCGAAAACATAAATTAACAATAGCCCTAACGCCGCACTGATACAATTTAACCGCACATCCACCAGTTCATAATATCTGTTGGGCAAGAAGCCTTGAATGCCTTCGTCGATCCAACCCAATAGGCCGGCCATTATAAAGGCCGAGACATAGGCCAAGGACCGCTTAACGTCCAGCCGAAGGGCACGGTAAAGAAAGTACGCTAATACGCCGTATTCGATAAAATGAATTTTTTCTGCGGGAAATCTAATTTTGGATAACCCATAGATGTAACACAGGATGACAAAAGAGCAAAGGACATAACTGGACGGCTTACGAAATCCCCGGCGAAGCAGGTATCCGAAGATCAAACCCCCTACCGCCAAAAGAACAACCATGTTGGTTAGAAGATCAAACGGCGTCCGTTCCTGAATGAATTCCACCAAACCGGGAACAAAATAAAGCGTGGAATAGATCAACGTGACCCATCCCGCAACCCATGACCAATATTGTGCCCTGATACTCACGGCGTGAGCCTGACCTTTATATGTTCTCCATCGGTCTCAAAAACGATCGTTTTATGCCGGTCTGTTCTGTATAACGTCCCATCCAGCTGCCCCAAGGCCATCTCATCAGGAAGACCCCAAAAGTTACTGCCGGTTGAAACGAAAAAAATTTTATTCCGCATTGTTTCGATCAAGGCCTCGCTCAGCGCTTTACCGTGATGCGGCACTTGGACGACCGATGCGTCTTTAAGAAACGGATTCTCCTTAAGAAGGATTTCTTGCACCTTCTCCCCCACATCGGAAGTCAAAAGAAAAGAATGCTTCTTAAAGGTCAAGTACGTGACAACCGCGTTATCGTTGATCGAATAAGAATCCGTACGGCTTAAGACCGGCAAAAAGAATGTCAACTGAATATCTTCATTGATGCAAGAAAAGGTTTGCTTCGCCTGGAGCATGGATACGTTCGCGCCGCTCTCCTTAAGTTTTATTAAAAAATCTTCATAACCTTCATCGCCGCTGCCTGCGGGATTAATATAAACGTCCCCCACCTTAAACGATTGAAGTATCGCCGGCACTCCGGCGTAATGATTTTCATGGCCGTGGGTCAGAACAACCTTCTCTATCCGCTTTTTATTGAGTTTCTTTATATATTCGACTAAACCCGCCGCCGCCTCTTTGCCTCCGGCATCGATCAAGCAGGCCGCATCCGTGGAAGGATCGATAACGATCGCATCGGCGTAACCAACGTCAACGACATGGACCGAAAGAGTCTCCGCCCCCTGTAAAACAGCCGGTAGACAAAAAATACAAATAAGAACAAAAGAAACTTTAAGATAAGAATGGCTAATGGGCAGGAACAATCTAGTCGGATTCGATATTTTTTTGTTGGATGCTTCGTTCCAGCTCTTCAATGGCCGCTACGGCTTCTTTCCGGCCGACTTGAAAGATTTCGCAGTACATCTGGATCGCCAGCTCTTTCTCGCCACGAAGCAGTAGATCACGCACATGGAACATGGTCGCCTTGCCCTTGGAAGGATAAAAGCCTTTGCGGCGGCTCTGGTTGATGAACCAAATATGTTTGGCTTTCACCAGCACCCAAAAACAAAGGGCCAATAAAAAAACCGATACGCTTAAGAGGATGAGGATTCTAAGCATGCCTTGATCTCACTCACAAATAACGTCATATTGACGGGTTTAACAAAATAACCTTGAATGTTTTCCATTTTGAAAACATCTTTCAACTTTTTATGCGCCGTTAAGATAAAAACCGGGGGGATTTTTTCAATCTCCAGCTGCTTAAGTTCTCCCATGAATTCATACCCATTGATGTTGGGCATCATGATATCCAAAACGATCAGATCAGGCTTTTCCTTTTTGACCTTCTTTAAGCCTTCCTCGCCGTCTCTGGCCGTGATCACCTCGTAATCTTCCGCCTTAAGGCCGAATTTAACCAGCGCTAGGCTGATCCGTTCATCGTCAACGATAAGAATTTTTGGCATGAATGTATCCTTTAAAGTGAAAATTTCTCCAAAAAGATGGGAAAATCATTGCGTTCGCACCTGCCTCAAGTAAAATAACTCTTAAAGAGGTGGCTTATGTCTTTCAACGATTTCATGAACCAGATCCGCCAGTGGGACAACACCATCGCCAAATGGCTGATGCGTCATTTCTATTTCATGTTCTTCCAGCTGGTCTTATTGATTATCTTCGGTTTCTGGCTCACGAACACCGTCCAAATGATCGATGTGAGCTTCCAGCTTTCCGAATCATCGCTCATGGAACGCCTTGCCGTGACCCAAACCATCAATACCTCCATTATCGTCCTAATCCTTCTTCTTAATTCCTTCTGGGTCCTTTACGTCTTTAACGGCATCCAGCGCATCCGAAACATCCTCAAAGACATCAATTTCAATATCAGTAAACTCCGCTTCAAAGAAAAATAAACACCCTCAAAAATATTCGTTATAAAGCTCCACCATGCGGTTCATGGCATGTTTCGCCCAGTTGGCTTCCCCGTTCGAAGGAAGTTTCTTGCTGAGCCTTTTCTCCATCCCCAAGTGAGCCAAACCGATGACTGAAGCGAAAGAGGCGGCGTTGCTGATATTCTTATGGGGGGCGAGGTGGATCTTTCCTAACTGAACGTTCAAGTTCGTGGTCGCTCCGATGCATTCGATCAAACCCGGCAACAGGGCCCCGCCGCCGATCAAAACAATTCCCTGATTGATATGGCGGACCATTTCGGAATTTTCCAGCGATTGGTGGATGGCCTTCACCAGCTGTTCCACGCAGGGTTGAATGGCCAGGCAGATCACTTCCCGTTTGATAGGGATATACATGTTCTCCTTTTTAACCAAAATTTCCTCTTCATAATGCTTGGCAGAAGCTATGGCGAGCGCGTAGGACTTTTTGATTTCCTCCGCCGTATCAAAAGGAAAATGGATCTGGTCCGCTATTGCTTTTGTGAAATGCTCGCCGCCTGTATAGATAATACCGACATGCCTTAACGCATCGTCCTTATAAACCAGGACGCTGGTGACGCGGGAACCAATATCGATCAACGCACAACCCTGCAAACGTTGAGCCTCGCTCAGCACTTGCGAAGCGGCGGCGAAGCTGCTGAAAAAAACGCCTTCCACGTCATAACCGGCCTGATGGACGGCCTTTGTAATATTGCGCAGAATGTTGGTGTTTGTCCCGATAAGGAGCGCCTTAACGCCCAGTGTCCTTCCATACAGGCCTAAAGGATTAACGGAGGTATTGGCATCATCCACGCTGTAATTCATGGCCAGATCATGAAGGATCTCTTCTTCCATCTTGACGCCCAAAAGCCGTGCATGCTCATTGACCCTTTTGATGTCTCGTTTTGTGATGACTTTATGCCCGCGGTCGATCAAGGGTATCGTCGTTGCCGTAGGCCTTACGAAAATGAGATCACCGTTAACGCCTAACTCAAGGGCCTTGGCTTTAATGCCGGTCTTTTGAACTAACTTTTCGATCGCATGATGGATGCCCTCGGAAAGCTCCTGCAGGTCATTGACGAACGCTTCTTTAAGCCCATGCGTCTCATGCTCATAGATCCCTAAGATCTCGCTGCCGCCGTTTTCTTGGGCCAAAAGGGCGCAAACTTTTAATTTATGCGCCCCAAAATCCAAACTATAAAAGCATTTATCCTGAGCCAGACGATTTAACATGGTCATTTCTTCCCGACAATCGGCTCCTTAAACCGCAAGTCAATATACTTCACTTCTTTCAGATCGACCTGGCCTTTGGCCAAGATAACCCCCAATATTTTTACCTTTTGACCGACTTTGGAGGCGTCCAGAATGACATGAAGTTTATTGGATAAATATACATTTATCTTTGACAAATTTTCAATATCAATTTGCTCGATAGCATAAGAAGACAACGCCCGGTTGACTTTAAAAGAATTAATAATGTTAAGGCCGATTTCATGGTCGCCGCTGGGAAGCGGCAGCCCGAGCGTGTAGCGCGGATGATGGTCATGCGGGGTGCTGATATACGGCAATTTTCCATCCTTTTTGGTCGATGAAGCCACCACGACCCCCCTTTCATCAAGCGTTAGGATATTAGAGCTCGATTGGACCTGGGCCGCGGGGAAACGCGGCTTGGCCTGGATATGGATCTGGTTAGGGAACTGGCGGACAACTCTTAAATCGGAAACCTGAGGATACTTAAGAACTAAGTGCCGCTGGATCTGCTTGAGATTCAACGTAAAGATATTCTTGCCGCTTAAATTCGCGAAATCTTTTTTATCGATAAAAGACAATGAGGGATCCAGCGCCACCATTTGGACACTGAAATACCTCGAGTGCGTCAGAAGATGAAACGTCCGTTGGCACAGGAAGATGCCGACCGTCAACGCCAGGATGATGACGATGGATATTTTAACGGCCGCTAGGGAGATGGGTGAATTTTTTCTTTTCGCCATAAGCCAATCCTACCAGTTTCAAACAAAGTTGGTTAAAATTGATCCCCGCGTGTTTTGCCGCTTTGGGCAGCAAGCTCGTCGCGGTAAAGCCGGGTATCGTATTGACCTCCAGGAGATAATGCTGCCCCTTGCGGTCAACCATAAAATCCACCCGCGCCAAATGACGGCAACCCAGAAGCTTATACGCCTTCAGGGCCGTCTCTTGGACCGCCTTGGCCGCCTCCTGCGATAACCGTGCGGGTACAATATATTCTGTCATACCTTTCTCGTATTTTGCTTTAAAATCGAAAAATTTATTTTTTGGGCAAATTTCCACAATAGGTAGCGGCGCTTGGTCCAGGATGCCGACCGTGACCTCTGTTCCTTCAATGGCTTCCTCAACTAAAACTTCCTCCCCGTACTGCCACGCCAATGCCAGGGCCGCCTCTAACTCAGCTTTAGAGGCGGCATAACTGATGCCGATACTGGAGCCCTCGCAAGAAGGTTTGACAAACACCGGTAATTTAAGGGCCGCCAGCGCTTTAGCGGGGTTTCCACTGTTCTTTCTTAAAGCCGCGTACCGGCTGACCCGAATATGGTTTTGTTGGAACAATTGCTGACACACCACCTTATTAAATGCCCGCTGGCTGGCCTCGACACCGGATCCGGTATAAATGATATTGGCTTTATCCAAAATAGCCTGGATCGTTCCGTCTTCCCCGAAACGCCCGTGAAGGGCCAGAAAAGCCACATCGATGGCCGCCTGTTGAAGTTGAGATAACAATGCCTTTTCATCGTCGGTATCAATAAAGATAGGGCTAACATGGCATCCTTCCTCCTGTAAGGCGAGCAAGACCGCCTGCCCTGACTTAAGGGAAATTTCCCTCTCGGAAGAAGGCCCCCCCATTAACACGCCGATATGCCCCATTTCTTTCACGTTTTGAGCCATTACACTTCTTTCAATTGAGCTGATTTTTCTTGCGATGCCTTCCCTTCTTGCAAAGCTCCCGCCAACTGATCCGAAATTTTGGTAATGTCCCCCGCCCCCAAGGTCAAGACCAGATCACCGGGCCGGACGATTTTTAAAACATGCTTGATGATGTCTTCCAATTTAAGATAAATAACAGACTTGTCTGTTTGATTCTTGATTTGCTCGACCAAGACCTGGGCATGGATGCCCTCAATGGGTTTTTCGCTGGCAGCGTAAATATCCGTGACGATCACATAATCGGCCTTGAGAAGGCTTTGGGCAAAATCCGCCAAAAGCGCCTTGACCCTCGTGTAGCGGTGCGGTTGAAAAATAACTATCATGCGGTCTCTTTTCAAATGCTGCGCCGTTGTCAACACGGCATCGATCTCCGTTGGGTGATGGGCATAATCATCGATGATAAAGATATTATTGTGCTCTTGTTTGAGCTGAAACCGCCGTTTGACCCCGCGAAACGTCTTTAAGGATCTGCGTATGGTGTCGAAATCAATCCCGATCGTCAATCCGATGCTGATAGCCGCCAAACTATTAAGGATATTGTGCCGCCCCGGCACCTCCAGTATCATCTGCCCGAGATCCTTGCCCGAAACGATGCAATCGAAACTGGAAGAGAATTCGTAATATTTCACGTTGGTGGCATAAACGTTAAAAGCGGGAGAAAAACCGTACGTTTTAAAACCGCGTTTCCCCCTCTTAAGAAGCTTCACCAACTGTTCATCTTCCCCGCAACCGAAAATAAGGCCGTCTTTTTGCGTCCGCTGAAAATATTCGGCGTAGGCTTCTTTGATTTCATCCAGGTCTTTATATTGGTCCACATGTTCAAAATCAATATTGGTAACGACCGAATATTTGGGAGAGAAAAACAAGAACGACCTGTCGCTTTCATCGACTTCAGCCACAAAATACCGCCCGGCGCCTAACCGGGCGTTAGAGGATGTTCCGACAATGACCCCGCCAATGGCCGTTGTCGGGTGCAGGTTGGCCGAGATCAGAAGATGGGAGATCATCGATGTGGTCGTGGTCTTGCCATGGGCCCCGGCCACGGTGATACCGACATGGTCTTTCATCAACTCCGCCAACAGTTGGGCCCGTTTCACAACGGGAATGCCTTGTATCTGCGCAGCCCTTAATTCAGGGTTATCGAGAAAAATGGCCGAGGAATAAACGATATAATCGGCCCCCTCAACATTTTGCGGGGCATGGCCGATCGAGATTCTCGCACCTTGCTCTTTCAATTGAACCGTCAATTCATTTTCTTTAATGTCAGAGCCCGATACTTTATGGCCTTTGGCCAACAATAACGAAGCCAACGCCCCCATCCCGATCCCCCCGATACCGATCAAATGATACTGCTTTGTCATTTCTTTAAATACGCCTCCCAAGCGGCGTCCAACTCGTCGATATTCTTAAAACGGATATAAACGCTTTTTAAAGCCTCTTCAAAGAGGACGCCATCCTTTAACTTGCGGCATAACCGAAGAAACCGCGAGGACCCTTGCTCACGAATAAGATAATACACGATACTGGCGGACTCTGCATAGAAAAGTTCCACTTTTTTTCGTTCCGTGCCCTGATTTGGCCTAAAAGATGCCAATTCTTTTAAGGGTATAAATTCGCCCTGCTCCATCGCCTGTTGCACGGCTTGATTGGCCCCCCATCTTTTGGCCTTTTCCTGATACATCGCCACACCCTCCTCAAACCATAAGGGAACTTGCGTATCAAGGCCGATCAATTCACGAAAAATGATATGACCCAGCTCATGCGGCAGCGTTGAATCGAAAAATCCGTGCGCGCTGGGGAAAGTGCGGATGATCTTACTGCGTACCAAAGCGCTCCCCGAGGACCAATGCGCCTCACGCGCCTCGGTCACAAAATCGTCCGCATCATCATAAATATAGATCTGGGTCCGATCATCCGCGGTCCAATACCTGTTCCTTGTGAACCCTAAATTGCTGTAAATTTCCTGATAATAATGCTCCGCGTTATCCGCTACGGTCTTGACAAAATCAACCGGCGCTTCCTTATAATAAACGACAAAATGCTGACTTTTATGTTGATTCCATTCTTGAGCCTGCGCCGGGACGCAAAAAAAACAGCAAACGATAAAGAATATAAAAATATTTTTTTTCATATCAAACCAAGCTTAAGGCGGCATCAGCCAGACGCTTGGCAGAGTCAACGATAAAATTGGCTTCGATATTCCTATCAATGGCCGGGGCATCCACTTCCCTCGGCAGCATCACCATGATCATTTGTTTAAGCCGATCGGCCGTCAAATCCTTTTCTTCAAGGATCTCGGCCAATTCGGTTTTCTTTAAAACTAACGCATTCTGCCATTGATGCGCCTTGGCATACGGATAAGGAATAAGAATCGCTTTCTTCCTGAAAAGCGCCAGCTCCGTAACGGTGACTGCCCCGGCGCGCGAAATGACCAGATCGCTCACCGCATAGGCTTTCCCCATGGATTCCAGAAACGGAAAGACAGCCGCCGGGATCTCCGTTCTTGCGTAGGCCTTGCATAGATTCTCATAATCCTTTAGACCGCTTACGTGGATCACCTGGAATTTCAGGTCATTTTTCAACAATTCCGCCGCTTCAAAAAAAACCTGGTTGATCCGATGGGCTCCTTGGCTGCCGCCGAAAACCAATAAGGTCCTGACATCATCCTTAAGCCGCCATTCCTCCAGAATGCGCTTCTTATCCATTTCCTTTTTATGATGCCGGGTAGGACAGCCTGTTAAGACGGTCTTAGCGGGGCTAAAGTATTTCTGCGTCTGAGAAAAACTGACGGCAACCTTGCGAACACATACGGCCAGGCAGCGGTTAGCACGACCGGGTACCACATTTTGCTCGTGGATCATCATGGGGATGCGCAGAAACCAAGCGGCGAAAACGCTGGCAAAAGAACCGTGCGCCCCGAATCCGATTACCACACTGGGCCGGTAATACCTTAATAATTTCAACGAGCGAAAAAACGCTTTGACCATTCTCCATCCGGCCGAAAAAAAACTAAAAGGCTGATCCGCCACAAAACCTTTGGTCTTAAGTTCGTCATAAAAAAACTGATTCTGTTTTAAATACTTGACATGCTCGCCGAAAGAACCCAGAAAAATAACCTCGTGCCCCCTGTCTCTAAGTTCCTTGGCGAGCTCAAGAGCGGGAAATAAATGACCGCCGCTGCCACCTGTGGCCAGAACTATTCTCATAAATCCTGAACCCGGGAAATGTTTAACAAAAGGCCGATGGATATCATATGAAAAACCAAAGCCGATCCCCCGTAACTGATAAAGGGTAGCGGCAATCCTTTGGTCGGCAAAGCCCCGATGCTCACACCGATATTGACCAGCGCCTGAAGGCCGAGCATGGCAATGATCCCTATGCACACATAATAGCCGAAGGGCTCCAACGTCCGTTTGGCGATGCGGGCCCCCTGCCAAATAAAAGCGGCAAAAAGAAAAATGATGGAAAACGTGCCCAGCAAACCCAACTCCTCCCCGATGATGGAGAGAATAAAATCCGTGTGAGCGGCCGGAAGATAGAACAATTTCTGAACGCTTTTTCCCAGGCCAACCCCCCATAAACCTCCCGAACCAAGGGCGATCTGCGATTGGGACAATTGAAACCCGACTCCCAACGGGTCCTGCCAAGGGTCCCAAAAAGCGGCGATCCTTTTCATCCGGTAAGGGACGCGCACAACCAGCCAATACAACGCGGGCAACGATAATAAACCAAAACCGACAATGTGCTGTGTTTTAGCGCCGGCAATGAACATCATGATCATCACCATGGCCGCTATCAAAACGGCGTTTCCCAGATCGGGCTGTTTAAGGATCAGAATGCAAACGACCCCTAAAACCATCATCATCGGCATAAACCCCAGCCAGAAGTTCTGGATCCTATCTTTTTTTCTGGTTAAAAAATCAGCCGTGTAAATAATGACCGCCAATTTGGCAAATTCCGATGGCTGAAAACTAATGGAACCGATACGAAACCATCGGCGGGCGCCATAACTCGCTTTGCCTATTTCGGGAATCAAAACCAAAAATAAAAGAAAAACGGCGAACAGCATGATGGGTTTAGACCATTTTTGAATGTCCCGATAGTCGATGGCCATCACCAGCGATGTAGCCACCAGCCCGATCATTAAAAAAAGTAAATGCCGGTTGAGGAAATAAGACGCGTCCCCCAGCTCTTGCAAGGCATAAACGCCGCTTGAGCTATAAATCATGATGATGCCGATACTGATCAAGCTGGCCACAATGGCCGCTATGGAAATACGTAGGCTTCGCATATCAATCAAAGACGTTGGACAATTTGCTTAAAAACCTTGCCCCTTTCTTCGTAATTAGTGAACATATCGAAGCTGGCGCACATGGGGCTTAAGACGACACAATCTCCCCGCTGGGCGCAGGCTTTTGCTTTTTCTACGGCCTCCTCCATGCTCTGGCAGGAATCGACCTGCACGACATCTTCAAAAACGCCCTTAATTTTCTCCTTGGCCTCTCCGAAAACAATCATGCGTTTGACCTTTTGCCGGACGCTGTCGCGTAAAACGGAGAAATCGATATTTTTGTCACGGCCACCGCAGATCATGACAACGGGCTGATGAAAATACGTCAAGGCCCATCGGCCGGCCTCAGCGGTGGTGGCTTTGGAATCATTGAAAAAATCGACGCCGTTGAGGGTGCGCACCCACTCCAAGCGGTGCTCGACGCCTTTAAATTCACGAAAAACCTTAAGACACGCCTCTGAAGGTATTCCTAAGATTTCACCGACTTGGCAGACGGCCAAATGGTTGGGATTCTCCGTGGCGAAATGCTTTTTTCTTTCCTGCGTATCAAAAAAGAGAACCTTGGCGGACAGTTGAGAAGCCCATGCCTTTATCTTGTCGTTCTGAGACGTCACTACCGCGAAGTCATCCTTGGTTTGATTCAAAAAGATCTTTGTTTTAGCTTCAAAATATTCCTGAAGGTTCTTGTGCCGGTCAAGGTGATTATCATTAAAATTCAATAAGACAGCTATCTTCGGCTCAAACCCTTTAAAATGAACCTCCCCGTTAAAAGAAGACTGCCCATCGGGATCCAACAACGATTCCAACTGAAACGAGCTGACTTCCAATACAAAGTAATCAACGTTTTGATCTAAACAGAATTGGGCAAAAGGCGTTCCGATATTGCCGCATAATTGGTTTTTCTTTCCGGCTTCAGCCAGCATTAAATGGACCAGGGTGGAAACGGTCGTCTTGCCGTTACTGCCGGTGACCGCAATGACCGGCTTTTGGCAGAATTGAAAAGCGAATTCGACCTCGCCCAAGACAGGGATCTTTTTTTGCCTCGCCCATTCGACGGGAGGTGAAAAAAAAGAAACGCCGGGACTCAAAACAACAAGGCCGCTATCCTGAATAAAAGCTTGGGTGTGCCCGCCGTGCTCATAAACGATGCCTTTTTGTTGGGCCCAGGTCTTAAAATCGCCGTCAAAGCCTTTGTCAGACACTTTGGGGATCGCGCCCAACTGCAATGCCAGATCACATATAGCGCAGCTGCTACGCTTAGCCCCGAGGACACAAATTTTTGTACCATTCAGCCGCAGCATGGTTAACGGATCTTGAGCGTCGTTAGAGTGATCAGCGCTAAAATGATGGCGATGATCCAAAAACGGATAATGATCTTGGATTCATTCCAGCCGGAGAGCTGCAGGTGATGATGGAACGGTGACATTTTAAAGATCCGCTTCCGGCGCAACTTAAAGGAAGCCACCTGCAAAATGACCGATAGCGCCTCCACAACAAACACGCCTCCTAAGATCACCAAAAGCAATTCCTGTTTAATGATGACGGTGATCACGCCCAACGTCCCTCCTAAAGAGAGCGAGCCCACATCGCCCATAAAAATCTCGGCCGGATAACAATTGAACCAAAGAAACCCCAGACTCGCCCCGAAGATGGCCGCGCAAATAATGGACAGCTCGCCGGCCCCTGACAAATAAGGCAAGAAAAGGTACTCGCTGAATTTCAGATGCCCGATAATGTAACTTAACACGGCCAGCGTCATGCTCATGATCAAGACACATCCGATCGCCAGACCATCCAGCCCATCGGTCAGATTGACCGCATTGGAAGTGCCGATGACGACCAGCGCGACAAAAAGGATATAAACCCAGCCCAAATCGATGACGAAATCTTTTAAGAAAGGAAAATGAACGGACGTTGATGTGACGGGATAGAAATAAACGTATGAGCCGACGAAACATCCGATCATGATCTGCCAAATGAGCTTGGTCCTTTTGGTTAAGCCGCGCTGCGCTCCGATCCGTTTTAGTTTCCTGTAATCATCCACAAACCCCAACACGGCCAGCCACAAACAGACAAACGACGTCAAAAGGACATACGGGTTGGATAAATCGCACCATAACAAGACGGCAATGAGAATGCTGCCGATGATAAAAACCCCGCCCATGGTGGGGGTGCCTTCCTTAGAGTGCTGGAATTTATCCAAATCCGGACAGTCTTTGCGTTTGGCAACCTCCTGGATCTTCCATTGCTTAAGTTTTCTTATAAAAAAAGGGCCGAACACGACGCACAGCAAAAAAGTCGTCAAGGTCGCCATGCCAGCGCGGAAAGTGATGTATCTGAAGATATTCAGACCGAAAAATAATTCCTTAAATTCGGAGAGATAGTAAAACATGGCTTCAGCTTTTAGAGAATTCGGTTTTTAAAAATCCGACCGTCTGCTCCATTCCCATGCTCCTCGATCCTTTGACCAAGACGACGCACTCGGGCCCACAAACGGCCTTTAAACGCTGGTGAAGCTGCTGACGGTCCTTCGTATGATAGGTATATCTTTTTCCTTTGTGTTCTTTAAGGCCTTCCTGAATGAACCGGGCTTGGTTGCCGTATGTCAAAACATAATCAATGTTTTTAGTGGCCATGAACGCCCCGATCTGCCGGTGCAATCGCTGTGATTCTTTTCCTAGCTCCAGCATATCAGCGCAAATAACAATCCTCTGCCCTTTCGTCTCAAAGACATTCAGTGTTTCAACCGCACTTTCCAAAGA
The DNA here is from genome assembly GCA_035292445.1 of Candidatus Omnitrophota bacterium. Lineage (GTDB taxonomy): Bacteria > Omnitrophota > Gorgyraeia > Zapsychrales > Zapsychraceae > DATDQB01. The sequence goes on from DATDQB010000001.1 coordinate 46,825, forward strand.
AAGCGGATTGGCGTTATACGTGTCATCAATAACGGTCATCCGGCCGCAACGTATGACGTGCAAACGCCCCCCACCATATTTAAATTTAGTAATATTTTTACTAATCTTATTATAGGGAATTTTAAACAAAGAACCACAAGAAATTGCGGCTAATGCGTTATATACATTATGCCTCGCCATCGAAGCGACCGTGAACGGATGGCCCTTCACATAGAAACCAATCCTATTATTGCGCCGAAAGAGCCGGCTGGCCTGCAGATGCGCCCGATAACGGATGCCGAAGGTTATCTTTTTCTGGGTAAGTTTTTTCTGTACGATTCTCCTTAATACTTTGTCATCGGCGTTATAAATAATGATGCCTTTCGGGTCCATAAAAGAAACCAAGGAAAATTTTTCCCGAAAAACACCGTTTTTATTTTTAAGCCCCTGCAAATGCGCCTCCCCGATATTGGTAAAAACCGCCACCGTCGGCATGGTGATTTTAGCCAACCAGGGGATGTCCCCAAACTGATTTGTCCCGAATTCGATCACGGCAACCTGAACGCTCTTATTTAAACGAAGCAAGGTCAACGGAACACCGATGTGATTGTTTTCTGTCTTTAAATTTTTCAGGACCTTATATTTCGAACTTAAAACACCGGCGATCATTTCTTTGGTGGTGGTTTTGCCGGCGCTTCCGGTGACGGCAATAACGGGGATGTCGAATCGCTGCCGATGAAATGACGCTATGTGCCCCAACGCTTTCGTCGTATCTTTCACATAAATAACGCTGACGGAAGAAGGTGCCCTGATTTTTCGCGAGACCACGAGCGCACGTACGCCTTTTTCAATCACTTGAGGAATAAACCGATGGGCGTCATGGCGCGCCCCCCGAATGGCGATAAACAGATCCTGCCGCCGGATTTTTCGCGAGTCGATACTAACCCCTTGGATGGTTCGCGAAGGATCGCCTTGAATAAGCTTGCCTTGGGTAGCTTGTTGGATCTGGCGGAGAGTTAACACAAGAAAATCCCTCACTGTAAAATGGATTGCCTGATGATTTGCCGTTCATCGAATTGGATGGTCTTGTCTTTGAATATCTGGTAGGTTTCGTGCCCTTTGCCTGCGATCAAAACAATATCCCCTTTTTGAGCCATGCTTAATGCCTTCTTGATGGCTTCCTCCCGGTTGAGGACGACGGTATAATTATCTTTCTCAAAGCCTGCAACGATTTGATTGATGATCGTTTGTGGATCCTCGCTTCGCGGATTATCGCTGGTGACAATGGCCACATCCGCCAGATGGGAAGCCACCGCCCCCATCACCGGGCGTTTAGTATTATCCCGATCCCCCCCGCAACCAAAGACCAGGATGATCCTGGCATCGCTGGTCGCCCGCAGCGCGGTCAAAACATTTTCCAGCGCGTCCTGCGTGTGCGCATAGTCAATAAAGATGGTGAAATCCTGTCCGCATTCGACCCGCTCCAGCCGGCCCGGAACATTTTTAAGGTGCTCCACCCCTCTTTTGATTTTATCAAGATTGATGCCCTGGCTGACCGCCACGGCAACGGCCGCCAAAATATTGTAAACATTGTAATAACCGACCAATGGACTGCAGATCTGGAACTGGCCCGCGGGCGTCTTCACTTTAAACTGGGTCCCTTCCACATTCAGCTGAACATCCTCGGCCATCACCTGGGCCTGATGGCGGATCCCGTAGGTCAAGATCTTCGACTCGGTCTTCGAAAGGAGTTTCTTGCCGTAGGTATCATCGACATTAATGACGGCGGTGGCATCAGGTGAGAGTTTAGTGAATAATAAAGATTTCGCCGCAAAATAATTTTCTCTTGTCTTATGGTAATCCAGATGGTCGCTGGTCAAATTCGTAAAAACGGCCGTTTTAAAATCGATCAGATCGACACGCCCCTGGTCCAGCGCATGGGAGGAGACCTCCATCAGGCAATAATCGATGCCTTCCTGGAGCAGTTCGGAAAAAAGTTTCTGGTTATCCAGCAGCCCCGGCGTTGTGTTCTGCGCCGGCAGGATTTTCTCTCCGATGCGGTAATTGACCGTTCCGATAACCCCGCAGCTGCGTTCCGCCTCATGTAGGATCGATTCGATCAAATAAACGGTGGTCGTTTTCCCGTTCGTTCCGGTGACGCCTACCGTATGCAGCGCTTTTGAGGGCTCGCCGTAAAATCGCCTCGATAACTCTTTAAGGAATTGGCTTGTGTCGCCTACTTCCAGAAATAGGACATCCTTATCGCTCCCGTATCCATTTTTGTTCTCACTGACAGCGATAACCCGAATACCTTTTTCGATGGCTTTGGGAATAAAGTCCGCGCCATCGTATTTGCTCCCCTTTTGAGCGATGAAAAGAGCGTCTTTTTCGATCTTACGCGAATCGTTACATATAGCGCTGATCTCCCATTGGCGGGAAGCAAGAGGAATTTCTTTCTGATAAATACCTTCCAATAATCGTTCGAGGTGCATACCTCTTCTTTCGTTACTAAAACCGGCCTGCTTCGCTGGAATTTTGAACAACTTCGGTGGTTTCCGTATTCTTCAGATACTTCAAAGATTTCTCGATGACTTGCTGAAAAACCGGGGCCGCTACGGTTCCGCCGAAATACCGGGGATACGGTTCATCAAAAACCACAATGGCGGCCAAACGGGGGTTGTCCGCCGGGGCAAAACCTATAAAGGAGGAATAATATTTATTGTGCGAATAAAGCCCGTCAACCACCTTTTGCGCCGTTCCGGTCTTGCCGGCCACCCTAACACCCTTAATTTGGGCTTTCTTGCCCGTGCCATTATCGACCGCACCGATAAGGATCTCTTTAACCCTTTTGGCCGTATCGGGGCTGATGACCCGGTCCACCACCGTCGGCTCAAAGGAAGTAATAATCTGATCGTTTTGGTCTTTGATATATCTTACCACAAACGGTTTCATGTAAACACCATCGTTAGCAACGCTCGCCAATGCCGCCAACATCTGTAAAGGCGTTGTCGTCACCTCATGGCCGATCGGAATGGCTCCGATCGTCGTCTTAGACCACTGGGAGGGCGGCTTCAAATGACCCTCCACCTCACCTTTGAGATTGATCCCTGTCTTTTCTCCGAAGCGAAACCGTTTGCCGTATTTAAAAATGATCGCCGGCCCCAATTTCTGGGCTATCTTCGTCACCCCGATGTTACTGGAAACCTCGAATACCTCTCTAAAGCTTAACGTCCCATGGGGGGTGTGGTCATGAAGAATATGGTTAGCGACCCGATATTCCCCTTTTTCACAATATATTTTATCCGTCTCAACGAATTTTTCTTCTTCCAAAGCGGCGGCTGCTGTCACAAATTTGAAAATAGAACCGGGCTCATAAACAAAACTGATGGCGCGGTTGGTGCGGCTTTCCACACTGCTTTTTTCCACTTGGTCTAAGTTATACGTCGGCCGGTTGGCCAACGCCAGAATTTCTCCGGTCGCCGTATCCATCACAATAACCGTTCCCGCCTTGGCGTTATTGCTTTCCATAGCTTCATCCAACGCCTGCTCGACAATATACTGGATGGTTTCATCGATGGTCAAAACGACGTCAAAACCGTCCTGAGGAGAAACATAGACCTTTTCGATCATCAGCTCCCGCTGCCGCGCATCTCTTAAGATTTGCATTTGACCAGGCTTGCCTTTTAATTCTTTATTTAAAACAAGCTCGAGGCCTTCCAACCCTTCATTATCCAAACCGGCAAAGCCGATGACATGAGCGGATAAATTATGATTGGGATAGAACCGCTTGCTCTCATTACGGTAACCGACTCCCTGAATTTTTAAAGCCTTAACTTGCTCTATCAGCGATTTTGTTACTTTACGCTTGAGCCAGACAAAATACTTATCGCGACGAAGGCGCTCCTCGATAAAATCATGGCTCACTCCTAATAGAGAAGGTAACTGCGCAATCGCTTTGTTTTTATCTTCCGCCGTCATGATTTTCGGATTGGCATACAACGAAGGGACCGAGACGTTAAAAGCCAGCGGTCTTAGATTGCGGTCCAAAATACTCCCGCGGATGGGTTCAAGCTCAATGACATAATTATGCTGTTTATTGGCTAATGCGGTCAGATGGGAAGACTTAAAGACCTGGATAAAGATGAGCTTGACGCAAAAGAAGGAAAAACAGGCAATAAAAACCAAAAAGGTGACAATAAATCTGATAGTGAACTTTTTCGTGTACACCTTATTCCTTCAAGCAAGCCAGAAAAATTTATTATTGCCCTTTGGCTTCAGCGGAAGCGCCAAAAGACATGAAACTGACCAGGGAATTAGATTTCTGCCCGGCAATCTGGTGGGGTGAGGAAACCTCGCCCGAAAGTTCTCCTTGCGAGGCCTCCAACATTTTAACGTTATCCGAGCTCACAAAATCCATACCCGAATCTTTAGCCAACAGTTTATGCCCCAGATTATTGGCCGACTTAAGCGTCAGGATGTTATACGTCATATAACCGTTCTCTTCAACGAGATGCCGGATGCTTACTTCTTTATTTTTTCCTTCATACGCCAATTGAATGATGTTCATTTGCATATGAATGTAAACCAATGCCAACAGCGTCCCAAATCCGATCCATTTAAGAAGTTTGGATAATCTCATAGCCGTTCCACCGCCCTTAGCCGCGCGCTGCGCGCGCGTGAATTTTGTTCGATCTCCTCTTCCTGCGGCCGCAATGGTTTTTTCGTTAACATCCGCGCCAGCCCCATGCGGGCAAAAAGACGAAATTTTTGCTTCACGATCCTGTCTTCCAAAGAATGAAATGAGATCACAACCAACCGCCCACCCGGCGCTAAGTGTTCCATACACTTATCAATAGCCGTTTCAACTTCTTCCAATTCACGGTTGACGGCGATACGAAAAGCTTGAAATGTTCTGGTCGCAGGATGGATCTTCTGGTGCCGCTGATGAGGCGGCATTGACTTAACGACGATCTGCTTCAAATCATCCGTGGTTCGAATGGGGGATAACGCCCTCTGCCTGACAATGTTTCTGGCGATACGCAGATGCCAGCGCTCTTCCCCGTACTCTCTAAGGATCTTGGCAATTTCATGCTCGGAGAGGGAATTGATCAGATCATAAGCGGTGATCCTGCTTTGTTGGTTCATGCGCATGTCCAAGGGCCCCTCTTTCTGAAAACTAAAGCCTCTCGATTCGTCCTCGAGCTGAAAACTGGAAATGCCTAGATCCAAAAGTATGCCGTTGACTTTATCAAGGTGTTGTTCTTTGAGGACCTTGTCGATATTGCGAAAGCTCTCATGGACAAATTGACATTGGTGCTCATAGCCAGTTAAATTTCTCCTCGCCATAAGAAGGGAATGCTCATCCCGGTCAATACCCACCAGCCGCCCGCGAATACCGATGCGCTGCAAGATCGCCTCGGCATGACCGCCCAGGCCTAACGTCGCATCCACATAGGTTCCGTTCACCTGCGGCTGAAGATACTGAACCACTTCTTCCACCATAACCGGGACATGTTCCTTAGGCATCAAATCTTCATTGCTACCTTCTGTTATACGGGCAAGCGAATCAATCATGATATCTTTAAACTCAATACCATCCTCAATACAAGGTATATTTTCAAGGCCTACAAATTGACAAGGTTCTCAGCCAGCTGCTCAAAGGTGCCGCTGGTATTCGCATAAAAATCGCCCCACGTCTGACGGTCCCAGATCTCAATGCGGTTGGATACACCGACAACGATCGTATCCCGTTTGATATTGGCGTACTCTTTAAGATAATCCGGAATGATGAACCGCCCCTGCTTATCCGGGCGGACGTCCACGGCCCCGGCAAAATACATACGGTTAAACCGCCGGGACTCCTGTTTCGTGAAAGGCATGGCCTTGAATTTTTGCTCCTGCGAACGCCACTCATCTTCCGAAAGCATGAAAATGCACTTGTCCAAGCCCCGCGTGAGAAAGAACCGCTCGACCGCATACTCTTTACAGACATCACGGAATTTGGCCGGTAGAATCAGACGGCCTTTTCGGTCAAGACTATGTTTGTATTCACCGTAAAACATTGTTATAACTTATTGTTTGATTAATAGTTACTAAACAACCACCTTACTCCACTTTGCTCCACAGCTGTATCATTCTATAAGTGTCGCCATCCAAAGTCAATACAAATAAAAGAATATTTTCTATATTATTGAAAAATAACACGTTGTATAACTTAAAATGTGCCTTATATCCTTAGTTTTCAATAAAAAAGGACTACTTTATAGTAGTCCTTTAATAAGATATCTAACTTATATTTATATTACTTTAAGATAACCCTGGCCTTCCGCTCATCTTTTTCGAGTTGTTGAACCAATTTTTCTTTCACGTTGAACGCCTTTTCATTACGGATTTTCTTGATAAATTCAATGATGATCTCCTGCCCGTAAATGCGCCGATGAAAATGGAAAATATGCACTTCGATGTTGATGGGGTTATGGCCGGTTGAGAAAGACGGCCGCCGCCCCAAATTAGCCATCCCCTTGTATCTTTCTTTTCCCAACCGCACATAAACGGCATAAACTCCCAACGGCGGTAAGATCTCTCCATCAGGGAATACGTTGGCTGTCGGATAACCCAACGCCGTTCCCCGGCTTTCCCCCCGGACCACTTTTCCCAACAAAGAGACCGGCCGGCCCAATAACCGTGAAGCCTGCTTAAGCTGCCCGCTGGAAATAAACCGCCGGATCAAGGTGCTGCCGATCTTGCGCTGTGCGCCCTTGACGGATTCGACCACATGGACCTTAAACCCATGCCTTTCCCCAGCATTCTGAAAATACTGCAAAGACCCTACACGATCTTTTCCGAAACGGAAATCATCACCGACAAATATTTCTTTGGGATGAAGATGTTTAACCAGATAACGGTCAATAAATCCGGCCGGCGTCAGTCGAGAGAATTTCTTTGTAAATTCCTGGACAATACAAATATCCACCTTTAATTGATCCAATATCTTAAGGCGGTAGGCCAGAGAAATAATATAAGGAAGGGCGATTTCCGGATGCAACACATGAACCGGATGCGGATGGAACGTCAAGACAACGGTACGTCCTTTGAGGGCCCTGGCCCTTTGGACAGCCTTTTGAATCAGTTTCTGGTGCCCCCGATGAACCCCGTCAAAAATACCAATTACCAAAACAGCCTTAGGTATAGCTTTCTTGACCCTGCCAATGTTGTATATGACTTTCATTAAGCTCCTCTAACGTTACGGCCTCTTCGATCGTGAATGACCCCACCTTCATGCGTTCAATCTGGGATATACAGGCGCCGCAACCTAAAACTTTGCCCACATCTTCAGCCAATTGCCGGACATACGTTCCCTTAGAACACTCCAAATAAAATGTCACATGGGGCTTCTGAAAAGATTGCACTTGCAAGCGATGGATCGTCACAAAGCGCGGCTCCCGCTCCACCTCAATGCCCTTTCTGGCCAATTCATAGAGCTTCTTTCCTTTCCTTTTGATCGCTGATACCATCGGCGGGATTTGTTCGATACGGCCGTGAAAACGCCCAAAAACTTTTTCGATATCCTCTTTGGCAATATGGTCATAGGGGGCTGTCTGCGTAACCTTTCCCTCGATGTCAGCCGAGGTCGTTGACATCCCCAAGATCAGGGTGGCTCGATACGCTTTATCCAACCCGACGAATTTCTCAAATAACTTGGTCGACTTGCCTAAAAGAATCACCAAAACACCGGTCGCCAGCGGATCCAGCGTCCCCGCATGCCCAACGCGTTTAATCCGGAATTTTCTGCGGATAAAGGCCACCACATCATGCGAGGTCAATCCCTTCGGTTTATTAATAACGATAATACCTTCCATCAAATCATTTCCTTTACTTTACCCAGCACGAGCCGGCGTGCCGTTTTTATATTACGATCAATCGTGCACCCGCTGGCGTTATGATGCCCGCCGCCTTTAAAGAAATGGGCCAGTGTGGCCACGTTGACCTTTCCGGAAGAACGAAAATTAACGCGTGTCTGATTTTGTTTAACTTGCGACAATATCACAACGACCTCAACGCCCTTGATAGAACGTAAAAATTTGAAAATAGTATCCCGCAGATCAAAGCCTTCTGAGAATGCAGAGAGAATATCCTTATGCAACTCGATGCACAGCACCTTGCCTCGCAAGAGGGTGTCAAAACGGTTCACCACCTCGACAAAATGCTCCATATCCGATAAAGGGATCATCTCGTAAAATCTCTGATAAAGTTTGGCAGCGGAAAATTTAAACCGCCGTAATCGGGAGGCGATTTCATGCGTTCGGGCGCTTGTGTTATCGTATCGAAATGACCCTGTGTCCGTCATGATTCCCGAATAAAGATGAAGAGCTACCGTAGCGTTCAAAGTAAACTTGGCTTCCCTCAGAAGGTCAAACAAGATTTCGCATGTAGAAGACGCTTTCGGCGCGACCAGATTGACATGGCCGAAGCGGTCATTGGTTAAGTGATGATCGATATTGACGATGATTGTGGATTTTTGAACGGCCTGCCGGACCCGGCCTATCCGGTCCAATTCGCCGCAATCGACGATCAAAGCCACCTGTGCGCTGGCTTGACCCCTTTCGCTGCAAACCTTTATCTGCTTTGCCCCGGGAAGAAAAAGAAACCGCTCAGGCACCTTTTCATTATTGACGATATGCGCCTTCTTGCCGATCGATTTAAGATAGAAATATAGCGCTAGCTCCGAACATAACGCGTCCGGGTCGGGGTTGACATGCGTGCTGATCAGGAAAGTCTTGTGTTTCCTGATGACCGCCAATGTTTTCTTAAGGTTCATCCTGTAACTCCTGAATGGTCTTTTCTATTTGAGCGCCATGAGCAATACTTTCGTCATAGATAAAGATCAACTCCGGCGTGAATCTCATTTCCAACCGGGCCGCCAATTGCTTGCGAATGATCCCGCGGGCTTTATCAAGGCCTTGCTGGGCCAATTGAACTTTAGCCTCATCGCCAAGAACGCTGTAATAGACCCTCGCCGTTTTTAAATCTTTGCTGACAACGGCATGGGTGATGGAAACAAACATCAATCGGGGATCGGATAACTCTCGGTGGACAATTTCCCCAATATGGCGCTTGGTTTGTTCATTAACCCTCTCCATCCGTCCCATGGGCTCAATCCTTTCTTTTATCTTAAAACAAATTCCTTCGCTGCCTTTAATTCCTGAGACTTGGTTCGCAGGTTACTGTCCATCTTACGGTACAAAACTTCTTTAAGAACAAACCCGATTCTTTGGCCCGATGGGACGCCAAGGCGCTTAAGATCATGCCCGCTGATCCGAAGCGACATCCGGCAAAGATCCTTTAAATAACGCTCAATCCGCTGATGAACCCTGTCATGCGAAGCGCAGGCATGAACATATAATATCGTATCCGATGGATATTTCTTCAAAATTTTGTAAATTTGGCTATTCGTCAGTATTTTTTTGGAAAGTGTTTTTTTGATTCTTGCCGCCTCCTGCGAGACCAAAATAGCCTTTTCATATTCTTTCTTGATCTGTATTTCTTTTAATAAACGCTTTAACGATCCTGTCTGTACATCCTCTAAGACCGCCATTAAATACAATAGCCACCAGCGCTCATAATTCCTGTAAAAAGAATACGTCTTTAATTGTTTCATACGATTATAAAGGACCTTTAACCGCTCCCAACGAGGACGGATTGTTACCCCCGCGATCTGTACCGCGTTGAGCCTTAAAAGGCGCTGAAGCGGTGCGCAAGGGTCATCTTCCATCAATATTTTCTTGAACTCCACAAAATAACGGGGCGCGGTAACGGTCAAATAGGCTCTTTTGTTCAACGCCTCTTGAAGCAACTTTTTTGTTTTAGCTTCGAGCCTGAACGCTAAGCGCTCCTCGAACCGCACCGCCCGCAAGATCCTCGTTGGGTCATCGATAAAACTTTTATCGTGGAAAACCCGGATCCTTCCCTTTGACAGATCCTCCAACCCGCCGCAGACATCGATCAGCGCACCAAAAGAATCGGGATGGATCGAAAGCGCCAGGGCATTAACGGTAAAATCCCGTCGCAACAGATCGTCTTTTAAGCTGCCCGCCCTCACGGTGGGAAGCGCACCCGGGCGCGCATAAGTTTCCCAACGTGCGCCGGCAAAATCGATACGCCGCCCTTTTTTATCATAAAGGGTCGCCGTCTTATAGACCTGATGGATGACGGGCCTGGCCTTCAAAAGTTTTGCCATGCGCGCAACCAGCGCAAAATTATCGCCTTCCACCGCAATGTCCAGATCCAGATTGGGCCGCTTCAATATCAGATCGCGGACAATGCCTCCCACCAAATACGCTTTCAGGCCAAGCTTTTGGGCTTGCCGGCCGATAACGCGCACGATACGGTAACGCTCTTGGTCCAGCGATGTCAAAAAATTTCTTTTAACCACGGGGATGGAACTCCTTGTGGATGGATTTCAAGCGCTCTTTATCGACGTGAGTGTAAATTTGAGTCGTTGAAATATCGGCATGTCCCAGCATTTCCTGGACGGAGCGCAGATCCGCGCCGTGTTCCAATAAATGGGTGGCGAAGGAATGCCGCAGCGTGTGCGGCTTGATCACTTTTTTGATGTTGGCCTTACGGGCGTATTGCTTGATGATCTTCCAGATGCTTTGGCGGCTGATCTTTTTGCCCAAACGGCTTAAAAAAAGCGTCATATTCATCTCATCTTTTACCTGCTTTTTCCTTATATCGCGGCAATAGCGCTCAACCGCTTCCCTAGCTCTCTTGCCAATAGGGATAATCCGCTCTTTTCTTCCTTTACCGATGCAACGCACATATCCCAATTCCAGATTGACGCTGTCCAGCTTTAGATTGACCAGCTCCGACACGCGCATGCCGCTGGCGTAAAAAAGCTCAAGGATCGCTTTATCGCGGATCGCCTGCCACCTTCTGCCTTTGGTGGCATCGATGATCGCTTCAATCTCTTGCGTCGTCAACACATCGGGGACTTTTTTCCAGAGTTTTGGCGTATCGACCAGGCTGGTCGGGTCTTCCTTGGCAAGGCGTTCGCGCACCAAGAACTTATGGAATGTTTTAAGGGCCGCCAGCGCCCGGCAGATGGAATTGGTGGATAAATCCTGCCTTTTTTGGTCATACATAAAATTGGAGATATGGTTGCGGCTGATATAACTCAAGTCTTTAACACCCTGATGGTCCAGATAGGAAATGTATTTATTTAAATCCCGCCGGTAGGCCAGAAGCGTATTTTGCGACAGGCCCCTCTCGACCGCTAAATAATCGATGAACTCTTCAATATAATGCTTCATTCTTTTTCTTCCCCGAAAATCAATGCCGAATTCAGCTCATTACGCCCAAGGCTTTCCATCCGTCTCAAACGGCTCTCCATCAGCTGTTGATTGCGCATCACTTCCGGCTTATCCAGTTCTTTCGAAACGACTTCCCCATCGGCCAGCATTTGGTCCACTTTGGCGGCATATTCCTGCGGTATCCAACGCTTCATATCCTGCAACTGTTGAATGATCTGAGAGAGGATGTATTTCTTGCGCTTATCCATGGCGTTTTCCGACAAATGTTGCCGCAGATCCTTGTTCCACACCTGCCACATGGAATAATGGTACTCATACTTCTCCCGAGCGGAAATAAGAGACGGCGGATAATCAATAGGGTCCAAGACGGGAATGAATTCCTCCTTCTTCAGTTCTTTTTTCTTTCGGGTAAATTTCTTTCTCAATGGTTCGCAGCCGCAAAAAACCAAAGAAACAACCAAGAGGCAGCTGATAGGTACCAACAATCTTTGATGACGCTTATGCATGGATGAGCTCCTTGAACTCGTTTTCGTTTAATATGGTTACGCCTAAACTTTTGGCCTTTTCATACTTTGACCCCGGCGCATTTCCCGCCACCACATAATCGGTGTTTTTACTGACGCTTGAGATGACGTCGCCTCCTAAAGAACGGACCAGCTCAACGGCTTCCTGCCGGGACAATGACGCCAGCTCGCCGGTAAAGACAAATTTTTTATTCTCCAACTTGTTCGACCTTACTTTACTTACCGGCTCACGGAAATTAACCCCTGCCTTCCTGAATTTCTCGATCAGCCTTTTCGTTGATTCCAAATGAAATGTATTCTCAACAGATTCAGCAATGGCCTCGCCCACTTCAGAAGTTTCCTGCAATTGTGCGACTTTAGCATTCATTAATTTTTCCAATGTTTGGTACTTTCTCGCAAGGACAGAGGCCACCTTTTCCCCCACATGCATGATCCCGAAACCGAAAATGAACCGTGACAGCGGCTGTTTCTTGCTGTTTTCGATTGATCGGATCAAATTGTCCGTTTTTTTATCGGCGAAAAGTTCCAATTTTAACAAATCCTCTTTCTTTAAAAAATAAATATCCGCCAGATCCTTGGCCAACTTATGCTCTAACAGTTGTTGGACAACGCTTTCCCCGAGCCCTTCGATATCCATGGCCGAGCGCGAGGCGAAATGCAGCAACCGCCTTTCCAATTGTTTGCGACAAGAAGGATTGTCGCATCGATAAGCCACTTCCCCTTCCTTTTCTTTGATAACCGGCCCGCCGCATTCAGGGCATTTTTTGGGAACGCTGAAGGATTTGGCTTGTTTCTTGCCGGATTCGACCACCTTAATGATCTTCGGGATCACATCGCCGGCGCGCTCAATAAGCACCCGGTCGCCGACCTTGACATTCAAACGCTTGATCTCATCAAAATTATGCAGCGTCGCTCTCGAAATCGTCACCCCGCCGCAAAAAACAGGCTTTAAGTTGGCCACCGGCGTCAAAACGCCCGTACGCCCGACCTGCACATCAATACTGTCAACAACCGTTGTCGCCTGGTACGCGGGAAACTTATACGCAACCGCCCAGCGAGGGCTTTTCGAGGTCTCTCCCAACGTCTGCTGCGCGGTAAGATCATTGACCTTCACCACAACGCCGTCAACTTCATAAGGCAATGATTCCCGTTTCTGCTGGGCTTTTTGACAATAATCCACCACTTCTTCGAACGAACCGCAGACTCGGCTTTCTTTGTTCACCGGCAATCCCCACTTCCGGCACTGGCTCAAAAATTCATCCTGCGTCTTCAAATGCCGCCCGCCCTCCATGACACCGAAAGAATGGATGAAACATTTAAGATTGCGTTTGGCGGTAATGCGCGAATCCAGTAATTTTAAAGAACCGCTGGTCGCATTACGCGGATTAACGAACAAGACCTCCCCCTCTTTTTTTCGTTGGCGGTTTAATTCTTCGAATTCACGGCGGTCCATAAAAATCTCGCCGCGGACATCCAGCACGTCCGGCATGCCTTTGACAGTATCCGCCTTTAATTTCAAAGGAATGGAACGAATGGTTCTGAGGCTATGCGTGATGACTTCTCCCGTTATCCCATCCCCCCGGGTCGCTCCCAGCACAAATTGCCCTTTCTCATACGTCAATGAGGCGCTCACGCCGTCGATCTTAAACTCGACCGTATAATCAACGCTGTCACGCTCCAACCCTTTTAAGACCCGTTCATGCCATTTCTTCAGCTCATCGATGTTGTATGTATTATCCAGGGAATACATCTTGGCCTTGTGCGGTACGGTTTTATCCGCCGAGGCTATCTTGGTGCCGACGCGTTGGCTGGGAGAATTGGGATCGATGTATTCCGGAAATTTTTCCTCCAGCTTGATGAGTTCTTTCAAAAGCTCATCGTATTCTTTATCGGAAACGGTCGGTTGAGAAAGAACATAATAATTGTAATTATGTTTTTCGATCTCTTGCGATAAACGCGCGATTTCTTTCTTAGCTTGTTGTTTGTCCATGGCTTTTACTGCCCTATCGACAGACGATGCGCCAAAAGCTCCGGCAATCCGGCTTCCATGATCCTGTTTTGGGCTGAGGTTATGTCATAAGCTACACGCTTGATCTCAACAGTTTTTAAATCAGGGTCATAAATGCAATAAGTAGCCTGGGGATTTCCGTCCCTCGGCTGGCCCACGCTTCCGACATTAATGAGATATTTATTCCTGGGGTCGACCTCGATCTTAAGGCTGTTGGCGTAATTCGTTTTACCGCCTCTGTGGACCATGATCCCGGGAACGTGCGTGTGGCCGATAAAACAAAGATTCTTGTCCATCAAATAAAACGTATCCATCGCTAAATTAATGTCAGTGACATAAATAAATCGTTCGGGAGCATTCAAAGAACCGTGTACCATGATAAAATCGCTGTGATGGTGAACCAGCGGGAGCGCGCCCAAAAACTTAATTTCATTATCCGAGAGGTTTTTTTTCGTCCAACTAACGGCTTCCTGCGCCATGGGATTAAAGTCGCGCGTATCCTCTTTGCCCGCAACGGCCCAATCATGGTTACCGGCGACCACCTTGGCCTTGATCCTTTTCATTTCCTCGATGCATTCACGCGGATTAGCCCCGTAACCGACAATATCCCCCGCGCAAAAATAGTGACGCACCCCCTCTTCCCGGCACGCTTTTAAAACAGCGCTCAAGGCCTCTAAGTTGCCGTGGATATCGGAAAAAATGCCATACCGCATGAAATCCCTTAATAAACGATCTGAAAATCTTTGAATTGCCCTTTGGCCTTATCCCATTCGATTCTTTTATCGCGGATGTAACCTTCGAAATGTTCCTCCAGCATCCGGCAGAATTTATTGATGGATTCTTCCTCGCCTTCAGCGAGCAGCTCAACACGCCCATCAGGAAGGTTCTTGGCCCAGCCGGTCAGATTAAATTCTGCCGCAAAGGATCGGGTGGTGAACCGAAAGCCGATTCCCTGCACCATTCCGGAATAAAATATATGGGCCTGCTTCATGAAGCTTACCACAAAATAAAAAATCGGGGCGGACGGTTTCGAACCGTCGACCTCAACGTCCCGAACGTTGCGCGCTAGCCAGCTGCGCTACGCCCCGATAATTTGAATTTATGTAGTTAACAATAAATTCGAAAGATTAGTTTAGCATCAATGAAAAGTTTCGTCAACGAATTGGTTGTGCGGTCATAAGTGGCTGGAGTGTTTGCGGTTAGAACGGTTTATCCTTAGATTTCTTTAATGCCGAAGCCAATTTCGGCCTCAGTTACCAGCTTATCCTTGACAAAAGCCTTGGCCGCAAGAAAACCTGCTTTTTTCATGAACTTGATGGTCTTGATTTCGATACGAAGCTGGTCTCCGGGCACAACCGGATGAATGAACTTGACTTCTGTTTTGGCCAGATAATACGTGAGCTGTTTGCCTTGCATATTCATGCTGTAATAATAGTAGATGCACCCGGCCTGGGCCATGGCTTCAACGATAAGCACCCCCGGCATGATCTTCTCATCGGGAAAATGCCCGACGAAATAATGCTCGTTAATGGAAACGTTCTTAATGGCAACCAACTTTTCATTGGGCGTGCACTCGATGACCTTATCGATCATTAAAAACGGAAAGCGGTGAGGGATGATTTTCTGAATTTCGCGAATATCGAGTTCCATGTACGTTTTCCTTTATCTTAGGGCCAGACCGCCGTCAACTTGCAATATTTGTCCGGTTATATACTCAGCCTTTTTGCTTAACAAAAACGCCACGCAATTGGCCACATCTTCGGGGCTGCCAACGCGTTCCATCGGAATAAATCGCAATATCTCTTTCCTCTGCTCCTCTTTTAAATGAGCCAATATTTCCGTATCAATGAAGCCGGGCGCGACCGCATTCACCCGGATACCGAATCCGGCCACTTCTTTGGCCAACGCTTTCGTGAAGGCGTTCATGCCGCCTTTGCTGGCCGAATAATTCGTCTGACCGGCTAAACCTATAATACCACTGACCGAAGATATGTTGACAATATTTCCGCTTTTTTGTTTCATAAACGTTACAATGCAGGACTTGCTCGCATGAAACATCCCGTTTAAATTCGTTTCAATGACCCTTTTCCAATCCTCTTCGCTCATCATCATGAGCGGCTTATCAATAACAATGCCGGCGTTATTGATCAAAATATCCAAATGACCCAACTCCTCTTTTGTTTTCTGCACCCATGCCTCGACTTCTTCAAAACTCCCCACATCAACGCAGCTGGCTTTGGCCTTAACTCCCATGCGATGCAACTGTTTCTCTACTTCCAAGGCGGCCTCTTTATGCGCAACGTAACTAAAGGCAACATGGCAGCCAAACGCTCCTAATTTTAAGGCGATCGCCCGGCCGATACCTCGGGAGCCACCGGTGATGAGTGCGACTTTATCTTTTAGCTCATTCATGACTTGTACCTTTCTAAAATAACGCAACTGTTGCTGCCGTTAGGGTCGATGCTGTTAATAAGGACATGGTTCAGCTCGGCTTTGCGCGCTTTATTGGGGACATAATCCAGATCGCAGTCAGGATCTTTTTCCTGATAATTGACCGTCGGTGGGATAAACCCTCCCTGGATCGCCCCCAACGCCGCCGATACGGCCATGGCCCCTCCAGCGCTGTATGATTCCCCCACCATGGATTTAACGGCCGTGACGGGAATTTTATACGCGTAGGCACCGAACGCTTCTTTGATCGCCTTTGTTTCGGATCTGTCCGCGATCCCCGTCGAGTTGGCATTGGCGAAAATGCAATCGATATCTTCTGGTTTCAAACCGCCGTTTTGCAACGCATGAAGCATCGCCATCTTAATGCCTATGCCGCTAGGATTATATTTGTTGATCCGGTACGGATCAAAATAATAACCGAAACTTCTTACCTCCGCCATAATGTTGGCGCCCCGTTTTTGCGCATGCTCCAGCTCTTCCATGGCCATTAAAACCGCCCCTTCGCTAAAAGTGATCCCATTTCTTCTTTTATCAAATGGGCAATTCAGAAACGGCTCCCCCTCTCTTGAGCCGGAGAGGAATTTCAGCAAATGAAAGCCGTAAAATGTCTGGAAACACATCTCCTCAACGGAACCGGTAAATACGATCTTCACCCGATCGAGCCGTAGAAAATCATAGGCATAACTCATGGCATCGATGCTGGAGGTGAAACCGGTCGCGATCGTTGTATTGAATCCTTGGATGTTATTCCAGATCGATACTTGAGAAGCCGGCGAATTAATGACCGTATTGGGAAAATGGGCCGGATTCGCGGCCCGCGGCCCTTCTTTGATCGTCACCGTATCAAAATCGCTGATACTTTTTAAGCTACCAAACGTTGTCCCGACCGAAACGCCGACATCGTCCGTGTTCTCATCCGTGATCTCAAATCCCGTATCGGCTACGGCCAATTTAGAAGCGGAAACCAGTAATTTGGTCGCTCGATCCAGCGTCCGCAACCCCTTGGTCCCCATGTAAACCGTCGGATCAAAATCACTGACCTCACCGGCGATATTGACCTTGAACTTATCGGTTTCAAAAAGCGTCACCGGCTTATAGCCGACCCGGCCTTCTTTGATGGCCTGCCAGTATTCTTCTTTGCCTTTTCCGTTGGGGGCAAGGATTCCCAAACCTGTAAGTACAAAACGCTTTTTCTTATCCATGGCATTTATTCAAGACATATTTGGCCAATATGTCTGTTTCAACGTTGACCAAGCCGCCTTCTTTTTTAAATCCCAACGTTGTGATGTCTTTGGTGTACGGGATTAAGTAAAACGAAAAATAATGCTTCCCCACCGTGCCCACCGTCAGGCTCACTCCATCGACGCAAATCGAGCCTTTGGGGACGATAAAACCGATCAGAGAACGGTTCACGCCGATATGCATTTGAACATAATTCTTACCCTTGATGATCTTTTCGATCTTTCCCACGCCATCGATATGTCCCGTCACAAAATGGCCGCTGATGCGGTCGCTTAACCTTAACGCCCGCTCCAGATTGACCTTGTCTTTGGGTTTAAGACGCCCCAGCGTGGTTTTATCCAGCGTTTCCTTCATACAATCGAAACACAACACTCCCGCTTTGATCGTTGTCACGGTGAGGCAAACGCCGCTGACACTGATGCTGTCTCCTTGGCGGATCCCCCGCGCCGCTTTTGAGGCGCGGACGAAAAGCCTCGCGAGATTCGTCAGCCGCTCGATCCTTTCAATGGTCCCTAATTCTTCAACTATTCCTGAGAACATCGGCCGTGATCAAAAGATCAGTTGTGATCTTTTTGACCCCTCTTATTTTTAATGAAATGGCTTGCCGTATTGATTTAATGTTGCGCCCCACTACCGAACTTAAGCCCCGCCTATCCCCTAATATGCTGGGTGCCACATAAAAATGCATCTGATCGACCAATTTTTCCTTTAACGCCCCGCCGATAACGGTCGCTCCGCCCTCCAAAAGGATCGCATACACACTGTTACGGACCAATTCTTGGCACAACCAACGAAGGTTAACGCGGCCGTTTTTTTGAGGGCAAACAATGACAACAATGCCACGGCGCTGGAACTCTTTGACCTTCTTCCCTGGTGCTTTTTCCGTCGTGGCTACAATGCAACTGCCGGCCGGCATGCCTTGAAATAAACGCGCCCGGGGCGAAACCTTCAACGACGCATCCAAAACGATCTTCTTTAGGACTTTCGCTTTATTTGTCCCGTTTAATCCCGGGTTATCCTTGAGGACCGTGTTAATCCCGACCATGATCGCATCGAAGTTACTGCGCTGGCTTCGCGCGAACTTCCTGGAGCCGGCCGAGCTGATCCATTTGGAATCGCCGCTGAAGGTGGCGATCTTGCCATCCAGCGTCTGGGCGCATTTAGCGACGATGAAAGGCAATTTCGTTTTCTTGAATTTTCTCAAACCCAACCGATGAAAGGACATTTAACCTTTTCTTTTAGAGCGCTCTTTCAGCTTCTCTACCAACGTATACGGTATGCTTACCTTTCCGATACAGGTATTCGGCTTAACCACTCCGTGAGCATCAGAGCCCCCGGACATTAAAAGCCGGTGTTTATCGGCCAGCCCTTCATAAAACCGGATAACGGACGGCGGCGTATTGGGATAATAGACCTCAAGCCCGTCAAGCCCTTCACGGACCAGCCGCGGGATAATTTCATCCATTTGTGTCACCATCGGATGGGCCAGGATGCTCACCCCGCCCGCTTTCCTGATCATGGTAATGGCTTCCTGCGGTGTTTGCTTAAATTTGGGAACATAACCCGGGGCATCATCGGCCAAATATTTGTCGAATGCTTCCTGCATCGAGGCCACCACTCCTTTTTGCTGCATGACCTTCGCCAAATGAGGCCGGCCGATGGACGAAGACGTGGCAACGGCAGCCACTTCTTCAAAGTCAATATTATCAATGCCCAATGTCTTTAACCTTTTGATCATCTCTTTCATGCGAAGGGAACGTGTTTGGAGGATCTGTTTGACCCGCTCGATGAACTCCACGTCGCTTTCATCAAACAAATAACCAAGCACATGGATATCCCGACCATTTAATTCGGTCGATAATTCAACGCCGGCCAAGACCTCGATGCCGGATTTCTGCGCCGCTTGTCTTGCCCGCGGGATCCCATCGACCGTATCGTGGTCGGTAATGGCGATGCAACCAAGCCTGGCCTGGACGGCTCCTTCAACGACCTCCTCCGGAGAGGCGCTGCTGTCCGAAAAATAGGTATGGATATGTAAATCAGCTGCCTTCATACCGGATTATTTCCTGTATTAATTTCCGACTTATGGATCTTATCTAAAATACCGTTAACGAATTTACTGGATTCCAGATCGCCGTACTTTTTGGCCAGATCAACGGCTTCGTTGATGGTGACTTTGGGAGGAATGTCGGGGGTAAAAAGAAGTTCAAAAACGCCTAAACGCAAAATGTTGCGGTCGATCACGGCCATGCGCTTGATTTGCCAGTTGGTGGCATATTGGGTGATCTTCTCATCGATGGTTGCTACGTGCTCCTGGATGCCGCTGGTCAGGCGGTCGCAAAATTCTTTGACCGTACCATCCAAATCATCGCGCTCGCTCCAATAATTCGCCGCCGAAGTTTTAATGTCCCGCCGCGTGATTTCCGCCTGATAGAGAATTTTTAGAGCACTCTCTCGTGCTAAGGTTCTTTTTCGCATACGTTTCCAATGAACAATTGACTATGTGTTGATCCGCTGCATCAAGTTGGCCATATGAACGGCGGCCACCGCCGCGTCAAGGCCTTTATTGTCCCCTTTTTCCTGTGAACGTTTTTTGGCTTGTGCCAGGGTGTCCGTTGTCAAAACGGCAAAAATGACCGGCTTTCCCGACATCAACGACGCCTCCATAATACCTCTGGCCGCCCCTTGCGCCACCAGTTCAAAATGAAATGTCTCTCCCCGGATGACACAACCCAGGCAAATGACGGCGTGAATATTTTTCTTTTTAGCTAACGTGAGCGCCGTGAGCGGTAATTCATAAGATCCGGGAACCCAACAGACGGTTACATCTTTTTCCCGGACGCCGCATTTCGTTAACTGCGCTAAACACGCCTTCAAAAGCCTTTTGGTGATAAAACCATTGAACTCAGAGGCAACAATGGCGATCCTTTTGCCACTTCCCTCCGGCCGACTGAACTTTGTTGTTTTTATTCTTACCATTGTCAGCAAACTTCCTATGGCAGGAAATGATTAAATGATCTCTTCGACCGGCTCTTTGGGCTGAACGGTCTTATATTTATTTAAGGGAATCCGCTCAACGACTGACAGGCCAAAGCCTTCCAACCCGACGATCTTACGGGGATTGTTGGTCAGCAAACGGATATGCTTGATCCCCAGATCCACCAAAATCTGGGCGCCGAGCCCATAATGGCGCAGATCGGGCAGAATCTTAAGATGAGGATTGGCTTTTTTAGGAGAGGTTTCTTGCTGCTCCGCATTGACTTTTCTGATCCGCGTGACAACGCGCTCGCGGTTTCTCATATAAACCAAAACGCCGGAGCCGTTTTCTTTGATGGCCCGAAAGGCCGATTGCAAGGAGCTTGAACCTTCATAATCAACGCTGCGGAAAGCGTCATTGATCAAGCTTTCCGAATGGACTTTCACCAAGGTAGGCTTGATAGGATCGATCTCTCCTGACACTAAAGCGACGTGCTCCAGCTCATCCACCTTAGATCTATATACAAACATCTTAAACTCGCCGTATTCTGTCACAAGGTTTTCTTCAGAAGTACGTTCAACAAGTTTTCGATAAGTCGTTAAATATTCGATCAAGCTGTCAATCGTGCAGATCTTTAAGTTCTGCGTCTTGGAAAATTTAATAAGGTCATCCGTGCGCGCCATGGTACCGTCTTCATTCATGATTTCGCAAATGACGCCGGCGGAATACAATCCGGCGAGCTTCATCAAGTCGACAGATGCCTCGGTATGGCCGGCCCGCACTAAAACACCGCCCCTTTGGGCGCGAAGCGGAAAGAGATGCCCTGGCGTGACAAGATCGGAAGATTGGGAACGAGAATCAATGAGGACCCGGACGGTCCTGGCTCGGTCGGCGGCCGAAATGCCGGTCGTAACCCCCTGGGCCGCATCCACGGATATCGCCCAGCCTGTATCGCATTTTTGGTGCTTGCTGCTTAAATCAACCTTCATGGGATGGAGCCCTAGATCATTAAGACGATCCGCTTCCATAGGGACACAGACCAATCCGCGGGCTTCTTTGACCATGAAATTTATTTTTTCAGGGGTAATGTGCTCAGCGGCGCATAAAAGATCACCTTCATTTTCCCGGCCTTCATCATCCATCACGATGACAAGATGGCCCGCCCTTAAGTCTTCCAACACCTCTTCGATCGTATTAAACATCGACTCGTCCCCTCTTTAATATAAATATTATTAATTTGAACGTAGATTGGGCTACTATATTCTAAATGTTAAACCTTGTCAAGAATTTTGTCCTAACCTATAATAATCCCATGTCGTTAGAGCATAAAATCATCCGTAAGCTGAGCGCCAAAAGAAAAACACTGGCGGTGGCCGAATCGTGCACGGGCGGACTGTTAGCAAACCGCCTGACCGATGTTCCCGGCAGTTCCAAATGCTTTAAATTCGGGCTAGTCGTTTACAGTAACACGGCAAAAATCAAATTTTTAAAAGTAACTCCTTTGACCATTAAAAAGCATGGAGCGGTCAGCGAGCCGACGGCTCTGGCCATGGCCACAGGAGTGCGAAGACAATTAAAAAGCGATTTTGGCTTAAGCATCACCGGTATTGCTGGCCCCACCGGAGGATCCCTTCGAAAACCCGTTGGCCTAACCTATATAGCCGTTGCCACCGTAAAAAAAACGTCCTGTCTCAAATATCAATTTCGCGGCTCGCGTCAAAGAGTCAAATCGCAAGCGGCAACACAGGCTTTGAAACTCTTACTTAAACAAATCGTATGAGCGAGCAAATCCGCGCTTTCATTGCTGTTGATTTAGATAAACCCATCAAGAATCTCATCGCGGATATTCAAAATCATCTGTCTGAAAGCGAATGCCTTGTCAAGTGGGTTGCCCCACAAAGTGCCCATATCACCTTAAAATTCCTCGGTGATATCGAAGAACAAACGATCCCAGCGATCAAAGAATACCTGGAGAAGGCGTCTTCGTCCATTGTCCCTACGCATTTTGATGCCATTCGCGTGGGGGCATTTCCCAACACCGACTTCCCAAGAATCATTTGGCTGGGAATCGAAGAAGATGGCACCATCAGCCAACTCGCGGAAAAGATCGAACAAGCACTTGTGCCGTTGGGGTTTGCAAAAGAAGACAGAAAATTCACGCCCCACATCACGATCGGGCGGTTAAGCTCAACTAAAAATTCAAGAAAACTTTCCCAGTTATTACAGGACTTCCCAACCCTTAAGCCGATAAAACAACCTTTCGATCATGTCAGCTTGTACCAAAGCACGCTCACCTCCCAAGGGCCAATTTATGAGCGTTTATTACGAATACCTTTCCCAATTAAAGAAATTAATATTGCATAGGAATTTAAATCCCGTAATAATGAAATAAACGCCTTCACGAACATGAAAAAGCCCCTCCCAATACATTCCAAAGACATTCTCGCCCTGGCCATTATAACCGTCTTTTCCTTCATTGCTTATTTTTACCTTCTGAGCCTCGTATTAGAAATTCCTTTTTTTTCTCTCCTTCAGAAAATCATCAACGCCTTATATGCTCCCCATGCCAATATAATCTTATCAAAACCCGTTGCCGGCATCTTACTGCCCACATGGATTTATTCTCTTCTTCTGATCATGGTTTGTTCGCTTATGTTTTATCAATGCCTAGCCAACCTTCTTAAAAAAAATGCGCCTGCCCTTCCTATCAAACAATGGCTACCCTCCATAGGCCTGATCGCTCTGGTATTAATAGCCGGATTACAACAATTCGGGCGAATGCGGCATTTTATCAATGAGGCCACCCTGTACGTGGGGAAAACCGAAGAGCGAAAAGATTCGATGATCTTTGGGAAAGCGTTCTCATTTATCCAAAGCTCAAAAATGGATTTAAATAAGCCCCTCCAAGGGATCCTTCTGACGGACATTGACAAACAGTATAAAGAAGATGTGAACCTTTTTCTCATGGCTTTTTTAAAATACCATTATTATCCGCAGATCACCTTTCCCCTCGATGGAATGGGAAAAAAGAACTTTGATTGCGTTTTGCTTTATTACAAGAATAATCCTTTAGAATCTATTCCCGAAGGGTTTCACATCCATCGGGCAACTAATGATATGAAATATATTCTGGCCGTTAAGGACAGCCCCTAATGGTCCTATGGATGAAACTCATTTTAAGCCTTCTCATCCCGCTTGGCGCAGGCTACGGTTTCTTTCAATATCTCTGCCGGCCCATGGTGTTTCCTTTTCTGTTCCAACTGGCTTGCTCTTTCGGTTTGGGCATCGGCTTCGTCGCTTATTGGATGTTATTCTTGGGAATCTTTCAGCTGCCTTATAACTTTTGGACAATCGGCGCTCCGTTACTAGGGCTAGGCATATTATTTCTTGCAGTATCCTCAAGATTTTCCCAACAACGCCAGCCCATATCCTTTCAGCAAACACAGGCCGATAGGCTCCCCTTCCTATGTTATTTGCTCATCATGGCCTTTATCTGGGTCAATATATATTATGTTTTCGCTCGGGCCGTCTCAATGCCCGTTACGGACTATGACGCCTTGGCCACCATTGCCTACAAAGCGAAAGTCATCTACTACTCTAAAACTTTACCGGATTTAAGCATGCTCCCCCACGCTTCCTATCCGCTTCTCATACCCTTTAATCAAGCCTGGATCGGATATGTATTAGGGTCATGGAGTAGTATTTATATCAAAATCATATTCCCCTTTTGCTTATTTTCTTATCTGATCATTCATTATTATTTTCTTTCCTATTTTACAAATAAAAACTGGGCCATTTTCGGGGTCTTTCTTCTTTTATCATCCAACCTTTTGATCTTTCATGCCACCATCTCTTATCGTGATCTATTTTTGATGTATTTTAACTGCTCGACCATTATCTTTCTGATCCTATGGCACCGTACCGGGATCACCTCCCTCTTATGGCTGGCATCCTTATTCGCCGGCTTTGCCAGCTTCACGAAACTAGAAGGCTCTGCTTATTTGCTTATTTATTTTCTTATTTTCTATTTTCTCAACAAGATTGGCTCTGCTTCACAAAAAACAAAAAGGACAAAAGACCTATTAATCTTTATCGGACCCGGTCTTGGCTTGTGCCTTAGTTTCCATATTTACAAATATTTTCATTTTTTTATGAAAAACTCGCAGGCAGGATTTGAAAAGATAGAGCCGACCTTCGCCTTAGAACATTTATGGCGGACGCCGCAGATCCTTCAAGAATTTACGAAAGCCCTTTTCTATACCAATGATTGGAACATCATCTGGCTGGTGTTGCTTTTTTCTTTTATCCGCATCAGGGAGGGATTAAAACGAACTGAAGTTAAAGTCCTCTTGTTTACCGTTATTTCATATTTCGTCCTTTATTATGTCGTCTTCATTGCAACAAGCAACTATTACTGGATTGTGGGAGAAAAATCCTCGGACGCGTTGTCCCGGCTGGTCCTTCATTTCTTTCCTTTATCTACCCTACTGATCGTTCTTCTTAATTTCCCGGCGACCAAAAAAGATTAGGAATTCTTATTAACCCTGGCCGGGACAAAGACCAGCTCCCTGAAACCACGCGCACAGGCCTTCAAAAGATGAAGCCCGTGCTTAAACGCCTTCATTTTGGATTCCCCTGCACGACGGTTCTTATAATGAACGGGCACCTCCAGAATTTTATTGCCCATCTTGGCGGCACCGAATATAAGATCGAAATCCCCCCATTTATCCAACCCCATTTGTATATATTGATAATCCTTTTTATATAAAGCCTTCGTGCCGCAGAGGGTGTCGGTCAATGCCTGATTGGTAAGAAAAGACATCAGTAAGGAAAACAATTTGTTCCCCAACTGGTTCAAGAAACGCATGGATTGGCCTTCTTTGGGATAGACCATCCTGGTGCCGTTAACGAACTGGCAAAGCCCTTTGTTAAGAGGATCAAAGAACCGCGGCAACTCCTCCGGCTCAACGGTCATGTCAGCATCCAAGATCATGATCACCTCTTGAGTGGCCGCATCGAAACCGGACTTCACCGCATAGCCTTTGCCATGATTGGGCGAATAATCAATCAGCCTTAAGTTAGGGTATTCATGTTGCATATCTTTGACCAATGCAGCTGTTTTGTCCCGGCTACCGTCATTAACCACAATGATCTCCGTAT
Source organism: Candidatus Omnitrophota bacterium (assembly GCA_035292445.1). Taxonomy (GTDB): domain Bacteria; phylum Omnitrophota; class Gorgyraeia; order Zapsychrales; family Zapsychraceae; genus DATDQB01. Next base: position 72,478 of record DATDQB010000001.1, read on the forward strand.
ACTTTCCCATTTTTGGAATTCTTTTAATAGCTCCGACGATGTTGCCCTCTTCATTGTAGCAGGGAATCACCACCGAGCACCCCAAGCCCAAATCCATCGTATTTTTAGCCGTTGGCTGAATGAGCATATAGGAAACGAAAGAAAGCTTATTAAACCCCCACAACCGAACCCCCAGGCTGTTGGCCAAATAAGATAAAAGCGGGATAAAAATGGGACTAGAAAGCAAATACCCGGTCTGGTTAATCTTAAAATCAACCAGCTCCAGGATCTTTCCGATGTTACGCATGTCCAAATAATTTAAAGGCACATCCGGCGCCTTCCACCCGCATTTCTCGGCCAACTTATATAACGGGTCCCACCACGGGTTGACGTATGTTACAATGACCCTCGTTTGAGGATGACAGAAGCGGTAAATTTTCTCAAAAACCGTCATCACATCATACACATGATGAATCAAGTCCGTCATGATGATGAAATCAAACTTCTCATCCGATTCAAAATCTTCAACGGAGGAATGAATAAAGTGAAGGCCGGGAAATTTTTTCTGGGCGATCTTGACCATTTCTCGGCTGATATCGATGCCCACGCCGTAAGAGGCTTGCGTAACGGCAAGGATCTCCCCCGTGCCGCAGCCGATTTCCAGCACCCGGCACTTGGGCTGGACGCTCTTTTGAATAAACGTCTTAATATTATCGTAATAATAACGGTTTTTACGTTTATACATATCGTATTGAGGGGCAAGCTCATCAAAATGATCCTTAACCAAATCCGTTGCCTGCATTAGAAACTCCTTCCTTGTTTACTCAATTGAATCGTATAAAACATCCCCAACCAACGATTAAACGGAATGAGAATAACCTCGAGTATTTTTATAAAAGAATAAGAAAATGAGGGTAACATCTGTTTCATGGACAGACCGCCACTGATTAAATAACAAAACGGCGTGTGGGCGCGTATGCTGTCAATGGAGAAACTGCCGAATGTGTCCAAGAAGCGTTGCCGGTCGCGGCAAAAGACGATCCAGGGAAGCGCGCCATTCGCATCCGACATCGGGCCGCTTCCTTCTATCTGCCAATCCGCTTTCCGGTCAAAATTTTCATGATGAAAATTGGTCCAAATAAATCTTGCCCATAACGTGTTGGCCGGCTCGATCATCATGACCCGACCGCCCGGCTTGAGACAACGCTCCAACTCCTTAAGGAACATGCTAGGGTCTTTAATATGGTGAAAAACATCGATCATCAAAAAAGCGCTGACGCTTTGATCGCCAAAAGGGATGGATTGGCCGGAAAAACAAACGTCGACCTTAGGGATCTGTAAAATATCGCTGGTGACGACGGACGGCAAAACCTCTTTGATGAACCCGCCGCCGCTTCCCAATTCTACGATAACTTCGCCGCCACTTAAAGGCCCCAGCATTATAGCAAAGCGCCGATAAAAATCCTTATAAACCTGGTACAAAAACTTCTTTTGACGGATGATCTGGGCATGGATCAACGTCGCGCCCGGATCATCAAGACTGGAGATACCCTTGGCCTGGGGAAGCCTTAACCACTCGATTAATTTATCTTTCATAAGATTTTAGATGAAACGGATCTTGCGCATGGCGAAAAAAGTCATTTTGATAAGCAGCCACCCATGCTGAAAACGGCTGATTTGACTCGTGCCGTAAGTCCTGGCTTTATACTGCACCGGTATCTCGATGATCCTCAAATGGAGTTTGGCGGCGCCGAAAAGAAGGTCGAAATCACCAAAGGGATCGAAATCACCAAAGTAGCTACGGTTAGCGGCGATCTTTTCATAATCTTGCCTCCAAAGGACTTTGGTCCCGCATAGAGTATCTTTTAAATATTGGCCGAGCAAATACGTGAGCGCGTTACTGAACAATCGGTTGGCTATCATGTTAAGGAACCGCATCGCTTGGCTTTCCATGCGGTAAACCAACCGGCTGCCGTTGATGAATTCCCCTTTCCCTTTGACCAACGCATCAAAAAATTTCGGCATATCCTCGGGAGCGGTCGTCAGATCGGCATCCAGGATCATTAACACATCCCCCTTTGCCAGCGCAAAACCCTCGCGGACCGCATCCCCTTTTCCTTTGCCCTTTTGGACCAACACTTTAATATTTTTGTCCCGATACTTTTGCTGGACCCTGAGGCACTCTTCATACGTGCCGTCTTTGGAATGGCCCTCCACAAAAATAAACTCTGTCTTGGCACCCATGGCCGGCGTCCTGGCAACAGCCTGTTCGATGTTCCCTTTCTCGTTGCGGCAGGGGATCACGACCGAGCAACTGACTTTGGCCGGGTCTTTTCTGGTACCGATGGGCTGAAAGATCAAAATATGATTGAACGCCAAACTCCTGAAAAACGGCAAATGTACGATGTATTTGTTGAAAAGTGTTGAAAGAAACGGTATGTAAATCGGGAAAAGAAAATGATGGGTGATGGTAACAACACGAAAATCGCTTAACTGAAGAAGGTTTTTTAAATCTTTGGTGGAGAGCCAGTGCTGTTCCGGCCATTTCATGCGTAGCCCCAATATTTCAGCCAACTTCAAAACAGGGCGCCACAAATGGCTATGGTAGATCAGGATCACTTTTGTTTCAGGCCGGCAGACGGTGTGGATCTGATCGAAGGCCGCTTGAAGGTCATCGGCGTAACCGATAATGTTATTGATCAAAACGTAATCGAATGTTTCATTGATAGAAAGCTGGTCGATTTGACCGACGTGGAAATCCAGGAAAGGGAATTTTTTCTTGGCCAGCTCAACGGTGTGTTGGCTGAAATCAATACCCACGCCGCGTTTTGGGTCCAAGGCGGCGAGCTGCTCTCCGGTATGACAGCCGATCTCTAAAACGTTCGCTTGGGAAGGGATAAGAAACCGGACGTAGTTCCTTAAATGACGGTGGTAATACTCATTCTTGCGTATGAACTCTTCTCTCGATAAATCAACGGCCTCAAAATCGATACGCACCTTATTATGCGTTTGGGTATCCATGCGTATCCCAATTATCTTCGGTCACGTAATTTGGACAACAAGCGTAATATCTCGATATACAGCCAAACTAACGTCACGATAAGGCCGAAGGCGGCGTACCATTCCATGTAACGCGGCAGCCCCATCTGGGATCCGTGTTCAATGAAATCAAAGTCTAATACCAGATTTAATGCCGCGATCGTAACAACGACCAGGCTAAAACCGATTCCCCAAGGGCCGCTGTCATGGATGAACGGCATGGACGCACCGAAAAAGCTCATGACCCAGCTGACCAAATAAATAAGGCATATGGCACCGGTCGCTGCCACGATGCCCAATTTAAAATTTTCCGTGGCTTTAACCATGCCTGATTTATACGCCATCAGAAGGCAAAAAAGCGTGCCGAAGGTCAAGGCGATCGCCTGAACGACGATCCCCGGATAGTTCAGTTCAAAAATGGCTGAAATCCCGCCGATAAAAAGCCCCTCGCACAGCGCATAAACGGGCGCTGTCACCGGCGACCAGGCTTTCTTGAAGATCGTCACCAGCCCAGCCACAAATCCCAGCACCAGGCCAAACATCATTAAGGGAGCGAACGTCTGGGAAATTTGCGTGGCTGGGCCTTCCAACCCTTCCATTAAGGGCGCCGGCTGCATCAGCTTGTTCCACACCCAGCTGGCTGAAATAACCAAAAGAATCAGTAAAACGAATGTCTTATTGATAGTACCCTGAAGGGTCATCGTCGCCCCGGCACCGAAGCTTCCGATTTGGGAAAACGTTTTTTCGTTTAAAGCAGGGTTTGCTGTTCTCATCATGATTCCTTACCTCCTATGAATTTTTCTTTATTATACATTCTAAAACAACCCTACCGCAATATGCATGATAATATTTGTATAAATGCCAGCCATGAGGTCATCCGCCATAATACCCAAACTGCCTTTAAGATTCTCCAGTCTTTTGATCGGATAGATCTTCGTGATATCAAACAGACGGAAAAGGACAAAAGCCCCTATCAAAACCGATGGTTGGGGCGGCAGAAGAAAACATGCCAACAACATGCCGGCAACCTCGTCAATGACCACCTCAGGCGGATCCCGGCGTTTGAGGACCCCTTCGGCCGGTTCGCTGATGATAAGCCCTAAAAGAACAAGGCCAACCAATACAAGTAAATACAACGGAAAAACAGGCTGCAGGATGAGATAAATAAGAACGCCAACTGCACTGGCAACGGTCCCGGGAGCATAAGGGACACTACCGACATAAAAAAATGTAGCTATAAGTTTGATCAGTTTATCGGACACGGCTGAGCTTTCGATGGTTCTTTAAAAAATCCAGGCCGGAAATAACAGTCAAGAGGACGGCTACCCACATCAAGATCGCAACACCCATTTGCCAATACTGCCAAGTCTGGTGGGACCAGCCCGTTGTCTGCGCCGCGTCTTTAAGTATCATGTAAATTAAGATGACAGAAATAACGGTCGTTTGGGAAACCGTCTTGATTTTACCCAAATTCTCCGCGGCGAGGACTTCTCCTTTTTTAATGGCATATAACCTGACCAGCGTAACCAGTACTTCCCGGAAACAAATGACCCAAAACATCCAGGCGGCGATCAACCGCAATATCATAAAAATGTAAAAAGCTGACAGCATCAGGAACTTATCGGCAATCGGGTCCATGATCTTACCGAAATCCGTAATGAGATTCCTTTTCTTGGCGATATAACCGTCCAAAATGTCTGTAAAGGAGGCCAATATAAATATCATGGTCGCAGCCAGACGCGCCGCTACTCCTTCCTGCAGAAGAAAGGCAATAAACACGACGGTAAGAAGCATTCGGGAAAGCGTTAATAGATTGGGAAAATTCATATGACCTCTCCGGACAAATCATATTCATAGGCATCATTGATCTGGACAGAAACGAAATCGCCGGGCTTAAGTTTTCTCGATGAATGGACATAAACGATGCCGTCAACATCGGGGGCGTCATATTCGCTGCGGCCCAGATAAATGCCTTTTGTCTGGTGTTGGACCTCATCGATCAAGACTTTCAGTGTGCGTCCCACGTAAGATGCTTGAATGTCGCGGGAAATATCCTGTTGCACGCGCATTAATTCATCCAGCCTCTGTTTCTTGATCCGGTTAGGCACCTGATCCGGCATGCCATAGGCGGCCGTCCCCTCTTCACGCGAATAGATAAAAACGCCCAGCTTTTCAAACCGCGTTTGCTTGACAAAATCGGTCAGCTCCTTGAAGTCCTCCTCCCCCTCACCAGGCAAGCCGACGATAAACGTCGTCCTTAAACTCCCTGCCGGTATTTTATCATGGAACTTTCTCATCAGCTCCTTGGTCTGCTGGGTGGTGATGTTGCGGTTCATGCTCAGTAAAAGATGGTCGCTGATATGCTGCAGCGGAATATCGATGTATTTGCAAATTTTCTCTTCCCCGGCCATGACCTCGATCAATTCATCCGTCACGTGGGCCGGAAAGGCGTACAAAAGCCGGATCCATTCGATAGAATGACAGTCCCGGGAAATTTTTCTCAGCAGCTTTGCCAAACTTAACTCATGATAAAGGTCCATCCCGTAAGCGGTAATGTCCTGCCCGATCAAATTGATCTCCTTGACGCCCTTCTCATCCAATCGTTGGACTTCCTCCTGAATGGACTCCATCGTCCTGGAAACGAACTTGCCCTTTATTTTCGGAATAATGCAAAAACTGCAACGGTTATAGCAGCTTTCGGAGATCTTGACGTAGGCGGTGTGCGGGGCTGTCAACGAAACGCTGCTGGGGATGGAATTCTTGTCCAGCTGCTGCGTTCCGATGATCGCATCGATGTCCTTGAATTCTTTTTTAAGCTCCTGTGCGTAGCGCTGGGCCAGGCAGCCGGCCACGATCACTTTCTTGATCTTTCCCTCTTTTTTCGCTTCCAGCAGATCCATGATGGTATCAAGGGATTCCTGCTTGGCCTCCTCGATGAAAGCGCACGTATTGACGAAAACGATGTCGGATTGCTCCACATCGACAATACGGTGCCCCTGGCGTTTGAGGTTGGAGAGGATGGTTTGCGAATCGACCACATTACGGGCACAGCCCAGGTTGATGACACCCACCTTTGGGCCGATGGAAACACGCTGCTTGTGAAAATCCTTCGTTGTTTGAGGATGGTTCTTTATCATTTTATTTGGTGACGGAAAGGCCTTCTTGGGTCACCAGGAGGCCCTTAGCCCCTCGGGAAGAACGGCCCAGCGAACCGATCAATTTTCCGTTTAACTCAAATTCCAACTGGGTGATGTTGCGGCCCGTAATTTCGATCTCATTATCCGCCTCCCATGTTTCGGCTTCGCCGGCATTTAACGTCGATTGAAAAACGACCACGCCGTCGGATTTAACGCGCAGCCAACTGCTCTTTTTGGCCCGCACCGTTAAGACAACGTTCTTGCCGATGGAAGCGGCCTGCGTTGTTTGAGATTCCCCGACAGCTTCGACAACGGCTACGACCGAGGCGGCGGATTCTTTGGCTCTCTTATTTTCTTTGACCGCAGATGATACGGGGGGCATTAGCTCCTCAATAGCCGTTTCCTCAACTTGAGAGCTGGGGGGTTCTTTCTCGGCAGGTTTATGGGACATGAGAAAACCTATGATCTTAAATAACATGAATAACGCCGCCAGAGCAGCCATAACATACAAGATCTGCCGCTTTCTTTGTTTGGTGAAAATTTTATCCAACCCTTCCCCCAGATCAAAATCAAATACCGGTTCACGTTCGATATGCCTAGGAAGCATCTCTTTTTTATAATCGTCCAGCACTTGTGCCAGATCGACATCCAAATAGTTGGCATAAATTTTCATAAAACTTCGGTAATAAAAAGTGGAGAGATTGCGGACCTTATACCCTTCCTCGATGCCGCGCAAGGCATCCATGGGGATCTTGGTCGCTTCATGGACCGTTTGCAAGGACAGCCCTTTTTCTTCCCGGGCCGCTTTTAATATCTTCCCCTTGGGCGTGGGCTGGTCTTGAAGGGCCTGGGCATTTTCTGTTCGGGGATCACTCATTGGGTTTATTTTCCTGTCCCTTCTTCATATTCTCCAGAAGCCATTGCTCCCGATCGACCAAAATGTCCCGAGGCTTACTGCCGACATAAGGGCCCACAAGGCCGTTTTGCTCCATCATATCGATGAGCCTCGCCGCCCTTGTGTATCCCAACCGCAGCCTTCGTTGCAAGATGGAAACGGAGGCTTGATTCGTCTCGATCACCAAACGCACGGCTTCATCGTAAAACTCATCCTGCTGCTGGGGAGAGCCGATAGCTCCGGTTTTTTGCTGTTCTAAGATGGCTTCATTGTAACTGGGCGCCTGTTGGTTCTTAATGAAAGAGATGACGCGGCCGATTTCCTCATCACTGACCAAATTGCTCTGGCCACGGATAGGCTTGGCATCCCCGGGCTTGAGAAAGAGCATATCGCCTTTACCCAAAAGCGTCTCAGCGCCGTTCATATCCAATACCGTACGGCTGTCAACTTTGGAGGCCACCTTAAAGGAAATGCGTGCCGGGAAATTTGCTTTAATGACGCCCGTGATGACATTAACCGACGGCCGTTGCGTGGCCAGAATCAGATGGATACCGACCGCCCGGGATAATTGGGCGAGCCGTGTAATCGCGCTTTCTACACCTTTTGCGGCGACCTGCATCAAATCCGCCAACTCATCAATAAGAACAATAATATAAGGCATGCGATGGCCTTTTTCGTTATAGGAGCTTATATTTCGGGTACCGGCGTTGGAGAGCTTCTTATAACGGTTCTCCATTTCCCCGACAACCCAATTGAGAACAGCTGAAGCCCTCTTGGTATCTGTTACCGTTGGGCATAAAAGATGCGGAATATCATTATATTGGGCCATCTCGACCATCTTGGGATCGACTATGACCAGTTTTACCTCATCGGGTGCGGCGCTCATCAAAAGAGACATGATAAGCCCGTTCACACAAACCGTTTTACCCGATCCGGTCGTTCCCGCGATCAGAAGGTGCGGCATATCCGCCAAATCCGCCACAATTGGTTTACCGGCCGTATCTTTTCCCAAAGCCAGCATAATCTTAGAATTGGAAGAACGAAACTCCTGGCTCATCAATACTTCTTTAAGATACACCATGGCCGAGGCGCTGTTGGGGACTTCAATGCCCACTCTGTTCTTGCCCGGGATGGGCGCAACAACACGCACCGTTGCGGCCTTCATGGCAAGCGCGATATCATCCTGAAGGGTGGTGAATTTTTGGACCTTGACGCCGGGGGCTGGCTCCAATTCATACCGCGTAATCGCCGGGCCGCGCTCGATATCGGCGACCCTGGCGCTAACGCCGAAATCGGCCAACGTCTGTTCCAAAAGCCGCGCGCCGCTCATGAGATCGCTTTGTAACTTGTTGGTTGAAATGGCCGGAGGATCATTAAGAAGGTCCAGCGCAGGTAATGTGTAGGTTCCGATCACCGCAGGCTCCTCTTCCTCGAAATCCTGAACCTGCGTAACAGGCTCGGCGATCTTGATCTTGGGTTTCTTCGCTTTCTCTTTCAACTCTTCATCCGGCGCTTTTTTTCCATTCTTTTCGGTCTCTTCTCTTTTCCCGTTTTTCAAAACAGCTTCCTTGGCGGCAACATTATTTTTGGACATAACCGGTTGTCCCCAATTAATATGAGGACGAATCAAGGGTGATTTGATCTTTGCTTCTTTACCGAATTTTTCTTTGAGGTCGGGAAAAAACAGCCTGATCTTCTCAAAAAACTCCATAAATATCGGCGTGACCAAAAACTCTCCCGTCAGAATAAGCGCCATCATGCCCACCGACAATAACATAATATAACTGCCGAATTCTCCCAAATATTTGACAAGAAAATTCGATAACAGCACCCCCACCAAGCCGGAGAGTTCAAAACGGTGTACCGCCTCCGGATTACCTATCATGCTCAACAAAGCGCTAATTATGCAGATGAGGACGACGGAGCTGATCAATTTTGGCCAGGTAAATCGGATGTCCCTTGAGGCGAATTTGTTCCAGCTCCAGAAGAAAAGAAACACGACCAGCGCATAGGCACTGCGACCAAAAATAAACAGCAACACCCCCGCGAGATAGGCGCCACTGATGCGGATCAGATTCTTAGCCGGAATATTGGGGGAGGATGTGTACCAGGGAAGGTCTCCGGGAACGAATGAAATCAGGCTCGCAAGAAGAATCATCCCAGCGGCCAGAACGATGATCGCCTTGATTTCATTAATATGTTCTTGTTTCATTGAGGCTTTGAGCTTAATTCGGCTTCGGCTTGTTTCTTGCTTAGATTCATCCTTTTCATTTGATCAATTTCAACCAATTTAACCTTGAACGTATCACCGACTTTAACAACACTGTTCACATCTTTAACGTACTGGTCGGACAATTCGGAAACATGGACCAGCCCCTGCCTGCCGGGCAGGAATTCACAAAAAGCGCCGAAGTTGGCGACCTTCATAACGGTCGCGTCATAAATCCTGCCGACGATTGGCTCCTCGGCAAAACCCTGAACGTATTTTAACGCCCTCTCAGCCGCGTCTTTATCTATGGCAGAGATGAAAACCATTCCATCGTCTTCGATATCGATGGATTCGGCTCCCGTTTGCTCCATGATCTTCTTGATCGTCTTTCCTCCCGGGCCGATAACTTCCCCGATCTTCTCGACCGGAATCCGCACCGTCAAAATACGCGGGGCGTACTGGGAGATCTCAGGCTTAGGCTCAGCGATAACCGCTTTCATGTTATCCAAAATCTTAAGCCGCGCCTCCTTGGCCTGCTGAATGCCTTCTGAGAGGATCTTAATGGAAACTCCCTTGATTTTCAGATCCAGCTGAATGGCGGTGACGCCATTTTTTGAGCCGGCAATCTTAAAATCCATATCGCCAAAATGATCTTCCAATCCCATAATATCCGTCAATAAAGAATATTGGCTCGGCTTCTTCCCTACGATCAAACCAATGGAAATCCCGGCAACCGGGCTGGTAATGGGTACACCGGCGTCCATCAAACTCAAACACCCGGCGCATACCGAGGCCATGCTGGATGAACCGTTGGATTCTAAGATTTCGGAAACGACACGCACGGTATAAGGAAAATCTTCTTTTTTGGGAAGCACTCCCTTAAGGGCCTTGGCGGCTAATGCCCCGTGGCCGATTTCCCGGCGGCCCGGGCCGCGTGAAGGCCTGGCTTCGCCCACACTAAAGGCGGGGAAATTGTAATGGAGCATGAAATTGTGGTAATCCACCCCTTCCAATGATTCGACCAACAACTCATCGCGTTTGGTGCCCAGAGTGACAACGGCCAGACTCTGCGTTTGCCCGCGCGTGAACAGGCTGGAGCCGTGGGTGCGGGGAAGAATGCTGATTTCAGAACTGACCGGGCGAATATCTTTAGGGCCTCGGCCGTCGGCGCGCAAATGCTTTTCAAAAACCATATCGCGCACGATATCATATTCGATCTGGTCAAACATGGTCTTGATGTGCGCCTCGCTGACGTCGCGTTCGCCGACCTTAAATTCCTCAAACACGCTCATGTCGCTTAACACTTCTTCCACCAATTCGTGCAGCGCGTTCTCCCGCTCTGTCTTATCTTCAATCTGGTAAATTTCCGTAAGGCGGTCCGAAACCAACTCGGCGATCTTTCCCTTAAGGCCTGGATGAGGTTGGAATAATTCGACTTCGACCTTTTCCTTTCCGGCTTTTTCGCGGAATTTCTTCTGCTGTTCGATAAGCGGCTGGATGTGCTTGTGGGCAAGCTCCAATGCCTCGACAATCTTGACTTCAGGGACTTCTTTGGACTCCCCTTCGATCATCACAATATTTTCATTGAGGCCCACGACGACCAAATCCATCTGGCATTGTTCTCGCTGGGCATAGGTAGGATTAAGGATGAATTCATCGTTGAGTAACCCAATGCGCACCGCTCCTATGGGACCGTCAAAAGGAATGTCCGAAATGTGCAACGCGGCGGAAGCCCCTATAATTGCCAAAATATCAGGATCATTTTCGCCATCACTGCTGAGGACGGTTGCCGTAACAACCAATTCTGTCAAGAATCCTTCTGGGAATAAAGGCCTGATAGGCCTGTCAATGACACGGGAGGTCAGGATTTCTTTTTGGGTAGGGCGGCCTTCACGCTTAAAGAATCCTCCGGGGATGCGGCCGGCGGCATAGGTCTTCTCATAATATTCGACCGTTAGCGGGAAAAACTCAGCATTCTCTTTGGCCTTTTTGGCCATACAGGCCGCGACCAAAACGGTGGTACCGCCGCAGCTGACAGTCACCGATCCGTTGGCCTGCTTGGCTAACTTTCCGGATTCTAAAATAAGCTGTTGGGCTCCAAAAGGTATTTCAATATGGACTGATTTCATAGCTGTCTCCTGACTATTTGCGAAGATCAAGTTTATTGATCGTCTCTTGATATTTTTTAGGGTCTGTCTTTTGGAGGTAGGAAAGTAAACGCCTGCGTTTACCGATCATCATCAGGAGCCCGCGCCGGGAATGAAAGTCCTTTTTATGGGCCTTGAAATGCTCCGTAAGATAGTTAATCCTTTCCGTCAAAAGAGCGATTTGGACAACGGACGAGCCGGTGTCCTTGGGGTGTATCTTGAAATTCTCGATGACCTGCGTTTTCTTGGATTGAATTAATACCACTTTTTCTTCTCCTTTTTTCTTTTTCTGCCAGTGGGATTATCATAACCGCTTCATGCGAAAGAAGTTTCAACATGAGGCAGTCCCGGTTAGCCTCTAACCGACCGATATCCCTCAGCTAAGGGTCGCATTATACTATTACTATATATTATAGTCAAGATATTAAAGTTACGGCGCCTTTGAATTTATTGTTTTCTTCCCTATATCATGGTTTTAAAGGCAGTAGATTATCCCTGGAGAAATTCCCGCCATTTTTGGGCTTGCTTTCATTAAGCGTCTGCCCCTGCCGCAGTTTCTCATACAATTTTAAGTAGTTCTGTGTCATATGTTTAACCGTAAACTGGCGGCACACATACTCATGGCAGCGTTTGGGATCGAAGCGATGAAGATTTCTGACAGCCTCCATCATTTCGTTGACCGATAAGCTTAAAAAGCCGACTTCTTTGGGCACCAACTCCGGCAAAGAGCCGTAAGGGCTTCCTATCACGGGGCAGCCGAAATAGAGGGCCTCAATAATCGCGATCCCAAAGGGCTCATGCCAACGTACCGGGAAAAGAAGCGCCTTTGATTGCTGGAGGGCTTTATTTTTCTGTTCTCCAGCGAGAAAATCCATATAGCGGGCCCACGGCCGCCGGCGGTACCATTTATCTTTACCGCCCACCACCGCCAGAATACTTTTGGTCTGGCGGGCTATCCTCAAGCAGTCTTTTAGGTTCTTCTCCGGGCGTTTGGCGTATCCCAAAAAAAGCAAGTAAGGGCGCTGCGCCTCAAAATCGACGGGGCCGTACTCCTGCGGATCGATGCCATTATAAACAAACGTACTCGAGGCGTTGCGCCGCGCCTGGTCCTTGGAAACAAAGACCGTGTTGATATCGAACTCGCTGTCGGGATGAAAATTGTATTGGTGCATCATCAGATACGGTTTTTTGATTTTCTCCTTCGACTGAAAGCATAAATGGACAACATCGGTATCATCCGGGATTTGATCATTCACAAATTTTTGGGGGTCATAAATTTGGACTTTAGCAAAAGGACAATGCGACCCCTCCCCCGCCAAATAGCACACCTCATGGCCCAGGCGCACCAATTCTTTTCCCAGCCACCAAATGATCCGCTCCACCCCGCCATAGTCTTTAACAGGAATCGCCGTGTTATTAACAATCAGTATCTTCATTCTTGGGGAGTTGCCGGTTCCGCGGAGGATACTTCAACCGTCTTGATTTTATTAGGATCGATACTCTTAAGGACGTCGGAATCGATGTGGGAAGAACCTAAAAGTGTTTGGGCCATTTGAAGGAGCATCATGAGTTCCTCCTTATCTCCTTCGATATAATATTGGGGCCAACGGGTCTGCTCAATAACGCCACGCAATTCTTCTTCGGTAAAACCCTTCAACCGCTGTGCAATAACCTCCTCCCAGACCAGACGAAAGAGATGCTCTTTATCGGAGGCTTTCTCGACGGCCTCTTGAATGACCGATTTAAGCTGTTTTAATTGATAAAAACGGAGAGAATCGATCTTCTTCCCACCGACATAAATCTCGATCTCTTTGGGAGTGCCGCGTCCGCTCTTCGCCTCATCGGCATAGGAGGGCCCTGCAAAAAGCAACACAAAAACAGAAAAAAGATAAAAACGCCTATATTTAATTATTGGGAAGCCTTTGATTATTCAGTTCTTTTGATCAAGACCCTTACCGCCCTTTGGTCTTTTTCCAATTTTTCGACATCTCCGACTAATTTCTTTAATTGAGCAGCCGGCCTTTTGGTCTTATGGGATCTTACATATTCCTTACCGATATCATGATACAATCGTTCAATTTTCAGGCTCATGGCCGTTGCATCCAAATGCAACTTCCCCTTTCTTGAGAACTTAACGACCTCTTCCTCCCCTTTTTTGGCCAAGACAACCGCCTCTTGACTGAATTTCTGTAATTGTTTTTTAGTTTTTTCCCATTCCTTTTTGAAATCAAACTGTCTATTCATCACCAGCCTCCTCTATGCCTTTTGATTATTGGTATACTCCTAATTAGTGTCCATTATATCAATCTCTCGACAATCTGCGCAACATCTAAATTGGAAGTTATGTGATTATCGAAAAGGCTGTTGAAGGGCTTGCGTGTTCATTCTATAATAAAGGCATCATGAAAGACGCGATTATTCTTTCCTTACTGTTTTGTGCCGTGGCTGTGCTTCTGTTTTTTGGGGCCGTTTTTCTGTTCAAAAAGTCCATCAAGTCCACCCCCAAGATCGAAAGCAACGAAGAATACCAACAGATGATGACCGATCAGCGCTGGCGCATGCAGGATATCCAACAAAGGCAGAAAGATTCCATGCGGGACCAACAGCAAAGAATCCGCGATCTGCAGCGGCGTTAATAGATTTTCCTGTTCTGTCTAAGTGTGCTCGGTGGCGGCCAAAATCCGGCGGGTCATTTCTTCTTCATAAAGCCGGCGGATCGCATCCAGTTCTTTTTTACCAAGAAAAACGACGATAGCCTTTTCAAGTGCGCCAAAACGGTTCTTCAGGTATTGATACTGCGGGTCTAAGCGGGTGCGCTTCCCATCAAGGAATTTCTTTTTAAGAACATTTCTCCTCTTCTCTTCCATATATTCCTCAAACTGACCCACTAACATGCGATACGGCTGGGCATTAGCGCCACTTTTATAATCCGCCGTTTTCTTCAAGCTATCTAAAACAAACGCATCGACTTCCAATTGGGTAAAATAACGGTCGATGTGGTCTAAATCTTCCTTGGTCATTTTATAGCACCAGATAAGGTAGCGTCGGATCAAATCCTTTTCTCTTTGGGGCTTTACTCTTGATTTCGCCATAGAAGACATTACCAAGTGCTATTGACGATATTTTCCAGACCAGTGATGGAAAGATCAAGCGACTGGTCAATCGACTGGGTCAGGAATCCGCCGGGGGCTAGCGCCGCCCAAATAGCCAAAATGACACAGACAAATAAGAGAATATACTCGATGGCGTTCTGTCCTTTTCTATTTTGCAGCATGATATCACAACCTCTCGTCACACATTAAAACTATAACACATCGGCTTTTGATCGCCTAACTTTTTTATGACAGAAGGAACACCTCATCCCCTTCTTTGGCTTTTTTATCGACCTTTAAACCGACCAACTGCCCCTTCCTGGCTGCCGGCACATCAACGCTTTCGATTTGAATGGAACGGATTTTCTGTTTAAAATTTGTCGTTTTTCCTTTGATATGAACCTGGTTCCCTACCCTCAACGGGCCTTTAAGTTTAACAACCACCACCTGAATACGGGAAAAGAAATGAGTGACCTTGCCCACACACACAGGCTTAGGTTGCACCTCCGAAACCTTCTTTGGTCTCTTGGTTATCCTTTTACTTTTGGAAGCAGCTTTTTTTGGGCGAGCAGTATTTTTACGCTTTGACTTTCTTTTTCGCCTTAAACCTTTTTGCTTTTTCTTAAGATATTTGATAGTGGCTGAAAGAAGATGATCCAATATCGGCATGGGAGGCCTGGTTAAGGGTAAGTTTATAAAGTGATTTTATCGGCTATATCGGCAATGATCGGCAACCGGACGTACTCGCTCTGCAATACCTTGATGATGCCAACCAAAGAAAAAATACCCGCAATAAACATGCCCAACCTTAAAAACCATTGCCCCAGGATGATATGGACGATGAAAACGCCCACTTCCCCCACAAAAAGGACAAGGCCTTGTTTGCCGTGGCTCAAGACAAACGGGTTTTCCTTCTTTAAAACGAGGGGAAGGATACAAAAGATGGAAAGATAGGAAAGGATGGCGAAAACCTTTCCTTCGATAATCTGTGAATCCTCACTCGCTCGCCTTCTGTTCATTGCCCATGACCTCGATCAGCGAGTTGATATCACCGAAAGAATTGCGTTCTTTTTGGGGGTTATTGGGGTCTTCTTTCCAGACCCCGTCGATGATAAACTGGTATTTATAGACGCCGGGTTTAAGAGGCATGTCGATTTCCCAGCGGCCGGATTCTTTGGCTTCCTTTAACCGGCAAGATTCATCCAGCGCCCAGTCGTTAAAACTTCCGGTGACATAAGCGGACTTTGCCCCGGGGGCTTCGATAAAGAAGCGTATGGGGATAAGGGACTCCGCCTCTTTCTTGATCAGCTTCTCCATTTTGGGGGAGAACTGGTGCGCCGCTTCTTTTTCTTTCGCAGTCTTTACTTCTTTAAATGCCTGCTCTTCCTCAAGCGTTGCTTGACCCTCCTCTTTCTTCTCGAGAAAAAGGATCTCTTTGGCCAACGTGAAATAATCTTTTGAACCCCGGCAATACTTATCATAGGAAGAAACGGGTTTCCCCATGACAGCTGCTTCTTTCAATTTGACATTAATATGCACGATTGTATCAAATAACATATTCTTAAACCGTTCTTTAATTTTGGAAAGCATGGAAAAAGAATGGCGCAACCTGGAATCAAACATGGTCACCAAAACACGGCATTTGACTTCATGATTAAGCCTATCGCGCACGAGATTGACGATGTCCAGCAGATGCTCCACCCCCTGCATGGAAAAACGGCTCATTTCGACCGGAACAAGGATCTCCTGGCTGACGCGGATCGCGTTGACCGTGAGGATCCCCAAACTCGGCGGGCAATCGATCAAGATATAGTCATATTGGTCTTTGATATTCTGGAAAACAGAAACCAGTTTGAGCTCCCGGCCGATCTCATCGGAGAGCTCCTGCTCCAGCGTACCTACCAGAATGTTCGAAGGGACCACATCAAATTTATTTTCAATGCGTTTGATGATATTCTCGATCTTGAGCTTGCGGGGAGTGAGATTGGAAATAACATTGTAAATGCTGTCTTGGCTTTCGATATCCAACCCCAAAGAAGCGTGAGCCTGAGGGTCCAAATCCACCAAAAGCACCTTTTTATCGTTTTCGCTTAAGGCCGCCGCCAGGTTGATCGCGGTCGTTGTTTTGCCGCAACCCCCCTTCTGATTGGCTATTGATATGACTTTCATGGTCCGTTCTCTTTAGAATAAATTTGATTAACCGGATTGGGCGCTGGAAAACCGCACATGGTCGATCAAAACAACGCCTTTTTCCTTATTCACGTTCCACGATTCAAGGATAAAGGAGATGTCTTTGAGATTCGACCAATCCGAAATTTGTTTAAATTCGGCCAGTGGAATGGCAAATTCCTTCCAATTGTAACTGATGCCTTGCACATAATACGAGGCCATTTCATTCTTATCATTTTGAATAACGACTTTGACGATTCCCGGGTTGCCTTCCTCTTTGGCACGGATGGAAAACTGCAGCCAGCCGTATTGGGCGGCATCTATCTCGGGAACGGTTAAGGCGATCGTTTTGACCGGGGCGATGTCTTTCTTGAAATCATACGGCAGGAAAATGCGCCCGCTGTGCAAGGAATAGATGATTTTGCTCTCGAAAAACGAGGTTCGTTGCTTCAAAAAGGCCGTCAACCCGTAAAAAGCGCTGGCAAAGATGATGACGGTAATGAGTAAATTGATCAAAAGCCAGGCATTGAACTCGGACTTCGTTTTTTGATCGGCCTTTTTGCGCTTGCCCAGATACACTTGGGCCAGGTGGTCGTAAATTTCGTCTCTTGTCATATATATAAAAGTTATTCAATCGTTAAGAAATAATCTGCCCACCGAAAGGTGATAAGATAAATTTTATATTAACAAATAATACTAGAATTGGAAATAGAATTTATACTTTTTATATATATATTTCAAAATATTGTCGACGAGAATGGTCAAAAATCAAAAAGGCGGGTAAACAGTTGTCTCAATTCATTCTTAATTAGCTCATTTAAGCGCCCATAAAAAAGCCCCTGCTACTTTTTTCAAGTAGCAGGGGCAAAGAACGTTAACTTTTGACTTTGATTAAAAGTTTACGTTAACGTGGACGATCGCTTGCTTGGCTGTCTGACCACTAGTTGATGTGAATACGCCCTTGGGAATGAACCATCCAAGATTACCTCCGATTTGGACATCTTCGGTGTAATCATAGATTAATTCAAAATCGATTTCTTTACCAAGATCGGAGTTCTCTCTCTTGATCTCAACATCTACATCGCTGCTACTACCTGGCTGATTCAAGCTGATTTGAGAGATACCTGCACCTAAGTCTCTTTCCAAGAAAAGACCCGTCACGGAAAGTTTGGCCAATAAATCTTCCATCGGGTTAAACCCGAGGGTTATTGTATGGATTTCCGCGTTTGTCAGATCAAAGAGGGCGTTATAAATCTTGCCACCCGCTTGATTTTCAAACATGGGGTCCCATCCTGTAAAGTCACCATCATCATCAGAATCTTCAGCATTTCCTGTGACTTTGGTGTAGACGTATTGCGCGGTCGGGTTGTATTCATCAAAAGCCGGAATCTGGTAATTGGCGATGAATTGGACCGCCCAAGCATTACGTCTTGCGTGATTAGTACCAAAATTATGCGTACCTTTTTGGTAAGCATTTTCCACTTGAAGGTTTAACCCTTCAAACGGATTGGTGCTAACACGTCCACCAACGGTATATACCTCATCAGCTTTTATGCCTCCTGCAGGGTTTTGATCAACCTTTTTCCAGAAGTAGGCTTCGATGATGGAATTATAATCATCACCGAGCTGATAATTGGCGTTGATACCAGCAAGCATAGTATCATCATCGTGTGTATATATGCTGCCGCTGCTTGTTTCGTCAATCTGGGCATACACGATGTCGATGGTGAGCGGATTGTAATCCAAGATCGCTCGGATCGCATCCAGTGTTGTTTGCTTGGTTAGGTCATCAGCCACATCCGCGAGCCCTGAAGTGTCTGGCGCATGGTTATTGGTTCCGGATGAATCAACAATAAGGCTGTTTCCATAACGGAAACTTTGACGACCGATGATCAACGTTAACGGAGAATAGAGCATTTCCCTTAACGTTACGTAGGCCAATAGGATATCGACGCTCGAGTTGCTGCTATCCTCATGCACCCATGGTCTTTCATTGATTAAGGCGATCGTTGCCCCGACTTGATCCGTCAGGTCGGCATCGACTTGCAAAATAGCCTGCGTGAGAAAAGTGGATTGCTTTTCATCAACGCCGGTATTATGGCCTAAATCAAAGTTTTTTCTGAACAAATACGTGCTGTCAACGCTGCCGCTGACGCGCACGTTTTGTACAGCAGCGAATGCTGAGCCAGCAACCATCGCTGTAGCCAAGAGCATCGCTGTTATCATTAATAATTTTCTCATTAGTTTTCTCCTCCAAAAAGTACAAGTTATGATTAACCTAAGTTGTTAAAACGATTTATGACTAAACTAGACGTTATATTGCCTAGATAGTTTCGCCTTACGTCCAGCATACTGATGATACCGACACAATAGTATTCCATCCCTCCTTTCTATGTCAAAAATGGAATCATCGCTGGTTCATGCAGTTACTAAAGTTGAGTGTATTATCACACTCACTCAAAAGGGTGTCAATAATTTTTAATTTTTTTTTAAGACCCCTTTTAAAAAAAGGGTACCTAAAAAATGCGCCTGGGTGGATTCGAACCACCCACGCCGGCCTTAGGAGAGCCGCGCTCTATCCATACTGAGCTACAGGCGCATACTACCACAAAATCTTTTATTGAGAGAAGTATGCGCCAGTCCTCGCTTCATCTAAATTAAAATTTAAGCTAAGCGAGGGCAGGCGCTTTTATTAATAATATTTATATTCTAAAAAAACTTAACAATACGTTTTAGTATTTAATAATCGAATAGACCAAAACATCTTTTAATTTATCCTTACCCTTTAAAAATCCCAATTCAACGAGAAAAGCGACTCCTGCGATTTGAGCCCCCTGCGCCTTGACCAAATCACAAACAGCCCGAATCGTACCCCCGGTAGCCAATAAATCATCCACGATTAAGACACGGCTATTAGGGGTAAGCGCGTCTTCATGGATCTCCAACTCATCTGTGCCATATTCCAATGCATACGAAATACGTTTGGTTTTATGCGGCAATTTTCCTTTTTTACGCACCGGGATAAATCCCGCCCCCAATTTATAGGCAACAGTCGCCCCAAAGATAAATCCCCTCGCCTCCACCCCTACCACATACTCAATATTTTCTTTCTTAAATTTTTTTACCAACAAATCGACGGATTTCTTAAAAGCGTCCTTTTGTTTAAGGAGGGTCGTGATATCCTTGAAAATGATCCCTTCTTTAGGAAAATTCGGAATATCCCGGATATGCGATCTCAATTCACTCTTTCTGACTTTAGCGACCATGGACGAAGTCCTATCCCTTGCAAGAGGTGATTGATTGACGTTTAATAAATTTGGTCGGCAAAACCACTTTGACAGGCAGTTTCACTTTTCCTTGACTTATCTGGCTTAAATTTTCTGCACCCAAACGCCCCATCTCTACCAAAGGCTGCGCCACCGTCGTCAACGAAATGGAACTCGTCGTATTCAACGGATTATCGTCGAATCCGATGACCGACAGATCATCGGGAACGCGAAGGCCCATGCCCTTGGCCACATCCATCAGTTCCAAGGCCATCACATCGGAGGCGGCGAAAACCGCCGTCGGAGGACTGTCCAAGGAAAGAAGTTTCTTGGCCGCCTGGCGGGCGGGAGTACGAAGAAAATCGCCAAAGATCGTATAATTCTTGGGCACACGGATACCGTGTTTTTGTAATGCTTCGCGGTAACCCTCAAGGCGCATTAAACCCGATTGTGTTGAAGCATCGCCGGCAATGGTGGCGATGCGTACGTGTCCCAATTTGATCAACACCTCGATACATTCAACCGCCGCTTTTTTATTATCGACGGCCACAAAATTCATCGGCGTATCCAAAATATTATTCAGCACCATGCAGGGAACGCCGCTTTGAATGGCCTTCTTGACGACATTCACATCATTATCAATATCGGCGAAAATAATACCGTCAACATAATCCTTATCCATTAAAGAAGAATCCAGCCAGCCGCGATGATCGCTGCGATCCACAATGTGAATAAGGATATCCGCCTTCAGCCGGCTCGCTGACAGGCTCACACCATGAATGATCTGGCCCGCATAATAGGAATGAAAAATGTCTTCAAAACGGGGAATAACCAATACAAAGGTGGGTTTTCGTTTCTTACTCATCCTTTTCTTCCTGTTCTTGTTCTCGTTGCTTGATGATCTGCCGAATTTTCTTAATGGTGGCCGCTTCCAGCTGTCGGACACGCTCACGGGAAACACCGAGCTCTTTGGCGATCTCGGCCAGCGTATGGGCCGTCCCGTCGGTTAAACCGTAGCGCATATCCAATATCTTTCGTTCCCGCTCATTGAGGGTTTCCAAAAATCCTATCGCCCTTTCTTTATTGATAAAAATCTCAAGGCTTTCATCAGGCGCAACAATATTCTCATCTTCAATGATATCGATCACCTGCCCGTCACCGCTTTCTCCAATTGGCGCATCCAGACTCGACATCTTGGCGATCGATTTTTCCAAATCACGCACCTTATCCACGGCTATCTTCATGGACTTGGCCACTTCCCCCATCCGCGGCTTGCGTTTCAACTTATGCGTCAATTTCTCAACGGTCTTTTTATATTTGAGGATTTCCTCATTCATGTAAACGGGAACGCGGATCATCTTCCCCTGGTCGATGATGGCGCGTGAAATCCCCTGTTTGATCCACCAAGCCGCGTAAGTCGAAAAACGAAATCCTCTATCAGGATCAAATTTTTCAACGCTTTTCATAAGACCGATGTTGCCTTCTTCGATCAGATCGGAAAGGGCCACGCCTAAGTTGGTATAACGTTTGGCGATGCTGATGACCAGCCGCAGATTCGACCTGATCATCTTTTCGCGGGCCTTCTTATCGCCTTTCTGTATCTTACGGGCGAGATCAATCTCTTCCTCAGGAGTCAACAAAGGGATCGGCCGCACGTCTTTAAGGTAAGCTTTGATCGGATCGGTCATAAATTAACGTTTACGCGTTTTTTTCTTTGACTTATACCCGTTACCCATGGCCAACGCCGCTTGGGCCGCCGCCAACCGGGCGATAGGGACACGATACGGCGAACAGCTGACATAATCCATGCCCACTTTATGGCAGAAATGGATCGATGCCGGATCACCGCCGTGCTCGCCGCAAATGCCGATTTTCAGATTCGGCCGCTTTGATCGCCCCTTTTGGACGCTGATCTCGATCAGCTGCCCGATGCCGGCAACGTCGATACTTTGGAACGGATCCTCGGGCAAAATGTTTTTCGTTACATAATCCGGTAAAAAGCCCCCAATGTCATCGCGAGAAAAACCAAAACCCATTTGAGTCAGATCGTTCGTCCCAAAAGAAAAAAATTCAGCGTCTTCGGCGATTTCATCGGCTGTTAACGCGGCTCGCGGGATTTCGATCATCGTCCCCCAAAGATACGGAATCTTTTTTACCTTATATTTTTTGCATACCTCCTGCTCGATACGATCCATAATCTTCCTTTGATCCCTTAGTTCATTAACAGAACATACAACAGGAATCATGATCTCCGGATACACTTTCCTCCCAGCTTTCAACAACTCGATAGTCGCCTCTAAAATGGCCTTGAACTGCATTTCGCTTATCTCCGGGAACGTGACCCCCAAGCGCACACCGCGGTGGCCCATCATCGGATTGGTCTCATGCAATGAGGCCGCCCGCTTCTCCAATTCCTCCGTCGAAATTCCAAGACTCTTGGCCAAATCCACCAATGCCTCTTTCTTTTTCGGGACGAATTCGTGAAGTGGCGGGTCCAGCAAACGGAATGTGACCGGAAATCCGCTCATCGCCTCCAAGGTTCCCTTAACATCACTTTTGACGTGAGGATATAACTCATCCAATGCACGCTGACGCTCCTCCGGCGTTGATGAAACGATCATTTTTCTTAATTTAAAAAGGGGCTCTTCGGAATTCTTTCCGTAAAACATATGCTCGGTCCTGAAAAGACCGATGCCTTCCGCCCCGAATGCGCGGGCCTTCGCCGCATCTTCGGGCGTATCCGCGTTGGTACGGATTTTTAACGTGCGTATCGTATCGCAGATCTTAAGGAATTCCATAAAATAAGGGTTTTCTTCGGTCGCATCGATCATCGACAGGCGCTTTTCATAAAAAGTCCCTTTGGTCCCGTTAAGCGTGATCCAATCGCCTTCTTTAAGAGTTGTTCCATCAACCTGAACCGTTTTATGATGCCTGTTAAGCTCCATGTCGGAACATCCCACGATACAACATTTGCCCCACCCGCGGGCAACGAGGGCCGCATGCGAGGTCATCCCGCCGCGTGCCGTTAAAATAGCTTCGGAGGCGCGCATGCCTTCGACGTCTTCGGGGTTTGTTTCTTCGCGCACAAGGATGACCTGCTTGCCATCTTTTTTCCATTTAACCGCATCCTCGGCGGTAAAAACGATCTGACCGCTTGCCCCGCCGGGTCCGGCGGGTAATCCTTTGCCTAACACTTTGGCATGTTTTTCTTCGGCAGGATCGATAATCGGATGAAGCAATTCATCCAACTGGGAAGGTTTCACGCGCTTAACGGCCTGCGCGTTGGTGATCAATCCTTCTTTGACCATATCCACGGCCATGCGCACCGCTGCCGGGCCGTTTCTTTTACCGGATCGGCACTGAAGCATATAAAGCTTTCCGTTCTCAACGGTAAACTCGATATCCTGCATATCCTGATAATGTTTTTCCAGCCGACGACGGATGTCTTCCAGCTGCTTATAGATTTTGGGGTTTTCCTGCTCGAGGGTCTGTAAATGCTTGTTATTATCGGATTGGGAGTATCTGTTGACCGGCGCGGGCGTGCGGATACCGGCGACCACGTCTTCCCCTTGGGCGTTGACCAAATACTCGCCGTAGAATTTGTTTTCGCCGTTGCCGGGATTGCGCGTAAAAGCAACTCCCGTGGATGAGGTGGTGCCCGTGTTGCCAAAGACCATGCTTTGGACATTGACGGCCGTTCCCCACTCCTCCGGAATATTTTCGATCCTGCGGTAGGAAACAGCGCGCTTGCCCTTCCAAGAAGCGAACACCGCGGTGATGGCACCCCACAATTGCTCTTCGGGATTGTCTGGGAATTCCTTCCCCAAGACTTCCTTTATGCGGGTCTTATATAACCCGCAGACCTTTTTTAAATCATCGGCATCCAGTTCGGTATCTAACTTAACGCCCTTTGCTTTTTTCGTCTTCTCAAGAATTTTATCCAATTGAACACGGATGCCCTGTCCTTCGGGCGGCTCGATACCGGCCGCTTTTTCCATGACAACGTCCGAATACATCGTAATAAGCCGTCGGTAGGCATCATAGGCAAAACGCTCGTTCTTAAATTTCTCAATGAGGCCGGGTATCGTCTTTTCCGTTAAACCGGCATTGAGGATGGTTTCCATCATCCCCGGCATGGACGTGCGGGCGCCCGAGCGGACCGAAACCAAAAGAGGGTTCTTGGGATCGCCGAATTTTCTGCCCAAGATCTTTTCAATTCTTTTTATAGCCGTATTGACTTGCTCTTTTAATCCGACCGGATATTTTCTGCTGTTTTGATAGTAATAGGTGCAGACCTCCGTTGAGATCGTGAAACCAGGCGGGACAGGCAAGCGCAGATCTTTATGGCCGGACATCTCAGCGAGATTAGCCCCTTTTCCTCCCAATAGATTTTTCATTGCCGCGACACCTTCCGCTTTTCCGTCTCCGAAAAAATAAACATACTTCTTTGCCATTTCTCGTTACCTTTCTTTTCTTATGATAATTGTTCCGTTAAATAACTCTTCAATTGAGTGATCGAAATGCGCTTTTGTTCCATGGTGTCGCGCTCACGGACCGTGACTTTCTGGTCGCTTAAAGAATCCACGTCCACCGTAACACAAAAATATGTCCCGACTTCATCCTGCCGGCGGTAAAGCTTGCCGATGGCGGCCGTGTCATCATACACGCAAACAAATTGCTGTTGAAGGTCCTTTTTAATGTTTTGGGCCATCGTCACCAAGTCGCTATTTTTCTTCAATAACGGCAAGACGGCCACATGGCGCGGCGCCAAATGTTTATTTAATTTTAATACGACCCGTATTTTTCCTTCAACCTCTTCTTCATGATACGCGTCCACCAAGAATGCCAGTGTGGCCCGGTCAACGCCGCCGGACGGCTCGATAACATAGGGAAAAAACTTTTCTTGGGTGATCTGATCATGGAATTGCAAATCCACGCCGGAAAATTTCGCATGCTGCTTTAAGTCATAATCCGCGCGATTGGCAATGCCTTCCAGCTCCGACCAGCCGAAAGGAAATTGGTACTCGATGTCACTGCACGCTTTGGCGTAATGCGCCAATTCGTCTTTAGCGTGTGGCCGGATCTTTAACTTCTCTTTTTTGATGCCCAGTTTCAGATACCAGCCGAAACGTTCTTCGATCCATCTCTTGTACCAGCCCTCCGCATCCTCGGGCCGCGTGAAATATTCGATCTCCATCTGTTCGAATTCGCGCATACGAAAGGTGAAATTTCCCGGTGTGACTTCGTTACGGAATGACTTGCCGATCTGGGCGATGCCGAAAGGAAGCTTACGGCTCGTTGCGTCCACCACATTATTAAAATTGACAAAGATCCCTTGGGCTGTTTCGGGCCGCAAATACGCGGTCGATGACTCATCCTGCACCGCGCCCATATACGTTTTGAACATCAGGTTAAACGGGCGGCCTTCCGTAAAATCCTTACCCCCGCAGTTCGGGCATTTCCCTTTAAGATGGTCCTGACGGAACCTTTTCTTGCATTTCTTGCAATCAACGAGAATATCGTTAAAATTTGCCGTATGGCCCGAGGCTTCCCAGGTCTTGGGGTTCATGAGAATGGCGGCATCAAGCCCCGCCATATCGTCGCGCTCATGGACGACCGCCTTCCACCACGCTTCTTTGACGTTTCGCTTAAGCTCAACACCCAAGGGACCGTAATCCCACGTGCTTCCCAATCCTCCATATATCTCGGAAGATTGATAAATGAAGCCCCGCCTCTTGCAAAGCGAAACGATCTTTTCCATTAAATCCGTGTTAGACAAGTAACTTCCCCGCTGGCGTAATCTTTAATTAGGTTGCCTCTTTTATATTATTAATACTAAAGGGCCGATTGGAATTGACACATGGAGAAGTTATTTTAACGAAAACCATTTCAAAAAGCAATATTTATGTTTGCTGAGATTCCTCTTCTTTAAGAAAATCCAGAATCCGTTGCTCTTCAATGACCCTGCTTTTCCAGCGTTTGTGCATCCAACCACCCCACTCCCAAGGCCGCTCCCGCACATGCTGTTCAATGATCTTAGTCAGTTTCGCAATATTAGCGACAATCGTTTCTTGGTCATCATCAAAACGCTCCAATTGAAAAGGCGGTTCAATGACCAATTGATGACGGTCGCCTCCTTCGTGCCTCATAAAAACGGGCAAAATAGGGGATCCCGTGCGAATGGAGAAAATAACGGGGCCGGTCGCCGTCGCCGCCGGCTCTCCGAAGAAATCCACAAAGACGCGTCCGTCACCGCCGTAATTCTGATCCAACAAAATATAAAGAATCTCATTATTGCGTAAGGCTCGGATGCATTTCTGAACGCACTGCCTGGGTGGCAAATCATAAATGGTTCCCACACCCCGTTCGTTACGAAACTGCGAGATATACTCTTCCCATTTCTCATCACGCACACGGCGCATGATCACGTTGGTTTTGTACCCGGCAAGAACCGTTTTTAAATACATCAAAATAAAACTTCCGTAATGGGCGCTGACGAGAATGGCCCCCTTACCTGCTTTGAGAACATTATCCAGGTTCTCTTGTCCTACGATCTTGACTTTCTCGTTAATTTCCTTCGGCCGGTCGATGAAATAAATAAGATCAATCATCCCGCGGGCGAAGTGGTTATAGCATTTGTGATAAATTTGTTCGATCTCCTCGGAAGAGCGCTCATTCCCGAAAGCGATGCGAAGGTTCTCCAAGGCGATTTTCCTTTTTTTATTTAACAACGGAAAACCCAAGGCCATAAAAAAATGGGCGAGCACTTTATAGAGAGGATACGGCAGGCGCGCGATGATCCAGCGCAACACATAAAAGGTGTTGCGCGCCAGTGCCCGGTTGAACTTTTTTGTATTTTCCTTGAAAGACATCAGTTAATACTCTCCCCCCAACATCTTGTAATATTCGCTCATCTTTTCGAAAGAAACGATCGCCCCTTTAATCAAGGCCGCCGATATCGCGAGGATAATGATGGAAAGGATAACCTTTTTTGACGAAGAATACCGCGGATTGAACCACACCAACGGCAATATAAAGGGGCCGACGCACAGAAACCCGATAACAATACTCGACGTCGAAAAATACCATTTTGGTTTTTCAGATGTTTTCATTTCTGTCTGCTGATTTATAGGTTGATCGCTCATAGGGATTTTGCCTTTACGGTTGTTAGTTGTTCTTTATCGATATGATAACTATGCGCCTCATCCGGAAAACGTTTTGTTTTTACTTCATGACAGTATTCCTTTAAAGCCGTTAAGATCACCTCGTCCAGATGCGCGTACTTCTTCGTAAACTTGGGCTGGAAAAGATCGACGTATCCCAACAGGTCATGCGTGACCAATACCTGCCCGTCGCAGTGAACGCCGGCCCCGATGCCGATGGTCGGGATGGATAAAGTCTGCGTGATCATGCTGGCCAACTCCATCGGGATACATTCCAGGACAACGCAAAAACATCCCGCCTCTTCCAACGCCTGCGCGTTGGCCATGATCTGCCGGGCACTTTGGGCGTCTTTCCCCTGGACCTTAAGCCCGCCCAAACGATCCGCCGTTTGCGGGGTCAACCCGACGTGGCCCATCACGGGAATGCCGGCCTGGATAATTTTTCTAACTACTTTTAAACATTGATCAAACCACTCCAGCTTGACGGCCTGGCAGCCCGCTTCCTCGATAAAACGCCTGGCATGGACAACGCTTGTCTCGATATTTTCTTGATAGGCTTCATACGGCATGTCGCCGACCAGCATAGCCTGCTTCACGGCCCTGTTAACGGCTTTGGCATGATGGATCATCTCGGCCATGCCGACATCTTTCGTTCTTTCCAATCCCAACACCACATTGGCCAACGAATCCCCGACCAAGACAATATCCGCCCCCGAACGGTCGATCAAGGAGGCCAAGGGATAATCATAAGCGGTGAGCATCACGATCTTCTCACCTTTTTTCTTTTTTTGAAGAATATCTTCTTTTGTTTTCCGTCCGCTCATTTTTTTACCTGAAGAACAAATTGTTCGATACCGCGGGCCGCTTTTTTACCCGATGCCATCGCCTCCACCACCGGGCCGGCGTTGGTCATAACGTTGCCGCAGGCAAAAATCCCGCTCACAGACGTCATGAACGTTGTTTGGTCGACCTTGATGGTACCGTCTTTATTTAACGCCAATTTGGAAGACAATTTGCTGACCAGCGAATTGGGGCGATGCCCGATGGCGATCACGACCGTATCCACATCAATGATAAACTCCGAATCCGGCACAGGCTCAAGCTGCCACTGGTTATTTCCACCCGCATCCGCGTAATCCATCCGCACGCATTTTAAACCAGCGACAAAATGATTCTGGTCCGCCAAAATTTCGACGGGCTTGGCCAACGGTTCAAAATGGATCCCCTCTTCTTTAGCCAAATCGCGCTCTTCGGCCCTAACGTACATTTCCTCCTCGGTGCGCCGGAAGATCAAGGTCACCTCGCCCCCCAGACGCCTGGCGCAACGGGCGCAATCAAGGGCCGTATTTCCGGAACCGATGACGACAACTTTTTTGCCCACGATAAAATTGGATTGATTTCTGCCAAAGGGGGCTGATTTCGTCAAATTAACACGCATGAGAAATTCTTCTCCGTAATAAACGCCGCCCAGATGAGCCCCGCGCAATTCCATAAATTTGGGGATCCCGGCTCCCATGGCCAGGAGGATTGCCTCATAACCGTCCTTCTTTAATTCATCCAGGGTGATCGTCTGGCCGATAAAAATATTTGTTTGGATGTCAACCCCCAGCGCTTTGATCTCGTTGATCTCCTGGTCCAAGACCTTTCTGGGGATCCGGAATTCAGGGATCCCGTAGCGTAAAATCCCGCCGGGGCGGTCCAGCGATTCAAAAATGGTCACTTGAAATCCTTTTTGGGCGAGTTGGGCCGCGGCCGTCAACCCCGCCGGCCCGCTGCCAACGACAGCGATCTTTTTACCCTTATGTTCTTTGGCTTTTATGGGACGGGCCCGGCCGTTATCGCTGGCGTAGCGCTCCAACGCCCGGATGCCGATGGGCGCTTTTTCTTCATTCAAGACGCACGCGGCCTCGCATGGGGCCGAGCAGATGCGCCCGCAAACCGCCGGCAGCCAATTGGCTTCTTTAATGACCTGATACGCGTTGGCAACATCCCCTTCGCGTAAATAACGGATAAAACGAGGAATGGCAATGCCGAGCGGGCAATGTGCCATGCACACCGGATCGGCGCACTGAGGGCAACGCGCCGCTTCCTCGGCGGCTATTCTTTTAGGATACCCGAGAGAAACCTCCTGAAAGTTACGGATTCGTTTCTCTGGGACAGCTGTTGTAATTTTTGACCCTGCCATTGGTTGTGTCCCTCAAAGGCATTTAAACGGATTTTGTAATCTTTGAAATCCACCTGATGACCGTTGAACTCCGGCCCGTCGGTACAGACCAATACGGTCTTGCCGCCGATACGCACGCGGCAAGAGCCGCACATCCCCATGCAGTCGACCATCATGGGATTGAGCTGCACCAGTGTCTTGATTTTTTTCTTCTTTGTCATCTCGCAGACCGCTTCCATCATTTCAGCGGAGCCGATCGCGTAGACCAATTGGATGTCGCGGGTCTGTAGCAACTGGCGCAGCACATCGGTTGCCAAGCCCCGGCGCTCATAGGAACCATCCTCGGTGGTGATGAAAATCTTCTCGCAGGCAACCCGCATCTGGGCCTCCAGCATCAGCTTCTTTTTTGTTTTGGCGCCGATCACCCCGATCACTTTATTGCCGGCTTGCCGCAGCGCGCGGGCGATAGGCAGGATCTGGGCGGAAGCGATGCCTGTTGCGATGCAAACCACTTCCCCTTTTCTTTCAATGGTGGCTGGATTTCCTAAAGGCCCGAGAATGGAAAAAAGGGATTCGTTGATGGGAAGGGCCCCCAACTTCTTCGTTGTTGCGCCGGCTTCATGAAAAATAAGAGAAATAATCCCCTTGGCCCGGTCACAATCGACGACAGTTAAAGGAACGCGCTCATCGCCTTCCTCGCAGCAGACACTCACAAATTGTCCGGCCTTGACGTTCTTGGCAACCCTCGGCGCGCGGATATCAAGACGCTTGATGCCTTCGGTTAATATAAGCTTATTGACGACCTCAAACATTACGATTTTTCCAACGTTTTTATAAAATCCTTTAAGGGTTTCGTGTTAGCCACGTCCTCTTTGGTTAACCACGCCCGGCGGGCGATCTTAATGCCGAATTTCATATAATCCAGATGGCCAACATGATGGGCGTCGGTGTTGATCACGAATTGCACGCCCTGAGCTTTAGCAAAATAGGCGTTGGCTGAATTGAGATCGAGACGAACGGGAAATGAATTGATCTCCAACAAAACGCGATGGTCCACGGCCGCCTGACAAACCGCTTTGAAATCAACATTATACGGCTCGCGCTTGCCCAAATGCACCCCGAAGGGATGCGCGATCACGTTCACATATTTATGCTGACAAGCCTTAAGGAGCCTAGCCGTCAATTTCTTCGTATCCTGCTCAAATCCTGAATGGATGGCCGCGATCACGATGTCAAACTCGCTTAATATTTTATCATTGTAATCCAAATCGCCTTCTGTGTCTATTTCTACTTCCGTCCCGAACAGCACGCGAAAGTCCTTGAGCCTTTTGTTGATGGTCTCGATCTCTTTTTTCTTCCTTTTAAGATCTTCCGGGCTAACGCCCCCCGCTACCCGCAGCCGCGGGGAATGGTCGCTGATAGCTAAATACGAATACCCCCGCTGACGCGCCGCCGCCACCATTTCATCGATGGTGTTCCGGCCGTCCGAATAGGTCGAATGGACATGGATTTCGCCACAGATATCTTTTTCCTCGATCAACCGCGGCAACTTCTCGCCTTGGAAGATACGCTCTTCCCCAATTTCTTCGCGCAACTCCGGCGGCACAAAAGGAAGACCCAACGCCTTAAAGCATTCTTCTTCCGTTGCACAGGCCACGCGTGTTTCTTTTTCGCCGCTGACTTTAAAGACCCCGTATTCGTTGACTTTCAAATTTTTTTTGATCGCCAGCTGGCGCAGTTTGATATTGAAACTCTTCGATCCCGTAAAATATAAAAGAGCGGCTCCCCATTCGCTGGGATTGACGACCCGTAAATCGACCTGTTTATGTCCGTCGACCAAAACGGATGATTTTGTTTCCCCGAACGCGTTGACGGACTCTACCTGCGGCAAATGCACGAACGCATCCATCACCTTCGCCGGTTTAGGGGAATCGATCAAAATATCAATGTCTCCGATGGTTTCTCTGCCCCGGCGCAGACTCCCGGCCGTTTCGATATGCTTCACTTCAGGCAATTGCTTAAGCGCCTGCATGATCGCATCCGCCAAACGGGTAGCCGTCCCCAAATTCATCCGCTCTTGGCCTTCCTGAACGATCTTTATACCGCGCAAAATGTTTTCAACCGCCTTTTCCTTGAAGCCCTCCAGATTAAGGAGCTTGCCGCTTTCGGCCGCGCTCTTTAAATCCTCCACCGTTTTGATCTTTAATTTATCAAAGAACAGCTTGGCCTTCTTAGGGCCGACCGAAGGGATGTTCATGACATCCAAAACGCTTTCGGGAATTTCCTTGGCTAGATCTTGATAGGCCTTTATTTTACCCGTATC
The DNA here is from genome assembly GCA_035292445.1 of Candidatus Omnitrophota bacterium. Lineage (GTDB taxonomy): Bacteria > Omnitrophota > Gorgyraeia > Zapsychrales > Zapsychraceae > DATDQB01. Next base: position 104,061 of record DATDQB010000001.1, read on the forward strand.
CAGATACTGGCCGATTTTTTCTTCCAGGGCCTTGCCGATGCCCGGAATGTCACCCAGGCGGTTCTCTTTTCTGATAGTCTCAATGTCTTCGCTCAAAGCTTCGATATTATCCGCCGCCTTGTAATAAGCGCGGACCTTGAAGACGAGTTCCCCCTTGATCTCAAGGAGAGTTCCCATCCGTCGGAAAATTTCGGCAACTTCCTGATTTTTCATAAGACGTTAAAACACCCCGGGCGGCGGTTTGGGCAAGCGGGCGGCGAGATCTATCAATTTTCCTAATATCTTGAACGTTCCTCCGATCAGCTCAGCGGGGATCGCTAAAAGTGAAGCGCACCCCGATAACGAGAACAAAAGCACCAAACAAAGAAATAATTTCATCCAGCCCCGCGAACGTCTCATTCCCCTCCTGCTTAATTCATTTATGGCCTGACCATGAAAAGAAGCGTCGATTCGAAAACGTCCCCTTCTATCGTGGTGCGCCCGGCAAAGGCGTTGATGGAATTCAAGCCGCTCAAAAACGGATACACTAAACTTTCCAACAACAACTGCCGCTTTTGCGAACTTAGCCCCGTTTCTTCGTAGCTTCCGATCAATTCCTCCAGTTCGGCCTTTTGGTCCTGCGAAGCCTGAAGGTCTTTCTTCTTGGTTTCCAAAGATTGTTCCAGAAGGCCGACGGCCTCAATAGAGGTTGGATCTTCCTCCGCCTGGAGCTGAGTTCCCGTCACCTGAACAGTCACCGAGCTTTTTTCTTTTTCCATCTCTTGGATGTCTTCTTGAAGCCGTTTGATATCGGCCAAAACGATATCAAGGCGCTGTTGACTTCCCGCCTGAAAAGCCTCGCGTTGCTTTTGCTGGCTCTCCGCCCAAAGATTGGCCCATTCGATCATGTCTTCCAGCTTGTTGGCAAAGGCCGCCATCCGAACGTAAAAAACGTTGAGGTTCTCTTGCGTCAATCCGTCATCAATCTCTTTAAAAGCAGGATCCGCCGATAACGATGGCGCCTTACCAGTATAAGCGTCAATAGAATCTTTTAATACCTTCCGATTGATCGCCAGCAGCAAATAATTCTCCAAATAAGCATAACCCGGCTGGATGTCTTCCCCGCCCAACAGCGGGTTAATGTAATTGATCGTGACATCGGCATATTCTTCCTGTTGAAAAGCCAGCAAAGGAGTCCGCGTCAGCAAAGAAAGGATTTTATCCGTTTTGTTCTTGTCTTTAACCTCCACGAAGAATAAAAACTTAGGGATAGGAAACGGACCGCCGACCGAAATATCGGCCAAGTAACCGCCGAATTCGTCACCGAAGGCGGGAAGAACGTCATTTTCAATGCTTAGGCCTAACGTCGCCTCGATCTGTTGAACTTGTTCGGATATGTTGCCCCCGCCGCCATCAGCCTGTTTCTTGGCGAATTCTTTCAACACCTGGTCCCAATATTGTTCCAGATGAAAGCAACTGTTCCATTGATATCCCATCACCCCCGGCGGCACAAGTTTGAGCGTCTTATTTAAAGTAGCTTCGCACGTGTAATAGCTGGCCAACTCGGGGCTAAGCTTGGTCCTGTCCATAAACATGTTGAATTGCAATTTGCTTAACGAATCGAAATGCCCTGATAAAGTAAACGTTTTAAAGCCGGCAACGGCCGCAAACGCTTGGTTAAGTTGCTCGGTTACTTGAGCCGCATCGGTTTCTTGCGCCTGCTGTGTCACCAACGAAGAAAGCGCCTCCACCTGGTCTTTCATAAAGGAAAGGAATATTTCCATATCCCAGTACAAAAAAAGCTCCCGGTCTTTGACGGAACGTTTCATGGCCTGGGTGAATTGGGCATCTTGCGCCAGCGAAGGGCGCTCTTTCTTAAAAACGTCGATGCATTTTTGGGCGGCCCGTTCTCCCACGGTGATGACCAAAAGGTCTTTCATGCGCACGTACGATAACCGAAGATTGGCCTGGGGAAAAAATACCGTCTGAATCGTGAAATCCTTGTAATTCAGCGTTTCTTTTTTTGTATCCCCCCCGAAATCCTGAAACAGCCCCGAGAAAAACTCGGCCACTTGCACATCCGCAGGTATCCGCGACACGATCAAAAGATTGGATAACGCATCGTCCATGAACGTCGATGTTGTCAAAACGGCCGGGTTGGACAAATCGCTAATCTTGATCGATATCGGATAAACAATGACGGCAAATTCCTTCCCGAACAATTTATTCAGGATCAGCTGAGCTTGAGGGTCGGAGAGTTTAGATTGAATGCCCTGAAACAGCATAAGCTGTTGCGGATCGACCAAGCCCTGTTCCGCCAGCCGATTATAATCAATCTGGCTCATGCTTTGCCACAGCTGGCTGCGGCCCAAATGGTTAAGATTGCCTTCGACATTATCAAAATACGCGTACAGTTGCGCTTCCTGCGGAAGAACCTCTTCGATGGCCAATTCTTTTTTCTGGAATTTCACGACGACGACCGCCAAAACGCCGGCCACAACGATGGCAGCCAAAATAAAGACCAACTTTCTCACAATCCCCTCGCTTTCTTAATTAAAACGGAAAAAATCTTCAGCATTCTTATTGAGGATGTCCAGGGCCTTGTGTTCCTCGAAATTCTTTAAAACACAATACGCTTTTAAGGTACGGAACACATCTTTGGGCTGCGCCTGGAATCCTTCATTCGTTTGCGGGTTCCTGTAAAAAACGGGACAGTCGGTTTCAATCAGCGTGCGTTCAATAGGGGCGTGGCGCATGGCCTCTTGAGATTGAGGGCTATACGCAACGCTGGGGCCCGTTGAAACATAATACCCGCTTTTTAAGAGCTCATCCAAAACATCCAGGGGGCCGCTGTACCAATGAAATTCGGCGCTTCTGACGCCAACGTCCAAAGCCGTTTGCAGGCATTCTTTCCACGCCCCGCGTGAATGGATCACTGCCGGAAGATGAAGGTCTTTGGCCACCTCCAACAATCTTCTGTACACTTGACGCTGTTCGTTCTTTTTGCCCTCATCCTTCTTGACCCATTTATACCAAAAATCCAAACCTATTTCACCTATGACATGAATATGGTCATGATGCTCGTAAATGAGCTTGACAATTTCATCCAGATCGGCAGGTTTGGCTTCCGAAGGATGCATCCCCAACCCCAAATAAATATGGGGGCGTTTATATTTGTTCTTTATTTCCAGATTCTTGCGGCAGCTGGCCAGATCCATGCTGATGGCGACGATCCCCGCGACCCCGGCTTCATGGGCGGCCTGAAGCGTCTCATCGAGGGCCTCCAGCTGGTCCAAATGGGCATGGGTATCGTAGATCTTCATCTCGGCCGGCTTTCCACGATCAACGTGACCGGGCCCTCATTGACAAGCTGGACGTTCATCATCGCCCGAAATTGGCCGGAAGCGACGTTCATGCCCTGCTTCTTCAATTGCTCTATAAAAAAATCATACAATTTTTCCGCTTTTTGCGGATCGGCCGCGCGGTCAAAAGAAGGCCGCCGCCCTTTGCGGCAATCACCGTAAAGCGTAAATTGAGAAATAACAAGAAACGCGGCCCCGACTTCCTGCGGGGAAAGGTTTAAATTACCTTCTTTATCCTCAAACATCCGAAGCTGAATAAGCTTTTTCACCAAATAGTCGGCATCCGCCTCGCTGTCCTCTTTGCCGACGGCTAAAAAAACAAGAACACCTTTACCGATTTGACCAACGATCCTGGAATCGACTGAAACGCTTGCTTGGCTGACTCTTTGAAGAACCGCTTTCATATGTAGAAAAGTATTATTCTTAATAATACATATATTACTAAGAATTACAAGTCCTTTGTAATGATTGACACATTCGGTGGCAAGCCTAAACTTTTCTCTCACTTGTGGTGAATTGATTCTGAATCCTCCATAACTAGCATGCGGGCTTGCCGCTCTCAGTGTCAACCCTGAGAACGCCCTGTGCGATTAAAATATAAAGTGTTCGAATGGGTTGACAAGGCCCGACAATTGTGTTAGAAAAACCGTTATGCTATTGGAGAAAATCTTAAACGACCACCGTTTTCCAGCCGATTTTATCAATCAATTCACCTCCAGCGGGATCACAACACTCTACCCTCCCCAAGCGGAAGCCATCCAAAAAGGCGTCCTGGAAGGCAAGCATCTTTTGATGTCGGTGCCGACCGCCGCCGGCAAGACCCTAGTGGCCGAAGTGTGCATGGCAAACGCCATTTTTAACCATGGCGGACGCTGTTTATACATCGCGCCTTTGAAGGCCCTAGCCAGCGAGAAATACAACGAATTCATGAAAAAATTCTCCCCCTTAGGAGTAGAGGTCGCCCTCGCCATCGGCGACGCGGACTCCCCCGTCAAAAGGTTGAAATCGTTCCAGATCCTGGTGGCGACAGCGGAAAAAGTGGATTCACTGCTTCGTACCAGGGCCAAAACCATGATCGGCTCGTTAACGACCGTCATCCTGGATGAGATCCATTTTATCAACGATGGCAACCGCGGGCCAACGATGGAGATCCTGGCTGCCCGCATCAAACAGCTTAACCCAAAGACACAGATCCTCGCCCTAAGCGCCACCGTCAGTAATGCCCGCGAGATGGCCGATTGGCTTAAGGCGCAACTGGTCGTAAGCTCCTGGCGGCCCATCCCGCTTAAAGAAGGGATCTTTTATAACGACCGGATCGTTTTCGAGCATGACGCGACCCGCGTTATTAGTGAAGAAGCTTCCGAGGACGTGAATAAACTGACCCTTGATACATTAAGGGGACGGGGCCAGGTCCTCATTTTCGTCAACTCGCGCCGCTCCGCCCAGGCCGTGAGCCGGCAGGTCAGCAAAGATGTCGCCAAGATATTGACGCCGGAGGAACAGAAAAGATTGAAAGAGTTATCGAAAAAGATCCTGGGCAACGAATCCGATGCCACCAAAATATGCAAAACCCTGGCGGGGGTTATCCATCATGGCGTTGCTTTCCATCATGCCGGGCTAAAACCGCACCAGCGCGAGCTGGTCGAGGAGAATTTCAAGGGTAATCTGATCAAGGTCATCAGCTGCACCCCGACCTTGGCGGCCGGCGTCAATCTTCCGGCCCGGCGGGCGATCATCCGCGACTACAAGCGCTATGAAAGCGGGATCGGCATGGCCTATATCCCCACCGCCGAATACAAACAATGCGCGGGGCGCGCGGGGCGGCCGCAGTACGATGAATACGGAGAGGCGATCTTGATCGCCAAGACTTCGAACGAGGCCTCCACCTTGTTCGAGCGATACATCAAGGCCGCTCCCGAACCGATCCTTTCTAAATTAGGGAACGAAGCGGCGCTGCGCATCCACGTGTTGGCCTCCGTCGCCGGCGGCTACATCCATGATACCAACGGCATGTTTGACTTTATCAAACACACTTTCTTATACCACCAGAATCAAAGCAGCCATTTAATGGAGCTGATCGGTGATATCTTTGAATTCCTTCAGCGCGAAAAATTCATCGAACAAAGCGGAACCCGCTACTTTGCCACCCCCTTCGGCGCCCTCACCAGCAGGCTTTATATCGATCCGATGACCAGTATCACCATCCGGGAGGCTCTGAATAAAATTCCGGCCGACGCAACGCTTTCGGCCGTCGGCATGCTGCACGCGCTTACTTGCAGCCCCGATGGGCTCCATTTAAATGTCGGAAAGAATGATTCGGAAGAATTGGAGAGGTTTGCCGGACGTTTTGAGGACGAATTTATCCTGACGCCCCATAACTGGCATGGCCTGGATGATTACTTTGAATATTTATCCACCGTCAAAACGACCTCCATGCTGTATCAATGGATCGAAGAAGAAAAAGAAGAAATGATCTGCGACAAATTCGGCATCGGCCCCGGCGATGTATTCCGGCACATCGAATCGACCCAATGGCTGCTCTATGCTTCAACCTCCATCGCCGATTACTTGAATAAGCGAAGGCTGACATTTCAACTGGAAAATCTAAGAAGCCGCGTGCGCTACGGCATTAAGGAAGAACTGCTCGAGCTGACCAAGCTCAAAGGGGTGGGCCGCATCAGGGCAAGAAACCTATTTGAAAAGGGTTTCCGTAGATTAAGCGATTTTCAATCCACCAATGCCGAAGAACTGGGGCAGATCAAACAAATCGGCAAACAGCTCGCCAAGGATATCTTAGTCCAAACCGGCCGCTGAATCCATTAAAGAAACCTCGCCGACTTTAACCGCCGCTCCAAATGATAGACCAAAAAATTATTCAGGATATATTTTAATTCCCGCCGGGTCGTCTTGATCAATCCTAAGCGCAGCGCCTTGGCCCAATCGTTTTGCTCCACATGCAAGATGGATGAAACGGTGCCTTTCGAGATCATGATCAAGGAAGTTTCGCGCGTCGGGCAATCGGGGCAAATGAGCCCGCCGAGCGCCATACTGAAACGCGAGCGGCCGTGGATCTTCTTGGTGCAGCTCACGCACGAGTCTAAATGGGGGCTAAACCCCGACAAATGAAGGATCTTGACCTGGAAAATGAAGATCAACTTGTCAATATCCTCAATACTTTGAAGGGAGTGCAAAAAATGCATCAGGGTCCCGTACACCATTTCATTCTTTTCTTCCGCCGGCATAATGGCGTCGATCAGCTCGAGTGCGTAATTGGCCGCCATGTTGCGCTTATAATCCTGGCGGATCGGATAAAAAAACTGTGTCAGATCGCACTGGCTGATAAGGTGGACGTCGGAGCGGCGATACTGATAAAACACGATCTCATTGACCGAGAACTTATCAACGCTGCTGCCGAATTTTTTGTGGTCTTTGCGGATGCCCTTAAGAACACCCGTCACTTTGCCGTGGGTTTTGGTGAAGAAAACGCTCAGGCGGCTGGTTTCACGAAGGTCTCTTGATTTTAAAACGATGGCCTCTGTCTTGACAATCATTTCTTCATCACAATCGATGGGATCTTGGGCCCGATGAACGCCATCAACTTCTTTTCCTCCCGGCGCATTCTCACGATATCTTTCTTTCTATGGTCATCGTATCCCAACAGATGAAGGATCCCGTGGACCAGATAAAGCGCCAATTCCTGGGAAACGCCGGTGCCGTACGTTTTGGCGTTGGCGGATGCCGCATCGACAGAAATGATCACATCGCCCGCCAGACATTTTCTGCTCGTGCCCAAATCGAAGGCCAACACATCGGTCGTGTAGGTTCTCTTTAGGAATTTGCGGTTTAAAGCCCTGATTTTCGTAGCCGTGACAAAAACAACGGTGAGCGTCGCTTGAGCGATACCCTTACGACGAATGATTGTTCTTGCGATCTGACGGATCTTGGGAAGATTGAGGCGTATTTTCTTTTGATAGTTTTCGGCTTGGACTGCCATTCTTTTTCTCGGGATATTTGACGCGCGTGTGGTACATCGCGCTTAGAATACGGATGAAGGTTTGGGATATTTTCTCGATCTCTTTCAAAGTCAACGGGCATTCATCCAGCTGGCCGTCGATAAACTTGTTATTGATGACTTTCTTGACCGTTTCCTCAACGTTCTGGGGGGTGGGATCATCCAGCGCGCGTGTGGCTCCTTCCACGGAATCCGCCATTAACGTAATCGCCGTTTCCCTCGTCTGAGGCTTGGGCCCGGGATAGCGGTAATCGTTCTCATCGATGGCCCCTCCCTGCTCGGCGCTTTCAACCGCCCGCTGATAGAAAAAATGCATGAGGCTCGTGCCGTGATGCTGCGGGATAAAATCAATGATGACCTGGTTCAGTTTATATTTTTTGGCCAGGTCAATGCCTTCTTTAACGTGGTTCAACAAGACCAACCGGCTCATGGACGGCTCGATGTTGTCATGCTTGTTGGCGCCCATCATCTGGTTTTCGGTAAAATATTCCGGTTTGGTCATCTTGCCGATATCATGATAATATGCCCCCACCCTCGTCAACAGCGCATCCGCTCCGATAGCATTCGCCGCCGTCTCCGCCAAATTACTGACGACCAAACTGTGGTGGTACGTGCCCGGCGCTTCCATCACCATGCGCTTTAACAAAGGCTGGTTGAAATCGGAAAGCTCCAGCAGCGTAAAATTCGATACCGCATCAAACATGTATTCAAAAACCTTGAGCGTCCCTATGACGAAAAAAGAACAAATGAGCCCGTTAGCCGCCAGAGGGTAAAGGTGCGCCATCGTAAAATCCCTGTTAAAAAAAAATTTATAATCAGGGAATATGAGCGTCAGGCAAACCAAATTCGCCACGCTGACAAATATCCCCGCGACCATGACCTTACCGCGCGTGCGGGCATCCTCAATGGAATAAGCCGCCACCAGGCTGCCCACGAAAAAAGTGACCATCATGCCGAAATCCCCTTTTAAGATGAGGCTCACCAAAAGGCTTGAGGAAAATGCCATCACAAACGAAAGCCACAGATCTTTGAACAAAAGGACCGTCAGCATGGAAATGCCGGCCACGGGAATATAATAATAGGGCAGCGTCGTATATGTTTTCAACATATGCGCCGTGAAAACGACCAACGTCAACAACAGCCCCAGGTTCAAATACATCCGTAAACTGGCCTTTCTCACAAAATACAAATGAAGCCCGATCAACACCAAAACGACCGGGATCATCAAAGGGTAATTGGCCAGCGTGCAAAATATAAAAAGCACCAACAGGATCCCGGCAGGCGCCAGGAAATCTATCCATGTTCGAATGTCTTTTTTATTGCTTTCTTTCCCCATCGTGTTCATACGCCTCAATAATCCGTTGGACCAACTCGTGACGGACCACGTCCTCGCCCGTCAACGTAACAAATTTGATGCCTTCGATGTCTTTCAAAACCCGCTGGCAATCCGCCAGGCCGTTCATCGTGCCCTTGGGCAGATCGCTTTGCGTCAAATCCCCGGTAATGACCGTCTTGGAATCGAAGCCCAAGCGCGTTAAAAACATCTTCATCTGATAAGGGGTGCTGTTCTGCGCCTCATCCAGCACGACAAAAGCGTCGTTCAACGTACGCCCGCGCATAAAGGCCAGTGGCGCGACCTCAATGATGCCTTGTTCGCTTAACTCCTCGACCCTCTCCGCCTCCATCATATCGTAAAGCGCATCATAGAGCGGCCGCAGATACGGCAAAACTTTTTCCACCAGATCGCCCGGTAAAAATCCGAGATTCTCCCCCGCTTCGATCGCCGGGCGGGTCAAAATGATCCGGCGCACAATGCCTTTTTTCAACGCGTTGACGGCCATCGCCATCGCCAAATACGTCTTGCCCGTACCGGCGGGGCCGACCCCAAAAACGATATCGTTCTTCTTAATGGCCTCAACGTATTCGATCTGTCCCTTCGTTTTAGGCGTGACCAACACACCCTTGACCGAAACCTCGATCTTCTCCTTGGCCAGCTGCTTGAAATCGACCCCTTCTTCCGGCTTGGTCAATTTGAGCGCATAAGTAATGTCCCTGGTCTTGATCTCCGACCCGTTGTTGAGAATATCCAGAAGATAATCGAACAAACCGCAGGCCTTATCGACCTGGGAGCGATCCCCCGAGATCTTAAGGCCCTCGCTGACCCGGATGATCTTGACCAATAGCTCTTTCTGGATGAGTTTAATGTTCTGGTCGTATTTCCCAAAAAGCGACTGAAGGTCTTTATTGTTATCTAAACGGATGGTACGGTCCATAGTTAACAGACTAACACCCTGATGATTATTCCTTGGGTATCCTGATAACGATACCCGGCTTGATAAAATTGGGGTTGGGGATCAGGTCTTTGTTGGCTTCATAAATCTTCGGCCATTTGCTATGGGTGTTATAGAATTTCATAGAAATCTTCTGGAGCGTGTCGTCTTTCTCGACTTTATACTCCGTATACTCACCTGCTGCGGCGGGCACTGACGGTTGGGTGGGCGTGTCTTTCAGGCCGGATAGGTCCAAAGTTCTTTGTTGGGGCTGGGTTTTTTGTGTCGGCTCATTCGAGCCCGGGAAAGATTCGGATGCCGTCGTGCTGGAGGATTTCTCCTCAAGCAGTTTATCCGCTTCCTCGAACGGGTCCGCTTCCTTGCTGAATTCCAGATAATACATCTTTCTGGTCGGCTTGCGTTCTGGGTCTTCGGCCATAGGGGCATTTTCCCAATTGCCTACGGCTCCCTGAATATCCTGGTCGACCCTGGGCTTATCCTGCATATATCCCCGGACATCGATCTTCTTCACCGTTGAACATCCCGTCATAAAAACGAACATGGCAACAACAACCATGCCTTTGATAAGTCCTTTAGGCATCATCGCCTCCTTTTTTTAATATCATTAATCCCAATTCCTGTAATTGTTTTTTCTCGACAGTAGCCGGGGCATCGCTCAACAGACAGCTTCCCTTTTGCGTTTTGGGAAAAGCGATCGTGTCCCGGATTGAATCCAGCCCCATCAAAATGGCCACCAGACGATCGATGCCGTAGGCGACCCCCGCGTGCGGCGGCGCACCGTACTCAAAAGCGTTCAATAAAAAACCGAAACGCATCTGAGCCTGGCTTTCGTCCAGCCCTATTATATCAAATATTTTCTTTTGCATATCCTTTTTATGGATACGCACCGAACCGCTGCCAAGCTCGTTGCCATTAAGGATCAGATCGTACGAGCGAGCCCTGATTTTACCATATTCTTTACTTTCAAGGTATTTTAAATCTTCCTCTTTAACAGAGGTGAAGGGATGATGTTCGCTTTCCCAGCGCTTCTCTTCCTTGTTATATTTGAACATCGGAAAATCAACGATCCACGTAAGAGAAAACTCTTCCCCCGGCTTTCGCAGATCCGGCTTGTCACTTTTATATTGGGACATCGCCTCCTGGTGGGTCATGCGCGGGAAAGGCGTTTTAATATCGACGCCCTTGATCTGCTTGAATACCTCTTTGAACAATTTTTCGGTAACGGCAAACACGTCTTCTTCGCTCACAAAAGACATTTCCATGTCCAGCTGCGTAAACTCCGGCTGGCGATCCGCCCGCAGATCCTCATCGCGGAAACATTTGACGATCTGGTAATATTTGTCAAAGCCGCTGACCATCAACAATTGCTTGAAAAGTTGCGGTGATTGCGGGAGTGCAAAAAATTTCCCCAGATTGAGCCGCGCCGGCACCAGGAAATCACGCGCCCCTTCGGGGGTGGACTTGGTCAACACGGGCGTTTCAACGCCTAAAAACCCCTCCGAATCCAGCAGCCGATGGATGATCTGGCATAATTTGTGGCGGATCTGAAAAGCCTCGGCCGTTTTGCGCCGGCGCAGATCGAGATAACGGTAGGTTAAACGCAAATCCTCTGCCACCTCTACATTATCATCGATCTCAAACACGGGGACTTTGCTGGGGTTTAAAATTTCCAATTTTTCCGCGCAGACTTCGACTTCGCCGGTCGGCTCATGGGGATTAACGGTCTTGGCCGATCGCGGGGCGACTTTCCCCGTCACCCGGATCACAAACTCCGGCCCCAATTTCTGCGCCGTATCATGGGCCTCTTTGCTCACCGATGGGACGAAAACGACTTGGGTAATTCCGTAGCGGTCGCGGATGTCAATAAAGATGAGCTTCCCATGATCGCGCCGGGCGTGCACCCAGCCGCAAAGGGTGGCTTCTTTATTGGCTTGTTCTTTCCTAAGCTCTCCGCAGGTGTGCGTTCGCAGCATGGTTATGCCCCTAATACATTTTTTATGATGTCGGTCGCCTGGTTGAATTCAACGAGCTGGTCTTCTCTCGTTTTCATGTTCTTTAACCTGACCTTCCCGATCTTTTCTTCCTCTTCGCCGATAACGATGGTAAAGACACAATCGGTCTTGGCCGCTTTCCCTATCATATCGCCTATATTTTTCGGGGTCGCGCTTTGATAGCTCATATCGCTGGAAATATTTTTGCTGCGCAAAATGTGTAAATATTGGAATACCTGGCTCAACGAAACGTTACCCAAGGGGATGATAAAAACTTCGGGGCCGCCTCTTTTTTCAGGCTGGGCCTTGGATTGGGAAAGCATGACCCTTTCGATACCGAGTGCAAAACCGATTGCCGGGACATCCGCACCTCCCAGCTGAGCGACCAAATGATTATACCGGCCCCCGGCGCAAATGGCGTCCTGGCTGCCGAGCTGAGGGTTGGTGACCTCAAAAACCGTGTGCGTGTAATAATCGAGCCCGCGCACCAGCCGCGCATCCTGCGTGCATTCGATATCAAGGCTTGCCAGAGCGTCCAAAACGGTTTTGTAATGGCCCATGCTTTCCTTCGACAAATACGAATTGTCCAGCTGAAGTTGGGCAACGACCTTTTTGCAGGGCTCATTCTTGCAATCCAGAATGCGAAAAACGTTCCGATCCAGCCTGTCCTTGCAATCGTCGCAAAGGGAAGATTTCTTAGGCTTCAACTTCTCCCTCAAAAGCTTTGATAGATTTTCTTTGTCTTTCGGCTCCCCGAGGCTGTTGATCTTCAATACCGAACCTTCCACGCCAAAACTTTTAAGCAGCTCCAGGCAAAGTACAATTGTTTCGACATCCAAAAAAGGGTGGTTGGCTTTTGGCCCGATGATCTCCGCACCGATCTGATGGAACTGGCGCAGGCGCCCCTTTTGTGGGCGTTCTCCACGGAACATCGGCCCCACATAATAAAGCTTGGTCAGTCCTTCTTTCCTGTCAAAACTGTTTTCGATATAAGAGCGGACGATCGAGGCCGTCCCTTCCGGGCGCAAGGCGTAGCCTTCTTCTTTGGAACTTTCCAGTTCCAGCAATTGCTTTTTGACCACATCACTGGTTTGCCCAAGAGAGCGTTTGAAAAGACGGGATTCCTCGAAAATAGGTGTGCGGATCTCCTGATAATTATAAACGCTGAAAACCTGGCGGGCTTTTTGTTCGATGGCTTGCCAGCGCTTGGCTTCTTCTGGCAGAATATCGGCAGTGCCTCTGGGGACTGATAGCTTCTCGGCCATATACTAATAGACCTTAAAAGGCGCTTGGTTTGATCTACGCCTTACTCTCAAATTTTTTACCTAATTTTATGCTTCATCTCAAGACCGGGCTTGAATATGACGACCTTGCGGGGCGGGACCGGAACGCTTTCGCCGGTTCTGGGATTGCGTCCAAACCGAGCTTTTCTTTCCTTGATCTTGAATACGCCAAAATTTCTCAATTCGACCTTCTCGTTACGGACCAATGATTCCACAATGACATCAAAGGTCTTTTGGACAATTTTTTTGACGTCAACTTGTTTAATTCCAGTCATATCCGTAATCCGTAACACTATGTCTTTCTTGGTCATGCTGTCACCTCCTGAATTCCCCTTCTAACATGTATCATAATTGACAAAATAAAACTGATAATATGGTAAGTATAGTAACAACAAGGATTTATAGTGTCAAGAAATTATTTTGACGGCTGGCAGGACTTCGAGGCGGGATAAAATTTCAACAAACCTTGAAAACAAAAGAGTTACGAATGGAAAGATAAGTATTGGAAAGCTAAAGAGTTACGGCGAAATTCTCTTTGCCGACCAGCTCCTTGATCTCATTCATCAAGTCTTCATTGGGGGAAACATAAAGATCTTCTCCCACAAGGATTTGCACGCTTTTGTGCGTCTGGGTATCGATCTTTAAATAAACGGGGACCTTCCCGGGAAAATGGGATAATTTCGTCTTTAAGTCTATCAATCCCTTCTCCCCCACTTTCCCTAAATCGACCTTAATGGATTTAATCGCGCTATACACATCCCGTACGTGTTTCATCTCATTGGCGATAATCTTCGGCTCATTATCACGGTAATTCATCCGGCCGCTGATAAAAACGACTTCCCCTTCCTTAAGATATTGGGCGAGTTGCGGATAGGTTGAAGGGAAAACCACCACCTCCACATCGCCTTCCATATCAACGACTTTCAAAATAGCCATCCGTTCATTTGTTTTACGGGTATTGGTCAATTTGACGTTCTCGATCAAACCGACAAGGCGAATCTCCTCCCCATCAATGGCCTGACTGAGGTTCTTGGTGCTCATATCCGTAAATTCTTTGATTTCAACTTGATAATGGTCCAGCGGATGACCGCTGATATAAAAACCCAAGATCTCTTTTTCATAGGAAAGAATCTGGTTTTGGCTCCATTCTTTGATATCCGGCAGGCTTTCCGTTTGGCTCTTAAATCCTGCATCGGCCCCCGCCAAATCGAATAAAGACACCTGACCCTGGGCTTTCTCTTTTTGGGTTTTCGCCGCCAATTGAAGAGCCTTTTCCAGAACGGTCATCATCTGGGAACGAAAGGCGCGAAAACCGTCCAAGGCCCCGCATTTAATCAAGCTCTCCAAAACTTTACGGTTAACGAGGCGCAGATCGATGTGCTCACAAAGATCAAATATCGACGCATAAGACCTTTCGTTACGACCTTCAACGATAGAGTCGATCGCGGAGGAACCGATATTCTTGACCGCCAGCAATCCGTAACGGATCGTCTGCTGGTCCACGACACTAAAATGTTTAATGCTTGCATTGATATCCGGCGGCAGGATCTTGATGCCCATGGCCTCGCTTTCCTTGACGTATTCGACCAACTTATCCGTGTTGCTCATTTCACTGTTCAAAAGCGCGCACATGAACTCGACCGGATAATTGGCCTTAAGGTACGCCGTCTGGTACGTGATCATGGCGTAGGCGGCGGAATGGCTGCGGTTGAAGCCGTAGCCGGAGAAATAATCGATCAGATCAAAGAGCTTGTTGGCCTTTTTTTCATCGATCTGGCTGGTCTTAAAGCACCCGTCGATGAAATCCTGGCGCAATTTTTCCATGACGGAGGGGATCTTCTTGCTCATCGCCCGCCTTAAATGGTCCGCCTGGGTCATGGAAAATCCGGCGAGCGCGACGGGGATCTGCATGACCTGCTCCTGATAAACGATAATGCCATACGTTGCTTTGAGGATCGGCTCAAGTTTCGGATGGTCGTATTTGATATCGATCTCGCCGCGTTTACGCTTGGTAAAATCCTCCAACATCCCGCTTCCCATCGGGCCCGGCCGATACAACGCAAGGATCGAGATCAAGTCCTCGAACTCGGAAGGCTTGATCTTCTTAAGAAGCTCGCGCATTCCTGAGCTTTCCAGCTGGAAAATACCGAAACTGTTTGCCTCCTCCAGCATCTCATATGTTTTTTTATCATCCAAAGGCAACTGGCTGACGTCGATCTTCACCCCGTGTATTTCTTTGATCTGCCGGCAGGCTTCATTGATGACGGTAAGCGTCCTTAAACCTAGGAAATCCATTTTGAGAAGACCAATCTTGGCGATCGCGTTCATCGAATAACCGGTCGTGATCTGCCCCTCGGAGGGCTTAAAAAGCGGGACATATTCCGTGAGCGGCTTATCGGAGATCACAACTCCGGCGGCGTGCGTCGAAGCGTGACGTGTCAGGCCTTCCAGGACCTGGGCCATCTCAATGATCTCCCGGGCCGTCTTGTCATCCTCGGTCAGCTTTTTAAGCTGGGGTTCTTTATCCAACGCGTCCTTTAGAGAAATGCCCAGCTCATTGGGCACCAACTTCGCGATGCGGTCCACCTCGCCGTAAGAAGCGCCCATCACGCGTCCCACGTCGCGGATGGCCGCCTTGGCCTGCAGCGTCCCGAAGGTGATGATCTGCGCGACGTTGTCCTTGCCGTATTTGTTGGTGACGTACTCAATGACCTCGGGGCGGCGCTCATAACAAAAATCGATGTCGATATCCGGCATGCCGGCGCGGTCCGGGTTCAAGAACCGCTCGAACAATAAGCCGTACTTGAGCGGGTCCAGATCCGTTATCCCCAACAGGTAACTCACCAGGCTTCCGGCCGCCGAACCGCGCCCCGGTCCGACGGGGATGCCGCGGCTCTTGGCAAAATTGATGAAATCCCAGACAATGAGGAAATAACTTTCGAAATCCATCTTATTGATCGTTTGAAGCTCGAAGGCCAAACGCTGGCGGATCTCAGGGGTGATCTTGGTAAAGCGCTTCTTCAGGCCTTCCTCGCACAGCTCCCGCAAATAACCTTCCTTGGATTTCCCTTCGGGCGGGTTAAAACGCGGCAAGTGGATCTCATCGAATCCCAATTTTAAGTTGCACTTATCCGCCACTTCAAGGGTCGTTGCCAGCGCTTCGGGAACCCACGAAAAAAGCGCGCGCATCTCATCGGCGGATTTAAAATACAGCTGGTCCGATTGAAGCCGCATCCTTTTCTCGTCGCTGATCATGGACTGGGTCTGGATGCACAACAGCGCATCGTGCGCTTTGGATTGCGCCTGTTGCAAATAATGCACGTCATTGGTCGCCAGTAGCGGAAGCTCGAGCGAGCGCGCGATCTTGACAAGCTCCTCATTGACCCTCTTTTGTTCGCTCAACCCGTGGTCCATCAATTCGATGTAGAAATTGTCTTTGCCGAAAATCTGGCGAAAATCGTCCGCCGCTTTTAACGCCGAATTAAAATTCCCTTTCAACAGATGGTTCGACACCTCGCCCCTTAAGCAGGCGGAAGAGGCAATGAGGCCCTTGGCGTATTGGGAAATGACCTGTTTATCGATGCGCGGATAATAATAGAAGCCTTCAAGGAAACCGGCGGAGGTGAGCTTCATCAAGTTGTGGTAGCCGGTTATGTCTTTGGCTAGAAGAAGAAGATGCGACACGCTGCCGCGCGAAGATGGGTTTTTATCGAAGCGCGTCCCCACCGTCTCGACATAAGCCTCACAGCCGATAATGGGTTTGATGCCGGCTTTCACCGCGGCGCTATAAAAATCAACCGCCCCGAACATGTTGCCGTGGTCCGTCATGGCCAAGGCGGGCATATTGTTCTCTTGGGCTTTCTCTATGAGTTTTTCGATGAGGCAGGCTCCATCGAGGAGGCTGTACTGGGTGTGGACGTGCAGGTGGACGAAACTTGAATCACTCATGGTTGCATTATATCAGATAAACAAAACGTAAAACAATAAAAAGGACATTGGGTTATTAGGTAATTAGGTCGCAGGATATTAGGGTATGAGGATATTGGGGCATTACACCTAATATCCCAATCTCCTAATACCCTCCTCCCTGATTTCCTGATAACCCAATAACCTTTATTATTACTCCCACTCAATCGTCGCAGGAGGTTTGGAGCTGATATCGTAAACAACGCGGTTGACGCCGGCAACCTCATTGATGATGCGGTTCGATATGCGCCCCAGCACGTCGTAGGGCAGCTGGGCCCAATCGGCGGTCATGCCGTCGGTGCTGGTCACGGCGCGCACCGCGATCACGTTCTCGTACGTGCGCTGATCGCCCATGACACCGACCGTCTTGACCGGCACCAAAACCGCAAAGGCCTGCCAGATGTCGTTGTACAACCCGGCGCGGCGGATCTCTTCCATGACACGCTCATCCGCCTCGCGAAGGATCTCGAGGCGTTCTTTCGTGACCTCACCGGCGATGCGCACGGCTAGGCCCGGACCGGGAAAAGGCTGGCGTTTCAAAATGGATTCGGGCAGCTCCATCTTCTTGCCGATAGCGCGCACTTCATCTTTGAACAGTTCACGGAACGGCTCGATGAGCTTAAGCTTCATGTTCTTAGGCAGCCCCCCGACGTTGTGGTGCGTCTTGATCGTGGCGGACGGGCCACCGATGGGGGAAGCGGATTCGATGACGTCCGGATACAGCGTCCCCTGGGCGAGAAAATTGACGTTCTTGATCTTTTTGGCTTTAGTCGTAAAGACCTTGACGAACTCCTCCCCGATGATCTTGCGCTTCTGCTCGGGGTCCGTAATGCCCTTGAGCCGGCTCAAAAAGACCTTCTCGGCGTTGATGACCGCCAGG
The DNA here is from genome assembly GCA_035292445.1 of Candidatus Omnitrophota bacterium. Lineage (GTDB taxonomy): Bacteria > Omnitrophota > Gorgyraeia > Zapsychrales > Zapsychraceae > DATDQB01. The sequence goes on from DATDQB010000001.1 coordinate 121,825, forward strand.
TTCATGTTGAAATTGCCTTTGAACATCCGGGAGACGTTGGCGGCCTCGTTCTTGCGCAGCAGGCCGTTATCGACGAAAATGCAATAAAGCTTCTTGCCGATCGCCCGCTGCAGCAGCATGGCCGTGACGGATGAGTCAACCCCTCCGCTTAAGCCTAAGATCACTTTCTTGTCGCCGACCTCCTCCTTGACCTGTTTCATGGCGGCCGCGATAAATTTATCGACGGTCCAGCGCGGCAGGCAATTGCAGATGTGGAAAAGAAAGTTGGAAAGGATCTCATTGCCGCGTTGGGTATGGACCACTTCCGGATGGAATTGCACCGCAAAGATCTTCTTGGTGCGATTCGCGAATGCGGCCATAGGCGCGTTGAGCGTATGCGCAATGGCGACGAAACCTTTGGGCATGGTCTTGATCTGGTCGCTATGGCTCATCCAGCAGGTCAGATTCGTCGGCAGATTATTGAAAAGGTCTTTATTGCTGTCGACGAAAAGCTCGGCGCGGCCGAATTCCCGCTCTTTGCTCGCCTCCACCTTGCCGCCGAAAATATCGCAGATAACCTGCATCCCGTAACAAATCCCCAGGACCGGAATGCCGAGCTTAAAAATGTTTTTATCCGGAGAAGGCGACCCCCTGTCATAAACGCTCATCGGCCCGCCGGAGAGGATCAGCCCCTTGGGCTTGATCTCTTCGAGTTCCTTGACGGAAATGTTGTACGGGACGATCTTGCTGTAGACTTTGCACTCGCGCACGCGCCGGGCAATGAGCTGCGTGTACTGGGAACCGAAATCCAAAACTAAAATGATGTCTTTTTGGCGGAACTTGCGGATGCGGATCGATTTGGCCATACGGCCAGTGACTTTTTTCAATTTCGGCAGCTTGCCGATACGCTTTTTGGGGCTGGCCCGAAAACGCGTTTTTAACCCTTTGATGCGGGAGGGAAATTTCTTCACTTTTTTCTTTTTGACAATTTTACGTCTGACTATTTTACGGGCGGGTTTCTTCTTTGCTGCTTTTCTTGTCTTTTTTGCCATAGACCGATCCTGTCATCTTAAATGATTGAACTTATTTGCCCATGCCGACCCGCTGGCCGACCTGAAAGACTTTTCCTTCGGTCTGGATGGACGGGGCAATGATGATTTCAACATCATGCATTTCTTTAATATTGGAAGCGCCCAGCGAGCCCATCGATGTCTTGAGCGCTCCGATCAAATTTTGTGAGCCGTCATCCACCTTGGCCGGCCCCGCAAGAATTTCTTTGAGCGAGCCGGTCGTGCCGACCCAGACGCGCGTTCCCCGCGGCAAATTCGCATGGGACGTGGCCATGCCCCAGTGATACCCGCCGCCCGGCGCTTCTTTGGCGCGGGCAAAAGCGCTTCCGACCATGCAGGCGTCAGCTCCCGCAGCGATCGCCTTACAAATTTCTCCCCCTAACCTCATGCCGCCGTCAGTAATAATGGGGCGGTATTGGCCGGTACGCTTATAATAATGGTCTCTCGCCGCCGCGCAATCGACCGTTGAGGTGATCTGCGGGACACCGATACCCAAAACCCCGCGTGTCGTGCACGCAGCCCCAGGCCCGATGCCTACCAGCAATCCGGCCGCGCCAGCTTCAAGAAGCTCTAAAGCGACCTCATAACCGACGCAGTTCCCGAGGATGATGGGCATTTTGGATTGTTTGACGAGCTTAGCCAGATCAATGACTTTATATTGGGTGGCAATATGCTTGACGGTCGCGACTGTCGATTGGATGATAAAAATATCGCAGCCCGCTTCCTTCGCGATCGCCGAATATTTCGGGGCATTTTGAGGGATACAGCTGACAACGGCCGAAACTTTCTTTGATTTGATCTCCCGTATGCGCTTGGTGATCAATTTCTCTTTGACCGGCTTTAAATAAATGGATTGAACTAATTTTGTCGCGTCTTCCGGACTTGCTTTGGCGATCTGGTCGAGGACCTTGGAAGGGTTATCGTAACGGGTCTGGACACCGTCTAGGTTAAGGACCGCGATAGCGCCCATTTTACCCATCGTCACGGCAAAATCAACGTCCACCACGCCATCCATGGCGGCCGCCAGAATCGGAACTTGGAATGTCCGGCCCGCTATTTTCCAGCTGATATCGACTTCATTAGGATTAACGGTAAGAGTGCTGGGAGCAAGCGCGACTTCATCGAAGCCGTAACAACGCCTTGCGCGCCGTCCGATTCCAATCCATTCTGCCATAATGCCTCCAAAATCTGAAGTAGGTTAGTAGGTAGGTTGTTACCGATTTTATGGCCTGTAATTAGAGATATAATATAGTGATTTTAATATTAAATGTCAATATTAAAAAAGGGGACAGATGCCTTTAGGTATCTGTCCCCAAATTCTCTATGGAACGGTTTTCCGCCAGAGGCGGACCCGCCTTTGGCGGGGAAACCATTCTTTCAAAACACTCTTACATCATCCCGCCCATGCCGCCGCCTGGAGGCATCATCGGTGAATGAGCGCCTTCTTTTTCAGGCAGATCGGTAACAAGCGCTTCGGTCGTTAATAACAAAGCTGCTATGCTGGATGCATTCTGCAGCGCGGTACGCGTGACTTTGGCCGGGTCAATGACGCCGGATTCGAACATATCGACGTATTTATCTTTGCTGATGTCATAGCCGATGTTCACTTTTTCATTTTTAAGCCTCTCAACGATAACAGAACCTTCCAGCCCCGCGTTGGTAGCCAACTGGCGGATCGGCGATTCCAAGGAGCGCTGGACGATCTGCGCGCCGGTTTGTTCGTCGCCTTTAAGTTTCAGCTTGCCGATCTCATCGATGCAGCGAAGTAAAGCCACTCCGCCTCCGGGAACAATACCCTCTTCCACGGCGGCACGGGTCGCGTGCAACGCGTCTTCCACGCGGGCTTTCTTTTCTTTCATTTCCGTTTCGGTCGCGGCACCCACTTCGATGATGGCCACACCGCCGGCTAGCTTCGCCAACCGTTCTTGTAATTTTTCTTTATCATAAGATGAATCGGTCGTTTCAATCTGCTTTTTGAGTTGATTGATACGGCCTTTGATGGCTTCCGTTTTCCCGGCGCCTTCAACGATGGTCGTATTTTCCTTGTCGATCTTGACTTTCTTGGCGCAGCCAAGGTCATCAAGATCAATATTTTCCAATTTTTCCCCTAGGTCTTCGGTAATGGCGCGGCCGCCTGTTAAAACCGCAATGTCTTCCAACATCGCTTTACGTCGGTCTCCGTAACCAGGAGCTTTGACCGCCACACAGGAAAGGGTCTTGCGCATGTTGTTGACCACAAGCGTCGCTAAGGCCTCGCCTTCCACGTCTTCGGCAAGGATCAAAAGCGGTTTTCCTGAACGGGCCACTTTTTCCAACAAAGGTAACATATCTTTAATGTTACTGATCTTCTTTTCATAAATGAGGATGTAGGGTTGTTCGAGGGTGCATTCCATTTTCTCTAGATCGGTTGAAAAGTATGGGGAGAGATAACCTTGGTCAAATTGCATCCCCTCAACGATCTTCAATTTTGTCTCGATCGTCTTTGATTCTTCGACCGTGATGACGCCGTCTTTGCCGACCGCTTCGAACGCTTCGGCGATATTTTTACCGATGACGCTGTCGGAGTTGGCGGCGATGGTTGCGACCTGTTCGACTTCGGTGATATTTTTAAGGTCGACTTTCTTGGATAACTCGGCGATCTTCTTAACAACTGCCTCGACCGCGGCTTCGATCCCGCGCTTTAAGGCCATCGGGTTGGCGCCAGCGGTAACGTTCTTTAACCCTTCTCTATAAATAGATTCTGCTAAAACGGTCGCGGTCGTGGTGCCGTCCCCGGCATTATCTGAAGTTCTCTCGGCAACTTCCTTGACCATTTGAGCGCCCATGTTCTCGAATGGGTCTTCCAGATCAATCTCTTTGGCCACCGTGACGCCGTCTTTGGTGACGGTCGGTGAGCCGAATTTCTTGTCAATAACGACATTGCGCCCTTTGGGCCCCAATGTGACCTTGACGGCCCTTGCCAGTTGCTCGACGCCTTTAAGCATCGCACGTCTTGCTTCATCATCGAATATTAATTGTTTTGCCATTTTATTTACTCCTTAATTAATTTTCAAAATTTTTAAACGCCGTTACTTTTTGGATTTTACGATCGCCAGCACATCTTCTTCTTTTATGACCAGCACTTCCTCTCCGTCCACCTTAAATTCCGTACCGCTGTATTTACCGTACAAAATGCGGTCCCCGACTTTCACTTCCAATGCGTGCACTTTCCCTTCATCGGAAACTTTCCCCTTACCCACAGCGAGGACTTCGCCTTCCTGGGGTTTCTCTTTGGCTGTGTCAGGCAAGACGATACCGCCTTTGGTGATTTCCTCGGCCTCTAGCTGCTTGACAATGATCCGATCGCCTAATGGTTGAAGTTTCATTTTTATGACCTCCCTTAAAATTTGTTAGATTATGGTGTGTAAAAAAATTCTAATTTAGCAATGTTCTTCTAAGAGTGCTAATTTAACAAAAATTTATTTTTTGTCAAGAAAATTTTTTAACCAGAGGATTTCTGAAAAGAAGGCTGTGGAAAATCAGGAATTGTTTTCCGGTGAGAGGTTTTTGACATCCCACAAATACTTTTTCGTTTCTTCGACGATCACGCGGTTTAAAACGATCAACGAAATCAAATTGGGAATGGCCATGAGCGCGTTGGCGATGTCGGCAAATGACCAAACAGCCGGCAGTGATATAACGGAACCTGCCATGACCGCCCCCACCCACGCCCAGCGGTAAGGCTTAACGATTTTCGTCCCCCACAGATATTCGGCCGCCTTCTCTCCGTAATACGACCAGCCGATGATGGTGGCGAACACAAATGTTAAAAGCCCGACAGTTAGGATCAAGGGCCCGATGACGGGAAATTCTTCGAACGCCGCTTTGGATAAAGAAGCGCCGTTTAAGCCTAGCGTCCATTTTCCTGAATTCACAAAAACCAATCCCGTGAGCGCGCACATAACGACCGTATCCCAAAACGTTCCCGAAGCCGAAACAAGCGCCTGGCGCACCGGATTCTTGGTCTGCGCCGCGGCCGCGACGATCGGGCCGCTGCCCATCCCAGATTCATTGGAGAAAAGTCCGCGGGCAACGCCGAAACGCATGGCCTCTTTCATGCCCGCGCCTAAAAATCCTCCCACGGCCGCTTGGCCGGTGAAAGCGCTCTGCACGATCAGAGCGAGCGTCTCCGGGATCGTCTCAAATTTCATGGCCAACAAAATCAGGCAACCAACGATATTAAAGACCGCCATGAATGGGACCAATTTTTCGCAGGTACCGGCAATGGTTTTGATGCCTCCTAAAATGACGAAGGCCGTCAACGCCGTCACCACCACCCCCGTTATCCAAGGAGCGATATTGAATGTTTCCTTGACCATGACCGCGACCGAATTCGCCTGGACCATATTGCCGATGCCAAAAGCGGCAAAGGCGGTAAAAAAAGCAAAGGCCATGGCCAACCATTTGTTGTTCATCCCCCGCTCAAGGACATACATCGGCCCGCCGGCCATCATGCCGTTAGGAAGGGTCACTCGATATTTGACGGAAAGCACGGCCTCGGCATATTTGGTGGCGATGCCGAAAACCCCGGTCAGCCACAGCCAAAAGACCGCGCCGGGCCCGCCTGAAGCAATGGCCGTTGCCACACCAACGATGTTTCCGGTCCCGATGGTGGCGGCCAACGCGGTCGTGAGCGCGGCGAATTGGCTGACGTCCCCTTCGCCTTCTTTGGTGCGCTTAAAGGAAATCTTGATCGCCTGGATCATGTACCGCTGGATAAACTTAAGCTGGAACGAAAGGAAAATATGGGTGCCGAAAAGAAGGATCAGCATCGGCGGGCCCCACACAACGCCGGAGATATCGGAAAGAATATACTCGAGGTTAGACAACATAAATATTGATCGTTATTCGATGAGCAATAACAAGGCCATGACCGCGATGCCGCCAAGAATGCTCGCCAACTGCCCAAAAGAAGCAGCTAGCCGGACATCATGCCGGTGCAGTTCCGGGATAAGGTCAGAGCCCGCGATATATAAAAACCCTCCCGCGGTGACCGGCAGGACATACACCGACAGGTTTTCGATCTGCGGGCCAACGATAAAAACCAAAAAAGCCCCGACGAACGCCGCCAACGCCGAAATAAAATTGCACCAAAGGGCCTTTCGAATGGAAAACCCGCTGTGAACTAAGACGCCGAAGTCGCCGATCTCCTGGGGGATCTCGTGAAAAATAACGGCCAATGTCGTCGCAAAGCCGATGGTGGGGCTCACCATAAAACTGGAGGCAATGATCATGCCGTCCAGCATGTTATGGACGCCATCACCGATCAAGTTCAAGGTTGCCACCGGATGCTCGTGGTCATGGGAAGTGAGTACATGGCAGTGCTGCCAGCGCAGGAATTTCTCCAGTATAAAAAACAAGATAATCCCTAATAAAATCAAAAATGAAGTCGTTGGATTGAATCCGATCTCCTCGAAGGTTTCCGGCAGCAGATGAAGAAATGCATCCCCAAAAAGCGCCCCCACCGCGAAACTGACCATATATAAAAGAAATTTATTCAGGCGTTCGGGCTTGAGAGATAGGGTAAAGACGCCGACCAAAGAAATGAGGCCGACCGCCGTGAGCGCGAGGAACGTATAAAGTGCGGGCATGCCATGATTCTAGACAAATCACGCCAAGAAAACAAGATAAAATTATTTTTATTGCCCCTATTTCTTCCATGTATTAATATTGAACTGATGAATTTACTTTTCCTTGTCCTTTGCTCGATCATTCTTCTCTTATTGGGCTATTACACCTACGGCATTGCCCTGGCCAAGTGGTTCAAGCTTTCCGATGCGAACGTCACTCCTGCCCACTGCCTGCGTGACAACCAGGATTTTGTCCCCACGCCCAAATTTTATTTGGTCAATCAGCACCTTTCCGCTATTGCTGCCGCCGGCCCGATTGTCGGGCCTATCCTCGCCGGCATGTGGTTCGGGTGGCTGCCGACCTTCTTCTGGATCGTTTTGGGCGGGATCTTTATCGGCGGCGTGCACGACTTTCTATCGCTTCTTGCTTCCGTCCGCCATCAGGGCCGCTCCATCGCGGAGATCATCAAAGAAACGATGGGACAAAAGGCCTTTATTATTTTTCTTCTCTTTTTATGGTTCTCGCTCGTCTACATCATCGCCGCCTTCACCGACGTCACCTCAAGCACCTTCGCGGAAGCGCAGCACGGCGCCTCCATCGCCTCCTCTTCCATGCTCTATCTTCTCTTGGCCTTCATCATGGGGCTTATCCTGAAAATATTCAAACCGCCGCTGATGTTGGCCACCTTTATCTTTCTTCCTTTAGTATTTGTGTGCATCTGGCTGGGGCCGTATCTTCCGTTGAACCTGCCGTCTCTTTTCGGTTTGAATTTGCGCATGAGCTGGAACATCATGCTTTTGGCGTATTGCTTTATGGCAGCCGTCATTCCGGTTTGGGTCCTCTTGCAGCCGCGCGGTTACTTAGGCGGATTTTTCTTAACGCTCACGGCTGTGGTGAGCTTTATCGGGCTTGTCATCGGAAGCTTCACCCATACGATCGCCATGCAATATCCGGCGTTTGTCAGCTGGAACAATCCGCAAGGGCTTCCGTTACTGCCGCTCCTTTTTACGACCGTTGCCTGCGGGGCGTGTTCGGGGTTTCATTGCCTGATCGCCTCCGGCACCACGTCAAAGCAGCTTAACAAAGAATCTGATGTCCGTTTCGTGGCCTACGGCGGGATGCTAATGGAATGTTTTGTCGCGGTCATGGCGCTCTCTTGCTTGATCATCCTCTCGACAACCCAGGCGCAGGAACTCAAAGACCCCAACCAAATCTTTGCCCACGGGGTCGCGGCTTTTATAAGCACCTTAGGTATCAACAAAGAATTCGCCTTGAATTTTGCGCTGTTGGCTTTCGCCACGTTTGTCTATGACACCCTTGATGTGGCGACACGTTTGGGCCGTTACATTTTTGAGGAATTGACGGGCTGGAAAAATAAATGGAGCCCGTACGTGGCGGCCGCGCTGACACTTGTTTTGCCGTTGTGGTTTCTGACGCGCACCTTTACCGATGCACAAGGCAATCCGATCGCGGGATGGAAAATGTTTTGGACGGTCTTTGGTTCGAGCAATCAACTTTTGGCGGCCATGGTTTTATTCGGGCTGGCCGTGTGGCTGTTCAAGCTGGGGCAAAAATTCCGCGTGGCGCTTCTTCCTTCAGTATTTATGATCGTCGTTGCGGTCAGTTCCCTGTTTCTTATCATCCGCCCGTGGCTAGGCAAAATCCTTCAGGGCAATTTTTCCGCCGACCCGGTCGGCTTGACCTGCATCGCCCTTTTTATCCTCACCGGTTTTCTTCTCATCGAAGGCGCCGTTATCTTTCTTAAAGGGAAGAAAAATCAATAATTATTTATCGGCGAAGGCAATGCCTTTTCCTTGATGCGGTTGATGTCCTCATCGCTAATTTCATATCCCAGCTCCCTGGCTTTTAAAGCATCCGCCAGCGCCTTCTCCCATTGTTGTTGTGCTTGAAAGGTAAGTGAGCGGTTCATGTAAGCTACGGCATAACGGGAATCGAGCGCGATCGCTTCGTTGAGATCGACCAGCGCTAAATCATATTGGCCTTGGGCCATGTAATTGGTGCCTCTGTTATTGTACCCGCGGGCATAATCAGGACCAAGCTCCAAAACTTTATCAAAATCTTTTTGCGCCAGATCGTAGCGGCCCGCCAGGTAATACTCGGTCCCTCTTTGGTCCAGCATGAAGAAATCATCGGGCTTTAACTGCAGCGCTTTATTAAACTCGGCAATGGCGGCATCATGTTTGCCCTGCTGGCTTAAGAAAAACCCCCTGTCATAATACGTTAAATAATTTTCCGGGTTCAGGTAAACCGCTCGGTCCAAATCGGCGAACGAACGTTCAAAATCACCCCTTAGCCCGTAGGCCTTGCCCCTCATGGCGTAGGCTTTGGCATTGTTCGGCTCCAGCTCCACGGCCTTATCGCCATCCGCAATGGCTTCATCGAACCTTCCCATCGCCACATACACATTGGCCCGGTTAATAAAAGAGGTCGCTTGTAAGGTATTGCGGCTGATGACCTGATTAAACTCCTCCAAAGCCAAATCATCGTTTCCCCGATGGCTGTAGACAATGCCCCTGACATTTAAAGCAGAATCGGAATAAGGATTCCCTACCAAAGCGGCGTTAGCGTCTTTAAGGGCAAGGTCCCACTCTTCCTTTTCAACATACGCAGAGGCCCTTAAGCCATAGGCCTTGGCCACATACTGGGGATTCTTCTCAATGACGTACGTCCAAAAAGTGATGCTGTCCTTCCAAACCCGGGCAAGAAGAAATGTCTTGGCCGCGAAGGACAGGTACACGAGCGCCACGGCAATAACCACCGCCGCTTTGACAAAGGCACCCTTTCGCCCCAGCTTTTGAAACCCCGTATAAAACAGCCAGCCGAAAAATAAACAAAACCCGATACTCGGTATATAGATGTGCCTGTCCGCCACAACGCTGGTGTAACGGACCAAGACCCCATAGCGCAATAAAAAGAAAATGGTCGCCATAAAAAAAAGAAACGCGAAAATAAACCAACGGCTCTTGCGGAAACGCACCAAAAAGGCCATGTAAACAACAAAAACAATGACCGCGGACATATACGGCCACTCGCCGAAACCGATGGGCTCCGGCAGTTGGTAATAGGGGATGACATTGAACGGCCACAGGAATTTCTGGATGTAAAAACTGAACGTCCAGAAGAAAATAGGGATCGCTTTGGTGATGTCCTCTCCCGGCAACGGCGCCACCAGTTCCGTGTGATGCTGGAAGGTCATATACGTAAGGGGGATGATGTAAAGAAAGTACGGGATCTTATCCAGCAACGTTCTTTTATCGAACTTCCTTCCCGCAAACCAATCCAGGACAAAAAGAGCGACCGGCAGGCTCAACGCCGTCGGTTTGGAAAGCATGCTCAATAAACCGAGCAGTACCGAGACGGAGTAACTTCTTTTGCTGTGCTTCTTCAGATAGGACCAGTACGCCAAAAGTGCCGGCACGTAAAAGCTCGCGAACAACACGTCTTTGCGCTCGGACATCCAGCAAACGGATTCCACATGCATGGGATGCACCCCGAACAAAAGCGCCGCCAAAGCGCCCGCGTACGTCGGCAACCCCAGGCGCAGCGCGAGCACAAAGACACACCCCGTGACCCACAAATGAAGCAAAAGATTGTCCAGATGAAAAATAAAAGGGTCGAACCCGAAAAAGCGGTGTTCCAGCGTCCAGCTCAAGACCGTTAAGGGGCAATAGACTTTTACATAAACCGTCTTGAAGCTGTCCTTGATGTGTTCCCAGTCAAGGGTGAGGACCGCGGCGTTATCCAGGATAAACTCCGTGTCGTCCCAGTTCGTGAAGTCATTTTGCAATGTTGGCAGGAATGACAGAAACGTGATGCCTAAAATAAGGATTAAAAGAAAGAATTCCCTTAAACCGAAGCGTTGATGGGATGTGGGTGCGGCTGGTTCCATAAGAGGCGGTCCGTTTTATTAAGATTATACAGAAAAATAAAAGGTTTGTGGATTTTGAAATGGATTATTTAAATGTTGTCCGCTGTATCCGAAAAAGCTACAATAACCAGCGTGACCAAAATGCTTCTTAAACTGTATATCCCTTCGCTTATTATTCTGCTAATCGTTTTCTTGATATGCAAAATTAAAGAAATCCCGATCGAGGTCATGCTCAGCGACCCCTTAGCGCTGGTTGACGCCTACCCGTGGCTTGGCCTTGTCTCCAACTTAGGCATCTTAGTCTGGACCGGCTGCGTTGGCGTGTGTTTTTTTTACAGCGGCGGTGTTATCACGGAAAAACCAAGAAAAGGAATACGTCGGCTTTCTTGTGATCGGCGGGACGATCACCGCGGCACTGATGCTGGATGATCTGTTCATGCTGCATGAATACATCTATCCCGATTTCCTTCATATATCGCAGAACATCGTCTTTTGTATTTATGCCATGGTCATTCTTTTATATCTAGTAAGGTTCAACGCCTTGATATTAAAAACCGATTTTCCCATCCTTATTTTATCCCTCGCATTCTTCACCCTATCATTAGCAGCCGATATCCTCTCGGAATATCATGACCTGCCATGGCTTGTGTTCTTTGATGATGGGGCCAAGTTTCTTGGGATCGTCAGCTGGGTGGGGTATTTCATCAATCTGTGCTTCCAAACGCTTATTTTTGTTTCTCCTCAGCAATACGGACCTGGTAAGGCGCGTTAAGTTTTTGAGCGATGGCTTCGAATTCTTCCCTGGTCGGGGCCGTGATCGCCACCTCGCCAAGCTCGAGCGCCTGCTCGATCACGGGCGCCATCATATATTTCTTGTCCACAAAAATGGCAAGCCTCCTGCCGATGGAGGCCTTGGTGAGCTTATAAAATTTCTTCCTGCCTTCTTCCGTCATCTTCAGTAACAGATGGGGCTGTTCGAAATCAACAATGGTGATGGTCGCGATGTCGTCCTGCGTGATCCTGACTTTCTTCTCGATGTAAATATCGCCGTTGACCGTGCTCACCTTCTCGGCCTTCTTGCTCAACTTATCAACGACCAGGTGGAACTCAACCGGGATATTCGGTTGTTGGGCATTGGATGGGGCGGCAACCGCCAGCAAGCTAAGGCAGGCAAAAATGAAAATAATTTTTCTGATCTTAATCCCTCGTGGCCTGGTAAATGGCGTAGGAGGCGCCGGCGGCCAGGGCCGTTCCCAGTACAGAGCAACCGCTTATCGAGATGGCGATGATGGCGACGAGCGTCAGGTTGAAGGCGTTTTTAAGCACGCGTCCTTTGGCGTTATGCGGCTTGGTGTGTTGTTTCCACTATAAAGGGCGGGCATTCGATTAGCAAGGTGAAACTGATAAAAGAAATACTTTAATTCTTATTTTTTCTTTTCCCTTCTTCGCAATTTAGGTTCGTCCTTGAGGATCTCGAGAAAGGCATCGACCACTTTGGGATGGAACTGGGTGCCCCTGTTGAGCTTAAGCTCCGCAATGGCTTCCTCCCTGGATAACGCCTTGCGGTAGGAGCGGTCCGAGGTCATCGCATCATACGCGTCCGCAACAGATACGATCGCCGCGAACAAATTGAGCTGTTCCCCTTTTAATTGGTCGGGATAGCCTTTCCCGTCGTAACGCTCATGGTGGCCCCGGACAACGGCCAGCATTTCATCGTTGGTCAAAACCGGCTTGAGGATCTTCTCCCCGATCAAAGGGTGCTGCTTCATCTCATCCCATTCTTCCTTCGTCAACGGCCCGGGCTTATTAAGGATATTGTCCTTGACCCCGAGCTTGCCGATATCATGCAGCAAGGTCATCCTCTTGAACAATTTGACGGTCTGCGCCGAACACCCTAGTTTCGTGGCGATCTTTCCCGAAAAAATAGCGACCGCCTCCGAGTGGCCGCGGGTGTATTGGTCCCTGATCTCCAGGATGTGCACCAGCGAGCGCACCACCCCGTAAAAATAACCGATCAACCGTTGGCGGGACTCATCCAAATTTTTGGCCATGTGGTTAAAATCTTTGGCAAACTCGCTGAATTCGCTGTCCCCTTTGATGCGGACCTTATACTTTAGATCCCCTTTGGAAATCCGGCGCGTCCCTTCAACCAGCTCCTGGACCGGCCGGCTGATGTGCGTGGAGAGGATCGTCCCCAATATCAAAGCCAATAGAAGCCCTACCGCAAAAACAACAAGGACACGCTTTTGCACTTCTTGCTGCATCTGGTAAACGTCATCGGCCAGGACATCAACCCCCAGCATGGCGATGGCCCGATGGTTCTCATCATAGATCGGGGCATAGCCCGAAAGAGTCACCCCCCATTCATCGACCTGAAGTTCCCGGTCCGCGGAAGGGCCGTCAAAGGCCTTGAGCATTTCCGGAAAACGGCTGGCGTCATAATGGTCGCCGGGATAGGCGGTCGTCTTGCCTTCCGTCGTTTGGTCAGGGTCGACAATAAACTGCCAAATCCCCTCCTGCTCGGTTTTCGTCATCGTGTAGATATACGTGATCATAGGGCTTATGTCTTTGATCTTATTTAACTTCTCAACAATTGTCTTAAAAGCGGGGGATTCAACGCCCGAAGGGGTAAGCGGCACCTGCATGAGAGTCTGCGCTTCGATAAATAACGCCGTGGTTTGCGCCATGACCATGAGCTGGTTGCGCAAGCCCTGCAATTGCGCCTGCGCGCTGAAACGGTAGATCAGCATATTGCTTAAGACCAGGATAAAGACCATCGCCAAAAGGAAAGCGATCGTAATTTTCGCCCGGAAAGACTTAAATAGCAAAGTGAATTTTTTCAGGATCCGATGCATGATAGTAAATAGGGCTGTCCCTATCTCTCTTCTTGTCAAGGTTATTATATCATGGGCAACATGTCAAGGGAGAGTTTGGGAGAGAAAGTATTTGGAGGTAAGCCTTTTGTCTTCTATAATTAAATACAATGAATGAAACGCCCCTTCCCACTGATCCACTGAACCAACCCGCGGTCAAAGGCATCCCCCATAAACGTATCTGCGCGTTTGTGATCGATACCGTCTTCACGGGCGTCATCAATATTTTAATAATCAGCGGCCTTTCGGAGAAATTTTTCGGATCGCCCATTCTATTACCTGTTATCTTTGGCGCCGTCTACTTTCTCTTTCGCGACGGCCTCTTTAACGGCCAAAGCGTCGGCAAACGGCTCGTAGGGCTTCGCGTCGTCGGCCCTAAAGGGGAAAAATGCACCTTTAAGGGTTCGCTCATCAGGAATATCCTGATCGCCATTCCGGTCATTCCTGTTGCTAAGATTGTGATATTGGTCGAGGCGATCGTGATGATCCTTTCCAAGGAAGGCCGTCGCCTGGGAGACCGCATGGCCAAGACGCGCGTCATTGACCTGCGCCCTCAGATCCGCGATCTGAACTTCCTGCCGTTGACCGTCCTGCTCATTACCCTATCGTTCGGGGGCGCTTTCTTCCAAATGGAGCTGGCGATTAAAAGTGCCGGGGATGTCATTCTCGCGCTGGACAATTACAATGGTACCAACGGGCATTATCCGAAGGATCTCTATGAGCTCAAGTTAAAGACGAAGTACCTGTATATTTACACGGAGTATTCGCACTCCTCGGATAACAAATCGCAGTACTTTTTGACCGTCAACGCCCCTGGCCTGCCTGTCTTCAAGACCTACAGCTCCGTCCTGAAAGATTGGCGGATGTGGAGTAACGCCCAGCAATATCAAAAGAACCTTCTTGAGCCCATTGAAGAACGCGCCGAAAAACCGCTGCGCCATTATGATGAGGCCCGCAAGCTCCATGAGGCAGGGCGCCCGAATGAGGCGATCGCCGAACTCGAGAAGGCGCTTACGCTCAAGGGTGATTTTGTCGACGCCCGGCTCGCGCTGGCCTATTTGCTCAAAGAAATAAACGAACTGGATAAGGCGCTGGCAGAGTACCAAAAGGTCACCCAGCTCGCCCCTGCATCCTTCGAGGCCCATTACAACATTTCACACATTTATTTTATGCAAGAGCGGCTTGATGAGTCCCTGGCGGCTTACCGACTTTACCTTAAATATATGCCCATGCAAAACGAGAAGGAAAAGGCTGAAGCGTACGATCATCTGCGTTATTTGGAAGAAGAGGTCAATAAGGCCGCGGCTACCTCAGAAACATCCGGGCTCGAGAATGTCCGGTTACTTGAAGAAACTGTTGAAGACGTTATCAGCGAACCCGCGCCATTGGCTGATATGCAGCCGCCTCCTGAGCCGCAAGCGCAAAAGCCGGCCGAAGCGCCGCCAGCCGAACCGATCGCTCCCATTATAGAGGTGAAAAAAGAACCCGGTCCATTGCTTCGGGCGGTCCAAAACGGCACATTAACGCTTATTGAAGAACTGATCAACGCAGGCGAGGATGTCAACGAAAGAAATGAAGACGGTAAGAGCGTGCTTTATCTGGCTGTTGAAATTGGCAGCACGGATATTGCCGCTTTGTTGTTGAATGTCCCCTCCCTTGATGTCCATGCCGCCGATAAGCAGGGCTTAAGCCCGCTTCATCTTGCCGGCGAGAATGGGGATTTGGCTATGGTCAAGTTGCTCCTTAAACACGGCGCCGATGCCGATCGCCTCGACAAGAACGGCCAAACCGCTGCCGACCACGCGCGCTTCGAAAACCACACCGAAGTGTACGATTACCTAAAACGTTACGAAAATTAAAAATTGTAGGGGACTTTAGACTTTAGCTGTCACGCTGCTAAAAGGCTCAAGCACGACTTTCAGGGATTCCCCGGCTTTTGCCATGATCTCAAAGCCTTCCTGGATCTTCTCCAAAGGGAGCCGGTGGGTGATCATGTCCTTGACGTTAAGCTTCTCAAGCGCGATCAGCCGCAGCGATTCTTCCAGATCATCGGGTGCTGCGCCGTAAGAGGAAGTGATCGTGATCTCATTGCGCCACACCTGCGCGGTGGGAAGTACGATATCTTTGGGGGGAATAGCAAATAAAAGGACGGTTCCTTTTTTATCAACCGCTTTAAACGCTTGGGTTACGGCCTCATAAGCGCCGGTACAGATAATGACCTTATCGGCTTTCACCTCAAAATTGCTATCGGCGCGGAAAAATTGATCGGCCCCGAATTCTTTCGCTTTGCGTAAGCGATAATCGTTCACATCGCTCACGCTGACATGCGCCCCTCTTAGCTTGGCGATTTGAATATTAAATATGCCCGATATACCGCTTCCTAAAATAAGGACCTCATCGTTCTTTTTGACATCGATCAGCCTTTGGGCCCGCAACGCGCAGGCCAAAGGCTCGATCATCGTGCCTTCATCGTAAGATACATTTTCCGGCAAGACATACGTGCCGAAATCAACATTGATCTTGGGAACCCGGATATACTCGGCATACCCGCCGGGATCATAATTACCTTGATGCAGCGTTTCGCAGGCGGTTTGATTTCCGGCCAAACAATATTTGCACGCCCCGCAAGGCACGTGGTGGCTCACGAACACTCTTGTTCCAACTTTAAATGTGGGGGATTGTGATTCGATGATCTCACCGGCGATCTCATGGCCCAGAATACGCGGGCCCTTTTTGATCCGGTACCATTCCATGCAATCGGTGCCGCAGATGCCGCTGGAGAAGACTTTGACGAGGATCTCCCCGGGGCCGATTCGAGGAATGGGATGCTCGATCAGGCGGATATCGCTGTTATTGTAATACATGGCCGCGCGCATAAATTTGATCAAACCAAGACCGTCGGCTCTGCCGATCTTGAGTCATTAAAGACGTTGAGGGCTTCTTTAACGGAAAGTTTGCGGTGGATCAGCGCGTTCAAGGCCTTGGCCATCGCGACCGGGTGCTTGCTTTGCCAGACGTTGCGACCCAAATTGACGCCGATGGCGCCGTTTTGCAGGCCATCGTGAACAAATTCCAGGACCTCTGCCTCGCTCTCGCATTTGGGGCCGCCGGCGATCACAACCGGCACCGGACAACCCTTGACCACCTTATCAAAATCTTTTTCACACCAATAGGTTTTCACCACACGCGCGCCCAGCTCAGCGCAAATGCGGCAGCACAACGCCAAGTAACGCGCTTCGCGTTTTTCCATTTCCCGCCCCACCGCGGTCACGGCCATCACCGGGATCCCGTAAGGCTCGCATTCGTTAACGAGCTTGGCAAGGTTTTCCAGCGTTTGCTTTTCATATTGACTGCCGATGAAAACAGACAGGCCCACTGCGCTCGCATTCAGGCGGATGATCTCATTAATGGAAGTGGTCAGTATTTCGTTGGCAAGGTCGCCTCCGGCCATGCTGGTGCCGCCGGAAACGCGTAAAATGACGGGTTTAGAATTTTGAGTATCAATAGAGTTTCTCAGGACACCCCGGGTGACAAAAAGGGCATCCACATAAGGCATTAAAGGCGCCACCGTCTGCCCGGGCTTTTCCAAATTGGTCGTTGGCCCCTGAAAATACCCATGGTCAATGGCCATAAAAAAACAACGGCCGTCAGGCTGGATCAGCCGGCCTAAACGGTTTTTCATTCCCCAATCCATAGCTTAATCCTCCTTAAAGGTTGCGCTTATTATAAGGGTAAGCCCAAAACGCGTCAACGGTGAAGAACGAGCCGCCCCAAATGCTCTTTACTTGGGCTATATTCTCGAATCTTCCAAGAACGCCCAGCGTTCGAACGTTTGAAGAAGCTCATCTTCAATTTGCTCAAGCTCTTGTTTGGCCGCGACGATTTCCCCGGGTGATCTTTTGATAAAGGCGGGCTCGCCCATGAGGGTGCAGAGCTCTTCCTGGCGCGCCTCAAGCTTCTCGATCTTTGCCGGAAGTGCAATCAGCTCTTTTTCTTCTTTAGAAGTAAGTTTACGAGGCTTTGGCTTTTCCTGCGCTACGATCTCCTCTTTTACCTCTTCATCAACTGGCTTCTGCGGCGCTTCCTTAATACTGCCCTGGCGCTGATTGAGCCAATCATCATACCCACCGGGATATTCATTGATCCGGCCTTCCCCCTCCAGGACGATCGTGCTGGTCACCACATTATTCAAGAATTCGCGGTCATGGCTGACCAATAAAAGCGTGCCCGAATAATCCAAAAGCAATTCCTCCAACAGCTCAAGCGTTTCCACATCCAGATCATTGGTCGGCTCATCCATGACCAAGATATTGGAGGGCTTGGCA
This sequence comes from Candidatus Omnitrophota bacterium, assembly GCA_035292445.1. Classification (GTDB taxonomy): domain Bacteria; phylum Omnitrophota; class Gorgyraeia; order Zapsychrales; family Zapsychraceae; genus DATDQB01. Next base: position 139,571 of record DATDQB010000001.1, read on the forward strand.
AAAAGCCGCGCCAGAAAAATACGGTTGCGCTCTCCGCCGGATAAGACCTTAACGGGCGTGCGGGCGCGTTCGGGGGAAAATAAAAAATCCTGCATATAGCCGATGATGTGCCGGGGCTTGCCGTTGATCATGATCGTGTCGCTGTTGCCGCTCATATTCTCGATCACGGTCTTTTCTTCATCCAATACTTCCCTTAATTGATCGTAATAAGCGATCTCCAGTTCCGTGCCTAGCCGCGATTTTCCCTGCGTGGGCTCTATCTTGCCTAATAACGCACGCAAAAGCGTGGTCTTGCCCGAACCGTTGGGGCCGATAATACCGATCTTATCCCCGCGCAAAATATTCGTCGTGAAATTCTTGAACAGGCATTGCTCGCCGTACCAAAAGCCGAGGTTAGCGACCTTTAGTACGAGATGCCCCGAGCGCGCCGCCTCGTGCGCCTGCATCTTGACGAGGCCGATCTCTTTGCGCTGGCGCTTTTTCTCTTCCCGCATGCGCTCCAGCGCTTTGACGCGCCCTTCGTTGCGCACCCGCCGGGCTTTAACCCCCTTGCGGATCCAGATCTCTTCCTCGGCCAACCTTTTCTCAAATTGTTCCGTCGCCGCCCGTTCATTGTCCAGCACCATTTGTTTGCGCTCAAGGAAAGTCGCGTAATCACAGCTCCAGCTGTAAATAGCCCCTCGATCCAATTCCACAATGCGCGTCGCCAGATGCTTCATGAAGGTGCGGTCGTGCGTCACGAACAAAAGCGTACCGTCAAATTTTTTTAAAAAACCCTCCAGCCAATCGATGGATTCGATGTCCAGATGATTGGTCGGCTCATCCAGAAGAAGGATGTCCGGCTGGATCACCAGCGCCTTGGCCAAAAGCGTGCGCCTTTTTTGCCCGCCGGATAATTGGCTGAAATCGGCTTCGGGATCAAGCTTCATATGTTGGATCGTGCTTTCGATCTGGCTGTTGATGTCCCAGCTGTTGGTGCGGGTAAGCTCCGCCTGCGCGCGGTCCAGCTGGCGCATCAAATCCGGCGTGTGCTCGGTGTGGAGGCGATGGCTGATATGATGGAATTCCTTTAACAACTCCCCGGCTTTGCCTAAGCCCGTTGCCACGATATCAAACACATTGCCCTCGATCCCCACGGGGATCTCCTGCGGTAGGTGGGTGATCTCAATTCCCTGCTGACGGATGATCTCGCCTTTATCGGGCCCGAATTCTCCGGCGATCATGCGCATGAGCGTCGTCTTGCCGGTGCCGTTACGCCCCAATAAGGCGATGCGCTCGCCTTTTTCCAATTGAAGGCTCAATTGGTCGAAGATGACCGGCCCGCCGAAGGTTAAGGAAATTTCTTGTAAACTGATAAGTGCCATAAGGTCCCTAGTATAAACTTTTGCGCCCGTGAAGGCAAGAAAGGTATCAAAAAGAAAACGCCGCAAGCCTTTAGGGGCTCACGGCGATTCTTATGCAAATGCTGTACGGACAGAACAATGTTCTGTCCTTACATTACATTTTTACAACGTTGTTGGCTTGCTCGCCTTTAGGACCTTGGGTGATGTCGAACTCGACTTTTTCACCTTCGCTAAGCGATTTGTATCCATCACCTTGAATGACGGAATGATGTACGAATACATCCTTACCGTTTTCAGGCGTGATAAAACCATAGCCTTTTTCATTGCTGAACCACTTTACTATTCCAGTAGCCATAATATGTATCCTCCTTCTTATTCATATTCGTAAGTCTCTAGTCGCATTAAAAACAAAATAAAAAAACCGCAAGGCCTGAGAAATCTTCCAAGCCCTGCGGTGTTAGATATCTGCTTTCCTGCTTTAATTAAGTACTTACGTTGACTCAAGTATGGGGCCTAAAACGGCAAATGTCAAGATAAAGTTTGTTTAGACCTTGACGTTCTTTGTCCCAAGCCAGCCGACGGTCAAGGCGATAAAGATGAATTCAGCGGCCACAAAAGCGATCAGCGCGTTGGCGATCCCCGAGGTAAATCCGTACGAATGCAGCCCCACGCTTAACAAATTGACCCCGAACCACGCCCACATGACCACGAGCAAAGTCATGGCGCAACCGACGGCGACCCCCAACGGATGGATGAGCCTGGCAAGCCGCGCGTGAAATAGAATCGCGCACCACAAAAATATGAGTAGCGCCCCGTTCTCTTTCGGGTCCCAGCCCCAGAACCGGCCCCAAGACTGATCGGCCCAAATACCGCCTAAGGCAGTACCCAAAAATGTCATGGTCAACCCGAAGCCGAGAATGCCCATCATATTTTTAAAAATGGTTTCCAGGCGCTTCTTGTCATTCGGACGAAAACATGCCTGAAGGATATAAATATGGCCCATGATACCGGCCACACTGGCTCCCGCATAACCGATCGTAATGGAGGTCACATGGGTGCTCAGCCAGAAATTGGAGTCTAAGACAGCGACCAGCATCTGCATGGTGTCTCCATCGGAGCTGAACTTGCCTGAGATCATCAAAAAGATCAGCCCGCAGGTCGTGGTGATGGTATACCCAAGTTGATTTTTGTTGACGGCCTCGATGATGAAGCCCAGGATCGCGCAAATGAGGCCCACAAAAATAAACGTCTCAAAAAGATTGCTGACCGGCGGGCGCGCCATGATCATGATCCTTAAGATCAAAGCGCTCAAATGCGGGATGAACCCCAAAATAGTGAAAAAGCCCATACATTTGACCAGGATCTTGTTTGTCGACATCAAAGAAAACAGCAGGAACATGAACCCCAGGCCGTAAAATAATTTAGCCCACTCAAATAATTTGAGATGGTTATACAAAAGCTCCAGCGAAAATCTATCAACGACTTCCTTTTCCCCGGGGGATAAGCGTTTCTTTATTGACTCTAGGTAGGCTTTGGCGGCGATGTCGAATTCAAGCTGCGAATTATTCCAATAATGGATCGTCATGTTCCTGATCTGGGTGACCTCCTGAAAGTAGTCTGGCTGCTCTATATTAAGCAGGATGATATCCATCGGGCTAAACCATTGATCGTCCTCATGGCTTATCGTGGGAATGAGCCCTAAGGGAATATTGGAGTAATGCTGGTCCCAGAACATTAAGGCATTGACAAGGGCGGCGATCCTTTGCTCATCCTCGTTCCAGACGGAGGGGCCCTTGTTAAATGCACTTGTTGCCACCTGAGCCAGCTTGTCCCTCACCATAAAAATATCGTAATAACTGAACTTGTCCCTATCCAGAGGGAGCTCGAGAGTTTGCTTAACAGTTTGAGAGTTGATGTCAAAATCGGGATGCGGGAATGCGTAGGCAAAAGCGCCGGAAAGGCGGATATAATATTGGAGGTTGCCAAAAAGGCGTAAGACCTCCGCTTCGACCACGGAGAGCTCTTTTTCTTCGATATCTTTAACGGACTCGGCAAGTTCCATGAGCTTATCATAACCTGCCTCAAGCTGATTATAACTGTAACGCCTCTTTTCCTGCGGCTCGACGTTGATCGCCTCAAGGATCTCAGGGTTATTGATCAAGAATATTTTGTCTTGATAGCTGGTGCGCGGGGCGAACAAAAATCGGCTGAACCATTCAAGGGCCGACTCATCAGCGTAGCTTCGTTTGCCGGAAAGGCGCAATAAAAAGCTCTCGGCAAATGTTTCCAGCGGCTTGATGCGGCCTTCGTTGATGAGCGGGATCTTCTTGAAGAGCTCCAATGACTTGACCTTACTCGGCTTAAGCGTATCAAGCGGGCAGATATTTTGGGCCCACGCCTGTTGCGGTACCGCGGCCAAAAGGAAAGCGGCCAAAAGGTAGATGCATTCCTTGATTTTACGGAATCGTTTCATACGTAATCCGATTCTTCCTTTCTTGGGCCCCTGGAGCTGAGTGCCATCATGACAAAATGCACGATGAGCCCTGCAAAGGTCACAAAGGTTGAGATATAGGGCATGATCTGCCCGGAATTTTTAACAACGGCCAGCGTTGAAGTCTCATTCAACTGTTCATCAACGGAGAATGCGGATTGGTAGAACGTGTAATCTTTATACCGAAGCGGATTGTTCATATAGATCAATTTTTCGCGCCAGGCCCCGTTCGTTTCGATCTCCACACGGCTCTTAAAGCTTTTGGGGGTATTCGTTCCGGGGTGTTCTTCCTTAATAAAGTCGATCAGCTTAAGTGTGAAAGGCAAGATATAACGCTGGCGGCGCAAGCTCACATTTATTTGCCGCTCCCCTACGTTAAGGGTGGTCGGCTTACTCTCGCCTCCGTAAAGAAGAAGCTCGGCCTTTCCGGCATCTTTTGATTCGATGTCAAAGATCGCACCGGGCAGATTTTTCTCCGGTTCCTTTTCTCTTTTTAGCGATGTAAGTTTCTGTATTCCCGAAGCGTTAACGTATTTATTTGTATCTCCACCTGATACATACGCATCAGCGTTCGGGAAATATTCCTTTAAATGCAACACAAAGCCCTCTTCAAGGACAACGCTTCTCTCCTTCTTCAGCTGGCCGATGTCTACCGCGGTAACCGTTTGCTCGGATATGCGTTGTTGTTTTTGGGGAGAGTCTTCCCAAAAGGCAAGCTCCCAATCGTGAAAGGCGACAGAAAAATTGGCGGCCTGCCCTTCTTTCAGGCTTAAATGACTCTCCTGCGCACAATGCAGGATGATGTAGCCCGAGACCAAAAAGGACAGGATCCCGAAGTGGATGATAAGTATGCCGATCTTTTTCCAGGAATAAACGAACCGGATCAGCATAACGCTGATCAGGTTGAAAAACAGGACCCACATGACAAGCTGAGCGCCGGGAAACGGGAAAAAACCTCCGGCGAGAAAAAAGAAAGAGTGAAAAAACCTTTCTTGCGCCAAATATAATCCGTTTTGGACCTGCGCTATCGTTCCCCAGAGGGTCAGGATGAACAATAACAAAAGGCAAGAAACCGTAATATTTAACGACGCGAACGTTCTTAATATTTTTAACTTACGTAAATTGGTGCGAATATTATCCATAGATCATTCTGCCGGGCTAATCGATTGAACGAGTGACTTAAAAGAAGCGAGATTCTCAAGAACGGAGCGTTTGGCACCGGTCATTTTGACAAAAATCTGCGACTGGCCCCGGTCGATGACGGCCGCGATCATGCTCGGGGTATTGTCAGCCGTACCTTGCTGCAGTTGGGTCAAGTCGATCAAAATGGCCGACCACTCTGAAGTTGTCTGGACCCTCTCTTGGCCCTGGATGAATTCCTCAAGCTCATTATCATTAGGCACAGCCATATTGATCTGCCCCATCCAGCGCGTGATATTTGAAGTCAAGCCGCCGGCACCGCCAGCCAAAGAAACGATCGTGGTTTCAACAGGGGTTGTCTCATTGTCATTGGTAAACGTGGCCACGCGCATACCGCTTCCCTTCTTTTCAAACCAACCCTCAGGCGTTGTCCAGCGAAGCGGCGACTTATCAAGAGATTGCTCGAGCTGCGCGCTTTGCGCCATCGGCATATCCCCGAGGTTTAATCCCGCGTGGATCTCATCTTGCGGCATCATATTTAAGAAAGCGTGGTTTTGATCCATGGGCAAAGGTGCGGGCATCTCGGATTCGATAAAGATCTCCTTCTGCGTTCTTTTGCCAAGGGATCGCTCACATCCCAGAGCCATGGTCGTTAAGATCAGAACTACCGCTAAGATTATAGTTTGATTTTTAGTCATCATCGTGAATTACCGGATGAAATATGCGCCATGGCAACGGCTCATCCATTGCCATTTATTGCCGATCATCGCCGTTTTTATTGTGCTTCGGGAATCGGATGCTTGATCTTGCCCCAAAATTCCTCAAAATTAAAAGGTTTATAATTAGGGCTTTGTTCGTTATGGCATTGAAGGCAGGTGGTTTCGTTGGGAATGATCAACCCTGCTGCCACAGATTCTTCTCTATCCTGCATAACGGTTTTCTTCATATAATCTTTTCCCGGCCCGTGGCATGTTTCGCACGAAATACCTTCTTCGACCGGGATGGCTTCGGTGACACGCTCTTTCGTAAAATAATAGGCCGTGGAATGGCAGATCAAACATTCGCCGCTCTTTTGAGGATCATCAATGCCACGTTCGGCAGCGATCTTCTTGGCCGCATCGGTCCCTAAGGATTCATAGGCTTTGGCATGCAGGGATTCTTGCCAAATGATATATTGCTTGCCCGTCTCATCTTTTTTGTGGCAGAGGGCGCATTTCGCCGCTCCGATAAATTCATGCTCAGGAACCGCTGCCGGTGTCTGCGCGCCGACCTCCAGGTAATAAATGCTCAACACAAAAACACTGAATAACAGCAACACGAAGCCGATCTTGAAAATGTTGGTTTTTGTCATGGCTAACTCCTTAAGTATTATAACAGAATATTCTTTTTATTCACGTTCAGTGTTTTCGGCCTCTTCTGCCATATCAGCCGAAACGGCATGCGGAATACCGTAAATATCAAATTCGTAAGTCTTATTGAAGAACGTCCTCTTTGTTTCAGAAAAATATCCGAGAAAACCAAAAATAAGCAACGATAAAATAGTGAGGACGCCAATGGTCATTGAAACAGGCCTCTTGAGCAAATAACGCTCTTTGCTTTTATCCAGTAAAGGCCAGATCAACAGAAGTAATGGCGCCAATGACACAATAAAAATCCCTGTCAGCTTGGGAAAGTATTTTAACACATGATACATAGAGAGGAAATACCATTCTGGCTTAATTGAATGAGGCGTTTGAAGCGGGTTTGCCTTCTCGCCCAGCTCGAAGGGCGCCACGATCGATAAGGTGATCAAAACTCCCAGTAAAATAAAGAAGACGATGCCCTCTTTTAACACATGGTCTGGATAAAAAGGAATGCCGGTTTTCTTTGTGGGGGGTATTTCAGCGTCAACGGGGTCCATGGTCGCGATGCCTTGATAGCGCACAAGAAAAAGATGCAATACGACCAAGAAGAAAACGATCCAGGGAAGTACGATCACGTGAATGACGAAGAACCGAGATAACGTCTCTTCTCCGACATGCGGCCCGCCGCGCATCAAGGTTTTGAGAAAATCCCCGATCCAGGGAATGGCCCCGGCGATCTCGGTGCCGACGGTCGTAGCCCAATAGGCTAACTGGTTCCACGGCAATAGATAGCCCGTAAATCCAAAGATCACGGTCAGAAAGAAAAGAAGGACGCCCGTAGCCCAAGTTAATTCGCGCGGTTTCTTGAATGATCCCGTGGCAAAGGTTCTGAACATATGCAGAAAAACAACCAGGACCATCAAGTTCGCCCCCCAGGCGTGGATCTGGCGGTACAACCAGCCCGAATGAGCTTGTGTCATAATGAATTTAACGCTCTCAAAAGCCTCGTTAGCGGTCGGCCGGTAATAGACGAGTAATAAGATCCCCGTCAAGACCTGGCTGATGAATAAAAATAGGGACATGCTTCCCAGCGTGTGGAACCAGCTGATGTGCCTAGGCAAGGGTTTTGTCAGCTGCTTCTCGAGCGGGACCCTTAAGCCTTCCACGTCGAAGCGTTGTCTAAACCAGGAATTCATCCATTTCTTTATCATAGGCTCAACCTAGTCAACATAACCGTTATATCGTAACATATATTTTATCATTGATAATATCCACTTTATACGATGGTAATGGCCTTGGCGGCGGCCCGGAGACCACCTTTCCCGTGTAGTCGAAAAACCCCGCGTGGCAAGGACAGGCGACCTGGCGCTTACTATTATCCCAATCCACCAGACAGCCCAAGTGAGTGCAAATGGCTGAGATCGCGTTAACACCTTGCGGTGTACGAATGATGACAACGGCACTGCCGCCTAAAATAACCTTTTTGGCACCCCATACAGGGATCTCTTCCAGGGGGCAGATCTCATTTTTGCTGCTGGCAGGGCCTTTCTGGGTGACGGGCCACAGATAGGCCATGGCGGGTAATATAAATCCAGCCAAGGTCGCAAAAAGTCCGCCCTTGATGATCAGCTCAATGAAACCGCGGCGTGTTAAATTTTTCTGAAGGGCTATATCCAGACACTCGTTTTTAACAACAGGCTCATTCATCTTTTGTCTTATCCTGTTTGTCTTGTTGGTCGCGCTTGAACTGCTGATAATTGCGTAATCGTTTCAGGTGATGGTACATGTTATTTAAGGCAGCACACATGATGAAAATAAAGATCCACAGCGGTATCAAGCCTATTTTACGCCAAATTAAGGCTTTTCTTTTCTTCTGGATCGATGAGCTTATTTCTTCGGCCAAGGTTACAACATTGTTGTATTCCTGCTCGACAACGGTTGTGGAAAGAGTATGTTGTGCCGGCGCCATTTCAATAACACTGCTTCTGATTCTTTGAAGCTTGGCTTCCTCCGGCTCGATGAATATACCATCGATGGATGCCTGCTGGACAAGGCCTTTCATCTCTTCATATTTTTTTTCCGCCCCTTCCAGCATGCTCAAAAGCCCCATCCCCTGTTTGAGCGCGCCACTGTCACTCTCGTGGCATTGAACGCATTTTTCCTTATAAATGACCAGATCGGCCTTTTTGACATCATGATATCCATGGCACGTAAGACATTCAGAAAACTTTTCCCCGTCGGATATTTTTCCGTGAGGGCTTTCCAAAAAATATTTTTTTTCATTGATGTGGCATTTCCCGCACGTATTATGGATTTCCTTAACGCCCGGAGGCACGGCACCGTGACTGCCGTGGCATTTAGCACAGTTGGCCGCGGAAAGGTCGTTCTTTTCGAACAACGCCTTGCCATGAACGCTCTGTGTATACTTTTCCAGGATATCCACCGGATGGCCATAGGGGGTCATTAATTTTTCCTTCCCATGGCAACGATTGCAGGTATTGGGAAGGTTCAGCGGATAGACAGGGCTTGATGAGTCGCCAACGGCAACGACGTCGTGATAACCGTGACAATCGCTGCAGGCCGCCACTTTTTCATCCCCTTCCTGGAAAAGCCGCTTGCCGTGGGCGCTTGTTTTGTAGCGGGCCAATTGGTCCGTGGGGATATTATAGAAATTCATGGTCGCCACATCGGCGTGGCAGTTGCCGCACATTTCCGCGATCTGGACCTTGTTCGGGACGCCAATAAAATTTGTTCCCGGGGCTTTGGCCGCTTCACTCTCTTTGGCCGTCGGGTCACCGCCATGGCATTTTTCACAAGTGATCTGATGGCTTGTATGGACACTCTTTTCCATCATTTCCGAGTAATCGAAATGGCATGAGACGCAATTATTTTCTTGCGCTAATGGCGGGTTTGCAAAGACAAGCACAATGGAGATTGCGGCACAAATGACCGGCCCGGCTCGATCGAGGCAAAAACTTTTCAATCAGCTCCTCCTGTATGGCAGTCGCTGCAGCTCATGTCCTTCCACGCATCGTCAATATTGGTGGGATGGCGAAACGGCAGGCCGTCGGTGCTTTTCTCGGTCATGCCTGGCGGCCCCTGCTCAATGATCATATGACAGATATTACAGTCACGGCTGATAGTTTTGCCATCTTCAGCGGTATGCTCATTGTCATGACAGCGGAAACAACCGTTCGAGGTCATATGGCCGATGTTCTCCTCATAAATATCCCAACGGACCTTCATTTCAGGGAAGAAATTGTGCTCGTAAAGATAGACGATGTGCCCGATCGCTTTTTCGATCGAGCCTTGATGGGCAAGGTAATATTCGCTATGTTTCTTTTGATAATAATTTAATAGTTCATTCTTGATCGAGGTAACCGCTTCCGGCGTTGATGTATAGTCCTTGGTGAGCACCTCCAGGACCTTCTTCTTGATGGATGGGATGGTCGCATCGATTGCGCCCTCATACATCGCTTTGTTCATAATCCTGAAAGGGGCATTCACTTGATGGGTCGGGCGATTATGGCAGTCCATGCAGTCCATCTCCCGGATCAATTCCGCTGGAAGTTCTTTTGTCTCCAGTTTGTAATCCGGACTGGTATAGATCGTTTCTTTTCCTTGCTTATCGACACTTTTAATCCACGTGATCTTCTGTCGCTTTTTATCTTCAGCGTAATAATAGATATCGTTATTTACATCCATATGCGCATGGATGCCCAGGTCCTCTTTTTCGGAACCACCCACTTGAACGAGCATTCTTAAGTACCATTGGGGAGGTTCGTTTTCCTCGGTCAGGTAATAAGTTCGTCTGATCTCAAAAGAGTTATAAAATTTGTTGGGCCAATGACATTTCTCGCATGTTTCCTTGGCCGGGCGAAGATTTTTGATCGGTGTTTCGATCGGTTTGGAAAAGTCACCCTTGAGCGTGTGGTAAACCTGCCGCATGCCCGAAAGCTTTGAGCGAACATACCAATCGGCCCCTTCTCCTATATGGCATTCCACGCATTTGACCCTGGCATGCGGGGATTGCAAATAGGTCGTGTATTGCGGCCGCATGACCTGGTGGCAGGTGATCCCGCAAAAATGGACCGATTCCGTGTAATGGAACGCCTTATACGAACCCACGGCCGTCATGACAATTAATATGCCTGTACCGATAATAAAAACAAAGATCGCATTTCGATGCGTGGCAACGGATGGATCAAGAAAGAGCGTTTTCGGTTTCCGTGGCGCAAAGCCTTTAAGAACACGATGTCTTTTCCATAAGGCCCCTACAGGGATCAATAGCAGGCCAAAGATAAGGAAAGGCGGCAAGAGGGCATAAGTAAAAATACCTAAGTAGACATTGTAGCCCTCAGTAAGAAAATCGATACCAAAAAGAAAGCATTCTAAAATAAATACAAAAAGCGCAATAAGGACGCCGACATAAGTGACGATATTATAAAAAAAATCGGAAAATTTTTTCCCCTCGGCTGGCTTTTCCGATCTATCTTTATTTTCTTCTTGCATCGGGGCTCACCAGTTGTTAAAGAGCGGTCTTACCATTCCCTAGTGATATCCAGCCAAGCGATGTGGGCGTTATAATTCCCATATTCTGATACGGCACTGCCATTATGGCTGTAGAAGGCGTAATGCGGCTCAATTGTCCAGTTCTTATTCTTCGGAGACCAGCCCATGCCCAACTCAACACTTTTCCTGCTGTTATCCACACCGTAAGCGACGCTGCTGGCTGTGTAATCATTGAAATTATCCGAGAACGAATAGGTGAAGATGCCTGTATAACTGAGCGTCTCCGTGGGGGTATAGCTCGTGCTGAAAATAATGCTGCTGACGTCCCCGTTAAAACCGGGCAGCTGGAATGGGCTGGTAAAAGCGTTGGCGGCTGTTTTGGTCTTTATGTCCTGCTTGGAAAAAGCGATATTCGTAAACAGCTTATCCGTGGGCTGCAGGACTATATCATAGGTAAAGATATGGGAACGTGTCGTGGAATCCTGCTGGGCGCGATTTTCGGCCCTGGCCTCGATCTTACTGTCCACCAATTGATAGCGAATTGAGCTGTGAAGCCAATGGTAAAGTTTCCAGGTCCATTTTGTCGTCAACTCGTTGCTGATAAGCTTCATGGAATCATAAAAAGCGGAATTAATGGCCCCCGCGGGCGAATCCTTGATGTCATCAAAATCATTGTTCTCCAAACGCCTTCGCAGTTGGGTCGTTATGTTGAACTGGGATGAGGGAATAGAGCGCGTGCCCAGCGTCCATACGGTCTTTTTGGTATTAACGTCGGTCTCTCTCACCCAATTTAAGGCATTTAATCTACTGAATTGAATTTCCTCTAAATTATTCCTGACCTCACCCACCTCGATATCGCCATAAATGGAAGTGGTTTTGATCCCATTGTAGCGGAAAGAGAAGTTTTGGCCGAACAAAAGGGCCTTGTTCTTTACCTTGTTGTAATCGATCACATCGATCACCCCGTCCGGAGCAGCTCCTCCTCCCGGGAGGGAATCGTGAGGATAAGTTGATTCCCCCTGGCGTATCATGAGCTCTGACTTAAACTTGGCCGCAACGTTCAAGTTGGGCGTAAGATTGGTGGAGTATTGTCCGACCAAAATATGGTCATCGACATCGTTATCGGCGAGCGCGTTAACCGTATTTTCCGAG
>DATDQB010000002.1:0-81408 GCA_035292445.1 Candidatus Omnitrophota bacterium
ATACCATGGCGTCTCTAAAGAGAAATTCCCGTTTTATTTGAAAGAGCTGGAATATCGTTACAACAATCGTGATAAAGATATGTTCGTATTATTAACCAAACTAATGGCTGATTTCGTGCCAAATCTTTTATAATCACCTTATTTAAAAATGAAAGAGAAATTACCTGGCACTAAATGGTGCCTGGCCCTTAGTCTTTTTTAACATGAAAAACAACATAAAAAATATCCGCATCGCCTTCGGTTTCATTTATTTTATTTTTAACGTCATTTTTCTGACGGTCTTCACTATCCTGGAAGTGTACTGGCTGATCGAAAAGGATGGGGACCCCGGCGCGATCATGCTGGTCTTTCCCATCCTCGGGCTTTTTGCGGGAAGCTGGATCCGTCACGGCCGCTTCGGTTGGTGGCGGGTGTCGTTGATCGTCATCAGCCTTCTTTGCTCGGCTGCCGCCATCTATCTGGGGTTTTTCATGTCGGCGGTGTTAAATAAATTCTAAAGCGGCCCTTACTACAAACCATGGAGACTAACATGCAAAATTGGATCAATACGATGGGAATGGTGGCCGCCATCGTGCTGCCGTTATGGAATATCCCTTTGATCGTGAAGATCGTTAAGCGCAGATCCAGCCGTGATCTAAGCCTTGGTTGGGCGTTGGGGGTGTGGGTGTGCCTTTTGATGATGGCGCCCTCGGGTTTCTCATCAGCGGATCCCGTGTGGCGCACCTTTAATATGGTCAACCTGGTACTGTTCAGCGGTGTCGTCTTTGTTACGTGGAAATACCAATAAACGTGACGGACATTCTTTTTCTAGACATTGGTTGGTGTTTATGCTAAAAAACAGCTATAGTATATATAATAGTTTCATAGTAATTATCTATTTATGGAAAAGCGGATACTCAAACAGTCTTTCAACAACTACCCTGCGGTTTGTTTGCTGCGGCCACCAACGTTTACCACGGTCAGTAACGTCGGCCAAGACGCGACACCGCCTCTTGGTTTAGCCTACCTGGCAGGTTCCTTAATGGCAGCGGGCATCCCCACTTCCGGCGTTGACGCTGTCGGCGAAGCGATCCACCAATACACGATCCTGCCCGGCCAAGACGGCAAATCCATGCTTCACGGCTTATCCAATGAAGAGATCGTTGAGCGGATCCCGAAAGATACGGAAATTGTGGGCATGGCCTGTATGTTCTCTGTCGAATGGCCTTTTCTTGAGCCGCTCATCGAGCTTATCCGCGGACGCTTTCCCCATGCCCTTATTGTCGTCGGCGGCGAGCATGTGACTGCCTGCCCGGAATTTATCCTCAAGGCGTCCAAAGCCGTTGACGTGTGTGTCCTGGGCGAAGGGGAAGAGACGTTCGTCGAAATTGTCAAAGCTTATGCCGCGGGCCGGCCGTTAAATGAGCTCGAAGGGCTTTGTATACGTTCCAACGGGGAATTCTTAAAGACCGGAAGGCGAAAGCGCATCCAGAATATCGATGATATCCCGGACCCGGTATGGGACATTTTCCCGATCGAAAAATATATCGATAACGGCGTTACCCACGGCGCGAATTTAGGCCGCTGCATGCCGATCATGGCCTCCCGCGGGTGCCCTTACGAATGCACGTTCTGCTCATCGCCATTTATGTGGACCCGCAAGTGGAGCGTACGCGATGCTTATAAAGTGCTGGAGGAAATGAAGCGGTATATAAAGAAATATAATGTCACGAATTTTGATTTTTATGATCTGACCGCGATCATCAAGAAAGAATGGATCATTGAGTTCTGCCAATTACTCATCAAAGAAGACCTTAACATCACCTGGCAGCTCCCCTCGGGAACGCGCTCCGAGGCCATCGATGATGAGGTCTGCCGGCTGCTTTATGCCTCCGGTTGCCGGCACATGAGCTATGCGCCGGAATCGGGCTCGCCCGATGAGCTCAAGCGCATCAAGAAAAGAGTGCTGCTCGATCGCATGCTGGAATCCATGAAGGCGGCCAACAGGGCGAAGATCAAGATCAAATGCAATTTTATTTTTGCTTTGCCCGGGCAGACATGGAGAGATGTCTTTAAGACATACGGCTTTATCGCGAAATTGGCCAAGGTCGGCGTGGAAGACATCTCCGCTTTTCCTTATTCACCTTATCCCGGAACGGAAATATTCGCCAATCTGGTGAAAGCCGGCAAGCTCGCCTTAAATGACGCGTACTTTAAATCTCTTTCGGGATTTACCGATTTCAGCAAAGGGACGTCCTTTAATGAAACATTCCACCCCAAGCTCGTCGGGATCATGACCACCTTCACCATGATGTATTTTTATACGTTGGCATGTGTCCTTCACCCCGAGCGCATTGTTGCCATGGTCCGGGCCGTTTTTACAAAGGATACGTCCACGCGATTATTGATCTCCTATTCGCATGTCCTTCGCAAGGCCCAAGCCCACAAGAAATCCCGGCAACTGGGACAGCAGACCGTTATTATCGAGCCCACCATCAGGCCCAAAGCCCGGGAAGCAGTCCTTCATTCATTAATAAACGCGACGGACACACTTTCTCCGTAAAAAGTGTTGTTACCGATATTCTTACCTTGCCCCTGCCTCGACAAGGAATTCAATGACTTTGGGATCTTTTGCCCGCATGAGGGGCGTTAATTGGAAGGCATCGGCTTTGCGGATATCCGCGCCGGATCTGACAAGTGTTTTGACGATCTCTAATTGGTTGGGAAATTCATCGCCGTTATTGGCCGCGGCATCACTTAAAGCCGTGTAGCCGTTTTGATCGGCCGCGTTCACATCGGCCTTTGACTTGAGCAAAAATTCCACGATTCCTAAATGCCCCCACCACGCCGCTTCCATCAAAAGCGTTTTGCCCCGGTTGGGCCCCGGTGTGTTGACATCAAAGCCGCCTTTGACAAGGAACTGCACGACGTCCAAATGCCCGCCGCGGGCGGATTTAAAAATGGTGTCTTCCTTGAGCGTCGCCCCTTGATCCAGAAGGTATAGGAGGATCTCCAGCCGCCCCGAGTAAGCGGCGATGTCGGCGGCCGCCTCCGGCTCGTCCTGGGAAACGGAATAGCCTTCTTTGCTGATATCCGCGCCTTTTTCAACGAGGAGCTTCACCAGCTCAAGCTGGCCTTGGTAGGAAGCGGCCATCAAGGGCGTCCATTGCCAGCTCATCGGATAACCCTGATAAAGGCGGTTGTAACCGCTGACGTTGGGGTCAGCCCCTGATTCCGTAAGGGTGGTGGCGGCATCATAAACTTCGAGCATGATGGCGTTCACCAACAGGGCTGTTCCGTTAGGGTTTTGAAAATTGACGTTCGCGCCGTGTTCGATGAGAAGTTTGATGGCCTCGGGTTGGTTGCCGATCACCGCCGCTTCCAGCGCGCTGTCGACAAGAGGCGCGGGGGGCTTTGTGGCCAAAAGCGCTTTCAAGCCTTCAATGTCGCCGGCGCGCGCCAGGGAAAATAACCCCCCGGGCGTGTACTGGGCCGGCGCGAGGGTGCACCAGCCAAATAGAAATATAATAGAGAAGAGAATTGTCCGGATGAGCCGTATCATAAGCAAAATCATTTTATTACCCGCGCCTTTGGCGGTCAAAACAAATTTGTGATATAAAGTTATATAGAGAAAAAAATACTGATATAATT
Organism: Candidatus Omnitrophota bacterium; assembly: GCA_035292445.1. Lineage (GTDB taxonomy): Bacteria > Omnitrophota > Gorgyraeia > Zapsychrales > Zapsychraceae > DATDQB01. Next base: position 3,631 of record DATDQB010000002.1, read on the forward strand.
CAAAAGGATATTAGGATATTAGGAAATCAGGATGCAGGGTATTGGGTTATTAGGATATCGGTTATAAAAAACCTAATACCTTGATCTCCAGATATCCTCCGACCTAATACCCTGATATCCTAATAACCTGATTTCTTTTTTACTATGAGCATCTTTTCCGATCCATTTATTAACTGGCGGCGTGTCAGCTTTTACGGCATTATCGCCATTTTTGTCTGGGCGCTGACTGTTCTCACGCTCATTCATGAGAACCGGCCTATCCATAAAAGGGTGGTCCTCATTGTCGTTGACGGGCTGCGCCCGGATGCGCTTGAAGCGCTGGGGCCCAAGGGAGCGCCCAATTTCCATTATTTGATGCAAACAGGCGCCAGCACCTTGAATGCCCGCAGCGACCCGCGCGACACCCGCACGTTGCCGAATGTGGCCAGCATGCTCACGGGCCGCCCCGTCTTCGACGGCGAGAGCGCCCACCGCTACCGCATGGATGACTATGTCGGCAAAGCGGTCCATGACATAAAACGTGAATACGTTCAGAGCATCTTTGATGTGTTGTACCAGAGCAAATTGCGCTCCTCCTTTTTCGCTTCCAAGCGCAAGATGGGCCTTTTTGTCAAGTCATATACCGTGATGCCCAGAGACAGGAAAGGCGGGAAAGACCCTTCACGCTTCCAGAGTTATTTCATAACGGATGAAAATGACGCGTTGACATTGGAGAAGTTCCTGCTGGATTTGAGGGAGTTCGACTCCCGTTTTATTTTTTTGCATCTCTCCGGCCCCGATGCTGTCGGCCATCGGCAGGGATGGCGTGTTGAGGCAAACTCCCCGTATATGCAGGAAGCGAGAAAAATAGACGGCTATTTGGGGAAGATCTTGGAAGTTATCCGAAAGAATGATCGTTTAAACGGACAGACCTACCTTATCGTCACCTCAGACCACGGTGGCGATGGGAGGGACCATTTGGATACTTTTAATAAGAATAATTATACCGTTCCTTTTTTTGTCTGGGGGCCGGGGGTGGCCAAGGGGGCGGATCTGTATCAGCTCAACCACGCTACCCGCAGGTATCCCAAGAAATACATTATTCCCTACGAGAGCAATGACCAACCCATCCGTAACGCCGATGCCGGCAACCTGGCATTATTTTTGTTGGAGTTGCCGCCCATTCCTGATTCGGTCATCAATGGCCTGCAAAGTTTGAGGGTAAAATAGATTTTTCTCGTAACTCATTGAATTCAAATAAGTTATTAGAAGGCGACGGATTTGGGCGGGGGATAAAATTTTTTTTGAGTTCTTGTCATTCGGCTGGTTTCGTGTATAATTCCTTTTTCCAGCAAATAATGACACTAAGGATGACAACAGTGTCAACACATACTATAATTGGAGTAGAGAAGCAGTATAGACGCCGTACAGGCGGATAAAGAGGTTTTATGATTCCGGATTATGTATATTTACTTTATTTTTTGTTCTTAGGGGTTTTATTCGTGGGCGGCGCGTTTGTCGTGTCTTGGCTGCTGCGACCCAGGCTCCCTACGGAAGCGGTCAAGAATTCGCCTTATGAATGCGGAGAGATCGTTAAGGGCAACGCGCGGGTCCAGTTCAATGTGCGGTATTATCTGTTTGCCCTGATTTTTGTGATTTTTGACGTGGAAGTTTTGTTCGTGATGCCCTGGGCAGTCGTCTTTAAGGAAATGGGCATGATCGCCTATGCTGAAATGATGATCTTCATTCTTGTTTTGGCCTTAGGTTTAGCGTACGCATGGTTGAAAGGAGCGCTCGAATGGCAATAGAACAACAAAAAACCCCAGCAGGGGAAAAATATATGCAAAAATTCCCTGGCGGAGAAATCATAATAACGAAATCCGAGGAACTTTTAAAGTGGGCCAAAGGCTCATCCATATGGCCGATGACTTTCGGCCTTTCCTGTTGCGCCATCGAGATGATGGCCACGGGCGCCTCAAAATTTGACATCGACCGGATCGGCTCGGGCGTTTTCCGGGCGAGCCCGCGCCAGTGCGACGTGATGATCGTCGCCGGCACCATTTGCGTCAAGATGGGGGAGTGCATGAAGAAACTCTACGCCCAGATGCCGGAACCCAAGTACGTCATCGCCATGGGCAATTGCGCCATCGGCGGCGGGATCTTTTATCACGACACCTATTCAGTGGTGGCGGGGACGGAACGGCTCGGGATCCCGGTTGACGTTCATGTAGTGGGATGCCCACCCCGGCCCGAAGGGCTCATCAACGGTATTTTGAAATTGAAAGAAAAGATCGAAAGCAAAGAAACCTATACTCATCCTCCCTTGGCCCCATCGGATCATGCTAAAGGAGGAGGATTATTGCCCAAGGCACCAGCCCCTAAAGGAGGGGTTGAACCCAAAAGTGGAACTCAGCCAGGTAGTCCAAACAATCCGTGAGAAGTTTCCCGAAGCGATAACCGAGGAAAGGCCGGCGGCCATTGTTATCAAGAAAGAAGCATTGCTTGCGGTCGCGCAATTTCTTAAATCGGGTGAGCTCGCTTTTGACAACCTTCATTGCGTGACCGGCGTTGACTGGAAAGACAAGATGGAGGTCGTTTACCATCTCTATTCCTTTAAGAACAGGTTTATGCTGACATTAAAAGTCTTTTTGTCCCTGGAGGATTTAAGCGTTGAATCGCTCTGCGGCCTTTGGAAATCGGCCAATTGGCTTGAGCGAGAGACGTATGATTTCTTCGGCATTAAATTTTTGAACCATCCGGACCCGCGCCGGATTTTGAATCCCGATGAATGGACGGATTGGCCCTTAAGGAAGAACTTTGACCGCCCCGACTTTGTCCGGTTGCCGCAAAGCGAAGGACTTAAAGGTGGCGGATAGGAATTTTTTCATGAATAATGAAGTAGTCAAACAGAACAATCCTGATCCTGCCGCAGGACTGCCTTCCGAAGAGCTCATCGTGAACATGGGCCCCCAGCATCCATCGACTCATGGGGTGCTTTATCTGGAATTGCGCCTCAATGGGGAGATCGTCGTTGATTGCCGGCCGCACATCGGGTACCTGCACCGCAGCTGCGAGAAGATCGCCGAGAACCGCACCTATATCCAATTCATCCCCTTTACCGACCGCCTCGATTATCTGGCCTCGATGAACAATAATTTGGGCTATGTTCTAGCGGTGGAGAAGCTCTTGAACCTTCAGGTCAATGACCGGGTTTCTTATGTCCGCACCATTATCGCGGAGTTGAACCGCATCGCCAGCCACTTGGTTTCCCTGGGAACGTTTGCGCAGGACCTTGGCGCTTACGCAACACCGATGTTCTACTGTTTCCGCGACCGCGAAACGATCATCCAACTTTTTGACGAGCTTTGCGGCGGCCGGCTCACGTTCAACTATATGCGCATCGGCGGAGTTCAGTCGGAGTTGCCGCCCCATGCGGATAAGTACATCAAAGATTTTATCAAGTACGAGCGCAAGAAACTGAAAGAATATAACGAGCTTTTGACGTACAACGCCATCTTTTTGGCCAGGACAAAAAAGATCGGCATCCTTAAACCCGAGGTGGCGATCAATTACAGCGTCACGGGCCCGAATTTGCGCGCCTCCGGGGTCAAATGGGATATAAGAAAAGACGAGCCGTACATGCTTTATAACCGTTTCAAATTTGATGTTCCTGTCGGTAAGCAAGGCGATTCATGGGACCGGTTCAAGGTCAAGCTCGATGAGATCGGCGAAAGTTTAAAGATTGTCGAGCAAGCGATCGGCGGGCTCCCGCCGGGCAACGCCGTCGCCAAGATCAATAAAGTATTTAAAGCGCCTCCGAGTGAAACTTACCTAAGGACCGAGAACCCGCGGGGAGAGCTGGGATTTTATCTCGTCAGTGACGGCGGGCTTAAGCCGTACCGCAACAAGATCCGTTCACCTTCGTTCTGCAATCTCGCTGTTTTGCCGGAGTTGATCCACGGTCTGAACGTTTCCGATGCCGTGTGTGTTTTAGGCAGCATTGATATTGTCATGGGAGAGATCGACCGATGAACCCGATAGTCCTTGAGATGGCGGTCAAAGGCACTTCGGTATTGGGGTTTATTTCCGTGTCGGCCATGTTCTTGATCTGGTGGGAAAGAAAGGTTTCGGCGCACATCCAAAACCGCATGGGCCCGACCACCGTCGGCTGGCACGGGGCGCTGCAGTCCATCGCGGATTCGATCAAGCTGTTGCTCAAAGAAAATATCGTTCCCTCGGGCGTGGATAAGCTGGTTTGGTGGCTGGCGCCTTTTTTTGTGGTGGTCCCTTCGGTAGCGGCTTTTGTGGCGATCCCCTTCGGAGAAAACCTAATCGTCAGAGACCTGAATGTGGGCGTTCTTTACATATCTTCCGTCACGGCGGTTTGCGTGTTAGGCATCTTCATGGCCGGCTGGGGCTCGAACAATAAATATTCGCTTTTAGGCGGCATGCGTTCCGCCGCGCAGATCATCAGTTATGAGGTGCCGCTTCTTCTATCGATCACGCTGGTCGTCATGGAAGCCGGGACCCTTTCGATGCAAGAGATCGTGGCCGCCCAACATAACGGCTGGTTCATTTTCAAGCCGCATCTGGCGCTGGCGTGTATCGTTTATCTTATTTCTTCGACCGCGGAGGTCAACCGCGTGCCTTTTGATATCCCTGAAGCGGAGTCGGAACTGGGCGCCGGTTACCATACGGAATATACGGGCATGAAATTCGCGATGTTCTTTGTCGCGGAATACACGAACCTTGTCATTGTTTCGGCGGTCGCCGCCACCATATTTTTCGGAGGATGGAGCGGACCATGGTTGCCGCCGGTTGTGTGGTTTTTGCTTAAGACGTATGGGCTCGTTTTTCTTTCGATGTGGGTGCGCTGGACGCTGCCTCGCGTGAGGATGGACCAAATGATGTCATTCGCCTGGAAATTTCTAACGCCGCTATCCTTAGTTAATATCCTGGTGAGCGGCTGGTTCATGGTGGCAAGGTAAGGGGGAGCCATGTTTCAGAAGATCAAATTTTTTATTCTTTCTATTAAAAGCCTTCTGATCGGCATGAAGGTGACGATAAAGAATTATTTTGCCAAATCCGTTACACTGAATTACCCCATCAAGAAACAGCCAATGACAGCCAATTTCCGGGGGATGGTGGATTTGAAACCCGAGGCCTGCGTCATTTGTTACCAGTGCATCAAGATTTGCCCCGTGGCAGCGCTGGATCTGGTCCATAAGCAGGTGGTGGCTGACGGCAAAAAGAAGAATGAGATCACGAAATTCACCTACAACGCCGAGCTGTGCTGTTTTTGCGGGTTATGCGATGAGATCTGCCCAACGGATGCTATATTCATGAACAAAATGTACGAAGTGTCGACATACTCGCATGATCAGTTAAATATCGATCTCATGAAGGAAGATAAATATAAGTATGTGAACGCGAATTATAATTTTGCGGATGAAGTTAAACGAAACGATGCCAATACGATTGGCATCGTACTTAAGCCTCCTGTTGCGCCGGCCCCTGCGGCCGGCAGTTCAACGCCGGAGGCCCCCAAACCAACAACGACGGATAAACCAACATCTTAATTTATGAATGAGCTCTTTTTTTATTTTATAGCTTTGAGCGCCTGCGGTTTCGCTTTTGGGGCCGTGACCTCACGCAATATTTTTCATTGCGCGGTATGGTTGGCCATGGCGCTTTTAAGTGTCGCCGGCATTTATCTGATGCTGGACGCGCTTTTTTTGGGCGTCATCCAGGTCCTCGTTTATATCGGTGGTATCATCACCTTATTTATATTTGCTATCAAGCTCACCGCCCGCATTGACGACCGCTCCATCCGACAGACCAACGAACAGGTCCTTATATCGGCAATCGCCGTCAGTATCTTGCTTATTTTTCTCATGCTAGGAATTAAGTTATCTTCCTGGGCCGTGTTTGCGCAGGACCACATATTTTCTTTAAAGCAAATAGGGAAGTCTTTATTAACGACGTATGTGCTCCCCTTTGAGTTCATTTCATTGATCCTGCTGGCCGCCATGGTGGGGGCCATCGTTATAGGGAAGGTGAAAAAATGATTTCATTAAATCACTACATGTTCCTTAGCGCGATCCTTTTTTGCATCGGTGTTTTCGGCGTCCTGACCCGCCGCAACGCCATCGGTATCCTCATCTCGATCGAACTGATCTTAAACGCCGCCAACATCAATCTGGTTGCTTTCCAGAGATATTTGGGCACGCCGGACGGGCTGGGGCAGATCTTCGCGTTATTTGTGGTTGCGATCGCGGCCGCCGGAAGTGTGGTGGGTCTGGTCTTGGTCATTGCCATTTATCGAAACGGTAAAAACATTTTTGTTGATAACTTTAATTTGATGAAGTGGTAACCCGCATGGCACAATTTATTCCTCTATTTCCGTTCTTGGCGTTTGTCATCAACATCTTCTTTGGGAAGCGCTTGAACCAAGCGAGCGCCTGGGTCTCTATCGTAGCCTCGGGCATGGCCATGCTTGTTTCCATCCAAACGTTCTTCGAGCAGCAAGCCCACCAGAACGGATCGATCGTTCTGGGCGAATGGCTTTCCCTTTATGGTGTCCCTTTGAAATTCGGCGTGACCGTGGATGCCTTGAGCGTCATGATGCTTCTGGTCGTCACGATCGTGGCGACACTCATCAAGATCTATTCCGTGGGGTATATGCACGGCGATCCGCGTTACAGCCGGTATTTTGCTTATATTTCTTTGTTCACCGCATCCATGTTGGGATTGGTCTTGGCGGATAATTTTATCCTGCTTTATATTTTCTGGGAAGGCGTGGGGCTTTGTTCGTATCTATTGATCGCCTTTTGGTTCGAGCGCCCGGCAGCGGCGAAGGCCGGCTTAAAGGCGTTCATCACCACCCGTATCGGCGATACGGGATTTCTTATCGGCATATTCCTTTTATTGAGCCTCACGCATTCGCTGCGATTCAGCGACCTGGCGCATGTTAATGTTGCCGGCAACGAAACTTTTTTCATGGTCGCGGCGCTGCTGATTTTTTTTGGTGCGGTCGGGAAATCCGCGCAATTCCCGCTGCACGTATGGTTACCGGATGCGATGGAAGGCCCGACAGCCATTTCCGCCTTGATCCACGCGGCAACGATGGTGGCGGCCGGGGTGTATCTGGTAGCGAGGACATTCCCGCTTTTTCTGGCCAATCCGGCGGCCTTGGAATTTGTCGGCATCATCGGAGGCATCTCCGCCTTGATGGCGGCATCGATCGCCACCGTCAATAACGACATCAAGCGTGTCTTGGCGTATTCGACGGTCAGCCAGCTGGGGCTCATGATGTTGGGCTTAGGGGTTGGAGGGTATGCGGCCGGGACATTTCATTTAATGACACATGCGTTTTTTAAAGCGCTTCTGTTTTTATGTGCAGGGAGCGTCATCCATGCGGTGCACTCGCAGGATATCCGGACCATGGGCGGGCTTTTTGCGAAAATGAAAATAACGGGGATGACTTTTATCATCGGCGCTTTGGCGTTGGCGGGCGTGCCGCCTTTGGCGGGTTTTTGGTCCAAGGATGAGATTTTGCTTTCAGCGTATCACGGGCATCAAGGGTTATTCATGGTGGCTGTTCTCACGAGCTTTTTGACCGCCTTCTACATGGCACGGCTGATCTTTCTGGTTTTATTCGGGAAACCGCGTTCGGATATCAGCCACGCCCACGAATCGCCGGTGAGCATGACATTTCCTTTAATTGTTTTGTCGGTTTTCGCGATCTTTGTCGGGCTTATCGGTTCGCCTTTGGCAGGGCATGCTTTCCAGGCATTTATTTTGCCGCATGAGGGAGCTCATGAAGTGGAGATCAATTCCATGATCATGTGGCTTTCGGTGTTGATCGCTCTTACAGGAATTGTTTTGGCATTTTTGGTGTATATGAAAGGACTGAAACTTCCCGCTTTCGGCGGGCTCTATCGGTTGCTCCTCAATAAATATTATGTGGATGAGATCTATCAGGAAATCTTTGTCAAGCCGGCCCTGGCGGTATGCCGCGGGGCGTTCGGGTTCGATTTTCGTTTCATTGACGGGATCGTTAACGGGACAGCCAGTTGTGTTCAGAGATTATCGGCCATCTTTCGGCCCCTTCAGACGGGGTTGGTGCAGAATTACCTGTTATTCCAGGTCGTTGGGATCATTATTTTCATTTTAATTTTGGGAGGGTTATGTTTCCGCTTTTAAGCTCGATCATCTTTCTGCCGCTGGCGGCGGCTTTGGGGATCCTTTTGACTCCCAGGAATAATGTCCGCCTTATCCGAACGTTCGCTTTATCGGCAACGTTCGTTGTCCTGTGTTTGTCGGTGTTGCTGGTGATAAAATTCAACAGTGCTTTGCCCGGCGTGCAATTCGTTGAGCACCATCTTTGGATCGCGCCGATGAACGCCTGGTATTTTCTGGGTGTTGATGGCCTTAATGTGGCCATGGTCTTCTTGACCGCGTTATTGGGATTTCTGGCCTGCATCGCATCCGGCGGGATCGGGCACAGCCAGAAAGAATATTTTGTGCTGTACCTTATTTTGATGACAGGCATGCTGGGGACATTCCTCGCGCTGGATCTGTTCTTGTTCTACATTTTCTGGGAAGCGGTCCTTATCCCGATGTATTTTTTGATCGGCATATGGGGCGGGCCCAGGAAAGAATACGCCGCCATGAAATTCCTTTTGTATACGCTCGCCGGCTCCGTCATCATGCTGGTCGGGATTTTGGTCGCTTACTTTAGCGCAAGCCCTCATACCTTTAATATGTTCGAGCTGGCCCAAGTGATGCCGCTGTTCGATTTGCGTTTGCAGATATTTTTGTTCCTTTCCTTTTATATCGCCTTTGCCATTAAAGTCCCGGTTTTTCCGTTTCATACCTGGCTTCCGGATGCTCACGTGGAAGCGCCGACGCCAATCAGCGTTCTATTGGCCGGGGTCCTTCTGAAGATGGGCTGTTACGGCCTTTTCAGGATCTGTCTTCCGTTCTTTCCGGACGCGACCCAATATTTTTCCCTTTCGTTGGCGGTTTTGGGCGCCATCAACCTTATTTATGGTGCGTGTGTCGCCATGGCGCAGACCGATTTCAAGAAAATGATCGCCTACTCATCGGTGAGCCACATGGGATTTGTCTTGTTAGGTTTTGCGAGCTTGAATATCACAGGTTTTAACGGCGCTCTTTTAGAGATGTTCAACCACGGCATCATCACGGGAGCGATGTTTTTGCTTGTCGGCGTGCTGTATGACCGCGCGCACACGAGGGAGCTGGACCAATTCGGAGGTTTGTCCGCGACCATGCCGAAATACGCTTTCTTTTTAACGTTTTGTACGCTTGGCTCATTGGGCTTGCCGGGCTTGAGCGGATTTGTCGGTGAATTTCTATCGCTCATCGGCGCGTATCCGGTTTTCCCTAAACTGACGGCCATTAGCTGCCTGGGGCTTATCATTACCGCAGGCTATTTTCTTTTTATGATACAAAAAGTATTATTGGGGCCGGTCAACCCGGTCGCCGGTAAATATCCGGACATGAATAAATGGGAAACGCTGACGCTTGTTCCGCTTTCCGTCATCATCGCCGTTGTCGGTGTTTATCCGGCGGCGGTCATCAAATTCCAACAGATCGCCCTTGAGGCGTTATTGATTTTTAAGTAAGAGGGTTTTATGAACGTGAATTTACAATTTATTGTTCCCGAACTGGTGTTGACCGGCTTTGCTTTGTTGGTCTGTCTGGGATCGGTTTTATTCAAAAATAAAAAGATCCTGGATCTGATCGCGTTGGCCGGCGTTTTGTTGGCCGGGGCTTTTCTTCCCTTGAGTTTTCAATCTCCCCATTTCGTTTTCTCTCAAATGTTGGTCAATGACGGGTTTTCCGTCTTTTTCAGGACCGTGATCTTAGGGATGACGGGCTTAATGGTCCTCATGACCATGGCGTACCGGGATTTAGATGAAGAAGACAGGGGGGAATACCATTTCTTCGTGTTGTCGATAGCTGTATCGATGTTACTGGCCGTTTCATCCAACAATCTCGTTATGATCTATTTGAGTCTTGAGGCGGTATCGCTTATGTCGTATATCCTGGCCGGTTATCTTAAGCGGGAGGCTTTTTCATCCGAGGCCGGGGTCAAATATTTCCTTTTCGGCGCGGTTTCGACCGGAGTGACGCTTTACGGCATCTCTTTGATCTATGGCTTATTCGGGACGTTGGATCTGTCTTTATTGGTGAATCAAATGGCGCAGGCCGAAGTGAGCGGGAATCCGCTTTTTATCCTGGCGCTTTTGCTGGTCTTGGCGGGCTTTGGTTTCAAATGTTCGCTGGTGCCGTTTCACATGTGGACCCCGGATGTTTATCAGGGCGCGCCCACGCCGGCGGCCGCGTTCTTTTCAGTGGCGCCCAAGGCGATGGGTTTTGCTTTTCTGTTGCGCGTTTTTGTGCAGGGCATTGGCGAGAATTTTCTATCCTGGCCCATCATCGCGGTCGTGATGGCCGTTGCCACGATGACGATCGGCAACATCACGGCCCTCACGCAAACGAACATCAAGAGGCTGTTGGCCTATTCGACCATTGCCCAGGCAGGGTACATGCTGGTCGGGCTTGCCATTCCTACCCCCGATGGCCTTAAAGCGATCCTTTTCTACATCTTTATTTACGGCCTTATGAACTTGGGCGCCTTTGCTGGCGTCATCGCCGCTTATAACATCATCAAAAGCGATGCGATCGAAAGCTACAGCGGGCTGTATAAAAGAGCGCCTTTGTTGGCGGTGACCTTGGCCATTTGCCTTTTATCGCTCGCGGGATTGCCGCCTTTGGCCGGATTTTTAGCCAAATTTTTTATCATCGCAACCGCCGTCCAAGCGCATTTTATCGGGTTGGCGATTATCATCGTCATCAACAGCGTCATCGCTTTTTATTATTATGTGAGGATCATCAAGTGCATGTTCCTTGACGCTCCCCGGGAATTTTCTTCCGCTTCCCCATCATTTGTCTCCTCATTTGTTTTGCTGTCTCTTTGCTTGGCAATCGCCTTTTTGGGCGTTTGGCCGCACCCGCTTCTTCATTGGCTCGGCAGCCTTTTAAACTAAAGAATTTAGTGGACGAAACCCTGAGCCATTGATAATTCTTATATTAATAATCTTATTAATAAAACCTTCATCCCTAGCTAAAAGCCTTGATGACCCTTCGATGGCCCGCTTTAGGCGGGCCTCTCAGGGTCAATCCTGCACGTTCGCTGCGCTCAGTGTTCTTCGAACAGTCCTGAGCGAAGCGAAGGAAGCGAAGTCGAAGGATTGACTATTCAAACCATTTGTGATAGTTTACCTCAATGATTCGCAATAATTTGGCTCAAATCCGGGAGCAGATCTGCGATATTTGTCAAAGAGTCGGCCGTAACCCGGATGAGGTAACGCTGGTCGGCGTTACCAAGTATGCCGATAGCGCTTTGGTGCAACAGGCGGTTGAGGCGGGTTTAAAACATATCGGTGAGAACAAGGTCCAGGATGCCAGATTGAAATTTGCGCGCCTTCAAGAAGTTGGTCTTAAAGTGACCAAGCATATGATTGGGCATCTGCAGACCAACAAGGCCAAGGATGCCGTTGCCATATTTGACATGATCCAGTCGGTGGACAGCTTGAAGCTCGCCGCCGAGGTCCAAAGACAAGCGCAAAATGCCAATAAGACCATGGATGTTCTCATCCAGGTCAATACTTCGGGTGAGCAGCAAAAGTTCGGCATCCGTCCCGATGAGGCGGCTGCGCTGATCCAACAGATGCAGGATATGACGTGTTTAAGGGTCAAGGGGCTCATGACGATCGCGCCGTTGACACAGGATCAGAACATGATCCGCCGTTCTTTCAGGGATCTAAAGATATTAAAGGATGCGATCGTTAAGCAATTGCCGCAAAGCGAACGCGTTGACATGAGATATTTATCGATGGGCATGAGCGATGATTTCGCCATCGCCTTGGAAGAAGGCTCGAACATGATAAGGATTGGAAGAGCGATATTTAAGTAGTAAGCAGTAAGCGGTAAGCAGTAAGTAGGGAACGGTCTCCCGACCGTTCCATACAAGGAGCAAATTATGAAAACAAGAATCGGCATCATCGGCGGCGGGAATATGGGTTCCGCCATCATCAGCGGCATCCGAAAGAAGTATGCACTCCGTGTTTGCGAAAAAGATGCGAAGCGCCGCGCGTTTCTAAAGGATAAATTCCGTTTGTCCGCACAGGACTTGAAAACGGTTGTTGAGAGCTCAAATGTTTTAATTCTCGCCGTCAAGCCGCAGGATTTTGACGCTATTCTTGGCGAAACCAAAAGATATATCAGCAAGCGGCATCTGGTCATTTCCATCGCCGCGGGCATTACCACCCGCTATATCGAAAAACGTTTGGGTAAAGGCGTTCGCGTGATGCGCACCATGCCGAATCTGCCTGCGCAGGTCGGTATGGGAATGACGGGAATTTGCAAAGGTAAAAATGCCACTCGCCAAGACGCGCAAGTAACAGAGAAATTATTCCAACGTATCGGCTTCACCATTCATACGGATGAAAAATTCATGGACGCCGTGACAGCCGTTTCCGGAAGCGGGCCGGCGTATGTTTTTTATTTTGTCGAATCTTTTGTTAAAGCGGCGCAGCGTTTGGGATTTTCCCAAAAAGTGGCAACGGGTTTGATCATGCAAACGCTGCGCGGCAGTTTGAACCTTCTTGTGGCATCCAACGATGACGCGGCAACGCTACGCCAAAAAGTCACTTCCAAAAAAGGGACAACGGAAGCGGCGTTGAAAGTTTTTCAAAAGAAAGATTACCAAGTAATTTTTAGCGACGCTTTAAAAGCGGCGCGCAAGAGGGCCAAGGAGCTCTCGAAATAATGGCCAAGATAGGTATTATCGGCGGAAGCGGTTTATATCAGCTTGAAGGGCTTGAGAACGTTGAGGAGCTGGTCTTCATGGACACGCCCTTTGGTCCGCCGTCAGACCATTTTATGTCGGGCAAGCTCGAAGGCGTTGATGTTGTGTTCCTGTCCCGCCACGGCCGCGGGCATCGTCATTCCCCGAGCACGATCAATTATCGCGCCAATATTTATGAAATGAAACGTTTGGGGGTTGAGGCCATATTTTCCGTTTCCGCCTGCGGCAGCCTCAAGGAGGATCTTAAGCCGATGGATTTTGTCGTGCCGGATCAATTTGTCGATCGAACGAACCATGCCCGCCAGTCCAGTTTTTTTACCGACGGCATCGTGGCGCACGTGGCTTTTGCCGAGCCGGTCTCACCGGAGCTGACGAAGATCTTGATCGAAAGCTGCAAAACGATCGGCGTACCCGTGCATGAAAAAGGGACGTACGTGAACATGGAAGGCCCCCAATTCTCGACCAAGGCCGAATCGAATTTGTACCGCAGCTGGGGCATGGACATTATCGGCATGACGAACATGACGGAAGCCAAATTGGCGCGTGAGGCCGAGATCGCCTACGCGACACTGGCTGCCGTCACCGATTATGATTGCTGGTACGAAGGCCACGAGTCCGTAACGGTGGAGGTGATCATCGCGAATCTGATGAAAAATATCGACAACGCCAAGAAGGTCTTGAGAGTGGCTATCCCTAAAGCCGGGCGGTTGAGTTCATTCAGCGCGCAGGGCGCTCTCAAGCACGCCATTATGACCGACCCCAAATTGATCCCCGAGCAAACCAAAAGTAATTTAAGGCCCATCATCGGAAAATATATACGTTAAAGATGAAAGACGAAGCCTCCCAACAAGTCGATTTTCGAAAGACGCTTAATTTGCCGCAGACCGAGTTTGCGATGAAGGCGGGGCTCGCCCAGAAAGAGCCGCTCTATCTGGCGAAATGGGAAAAAGAAGGCCTTTACCAGAGGATCTGCCAGCAGCTTGCGGGCAAACCGAAATTCATTCTCCACGATGGGCCGCCGTACGCCAACGGCAACATCCACATCGGCCACGCCCTCAATAAAACGCTTAAGGACCTGATCGTCAAATCCAAAGCCATGCAGGGCTTTGACAGCCATTACCTTCCCGGCTGGGATTGCCACGGGCTTCCGATCGAGCACGCATTGTTGAAAGAAATGAAAAAAAGAAAAAGTGACGTTGATTGCGTGGACTTTCGCAAAAAAGCGCATGACTACGCGATGAAATACGTGGGTATCCAGCGCGATGAGTTCAAACGGCTGGGTATTTTCGGCGAATGGGAAAAACCGTATCTGACGCTTAATACTGAATACGAATATTGGATCCTGAAATCATTATCGGAATTGTTCAAGAAAGGCTATGTGTATCGCGGGCTCAAGCCCGTCAACTGGTGTTTCAGCTGCGAGACGGCTCTCGCCGAAGCGGAGGTCGAGTACGAAGACCATACGTCCCAATCGATGTACGTGAAATTTAAGGTCGAAAATAAAGAAACCAAACCTTTATATTTGTTGATCTGGACGACAACGCCCTGGACGCTTATGGCGAACGTTGCGGTCGCCGTTCATCCTAATTTTAAATATGTTGTTGTGGATACCGGCAAAGAAGTCCTCATTATGGAAAAATCTTTGAGCGCTGCTGTCTTGGCCAAAGTCGGCGTTCAATCATCGAAAATCCTCAGAGAAGTTGAAGGCGGCCAGCTGACAACGCTTACTTACGAACACCCTTTTGGCCTAAGAAAGAATTGCCGTGTTGTGACGGCCGATTATGTCACCAAAGAAGACGGCACAGGCTTGGTCCATACCGCGCCTGGCCACGGGCAGGAAGATTTCGAAACGGGATTGAAATATAAACTTGATGTCGTGATGCCGGTCAATGACAAAGGCGTTTATACGAGCGAAGCGGGCCCTTACGCCGGCGAACATGTGTTCAAGGCCAATGATAAAATTATCGAGGAACTCAAACAAAAGGGGGCACTTTTCCATAAAGAACCTCTCCAACACACTTACCCGCATTGCTGGAGATGCAAGAACCCGATCATTTTTCGCGCGACACGGCAGTGGTTCATGAAGATCGACCACGACGGGTTAAGGCAGAAACTCCTTAAGGCCATTCAAAAGGACGTAAAGTGGGTGCCACCGGCGGGTGAGGAGCGGATCACCGCGATGGTGGCGACACGTCCCGATTGGTGTTTGTCCCGTCAGCGGTTTTGGGGCGTGCCGATTCCGGCCATTAGATCAAAAAAAGAAGGCAGTGAACCCCAGTTGTACCCTGAGGTCATCGATCATTTTGCCGAGATCGTCCGCAGGGAAGGGACAAATGCCTGGTTCGAGAAAGATATCAAGCAATTGCTTCCCAAAGGTTTCAAAGATCCCAAGACCGGTGAGGCCGAATTTGAGAAGACATTTGATATTTTGGATGTGTGGTTCGATTCCGGCGTCAGCCACCAGGCGGTCGTTAAAGGAATTTTAAAAGAAAAACTGCCCATCGACCTTTACCTGGAAGGAAGCGACCAGCACCGCGGCTGGTTCCAGTCTTCCTTAATACCGGCGGTGGCGATCGAAGGCAAGCCGCCTTTCAAAGAAGTGTTGACGCATGGCTTTGTCGTTGACGGGGCGGGCCGCAAGATGTCGAAGTCGTTAGGGAACGTCGTTTCTCCGCAGGATGTGATCAAAGAAAGCGGGGCCGATATCCTGCGTCTTTGGGTAACAGCCAGTTCTTATAATGAAGACATCCGCATTTCCAAAGAAGTGTTGGAGCGCCTCGTTGATGCTTATCGTAAGATTCGAAACACAATCCGCTACCTATTAAGCAACCTCTATGACTTCGATCCCGACAAAGAAATGCTTGATTACAAGGACCTTAAGCCGCTGGATAAGTGGGCGCTGCACCAACTGGCCAAAGTCATGGAAGAAAGCTATAAGAATTTTAATGAATATGAGTTTGCCAAGATCTACAAGAGCGTTTATACTTTCTGTAATGAGGAGCTGTCGAACTTTTATCTTGACATTTTAAAGGACAGGCTTTATATTTCTGCTGCCCAATCACGGGAAAGAAAGTCCGCGCAAAACGCTCTTTACCACATTTTGAATTACAGCGTTCGTTTGCTGGCGCCGGTCCTCGTTTTCACATGCGAAGAGATCTTTGAGCACATGCCCAAGGATAAAGAGCTTAAGAAATACGGTAGCGTGCATTTGTTACAGTGGCTTAAGGTCCCCGGGGTTTGGAAAGACGAAGAGATCAGTAAACGTTTTGAATTGCTGCTGCGCTTGAGGCCGCATGTGATGAAAGCATTGGAAGACAAACGCCGCGAAGGCACCATCGGCAGCTCATTGGAAGCCAAGGTCATCTTTAAAACGGCCAGTGAACGCGATTATACGTATTTGACGAGCTTCGGCGAGGAATTGGCCGACATGTTCGTCGTATCGCAAGCCCATATTGAGAAGGCGAAGGATATCGCGGGGGGCATTGATAACGAGTTCTTGAAGACCCAGATTTCGGTCGTTAAGGCGGACGGCAAAAAATGCGCCCGTTCATGGAAATACAGCTTGGATGTTGGCAGTGATCCACAGTTCCCGGCACTGTCGTTAAAATCAGCAAAGATAGTAAAGGAGATGTTGCATGCCAGTTCATAAATCAGCTAAATTAGCCAAATTAATCAAATCAGCCAAACCGGCAAAGAAGTTGGATAAAAAAAAGTTAGAGCAGTATAAGAAGCTTCTCCTTCAGTTGCGGGAAGACATCCTCAAAGACATCAAGAACATGTCCAGCGAAACCAATTCCGGGGACAATGATTCCAAAGATGTTTCCGGCCATGTCATGCACATGGCGGATGTCGCCACCGACATGTACGACAAAGAATTCAATCTGGGCCTGGCCTCAAAAGAGCGTGAAATATTGCAGAAGATCGAAGATGCTTTAAGGCGCGTTGAGGACGGCTCTTACGGATTTTGCCTGGCTACGGGCAAGCCCATCTCCAAAGCCCGCCTCAAAGCCATACCCTACGCCGAATATTGCTTGGAGTACCAGGAACAGCTCGAGAAAAAGGGCAAATATAGGTAGCTTTTTCCGAAACGGATGCACCCATGAGAGATCAATTGAGATCTCAAAGTGATATTTTCCTTTCCCTGGTCATTACTTTTACAACCGTCCTTGTCGATCGTGCCACCAAAATATTTTTCTCCGGCATTTTAGATCACGGCGAATCCATTCCAATCATCCAAAATGTTTTTCATTTAACCCTCGTTCACAATACGGGCATCGCCTTCGGGCTCTTTAAAGACTACGGCATTGTTTTTATCGTCATTCCCGTCATTGCCATTTTCCTTCTTATTTTCAACATCTATTATTACCGCCATAATAATGAATTTTTAGACCGCATCTACATTGTCGCGTTTTCCCTTATTTTAGGCGGGGCGATCGGGAATCTGATCGACCGCATCCGCTTCGGCTATGTCGTCGACTTTCTGGATTTTCGTATCTGGCCGGTGTTCAACGTCGCCGACAGCGCCATCACCATCGGTGCCGTCATCATCGCCGTTAAATGTTTTCAGCTGTCCCACAAGTAACTTTTCCCTATGAGCCAAAACGAACTCGTTGTTGACCAGGAACACCACGGCATGCGCTTGGATGTTTTTTTGACGAAAATGTTGGATAACGTGCCTTCGCGCACCTTTGTCAAAAGACTGATCGATGAGGGGTTTGTCCTGGTTGATGACAAGGAAGTCAAGGCGCACCAGAAAATCTTGAATGGCCAGAAAGTTTATGTCGATTTTCCGGAAGATTTCTTGAAACCCATCGATGCCGAGCCGGAAAATATCCCTTTGGACATATGTTATGAAGACGAGCAGCTGCTGATCATCAACAAGCCTGTCGGCATGCTTGTTCACCCAGCGCCTTCCATTGCCCATGGCACGCTGGTCAATGCGCTGTTGTATCATTGTCAAAATCTTTCCGATGTGAATTCAAAGTTCCGCCCCGGCATTGTCCATCGGCTGGACCAGGATACCTCGGGATTGATGGTCGTTGCGAAAGATAATAAGACCCACGAACTTTTGGCCAGGCAATTTGCCGAACATACGATCAAGAAACGCTATGTGGCCCTGGTGGAGGGTTCCATTGAATTCGAGGAAGGGTTGATCGATGAGCCCATCGGGCGTAACCCGGTCCATCGCGAGAAAAAGAAAGTCGACTATTCGGATTTCGGCAAAGATTCCGTGACCTTTTATAAAGTAATCAAACGCGTCCCGAAAGTCACGTATGTGGCGTTACTTCCCAAGACGGGACGAACCCATCAGTTGCGCGTCCATCTGGCCCACATCGGCCATCCGATCCTCGGAGATGAAAAATACGGGCGTAAGGCGACCTTTTCGCGTTTGGCCTTGCACGCCCAGTCACTCGGCTTTATCCATCCTCACAGCGGCCTTTATGTCGAATTTTCCTCCATCGCGCCGCGGGAATTTTTAGACAAGGTTTCTTTGTAAATAACCCCTTTACATAGAAATACTTTTATTTATAATACTAAAAGATTACTTAGAAAACAGGCACCGTCTCTCTTATGAACAATTCTGGTAAAGTCATAACCATATTCGTTGTCATCATCGCGATCCTGTTGATTTCCCTGACGGCCATCTCGCTTTTTTTCTTTAAGCAGGAACGGGAAAGGCGGCAATCGATGGAAGACGCGCTGGGCGAAAACCGCGCGCAGGTCGCCTCATTGCAAACGCAGTTGGATGAGGCCAAGAAGCAGAAATTTTTGTTTGAGGAAAAAAGCAAGGAAATGGACGAGCGGATCAACAGTTTGTTGGATGATCTGGAGCTGGAGCAGGGCTTGAAAGAAGAGATGAAGAAAGAACAGACGGCCCTTAATGAGAAGTTGGATAAAGAGATCAAGGCGAAAGAAAAACTGAAAGAGGATCTGAACAAACAGATCGCTGATGCGACCGTGAAGATCAAGGAACTGGAGGATAAGCTGCGCTCGGAGGTCGAAACGGCCAGTCAGCTGAAAGAGCGCAACCGCTTGCTGGAAAAAGAAAATATGCAGCTGTCCGAAGGCATGGGGATAACCAATTATGTGCCGGCGGCTGCTTTGACGGATAATGAAGCCAACAAAGAAATGAGCTTGGATGAGATTGTCGTTAAGACCGACGCGGAAAACCAGGCCGTTTCCGTTCCCACGAAAGTCCCCGAAGGGCGGATCATCAGCGTTGACGATGAGACCGAGTTCGTCATCGTCGATCTTGGTAAAAAACACGGCGTGACGCTGGGGCGCATCATGAGCATCTATCGGGGCGATAAATACCTGGGTGATATCAAGATCACCCGCGTCCAGCCGGAGATGTCCGCGGCGGATCTGATCTTGCCATTGACCGGAAAATTGGTCCGGAAGAACGATCAAGTCATCGCTAAATGAATTTAACCGTTTATCCCTCCAAAAAGCTGAAGGGAAGCGTTTCTCTTCCCGGTTCCAAATCTTATTCCATCCGTGCCTTTATCATAGCGGCCTGCGGCGGGCGCTCGCGTATCCTGTGCCCTTCCGACGGCGATGATGTGCTGGTTTCGATGCGGGTCGCGAAATCGTTAGGCGCTGATGTTCGTCGAAGGAAAGCGGACACATTTATTGTTCAGGCCCGAAAGCATCCGATGCGCCTTAAAAAAATTCATGTCCAGGAATCGGGTACGCTGTTGCGTTTTATTTTGCCGTTGGCTTCTTTGTATGCCAAGCGTTCCATGATCACGGGCGAAGGGACGCTGCGCGGCCGGCCTAATAAATTTTTGACGCAAACGCTGCGGCATATGGGTGTCCATATTAGTGGAAAAGGAAAAGAAGAAAGCATTCCAATTAAAATAACGGGCGGATCTTTACGGGGTGGACGGGTTTCGATTGACGGCAGTTTGAGTTCTCAATTTATTTCAGCGCTTCTTATTACTTGCCCGCAGCTTAAAGAGGATTCGATCCTTATGATCAAAGGAAAAATGGTCTCGTTAGATTATATCACGATGACCCTTTTAGTCTTGCGCCGTGCCGGGGTACGCATTGAAAGAAGGGGGACCCGTAGCTATATTATTAAAGGAAGGCAGAAGTTCCGCGGGCTTAAGACATTTGAGGTCCCCTCTGATCTTGGATTGGCCGCTTTTCCAATGGCGGCAGCAGCATTGCATTCCTCAGACATTGTTTTAAAAGGGCATTTTAAAAAGGACTTGATCCAGGCCGATGCCCAGATCTTGACGTTCTTAAGAAAGATGGGCGTTCGTTTTACGAAAACGGCTAATGCCATTGGGCTTAAAGGCCCCTTTGCTTTAAGGGGCGGGGTTTTTTCCCTTAAAGACTGTCCTGATTTGGTCCCGATCATGGCGGTCCTGGCCCTATTTGCCAAAGGGACAACGCGTTTGAGAGATGTCGCTCACGCCCGCTCCAAAGAATCGAACCGGATCAGTGATCTAAGAAGGGAGTTATTAAAGGTAGGGGCGGATGTGAGAGAAAAGAAGGATGAGCTGATCATAAAGCCAAAGCCGGTTTACAGGCCTAACCGCCTGCTGGATCCGCACCAAGATCACCGTTTGGCCATGGCTTTTTGTGTTTTAGGGACCAAACTCGGTGTGCGCATTAAAGATATAGAGTGTACCAGCAAATCCTATCCAGGCTTTGTCAAAGACCTGAAAAGCCTGGGTGCCTGCCTGTATAAATCTTAATATACTTATTATTATCCTCAAGGGGCCGTAAAAATTAAATTGACACATTCGGGCCCCGCTTGGCGGGGCTCTCAGTGTCAACACTGAGTATACCTTATTGTTTCAAATATTTATTTTTTGAGTTATAAATTAGGGGTATACGAATGTGTTGACAGTCTTTGGCTTTTCAGATATTATGGAGCCTACATCTTCGGGGTTTTAAGCAACGCGCAGCCACAAATTGATATCTAACCGTGTTCTTATCTTAAAGGAACCATTCATGTTACAGAAAGTCTTCAAACTCCTCAAAAAAGCCTTCAACTATATTCTCGGTTTATTTTCCAATGATATCGGCATCGATTTAGGGACGGCCACGACCCTCGTTTATGTCAAGGGCGAGGGGGTTGTTTTGTGTGAACCTTCGGTCGTGGCGATAGAGAAGGATACCAACCGCGTGATCGCGGTCGGAGAGGAAGCTAAAAAGATGTTAGGCCGCACGCCGGGCAATATTGTGGCCATTCGTCCCATGAAAGACGGGGTCATTTCAGATTTTGAAGTTACTGAGGCGATGCTCAAATATTTTATCAAGAAGGTCCATAAGAGAAAAACCTTGCTCAGCCCTTCCATGGTGATCGCAATCCCTTCCGGTATTACGGCCGTGGAAAAACGGGCGGTAAGGGATTCCGCCGAACGAGCGGGGGCACGCCATGTGGATTTGATTGAAGAGCCCAAGGCGGCCGCTGTCGGCGTAGGTTTACCGGTTGAAGAAGCCGCTGGCAATATGATCATTGATGTGGGCGGCGGGACAACGGAGTTTGCGGTCATATCGTTGGGCGGGTTAGTATACTCCAAATCGATCCGTATCGCCGGCGATGAAATGGACATGGCTGTTGTCGAATATCTGCGAAAAACATACAACCTGATGATCGGTGAACGCACCTCTGAAGAGATAAAGATCCGCATTGGTTCCGCTTATCCGCTGGAAGAAGAGCTCAACATGGACGTGCGCGGCCGCGATCTGATTTCCGGCTTGCCCAAAACGATTTCCGTCACCTCCGTTGAGATACGCGAGGCGCTTCAGGATCCCGTGCAGGCCATCGTGGATGCCTCAAAATCCACCTTGGAGCAGACCCCGCCGGAGTTGGCCGCGGATCTGATCGACCGGGGGATCGTCATGTGCGGCGGCGGCTCTTTGTTAAGAGGCCTTGATAAACGGATCGCCGAGGAAACCGGGTTGCCTGTTCATATTGCTGATGATCCCTTAACGGCGGTCGTGTTGGGGACGGGCCAAATGCTCAATATGCCTGCCCGCCTGCGCCGGAGGATCATCGTTCCTTCGAAACTTGATTTTTAATGGTTCGACGCGCTTCGCTTGCTCACCACTAGTCGAACCACCCTGAGCGAGCGTCAGCGAGTCGAAGGGTCAGTGACAATTATCTGATGCAAATCGAATTCCGTCTAGAACGTCTCCCCCGTGTTTAGAAACCGTCGAAAGAACATCGTTTATGTTTTAATCCTTCTCGTTCCTTTTCTTATCTTCGTCGGCCGCTCCAAAGCCCTTATCTCTTTAAAATTCCATTTTGTCAATGCCTTCGCCGGGCCCATTGCGATCCTTTCCCTTCCTTTGAAAGAAATCAAAAAAATGCTTTTTTATCACCGTATTTATGATGAGTATGTGCGCCTGCGTTCGGCAAATAATGTCCTGAAAGTGCGGCTGATGGGCATGGAGGAGCTGATACACGAAAATGTGCGGCTGGAGAAGCTGCTTGATTTTAAAAGGCAATTGATCCACTCATCGGTGGCGGCGCGGGTCATCGGGCGCAACCCTTCCAATTGGAACGCGGTGATGATCATTGACAAGGGGGCGCAGGACGGCATCAAATTGGGTATGCCGGTCGTGAGCGATCTGGGGGTCGTGGGCAAGGTCACCGAGGTCAGCCCTGACTCATCGAAAGTCATTCTTCTTACAGATCCGCAGTTCAGCGTGGCGGCGCTGGTCCAGGGCCCGCGGGAAGGGGGTTTGGTGACAGGGACGCTGCAGGGGGTTTTAAGGATGCGTTATATCGATGAGGACGCGCGGATACAAATAGGAGATAAAGTGATTACCTCCAAATGGAGCACCTCATTCCCCGAGGGGCTTTTGATCGGGGAGATCATTCGTTTGGAGAATAATCCGCGTTCGCCGAACATCCAGTGCCTGATCCGGCCGGCGGTTTCGCTCTCGCAGGTAGAAGAGGTCCTGGTCATTTTAACGGAAAATGAAATCAAGGAATAATGTTCCATGAAGCGCTTGATCGTTATCACCCTGTTGGTCTTCGTTTTTTTTCTTCTGGAATTCTTTATTTTTAATCTCATCGGCGGGTGGTTAACGCCGAGTCTGCTGATCCTCCTTATCATTTTCTTTAACCTTTATCTGGGGATCCGCTACGGTTTATACACGGCCATTCTGGCGGGCGTTCTCAAGGACAGCTTCAGCTCGACATTCTTTGGGTTGAATATCGTCACTTTTATCGTGTGCGCGTACTTGACGACTGTCCTGAGAAAGTACATTTATTACCGCGGCTCACGGTTGTCGCGGCTGCTCCTTGTGTTTCTCATTTGTTTGGTCGATTTTATCTGCCGTCTGGTCCTTCACGCCATATTAGGCTCTTTGGATGCGGCGGGGGCTTTTAAATTCGTCCTTTTCTCGGGGGTCGTGACCACACTCCTTGCAACCACGTATACGTTCCAGCAGCTCAAACGATGCGTCTCAAAATTATTCGTTTAGTCATCATCGCTTTATTCATTGTCCTTGTCCTCGAGCTTTTTTATGTCCAGGTCATCCGGGGGCAGCATTATTATAACCTGAGCTTGAACAACCGCATCCGCATTGTCCCGCTCGAAGGCTGGCGCGGGCGCATCAAGGACCGTCATGAGAAGGTATTGGCCGATAGCAGGATCTCTTACAATATCCTTGTCAGCCCGCAGGATATCGTCAATATCCAGGAGCTGTTCCAATTTCTAAGCCAGGTGCTGGGGGTGGACCAGCCGACACTTATCGATGCCTACCGCCGTAAAAAATTTACGCCGTTCGCGCCGGTTGCGGTGGCTGAAAACGTTGACCGGCAAAAGGCCATAAAAATCGAGGAAAATAAATTTCGTTTTCCTAGCCTTATGATCCAGGAAAGCTTCAAGCGGTTCTATCCTTTGGAGCGAAGCGGGGCGCACGTTATCGGTTATGTCGGCAAGTTGTCGCAAGAGCGGATGAAATCGTTTAAGGAATACGGGTATTCGCCACCGAGCATGGTCGGTTATTCGGGGGTCGAAGAATATTACGATGACGTCCTCAAGGGCGGCAGCGGCGGTATCCAAATTGAGGTCAATAACCGCGGCCAGCAGGTGAGGTTGCTGAGCATCAAGGAGCCTACCAAGGGAGAGGACATTACCTTAACCATTGATGGAGAGATCCAACGGATCGCCCAGGAGCTGATCGAAGGGCGGGTGGGGACGATCGTTGTCATGGACATGGCCAATGGCGAGGTCCTGGGGCTTGTCAGCTCCCCGGCCTTTGACCCGAATTATTTTGTGGATCATAAATTCAGTGAGGAATTGAAAGCGATCCTGCGCCATCCGCTTTCGCCTTTACTGAATCGGGCGATCAAGGGGCAATATCCGCCGGGCTCGGTCTTTAAAGTGATCATGGCTTTGGGCGGGTTGGACAGCAAGAAGATCACGCAATATACGACGTTCAACTGTCCTGGATATTTCCAATATGGCGGTAAGACCTTCGGCGATACCTGCCGGTACGGCGAGCAGAATCTTATCGAAGCCATTGCTCATTCGTGCAATGTTTATTTTTATCATGTAGGGTTGCTGATAGGGGCCGATTTGATCCATAAAAATGCCCGCCTGCTCACCTTGGGAGACCTGACGGGAATTGACCTGCCTTATGAAGAAAAGGGTTTTATCCCCCATCGTCGGGTTTATTTGGCGGCCAGAAAAAGTTGGTACGCAGGTAACACGATCAATATGTCCATCGGGCAAGGGGATATCCTGACAACGCCGCTTCAGTTGGTTAAGATGATGGCGACCGTCGCTAACGAAGGCAAGGAAGTCCAGCCTCATGTGATCAAAAGAATCGGTGAGAGTACCGTCAGCAGATATGATTTTATACGTGAGGTGAAATTGGACAGCAAAATTTTTGATATCGTCAAGAAGGGGCTACGGGCCGCGGTCACAGACCAGAACGGGACGGCGCGCGATTTGAATATGAACGAAATCTTTGTGGCTGGAAAAACAGGGACCGCCCAAAGCGCCCCGAACAAAGATCATCATGCCTGGTTCGTCGGGTACGCCCAGGGGGAATCGAAAAATATCGCTTTTTGCGTCTTTCTGGAATACGGCGGTTCCAGCCATAACGCGACGGCCCTGGCCAAGCAGTTGCTTAAGCTGATGCATGAGGAAAGTTTGTTGTGAAAAAGGATCTAGACCGTAAAATTTGGACTTATACCGTTTGTATTATTGCCGTGGGGCTGGTGGCCCTTTACAGCGCTTCCTATGAAAACGTCCGCGTGCCGCACAGCATTTTTTATGATCAACTGATTTTCTCTTTGTTTGGTTTGGGGATCATGTATTTCATCGGCAAACTGGATTACCGTAAATTCTACGACGCGGCCTATATTTTTTATATCATTAATATTATCTTGCTTGTTCTGGTGCTGGTCAGTGGTCGGCATGCCTTGGGCGCCAGGCGCTGGCTTGAGATAGGTGGTTTAAGCTTTCAGCCGTCGGAATTTGCAAAATTAGCTGTCATTTTGATGCTGGGGCGTTATTTCAGCGACAGGCATCCGACCCTTTCGTTCGATTTCATGACAAAGGCCCAGGCATTTTTTTTGAACCTCTTTATGCCCTTCACCATGACGGCCATCTTAATGTTTTTTATCTTCAAGCAGCCGGATCTGGGCACGGCGTTTCTTCTTTTCGGGATGTTTTTGGTCATGCTTTTTGCCAGCGGCATCGAGTACCGGTATTTTTTTGGTTTCCTGGCCTTTTGCCTTGCGTTGGTTCCCTTTGGCTGGCATGTCCTTGAGCCTTATCAAAAGGATCGGTTGCTTGTTTTCTTGAATCCCAACATTGACCCTTTGGGCGCGGGTTATACGATCATTCAATCGAAGATTGCCATCGGTTCGGGGCAGATTTTCGGCAAAGGTTGGTTGTCGGGCACACAAAACCAGCTGAATTTTCTTCCTGAGCGCCATACGGATTTTATTTTTTCGGTTTTGGGAGAAGAGTGGGGGTTGTTGGGCACGGTATTGCTGGTGTATCTTTATTTTCGGTTGATTCAAAATATCCTCAAGATTGCCGAGCAGGTGAAGGACCGCTTCGGCACGCTGGTTGTGGTTGGCATCGTTGCCATTTTGACGCTCCAGGTCATTATTAATATTGGGATGGTGATCGGCCTTTTCCCTGTTGTCGGTTTGACACTTCCCTTTGTCAGTTACGGGCGTTCGTCGTTTCTGGTTTTCATTATCATGATGGGGTTTTTGCTTAATTTAAGCAAGCGGCGGACGATTTTTTAAAGAAATTTAGTATTATAACTAATATAATTACTATTTGAGTCCTTCTGCTAGCTATAGTAAAATTATATCTATTATTAACTGGCTAAAAAGCGGTTCTCTATCATGAAACAGTTTAAAAAGACGACTAACAAGCAGTTGGGCGAGCTTCTTATTGAGCGCGGTTTTATCAACCATGAGCAGCTTCATATCGCCATTGAACAGCAAAAGAAACACGGCGGCCTCTTGGGGGAAATCTTGGTAGATTTAAAATTCGCAACCGAGAAAGATATTGCCCAGGCCTTGACCGCCCAGTACGGATTTCCGTACCTGCCCTTATCCAATTATGAAATCGATCAAGAAGTCATTGAGTCCATCCCTGAAAATATCTGCCGGAAATTTTGTTTAATTCCCATCGACCGCATCGGCAAAAGTTTGACCCTGGCGATGGCCAACCCTTTGAATATTCAGGCCGCCGAAGACGTTGAGCTCATTACCGGCTGCAGCGTTCAGGTGTTTGTCAGCACCTCCACCGAAGTTAAACAGACGATCGACAAGTATTACAAAAAGTCTTCCTAATGGCGTCTTTAAAGGAACGAATAAAACAAATCCTCCTTCGCGACAAGCTCATTGAGCCGGCCCAGCTTAATAAAGCCCTGGAAGAGCAGAAGGAAAGCGGCGAAGAACTCAGTAAAATCCTTGTTAATTTGAAACTCATCGAAGAGGACACGTTAAGTCAAATCCTCAGCGAAAGTTTAGGCCTACCGCAGATTGATATTGCCCGCCTTCAGATCGACCCAAGCGTCGTTAAACTTATCCCTAAAGAATTGGCAGAGAAATATAAGCTTATCGCAGTTTCCTTGATGGGAGAAAACCTTTCTCTCGCCATGGCCGATCCACTGAACATTTTTGCCATTGATAATGTGAAGGCCTTGACGGGCTATACCATTAATCCCATTATCGGCAGGGCCAAAGATATTGCGACGGCGATCCAGAAATATTATTACGAGGCTCAGGAGGAAGTCGAGGAAACATCCGCCAAATTCGATGAGATTATCAAAGATATTCAGTTGGAAGAGAAAATGGAATTGGTCAAAGAGGTTGACGCGGATGTCGGAGGGCTTTCCATTGAGGAATTAACGCAAGAAGCGCCTATTATCCGTCTGTGTGACACGATCATTCAGCAGGCTGTCGTGGCCAAAGCCAGCGACATTTTTATTGAACCCATGGATAAAACGGTGCGCGTGCGCTACCGCATTGACGGCGTCATCCAGGAGATCGATCGTATGGCGAAGGTGATTCATCTGCCGTTGGTTTCGCGCATCAAAGTCATATCGACTTTGGACATATCCGAACACCGCCTGCCCCAGGACGGGCGGTTTAAAACGATCATTTCCGGGAATCGCGAAGTCGATTTCCGTGTCAACGTCCTTCCAACGGCGATGGGGGAAAAGGTTGTTTTGAGAGTTTTGGATAAAGACACCTCCGTTTTAAATATTGAGAGGCTGGGCTTTGATGCAGACTCGCTCAAGCGCTTGGAGGAATGTTATAAAAAGCCCCATGGAATGATCTTGGCTTGCGGGCCGACGGGATCGGGAAAGACAACGACGTTGTACTCCATTTTAAAATCGTTGGACTCACCAAAGAAGAATATCGTTACGGTGGAAGACCCCGTAGAATACCAAATGAAAGGGATTAATCAGGTCAATGTTAAAGCTGCTACGGGGCTGACCTTTGCCACCAGCTTGCGTTCTATTCTGCGCCAGGACCCGGATATTATCATGATTGGGGAGGTCAGAGATTCCGAAACATTGGATATTGCCGTTAAAGCGGCTTTGACGGGGCATTTGGTCCTAAGCTCATTGCATACGACGACTGCTGCCGGTTCCATTGTCCGTATGGAAAACATGGGGATCGCTCCTTTTTTGATCTGTTCCAGCGTTTTGGTCATCATCGCCCAAAGGCTCATACGAAAGGTTTGTCCTCATTGCAAGGAGTCCTATTCTTTGTCCGCTATGGTGTCGGAGAAAGTCGGGTTAACGAGATTATATCCGAGCAAAGCCAAGTTTGAGTTGTTTCGCGGCGTGGGTTGCAAGAAATGTTTCAAGATGGGCTATGCGGGGCGGGTGGTGATCGCGGAGGTGTTGATTTTTTCTCCCAAACTTAAAGAGATCATCCTTAACCGGGCCGGAGAAATCAAACTTAAAGAAGCGGCCCGCCGGGAAGGGATGAAAACCATGCGGGAAGACGGGCTGATGAAGGCGGTGGAAGGCATCACCACTCTCGAAGAAGTCTTGCGCGTTACAGCACCGGATGAAGCGCTTAAGAAATAATCGTTATGGCCAGCACGCTCAAAGATAAAATCTTAAAGACATTGATCGAGACCCAAGGGCTCAAAAAGCACGATATTGATGCGGCCATTGATCTGCAAAAAAGAAAAGGCATCAGCCTCGATAAGGCGCTCATGGAAAAGGGCCTTATCAAGGAAAAAGATTATTTGATCCTTCTGGTCCGCGAGCTTAATATCCCGTTTATTAATTTAAGCAAGTACAATATTGACCCCGCCCTGAAAGAAATCTTCCCGGAAAGAATCGCGCGCCAGTACAAAGTCATTCCCCTTTCGGCGTTGACCGACACTTTGACGGTCGCCATGAGCGACCCGTTGAACATTTTTATCATTGATGACTTGAAGAGTATCACGGGCAAACAGATCGATGTGGTCATCAGCACCAATTCGGAAGTCGAGAAGGCGCTGGATAATTATTACGGTAAGGAATCGACGGAGTCGGTAACGGATATCAGCAAAGATATCCATGTGGAAGATTTTGAGATCGTGACGGAAGAGGTGGCCCGGCAGGATGTCGATACGGTGGTGGATGAAAGCGAAAAGGCGCCGATCATCCGGATGGTGAATTTGATCATTCAGGATGCGCTGCGCAAAAAAGCCTCCGACATCCATATGGAGCCGATGGAAGACGGGGTGCGGGTGCGTTTTCGTATCGACGGGATTTTGAGGGATGTTTTAACGGTTCCTAAGGCTAACCAGAATGCGGTGACTGTCCGCATCAAGATCATGTCGCGTTTGGACATCACCGTCAACCAGGTGCCGCAGGATGGGCGTTTTAAGTTGAAGTTGGGAAATAAAGAAGTCGATTTTCGTGTCTCCATCCTGCCGACCAGCCATGGGCAGAAAATCGTCATGCGGGTTTTGGACAAGGTCAATTTGACCGTCGGCCTTGACGGGCTGGGCTTCAATCCCAAGGCGCTTGAGATCATGAAAGAAGGCATCAAAAAGCCGTTCGGCATGATCATTGTCACAGGCCCGACAGGAAGCGGGAAATCAACGACCCTTTATTCCATCGTCAATGCTTTGAATTCGGTCGATAAGAATATCATCACTATAGAGGATCCGGTTGAATATCTGATCGAAGGGTTGACGCAGATCCAGGCCCGCCCGGAGATCGGCCTTACTTTTGCCGAGGGGCTAAGGGCCGTTTTGCGCCAAAGCCCCGACATCGTGATGGTCGGCGAGATCCGCGATAACGAAACCGCCGATATCGCCATTAAAGCGTCGTTAACGGGGCAGCTGGTTTTATCGACGCTTCACACCAACGATGCCTCCGGCGCTCTGACCAGGTTGGTTGATATGGACGTAGAGCCGTTTTTGGTGGCCTCCAGCATTGTCTTGGTGACCGCCCAACGGCTTTGCCGAAAGATTTGTCCGAGATGTAAAAAGGAAGAAGATGTCCCCAAGAAGGTTCTGGACCAGATGGAGTACAAATTGAAAGCGGGGACGAAATTTTATCACGGTAAAGGTTGCCCCGTGTGCAATGATACTGGATACCAAGGCCGCATTGCCGTTACCGAAATACTCGAAATCAACGATACGGTGCGGGAAATGCTTTTGGGAGGGAAAACATCCGATGATATTAAGGAATACGCCCGTAAGGAACTCCAAATGGCAACGCTTTGGGAAGACGCGATGAATAAATGCCTTAACGGTATCACCAGTTTGGAAGAGGTTTTACGCGTTACCAGTGAAGATTAAATGGTTTTTGTATTTTCAATTATTGTTTTAATGGTAAAATGATTGTAAACTTTAACTGGAAAGGTTTTTAAAAATACGTTGATGATTCAAATAGAGGGCCAAGCGCCGCAGCGACATCTTTTGGGGGAGATATTGATTCAACGCCGGCTCATCACCCCGGGGCAATTGCAAAGGGCGCTGGAGGTTCAGAAGAACGAGAAACGGTATTTGGGCGAAATCCTGATCGATCTGGGGATCGTGGAGGAGCGGGATATTCTGGTCGCTTTAGTCGTCCAATGCAATCTTCCCTATATAGCAGTCCACAACTACTCCATTGATCAAAATGTCATCAGTCTTATCCCGGTCGAGATGGCCAGGCGATATCATGTGATGCCCTTGGACCGCGTCGGTGACATCTTAAGCGTCGTTATGGCCGATCCATTGAATGAAGAAATCAAAACAGAGCTCATTAAAGCGACCCAGTGCCAGATCGCGCCTTTTATCGCGACCAAAGCAGAAATAGAAGAAGCCATCAGCCGATGGTATAAAAGCTAAACAACCATGCCAACATTTAAATATACAGCCAAAAATAAAGACTCCCGCACCGTCGCCGGAAAGATTGTCGCCGAAAACCAGCAGGCGGTTATCGAAGAACTGCGAAAGCGCAATTTAGTCATTCTCAATCTTAATGAAACCAAAGAAGTCACGGCCAAGAAAACCGCTTTCCAGAGCAAAAAAGTCAAAGGGGAAGAGATTGTCATCTTTTCCCGCCAATTGGCCACGATGGTCGAAGCCGGCATCCCTATCCTGCAAGGGGTTAACGCGTTGAAAGACCAGGTCAATCATCCTGCCTTCAAGAAAGTTCTGGGGCAGGTGGAAAGCGATATTCAGCACGGCAGCAGCCTTTCAGTCGCGTTTTCCAAACACCCCCAGGTTTTTAGCACGTTGTTTGTCAATATGGTCAAAGTCGGGGAAACCGGAGGCGTTTTGTCCCAAATCTTGGACCGGATCGCCACGTATTTGGAGAAAACGCTTCGTTTGCAAAGAAAAGTCAAGGCGGCCCTTATTTATCCGGCGGTCGTTGTTTCCATGGCGATCATTATTACGGTTTTTCTTCTTGTTAAGGTTGTTCCGACCTTCTCCGGGATTTATGAATCGTTCAATGCGGATTTGCCGGCGATGACGGTAGTGCTGATTACCATAAGTAAAATTCTACGGCAGAATATTCTTTGGCTCGCGGGTGCGTTGATCATAGCGGGGTTTTTTTTAAGGCGGTGGTATAAAACAGATAAAGGAGCGCTTGTCATTGACCGAATTTTTTTAAGGTTGCCTATTTTCGGGGAACTTTTAAGGAAAGTCGCCATCAGCCGGTTCAGCCGCACGCTGGCCACGCTGGTGCAAAGCGGCGTTCCCATTCTTGAATCGTTGGATATTGTCGAGAAAACCATTGGCAACAAAGTCCTTGAACTTGTTGTCCGGGATGTCAAGAGCACGGTCCGGGAAGGAGAAAGCATCGCCACTCCTTTGGAGAAAAGCAACGTTTTCCCGCCCATGGTCACGCGCATGATCGCGGTGGGTGAGAAAACCGGCCAAATGGAGAAAATGCTTTTAAAAATCTCCGAATTTTATGATGACCAAGTGGATGCGGCCGTTGAGGGTTTGACCAGTGTTATCGAGCCTTTGATCATCGGGTTCTTAGGGATTGTCATCGGATTCATCGTGGTTGCGTTATTCTTGCCTATCATCAATATCACGCGTTTAATATAATTTTCGTTTATGAGCAAATCTCTTCATAATACGTTTTGGTTGAAAGGATGCGTCCTTCTTTGTTTTATGCTTTGTCCTGCCTTAAAGGTCGAAGCGCAAGTGCACAGCCGAAACTCACCCGTTCTATCCTTGGAATACAGCTTAAAGAGTCTATACGACAGCGCCAATGAAGTGGCGAAGAAAAACGAATGGCTTCGCCAGGAAATCGACCGGATGAGCCAGGAAGTTACGTTTATAACGGAAGAAATGCGCTCTTTGGAAACCAACCAAACCAAGGGTATGGTTGGCCAAGCGCTGGGGGATGAGGGTTTGATGAAAGATATTCCCTGGGAAGAGAAACGCATCCAGATGATGTATGAGGATTTTATTGAATTGGATGAGGAGGAAAAGTATTTAAAGGATCGTTTTGAAGGGAAAAAAAATGACCAACAAGAGATCGAAGAGGCTGTTTATAAGCTGGAAAAAGAAGTTGCCCAGCTGGCCAATCAAAGGTTACAGGCCGAAGAGGCGCTGGGCCGTCGGGGTGACGCTGGGGAATTTGACCGGTTAAAGGACGCTTATGCCCGAGCGGCCAGGCATCTTAAGATCACGAGAGATAAATATCAACGGTTAGAAAATCAGCACGGCCAGCCGCTGAAGGTTTTTAGCAAGATAAAGGACAGGAATATTGAGCTTAAGGGGCGGCAGGCTTTTTTGAGCAAGCAGATCCATTTGATTAACGAGCGGCAAATAAGCTTGGGGGAGGAAATCGACAACATCAAAGCAACAGATAAGGAGAGATTAAGCCTCCTTCAAAAGGACGTTGGGGATTTATCCAGGCAAAGAGAAGATTTATTAAGGGTCTTAAAACGGGCGAATGTCAAATTGGGCAAAGATTTCAGCATACCGGATTATGATGCCCAGATCGGCCAGGTTAAGGGAAATATTGAAACGATCAAAGAGGAAAACCGCCTCCTTAAAGAAGAGCTGATTTCTTTGGAAAGCAAGATGTTGGAAGCCCCCCAGTAGCTTTTTTGGCCCCTGGCCGCTTGGGGCCGGGTTGACAAGGGGCAGGGGGCCGTGGTATACTTAGGTTGAAACTTTGACAAGAAGGATTTATCTGTGAAACAGGGTAAACCATTCGTAAGGATGGGGCACAAAGCTATCCCGACGTCCCCTAAAAGTAGTTTAAGGAAGTCGGGACCCCGACCGAGTGAAACGAGCGTCGGGGGAGGGCCCAAGCGGGTTAGGCCGCGGGTAGCCAGTTGCCACATAAGGTTAAGCTTAAAAAGCTTTTTTTAACCTATTCCTTACATTCGGAATAGGTTTTTTTGTTTTGGAAGATCTTTGAAATTGCAGGCCTCTTTGAAGAAATCTTGAATCGAAATTGACAAGATTAGGAGGTGAATGGTAGAGTAAAATCACTTTAATTGTGCACGGGTCAATAGGTTATCATCGTTCGGCGGGATTAAGAATAACACGTTATTATTCATTCTTTACATACTCCTTGCTGGATGAAAGAAAGCCTGGCGGCCCAAAACCAGTAACAGTAAGGAGAAATAAGATGAAAAGGCTAAAAAATCAAGGTTTTACGCTCGTTGAAATCATGATCGTTGTCGCGATCATCGCTCTGTTGGCGGCTATTGCCATCCCCAACTTGTTAAGAGCGAAAATCTCCGCTAACGACGCGTTAGCGCAGAGCACGCTACGTACCCTTTCTACGGCATCTGAGACGTTTGCTACCTCAAACAACGGTACGTATCCGGGTGACATCACATCGTTGACAGGCGCCACACCACCGTATATAAATGAACCATTTTGTACTCAAACTATTTCCGGGTTCGTATATGGTTGTACGATGGCTGCGGGTAGTTATTCGTTTGCCGCTGTCCCCGTTAACGTGGGTGTATCTGGTACGACAACGTTTACCATGACAACCGGCGGTATTTTAACTCCGTAAATGTCATTGAGTTGAGCATCATCAGGAGGGGGGCTTATAAAGCCCCCCTTTTTTATTGATAAAAAGAACTGTTTAAATGTTTCACGGCCAGCTTCGTTGCTTACGAAAGGGTCCCTATGAGAGAACGGTTATTCTTTATATTCATAAAAGTTTCTTCAGAGGGCTCCTCTTTACTCCTCCTGCCGCAACCGCACTGTTTTCGTTTCAAAGATGGAACAAATGGCCATTTCTATTTTTTTATGAAATACTGCTTGATGAGAAGGGCATCCTCCAATACTATATATAGAAAGAATAAATATATTTATATTACTTATATGAAAAGACTTCTCGAACGTTATTTCAATTTTATCAAAGGTTTTATCCCTTCCGAGCCACAGACCACTTCTATAGGATTAGAGATAACCCAAAATGAGTGTAAGATGGTGGAGGTCAAGAAAAGCAGCAACGGCTTTCAAGTTGTTCGTTGGGCCATTGAATCGCTTGATGAAAACAAGCCCGTCAATACGATTAAAGCCATTCTCCCATCAGATTTAACACAAGCTTCGGTGCATACAGCCGTTAACGGCAAGGGGACGCTCATTCGTTATATTGAAATGCCCCGGATGACCGTTGATGAATTAAGGAATTCTTTTGCGCTGGAATCCGATAAATATTTCCCTTTTGCCCAGGATCAAATTTATACCGATTGCTATATTTTGGACCCTACGGGCAAAACAAAACAAATGGATGTCATGGCCGCGGCCTCGACCAAAGACCTTATTGATAATCGTTTAAAATTGATGAATGAAGCCGGGGTCCAGACCGATTTTATCGGCATTAATTCGGTGGCGTTGGCGAATGTGATCAACGCATTGGGATATGAACTGCAGGATGCCAAGCCCGAGATGACCTATGTCCTTGTCGATATCGGCGAGTCTGTAAGCAACGTGACGATTATGATTAACAAGTTTCCACGGTTTTCCCGGGATATTTTTATCGGCGGCAGGGATTTTATCAAACGAATTTCCAATGCGTTCGGCAAAAGCAGTAAAGAGGCGCGGGCTTTGTGCGCAGAGCCTTCGGAAAAAGCGAAGGAGATTATCAGCGCGTGCGAGTCGATTTTTTTGAATATGACTCAGGAATTAAGGCTCTCCTTCGATTATTTTTCTACGGAAAGAAATAAAGAAGTGGATAAAATCTATTTAACCGGCGATTATGCGCTGCTGCCGGGCATTAAACAGGCCTTAGAGGAGCATCTTGAGCTTAAAGTCGAATTATGGAACCCGTTTAACCAGTTAACATATGTGCCAGATATATCCAAGGAAGATATTCAGAAAAACGCCCACAGGCTGACGGTCGCCTTGGGATTATCTTTGTATAATTATGATTGAAATTAATTTAGTTCCACAACATTTACGTAAGCGTAAACGGAAATTGTTAGGGCAACTGAAAATCCCTCTGGAGATCGTTATCGGTTGCGCCGGGGGATTGGTCATGTTTTTGATTTTGGCTCACGTGGGGTTATTGATGGTGAATGTTTTTAGGCTTAATTATCATAAGGGTCTGAAAAAACAATGGGACGTGATTTTGCCGGCCAAGGAGAATGTCGATAAGGTGCTTCAGGAAATGCGCGAGCTGCAGGCCAAGCATAAAGCTATCGAAAAGATCACCACCGATGACCGGATCTCTTGGTCTCAAAAGATGAACATACTAAGTGACGGTATTGTCAGGGGCGTTTGGTTGACGCGGGTGCGCCTCAAAGAAGGGGTCTTTTTTATCGAAGGAAGCGCCATTTCAAAACAAAATGACGAGATGATCAATGTTCACAGCTTCACTTCGAATTTGAAGAACGAAAAGAGCTTCTTGGAAAAATTCAGCGATTTGGAGCTGGGCTCTATTCAGCGGCGCAATATCGGTAAGACGGAGATAGCCGATTTTCTTATAACCGCTGAGCTAGTTAAGGAAACCGATGGCGAATAAATATTCTGATCAATTGAATAAATATTTTGTTAAATTGCAAGACATGGACCAAAAGAATTGGTATTATATATTGGCTGGTCTTCTGGTTTTGGTCTTTGTGTTGGATTATTTTACTTTGATGAAACCGCAGCTGGGTGCTTTGTCTAAGATCAGTCCGGAAATTAAGATTTTGTCGGATAATTTAAAACGGACAAAGACGGACATTGCGCGGATCACTGAGTATAAGGATCAGATTCAAAAGCTTAAAGAGGGCTTTGATGCCTTAAGGTTGCGGGTACGGACCAAACAGGAAGTTCCGCTTGTTTTAGAAAAGATTTCCCGTATCGCCAATAAGAATCGAGTGAAGATAGATCAAATTATGCCTAATCCTCTGCAGCAAAAAATCCTTTTAGAGGGCAATGACAAGACATATTTTGATCTACCTATTATCATAGAGGCCAGAAGCGGTTATCATGATTTTGGTCGGTTTATTAACGAATTGGAGAATGGCGATATTTTTCTCAAGGTTGATGGGTTTACGATCGCTGCGATGCCAGGGTCCCAATTAAACGCCATACAGCTGACGCTAAAGACGATTGTTGTTGAAGAGAACAAATAAAAGGTTTGGCATGCGTCTTATATGGTTTGTCATCTTGAGTTTATTGGCTATCCCTGCTATTGCGCAGGAGGCGCGTTTTATGTATGATGATCACGGTAAACGGGATCCATTTTTGCCTTTGGTGGGCGAGGGCGGCAACATCATCAGCTATGAAACCGATTTTACGGTTTCCGATCTGGTTCTAGAAGGGATCATGGCCGGTTCGGAAGGGGCTCATATCGCCATCATCAACGGCAGGGTCGTCAAGGCAGGAGATCAGTTGGGCAATTTTTTCATCCAGGATGTGCAGCCGGAGTCGGTTATTATTAAAAAAGACAACCTAAAATTCGAACTAAAATTGGAAAAGGAGGATTAACATGTTTAAAAGAGTAATGGCTAGTGTAACCGCGTTGATCTTTGTGGCGACGATGAGTTTTGCCCAAACGCCAACGCCGCAGGCCGCGACGGGAGAAGAAAATATCTCCATGAGCGCGGAAGGGTATGTAAGTTTGGATTTCCGGGAAGCCGATATTCGAAACGTTTTTAAGATTCTTTCCTTTAAAAGCGGGGTGAATATCGTGGCCGGACCGGAGGTCACGGGAACGGTATCCATTCAGCTTAATAACGTCCCCTGGAAACAGGCCTTGGATGTTATCTTACAGACATACGGGTATGCCTATGAGCAAAGAGGCAACATCATTATCGTTACAACCGTGGAAAATCTCAAGAAACGACGGGAAGACGCCATGGTTTTGGCGGAACAGGAACCGGTGGAAACAAGGACGTATACGCTTAATTTCGGTAAGGCATCAGAAATAATTGCTTCCTTAGAGAAAATGAAATCCGATCGAGGGAGCATCGATTTTGATGAACGCACGAACACCTTAATTATTACCGATTCAACCTCGAAATTGGACTTGATGGCCACCGTTGTTGAAACGCTCGATTCTACGACGCCTCAGGTTCTTATTGAGGCAAAGATCGTGGAAACTCAGTTTAATGATGAGGAAAACCTGGGGATCGATTGGATCGTCCAGGCCTCCGCTCGAGGGGCGCTGCGCCCAACGACGTATCCGTTCACCAATCACTCAAGCAATAAATATCTGGTTGATGATTTCGTGGAGCCGGAAGATGAAGATTTTACTTTCGGTACGCTCGATTTCAACCAGTTCCAGGTCGTTTTGGAAATGTTGAAAACAAGAAGCAACACGGAGATCCTATCGAGTCCGCGTATTGTAACAGTGGACAACCAGACGGCATCCATTACCGTTGGCAGCCAATATCCCATTCCCACTTACACGTATAATGAGGAGCAAGCCCGTCTTCAAGTGTCCGGCTGGGAATACATGGATATCGGTATTATTTTTGATGTGACGCCGCATGTCAATGATGCCGGATTTGTCACAATTGACGTACAGCCGAAGATTACGGCGATCTTGGATTTTGTCACGGTTGAGAATACGTCATTACCCCGTTTGAGTAATGAATCCGCCAAAACAAGCGTCATGGTTAAAGACGGGGATACGTTGGTCATCGGCGGTTTGGTCAAAACACAGACCACGGAAACAAAGAAACGCACGCCGTTTCTCGGGGAGATTCCTATCCTCGGTTATGTGTTTCGTAAATCCGAAATGACCAATGAGAAGACCGATTTGATTATTTTCATTACGCCTCATATCATTACGCCTGAGATGTAATATTGTTGTTTGACACGTTCGGCCCCGCCAACGGGCGGGGCCCTCAGTGTCAACCCTGAGGATACCCTGCGGTCAAAACGTTGAGAATAAGTTTCGATAAGTGTTTGGGGTATACGAATGGGTTGACAAGAGGCATCGGGGACTTCAAGGGGAGTCCGTGTAAACCTTTTTAAGAAAGGCTTTGGTGGTGTATTGTCAAAAGAAATCCTTATTCAGACCCAGAAAGGTGAACGGCAGGTTGCGATTATTGAGAATGGGCGCGTGGATGATTTTCATATTGAAGTTGACCGTTACCAGTCACTTTTAGGGAATATTTACAAAGGGAGGGTGGAATCGATTCTGCCCTCCATTAACGCGGCATTTGTCAATATAGGGCAAGAACGAAACGGCTTCTTGTATTTGACCGATGCGGTAGAGCCTCCTCCTGTCATCGATGGCGAAGAAAATCAGCCTCAAGGTATTTTAGGCCGCATTTTTCGCGGTAAACAGAAAAATCCCGAAGGGCAACGTCCCCCACATCCTCCCAAAAAAGATAGAAACGAGATTCCCTTTAAGGTCGGTCAAGAAATTCTCGTCCAAGTCGTGAAAGACCCTTTTGGAGAGAAGGGGGCCCGCCTGACAACGCACATCTCTTTGCCCGGACGGTTTGTCGTTTATATGCCTTTCGACAAGCAAATGGGCGTCTCCAAAAAGATTGAGAACACCGAAGAGCGCCAACGGCTTCGGGAGATCATCAAAGGTTTTACCTTTGTGAGGACAGGGGGCTTCATCATCCGCACGGCGTCTTTAAAGCAGCAGAAGCATGACCTTATCCGCGACGCCAAATTCCTTTATAAGATCTGGACGAAGATCCACAAAAAGGCCGAAGAAGAAAAAGCCCCGGCCTTGATCTATGAGGAGGGGGATTTGACGTGGGTTATTGTCCGGGATTATTTGACGGAAAAAATTGATAGCGTCATTATTGACAATGAAAGCGACCTTCAGCGGATCCGGCGTATTGTTCAGACCTTGATCGGGCGTTCGATGGTTAACCGGATCCAGCTTTATACGGGTAAGCAGCTTTTATTTGAGGCCAAAAATGTCGATAAAGAACTGTTGACCATTTATGACACGCACGTTCATGTAAAATCCGGCGCCTATATTGTCATCGAGCAGACGGAAGGCTTAACGGTCGTGGACGTCAACAGCGGCCGGTTTAAGGTCAAAGCCTCTCCCGGCGATGCCGCCTTTATGGTCAATATGGAAGTGATCCCTGAGATTGCCCGCCAGTTGCGCCTGAGGGACCTGGGGGGGATTATCGTTATTGATTTTATTGATATGACCAGGGAGGAACATAAACGAAGGCTATTGGAAGCGCTTAACCGGGCCCTCACCAAAGACCCCGCCAAAACAGAAGTTTTTAAAATCTCTCCTTTAGGGCTTGTGGAAATGACCCGGGCCAGAACAGGGAAAACGATCGAATCCATTTCCTTTGGGGAATGCCCGTATTGTGACGGCCGCGGCCGGGTTCGCCTCGTCTAACACCGCCCATAAAAATTCATTGTAAATTTCGCGATTTTGAATACAATGATAAGACAATAAATTATTAATATTAATATAAAAGTACCTCCCATGCTAGGAAGGTATTTTCATGATGGAGAAGGAGGATTAAGGTATGTATGCTGTTATTGAGATAAGCTCTTCTCAATTTAAAGTCGCCGAAGGGGACATGATTGAGGCCGACCGCATTGATGAAAAGGAAGGCAAAAATATTAAGCTCGAGAAAGTACTTCTTTTTGCCAAAGGCAGTGATATCCGCGTTGGCCAGCCTTATTTAAAAGACGTAAAGGTGGAGGCATCCGTTGTTAAACACCATGAGGATAGTAAAGTGATTGCTTTCAAGTTCCGGCGCAGAAAGCATTTCGCCAATAAAAAAGGGCAGCGTCATCAACGCACCACCTTAAGCATCACTAAAATTATCGTCTAGGTAAGGTTGCTATAGTATGATCTTTGTTGATGAGGCCAAAATATTCGTCAAGGCCGGGGACGGGGGCAAGGGGTGCGAAAGTTTTTATAGGGATAAGTACACCCGCTACCCTCGAGCCGACGGCGGCGATGGCGGGCGGGGCGGCGATGTAAGCTTGGTGGCCAGCAAAAGCGTCCATACGCTTTTGGATTTCAAATATCAACAGCATTTTAAAGCATCCAAAGGCGGTAACGGCAGCAGCAAAGGAAAAACGGGGAGGGAAGGTCAGGATTGTATCATCCGCGTCCCGCTAGGAACCATGATCAGGGATGCCCAGACCGATCTTTTAATGAAGGACTTGGTTGAGGACGGCCAGCAGGTGGTGGTGGCCAAAGGCGGCAAAGGCGGTATCGGCAACAAGCATAAGAGAATACCGGCCCCACCGGAGGCAGGCGAAGAGCGATGGCTTCATTTGGAGCTGAAGCTTATTGCCGATGTTGGTATCATCGGGTTTCCCAACGCGGGTAAATCGACCCTCATTTCCAGCATTTCCAAGGTTAGATCAAAAATCGCCAATTATCCTTTTACTACCAAGCAACCGATCCTAGGCATTGTTTTCGGGGAGGACAGCCATTTCATTGTTGCTGATTTGCCCGGTATCATCGAGGGGGCTCATCAAGGGAAGGGCTTGGGAGACCGGTTTCTTAAACACGCCGAGCGCACCAAAGTTTTAGTTCATTTGATTGATATGGCCGGTTCTGAGGGCCGCGATCCGTTGGATGATTATGAAAAGGTCAATCACGAAATTGAGCAATACAGCGGGCCACTGATCATCAAACACAAAATTGTCGTTGCCAACAAAATGGATTTACCGCAGGCGCAGGAGCATCTTAAGCGCTTTAAAAAGAAATACGGTCGGGACATCTTAGCGATTTCGTCTTTACAAAAAGAAGGGTTGGATCAGCTCATCAAGCGGATCCAGGATATTTTATGTACCGAAAATTCCCCCGCGAAATAAAACGCGTTGTCATCAAGGTCGGCTCCAGCGTGATCGCCACTTATAAAATGAAGCCGAAGATAACGCATTTGCGTTCTTTGGTCGCTCAGATCTGCGCCGCCCAAAAAAACGGAATGGAAGTGATCTTGGTCAGCTCCGGCGCCATTGTTCTGGGGATGGGAGAGCTCAAGCAAAAAACGCGTTCCTTGGACCTGGCGCAGCTTCAGGCGACCGCTGCCGTCGGACAAACGGTTTTGATGAACACGTATAACGCATTATTCAAAAAACATAAAGGCTGCTGTGCGCAGGTGCTCTTGACGTGGGATGATTTTAACGACCGCAGCCGGTTCAATAACGCCTCCAATGCGTTTGCGGCGATGCTGGATATGGGCATCGTTCCTGTGGTGAATGAAAACGATACGATATCAACGGAAGAGATTAAATTCGGCGACAATGACCGTTTATCGGCGATGCTGGCGAGCATGATGAAGGCGGATCTGCTGGTGATCTTGTCGGATGTGGAGGGGTTATACGACCTTAAAAACGGTGAGAAGAAAGTTTTTGAAGAGATCAAGGAGATCACCCAGGATATTCAGGAAATAGCCGGTGGGACGGCCAAGAAGCAGATCTCCAAAGGCGGCATGACGGCCAAACTGGAAGCAATCAAGATCGCGACCAAAGCCAACACGCCTTGCATTATTGCCCACGGCGAAACGGAGAACGTATTAGAGAGGATATTAAAGGGCGAACGCATTGGCACGCTCTTTATCGAGCGGGAGGAAAAATTTTTGGCCAGGAAGCATTGGATTTCTTTCGGTGCCAAGCCTAAGGGGATTTTAATCGTCGATGACGGGGCAAAGGTGGCTTTATTAAAGGGGGGCAAAAGCCTGTTGCTGCCTGGCATCGTTTCCTGGAGCGGCCATTTTCAAAAGCATGATATCGTTATTGTCCAGGACAATGAAAAGCAAGAAATCGCGCGGGGCATCACAAATTATTCCACCGCCGATTTAGAGAATGTTCAGGATAAAAAGGGAAAGCCTGAAGTCATTCATGTGGATAACATGGTTTTTTCCGAACGTTTTTAAAGGCAAATATGAGCACGAAATTATCTCAACAAATTGAAACGCTTGCCAAGAAAGCAAAGTTGGCTTCACGGGAGATGTCTTTGCTTTCGACGGCTGTCAAAGACAAAGCCCTTAAGGATATGGCCAAAGCCCTTGTGAACAACCAAGCTTTTCTCATGAGGGAAAATAAGAGAGACCTGCAATACGCCAAAACCAATCGCTTAAGTAGCGCCCTTATTGACCGTTTAACGCTTAATGAAAAGCGCATCAAAGCGATGGCCGATAGCCTTTTGGAGATGGTCAAGATCAAAGACCCTGTCGGAGAAGTGATCAAAACGACCAAACGCCCGAACGGGCTTGTGATCAAGAAAGTGCGCACGCCCATCGGTGTCATCGGGATCATTTTTGAGTCACGACCTAACGTCACCAGCGATTGCATCGGGTTGTGCCTGAAATCCGGCAATGCCGCCTTTCTCAAAGGTGGCAAAGAGGCGTGCTATTCCAACAAGGCCGTTTATGATTGTGTTATCAAAGCGCTTAAATCCGGCCCCATACCGTTGGATGCCATTCAGCTTCTTTCTTCGACGGACCGCGAAGCCCTTCATATTTTTCTCAAAATGGATCGCTATGTTGATCTGATCATTCCGCGCGGCGGGGAAGGGTTGATCCGTTTCGTGGCGGAGCATACCCGTATTCCCGTCATCAAGCATTATAAAGGCGTTTGCCACACGTATGTCAGTAGTAAAGCCGATATCGGCATGGCCCGGCGCATTTGCATCAATGCCAAGGTGCAGCGGCCGGGGGTTTGCAACGCCATGGAAACGATGCTGGTCCATAAAGATATCGCCAAGAAATTCCTTCCCGTGATGATCGAAGATCTTAAACAATGCGGCGTCGAAATCCGGGCGGATGACAAAACGCGCGCCATCGTTAAAGACGGCATCAAAAAGGCAAGTGAGAAAGATTGGTATGAGGAATATCTGGACCTCATTTTGTCGGTGAGAGTGGTGGATAATACCAAGCAGGCGATCGACCATATCAACACCTACGGCTCCGCGCATTCGGACGCGATCGTTACCAATGACAAGAAAGAGGCCGCTCAGTTCCTGAAGGCCGTTGATTCCTCGAGCGTGTTTGTCAACACCTCAACGCGTTTTGCCGACGGGTACGAATACGGCTTCGGGGCGGAAGTGGGCATCAGCACCGACAAGCTTCACGCGCGCGGGCCCATGGCATTGGAAGAGTTAACTACCTATAAATATATCGTTGAAGGCAAAGGGCAGATTCGAGAGTGAAACGCATAGGCATTCTCGGTGGTACGTTTAATCCGGTCCATATCGGCCATTTGGCCGTCGCCCAGATCGTGTGCGACGCGCTTAAATTGGACAAGGTCCTTTTTATCCCTTCATTTTACCCTCCCCACAAAAGCCGTGAGCATGTTTTATCCGTCCGGCATCGCGCTGCCATGGTACAGCTGGCCATCAAGGATAATCCGAAGTTTAAATTGAACGATTTTGAAATCAAGCACCCGCGAAAATCCTACAGCATTCATACGTTGCAATACCTTCATAAGTTCTACCCGGCCGGGACAAAATTCTATTTTATTGTCGGAAGCGATATGTTGCCCGGTTTAAAGAATTGGCGGCGTATTGATGAGTTGAGCAAGCTAACACAATTTATCGTGGTCAGCCGCAAAGGTTTTAAGCCGGTTAAAACAGGGTTCAAAGTAAGGACCATACCAACGTTGGATCTGGGCATCTCTTCCAGTTACTTAAGAAGGTG
Organism: Candidatus Omnitrophota bacterium; assembly: GCA_035292445.1. Taxonomy (GTDB): domain Bacteria; phylum Omnitrophota; class Gorgyraeia; order Zapsychrales; family Zapsychraceae; genus DATDQB01. The sequence goes on from DATDQB010000002.1 coordinate 47,484, forward strand.
TTTGAAGGAGAAGAAAACGGTAAAATATTTATTGCCTGAAGGCGTATTAGCGTATATAAAGAAACATAAACTGTATTTGCGTTAGGGAATCGAAAGGACAAGCGATGGAAAATTTAAAACAGGAGATAAAATTCGGCACCGATGGATGGCGGGGCGTTATTTCGGATAATTTTACGTTCAAGAATGTCCGCCTCGTGGCGCAGGCCATCAGTGAATGGATCAAGGATGATTTCAAAAGCGCGGGTGCGCCCAACCTGAGAGTCGCCCTCGGTTACGATGCCCGTTTTCTTTCCAAAGAATACGCCGAGATCGTCAGCAGTGTCTTGGCGGCCAATAATATAAAGGTATATTTATCGGATGAGATGATCCCAACCCCGGCCTTAAGTTACGGTGTTGTGGACATTAAAGGCGTTTGCGGGGTCATGATAACCGCCAGCCACAACCCGGCCAAATTCAACGGCATTAAAATCAAAACAAGCCAGGGCGGCGGCGCTGGCAAAGATATCACCGATAAAGTGGAAGGCTTTCTTGGGAAAACATCCGTTCAGTCAGTTGATTTATTGGATGCCATCGAACGAAAAATGATTATGATGCATGATTTTAAGAAAGTGTATTTAAAATTCATGAAAAGTTATATCGATTTGGCAAAGATCAAAAAGGCCCGGTTCAAGGTGATTCAGGATGTGATGCATGGAAGCGGTGGCCGGATACTGGAGGAAGTGCTCAAAGGCAGCCAGCTTAAAGTTACGTTAATGCGCGCTGAAGTGAATCCTTCTTTCGGCGGGGTAAAGCCGGAACCGATCGCCGAATATTTGCCAGAAATTTTATCCCGCGTAAAAAAAGAAAAATATGATTTAGGCCTTGTTCTCGACGGCGATGCGGACCGCATCGGGGCGGTGGCTCCGGGCGGTGAATTCATAAGCCCGCAACGGATCTTGGGGCTTATCATCCTTCATTTGGTCCGTAACAAGAAAAGGACCGGCGGGATCGTCAAAACGACCTGCGGCACGACCATGCTGGATCACATCGCCAAAAAGTTGAGGTGCAAGCTTTATGAAACGCCGGTCGGCTTTAAGTACATTTCCGATCTGATGGTCAAAGAAAAAATAGTTGCTGGTGGCGAAGAAGCGGGCGGGATCGGGGTTCAGGATTATATTCCCGAACGTGATGGAACATTAGCAGGGTTACTGTTATTGGAGATGATGGTGTATCAAAAGAAGAACATTAAACAGCTTTTGAACGAGATGGAAAAGGAGTTCGGCCGTTATTATTATGAGCGGGCCGATCTGGACTTGCGCGGGCGCACTTTTGATGCAAAAAAGATCAAGAGTTTACCCTCCTTATTAGGGAAGAGAGTCGTTGAGGTCAAGGATTACGATGGCATTAAGCTCATTTGCGAAGACGAAAGCTGGCTCATGCTGCGTCCCTCCGGCACGGAACCTCTGGTTCGCGCCTATTCAGAAGCAAAATCCCTCCAGAAAGCCAAACAACTGCTTAAAATCGGCGAAGACCTCCTTAAGTCCTGATGAGAATCATTTATTATATTTCTATCTTTTTTTTATACCTTCTCGACCGGGTGTATTCCCGGGTAACTGTTTATGGCAAAGAACATATGCCCAAAGGGGCTTTTATCATGGCCAGCAACCATATCAGCAATTTCGATCCGTTTCTATTAGGGCTGACCTCTATCCGTTTTTACGGTTTCATGGCCAAGGAGGATCTTTTCAAGAATAAGCTGATGTCATTCTTTTTTTATCAGGTCGGGGCTTTCCCCGTCAAGAGAGATACGGTGGACTTTTATGCTGTCAGAGAAGCGTTGCGCCGGCTAAAATCGGGGCAGCCGTTAATAATGTTTCCTGAAGGAACGCGCGGTGTGAGCGGTCGTGTCAAGAAAATCAATCCAGGCATAGGTTTGCTTGTCCAGAAATCGAAAGTCCCTGTCCTGCCGGCCTATATCAAAGGCTCCGATAAGGCCCTGCCCCACAATGCCAAATGGTTCAAGCGCTACCCGGTCACTATTGTCATTGGTGAGCCCATCACGTTTCGTGACGATATGACCCATACCGAGATTGCGCTGGCGATTATGGATAAGGTGCAATCCCTGGCGGATGTCGTTTAAAATATTTTATTTGACAAATACGATAAATTTGCGATAATGGGGTACTTTTTAGAGGTGTCTAACTCTAACTATTTGAGCTAGTTACTTCTTAAAAGAATCGTTCTAAAAAGAAGAGGTATTTATTCATGAGTGACAATAAACAGGCTGTTATGGAAAATTTGTATAACGAAAGCTTTCGCAAGCTTAGTGAAGGCGATATCGTTAAAGGAAGGATCGTTGCTTTTAACGAAAAAGAAGCCGTCGTGGACATTGGTTTTAAGTCCGAAGGCTTTGTTTCTATCGAAGAATTTCGTAATATCGAAGCGTTGGGGATCAACAGCGAAATTGACGTCTTGATTGAGTCTATTGAAGATGATGAAGGACGGCTGGTGCTTTCCCGTCAGAAAGCCGAACGCCTAAGAGGCTGGATGCGCCTTGGCGATACTTTAAATGAAGGCGATATGGTTGATGGACGCATCCTAAAGCAAGTTAAGGGTGGATTTATTGTTGATGTGGAGGGTGTGGAGGCATTCTTGCCGATGTCCCTTTCAGCGTTTAAAGGCGTATCGAATGATGAGATCATGACCAAAAAATATAAGTTTCAGATCGCCAAACTCAATAAAGCCCGCCGCAATCTCATTTTATCCCGTCGAGAAGTTGTTCAAAAGGAAAAAGAAGAAATCCGTGAGCGTGTCTGGAATCAATTGGAAAAAGGGCAAAGACGTACCGGAGTGGTCAAAGGCATAACCGACTTCGGTGCCTTCATTGATTTGGGAGGGGTGGATGGGCTTCTTCATATAACCGATATGAGCTGGACGCGGATCAACCATCCTTCGGAAATTGTTTCGTTGGGAGATAAGGTCGAAGTCCTGATCTTGGATTATGACAAAGATAACGCCAAAGTCTCGCTGGGGTTAAAGCAAATTTCCGACAATCCCTGGGTGGATATTTATCAAAAGTATCCTCCGGGAACGAAGGCCAAGGGCAAAATCGTTAACGTGATGCCTTATGGGGTCTTTATTGAGATCGAAAAAGGCATAGAAGGTTTATTGCACTCCTCCGAGATCACCTGGCAGAAAAAGCTCGTCAATCCTCAAGAGATGTTTAAAGTCGGTGATGTGGTGGAAGTTCAAATCATCAACGTTGACAAGGATTCCAAGCGCATTTCTCTTAGCATGAAGCAATTGGAAGATAACCCTTGGCTTCATGCCAACGAGCAATATCAAGCCGGCTCCAAAGTGAAGGGCAAGGTCAGAGGGTTCACTGATTACGGTGCTTTCATTGAATTGGAATCCGGCCTGGAAGGGATGATCCATATCTCTGATATGTCCTGGACGAAGAAAATCAATCATCCGCAAGATGTCTTAGAGAAGGGCCAAACGGTTGAAGTGGTTGTTCTGGCGGTCGATCCTGAGAATCGCAAGATTAACCTGGGCTTGAAACAGCTATCCGAGAATCCGTGGCCGAACATTGCACAGACATATCCAGTCGATAAGGAAGTCAGTGCCGAAGTCGTCCTTAATTCCAATTTCGGCGTTTTTGTCAAGCTAGATGATGAGGTTGAGGCGCTTGTTTATTCCTCTGAAATAGAAAAAGAAAAAGCGCAGGCCTTAAAGCCAGGCGATCAATTGAAGGTCAAGATCATCAAAGTTGACGTCGAGCAAATGAAAATCGGCGTCAGTGCCAAAGTCTAACCGCATATCCGTTTAATCTCCGCTAGATAAGGCGCCTTCCTCCATGTTTGCAAAGGAAGGCGCCGCGTTTTCTTATGAATATAGATGAAACCATCCAGAAAATATCCCGCGGCAGCGAAGAAATCATCAATATCGAAGGCCTGAAAAAGAAATTGAAAGAGGCAAGGCCCTTACGGGTCAAGGCCGGCTTTGATCCCACCGCTCCCGATATCCATTTGGGGCATGTCGTTTTATTGCGTAAGCTGCGTCAATTTCAGGAGTTAGGGCATACCGTCTATTTTTTGATAGGCGATTTCACCGCTCAAATCGGTGATCCAACGGGAAAAGACCAATTAAGGCCGAAACTGGATCAAAAACGTATCCGCCAAAACGCTAAAACATACCAAGAGCAAGTTTTTAAAATCCTGAATCCTAAAAAGACAAAAGTTGTTTTTAATAGTAAGTGGTTGAATAAGTTGACTAGCCAAGAAGTGTTGGAATTAACACAATATTCTAGCGTGGCACAAATGTTGGCCCGGGCGGATTTTAAAAAAAGAATGGAAGATAACAAAGGAATCAGCATTCTTGAATTTATTTATCCCCTTTTGCAAGGATACGATTCCATTCATTTAAAAGCGGATATTGAATTTGGCGGTACTGATCAGAAGTTTAATCTTTTAATGGGCAGGCAAATGCAGGAGACCGTCGGGCAGGAACCGCAAGTTATCATCATGACGCCGCTTCTTGAAGGTACCGACGGAGTTGTGAAAATGAGCAAATCCACGGGTAATTATATCGGCATTACGGAATCACCGGATGAGATCTTTGGGAAAGTGATGTCCATCAACGATGAATTGATGCTTAAGTACGCGCAATATTTAACCGATCTGGACCTCAGTAAACTTAAAGCGATGCATCCCAAAGAGGCGAAAATGAAACTCGCTGAAGATATTGTTGGCTTGCTCTACGATTCAAAGAAGGCGCAGGAAGCACGGCTTCATTTTGAGAAAACATTTAGTCAAGGCCTTACACCGGAAAACGTTGAAATATTTCCTATAACCGCATCATTGTCATCGTTGGATGTCATGCTTAAGGCCGGACTGGTCGAATCCAAAAACGAGGCGCGTCGGCTGCTCAAGCAGGGGGCGGTTAGTCTGGATGGCAAGAAAATTACGGATGAAAATCAACCGCTAAAATCGGGTGTTTTAAGGGTTGGAAAAAGGCGTTTTTTGAAGGTTGAAATCACCGGCCCATAATTTCCCTAAGTGCTTGATAATGTAGGAAATTAAGCCTTAAAAAAAACTTGACAAATATATAGAATTCGGTATACTTGGTAGCATTGTGTTTAGGGAATTTGACCTAACTGCCCTGATTTCAACTCTTTTGGACTTTCAATGAGTTAGAGGGAATAAGAGTTTTAGTTTTTTTGGAAGGCCGCGAAGTATTAGCTCACCTCATTTTCTCGACGGAAAATAAAGGAGATAATACGGTTAGGTCTTTTTTTAACCTTTTTCAGGTTTGTTAAGTTGCCGCCCCTGTAGCTCAGTTGGTAGAGCACGTCCTTGGTAAGGACGAGGCCATCGGTTCAATACCGATCGGGGGCTTGAATTGGGAAATTAATAATAATCTTTATATTGAGCTGAGTACGCAATGGCAAAAAAAGGCGCGCGAGAAGTCATCCATTTACAATGCACTGAGTCCGGTCATATTAATTATACGACGGTCAAGAATAAAAAGACGCACCCTGAACGTTTGGAAATTAAGAAGTACAATCTGTTTTTGAGAAAACATACCCTGCATCGTGAAGTGAAAAAATAGTTTTCGATCTTTGAATGGCCTTGTTCTTGAAATTTAAACGCGTGAAAGGGTGATTCGAACTTAACGATTGATAGGCCTGTAGCTCTAATGGTAGAGCAGCGGCCTCCAAAGCCGTGTGTTGTGGGTTCGAGTCCTACCAGGCCTGTTATAATTTGAACATGATAGTAAAGGTACAAAAATTTATCGGAGAAGTCACAGTGGAGCTCAAGAAGGTTTCTTGGACAACGCGCCAAGAGCTTGTTGATGCGACCTGGATTGTGGTCGTGAGTACATTGATCTTAGGGGTGTATATCGGCATGTTTGATTTCGTTCTTTCAAAATTTCTCGGCATGATCATAAGGTGACGTTATGACAGACATGAAGTGGTATGTTATCCATACCCAAACTGGATCAGAAGAAAAAGCTAAGGCCGGCCTGGAGAGTCGAATGAAAAATGCGGCTTTGAGCAAGTACATTGGAGAGATTGTGGTCCCTACCGAGCAGGTATCGGAGATCAGAAGCGGCAAAAAGCGTATCTCTTCACGCAAATTTTTTCCCGGCTACATCCTTGTGAAGATGGAGATGAACAAGGAAAGCTGGTATTTGGTAAAAACGACCCCTGGCATCACGGGGTTTATCGGTCCCGGGCGAAAACCGACGGCGATCTCCGATGCGGAAGTTAAATCCATTTTGCGCCGGACGGAAGATACGGAATTAAAGCCGACGCCAAAAACCACCTTTGACATCGGCGAATCGATACGCATCGCCGAAGGGCCTTTTGCGAATTTTAACGGTGCGGTCATGGAAGTTCATCCTGAGCGGGGAAAATTGAAGGTGAGCGTTTCCATTTTTGGGCGCTCGACATTGGTTGAGCTGGAAAACTGGCAGGTAGAAAAAATTTAGAGGGCATTATGGCAAAAGAGGTTGTCGCACAAATTAAACTTTATGTTCCAGCGGGGCAAGCTAATCCGGCGCCACCGGTCGGGCCGGCTTTGGGGCAGCATGGTGTGAACATCATGGGTTTCTGTAAGCAGTTTAACGAAAGAACCAAGGGAAGAGAAGGGCTGATCCTTCCGGCGGTCATTACGGTCTACAAAGACAAGACATTTGATTTTATTATTAAATCGGCGCCGAGTACGGTTTTGATCAAGAAGGCGGCGAATCTGGCCAAGGCCTCGGGTACGGCGGGCAAAGAAAAGATCGCCACGATCACCAAAGAACAAGTGAAAGAGATCGCCAAACAGAAAATGGAAGATTTGAATACCCAGGATCTTAATCAAGCGATGAAGATCATCGAAGGGACGGCCAGAAGCATGGGCATTGAGGTGGCGGGATAATGAAGAGAGTCAGCAAACGCATGAAACAAGTCGTGCAGGGTATTGATCCCGTGAAAGCCTATTCACTCAAAGATGCCGTTGGGTGTTTGGAAAAGGTACCTAAAGTGAAGTTTGACGAAACAGTCGAGCTTCATTTTCATTTATCCGTTGACCCGAAGGCATCGGATCAGGCGGTACGGGGGACGGTTGTCCTGCCGCATGGGCTCGGGAAAGCCGTCAGGGTCGCTGCTTTTTGTAAAGGCGAACTTGAGAAGAAAGCCAAAGAGGCTGGCGCGGATCATGTTGGAGCGGAAGATTTAATTAGTAAAGTCGCTAGCGGGTTTCTGGATTTTGATGTGGTCGTTGCCTCGCCTGATATGATGAAGGATTTAAGCAAGCTAGGTAAGATCCTTGGCCCCCGCGGCTTGATGCCGACGCCCAAAGCCGGGACAGTGACGGTAGATGTGGAAAAGGCGATTAAAGAAGTGAAAGCGGGAAAAGTCGAGTTCAAATCGGACAAGCAAGGCGGTATTCATATAGGCATCGGTAAGCGCTCTTTCTCCGCAGAGAAAATCATTGAAAACGCTCAGCAGATTATTGATGCTATCAATCATGCCAAACCGGCTTCCGTTAAAGGTAATCTAATCAAAAATTTATCGATCTCAACCAGCATGGGGCCTGGGGTTAAGGTGTCGGCATGAAGCGAGTAGGTCAGATATATAGAGAAGCACTGATCAAAACGGTCCGCGATCGTATTAACGCGAATAAAAGTATTTTTGTTTTAAGCTACACCAAGCTTAGTTCCCCCCGCGTCAGTGAATTGAGAAAAGATCTGAAAAAAGCAGGCGCCAATGTTTTTGTTTCCAGAAACTCGTTGGCCCGCATTGCCTTAAAGGAATTAAAACAAGAGCCGTTGGCCGAGCGTCTTAGTGGTCAAACGGCTTTTGTATGGTCGGATGCCGATGCCGCTGCCATTTCAAAGATTTTGGTCAAGTTCGCCAAGGAATGCAAGACATTCGCGGTCCAGGGCGGATTGCTGGAAGGGAATCTTCTGGATCAAGCCCAAGTCCAAAGATTTTCTGAACTGCCTTCACGAGAGGTATTATTGGCCCAACTATTGGGAACCATTCAAGCGCCGCTGACCCGTTTAGCCGGCGTGTTAAATGCGAAATCACGCGAAATATTATCAATTTTGAAACAATTGAGTGAACAAAAGGGAGGGAATCAATAATGTCAGAAACAGCCACAGAAAAAAAAGAGAAAGTTGAACTTTCTTCCAAGCTGGAACAGGTTGCAAAAACCATAGAAGGTTTAACAGCCCTTGAGCTAGCTGAGCTGGTTAAGGGGTTGGAAGATCGTCTGGGGATCACGGCGGCTGCACCCATGGCTATGGGTGTCGCTATGCCCGGCGCGGCAGGTGGCGCCCCGGCAGCGGCGGTCGAGCAAAAGGAAACGTTCGATGTTGTCCTAGCGAACGCCGGAGCGAATAAGATCGCCGTCATTAAAGAGGTTCGTGCGGCAACGAACTTAGGCCTCAAAGAAGCCAAGGACCTCGTTGAATCCGCCCCGAAGACGATCAAAGAGGCAGCAGCAAAAGAAGAAGCCGAAGAGTTAAAGAAGAAATTGGAAGCGGCCGGCGCCAAGGTTGAATTGAAGTAATTCAGCTCTGTTTTTCTTTTGTTTAACCTTTTTGAACCTTTAACCAAGAGGCATTATGGAAAAAATAAACATTAAAAGTTTTCGAAAATTCGAAGACAATTTTGATGTTCCTCATCTATTGGATATCCAATGCAAGGCCTATGAGGAGTTTTTGCAGCGTGATGTTGCTTCAGATAAACGCAAAGACCAGGGACTTGAAGAGGTTTTCCGGGAAGTTTTCCCGCTCGAAAGTTACGATGGACAAATCAAGCTTGAGTACATGAATTATACGTTGGGTAAAGAAAAATACTCAGCGGTCGAATGCAAACGCCGAGGGATGAATTACGCCGCGGCGCTTAAGGTCAAGCTGCGATTGATTACGCCCGTTGACATCAAAGAGCAGGAAGTTTATTTCGGGGATTTTCCATTCATGACGGACACGGGAACGTTTATCGTCAACGGCGATGAGCGCGTCGTTGTTTCCCAGATTCAGCGTCCGCCAGGCGTTTCTTTTGAAGAAGAATTGCATCCAACGGGTAAAAGCATTTATCACGGACGTATTATTCCATCGCGCGGGGCTTGGTTTGAAATCAAATACGATTTAAACGGTATCCTTTTAGCCTATGTGGATCGGCGACGCAACTTCCCAGCAACACAGATCCTTCGCATCATGGGGCTGTCCACGGAAGATGACATTAAAAAGGTTTTGGGCAATGATTTTGAGAAAGTTAAGCCGACATTAGAAAAGGACCACACAAAAAATAAAGAAGAAGCTTTATTAGATTTTTATAAGAAAATGCGACCCACGGAACCGGCAACAGTAGAAGTGGCGGATTCGCTTTTCTTTCGATTGTTCTTTGATCCGAAACGCTATGATCTAAGCAAGGTCGGCCGGCACATTATTAACCGGAAGCTGAAGATGGGGGAGACCCTGGATAACAGGGTTTTAACCATCAACACGGTTGTTGAGGTCATACGTTACCTTCTTCGATTAAGAGAAGGTGTTGGGGAAACCGATGACATCGACCATTTGGGTAACCGCCGTATCAAAACGGTCGGGGAGCTGGTCCAGAATCAGGTGCGGATCGGTTTAGCCCGGTTGGAGCGCTCTATTAAGGAACGGTTGGTCGTTATGACGAGTTTTGAGAATCTTACGGCTCATCATTTGATCAATTCAAGGCTTTTCTCCAACCAGATCCAGGATTTCTTTGCGCGCAGCCAATTGTCCCAGTTTATGGACCAGGTCAACCCGTTGTCGGAGTTAACGCATAAAAGGCGCGTGAGCGCGCTGGGTCCGGGTGGATTATCCAGGGAACGTGCCGGTTTTGAAGTGCGGGACGTCCATCATACCCACTACGGCCGCGTGTGCCCGATCGAAACGCCTGAAGGTCCCAATATCGGGCTTATCGCTTCTTTGACAAATTGTGCGCAGGTCAATGACCTTGGCTTTATCGAAGCCCCCTATCGTAAGGCCGTAGATGGAAAGGTGACCAAAAAAATAGAATTTTTGACGGCCGACCGCGATCAGTTGGAATTTATCGCACAGGCTAACGCAAAGATAGATAAAGATGGATTTTTTACCGAGAAAACCGTTTTGTGCCGTAATAAAACCGATTTTCCCCGGGTCAAGCCGAAGGATGTTACTTATATGGACGTGACACCGCTTCAGATCGTGTCCGTCGCGGCGGCATTGATACCGTTTTTGGAGCACGACGACGCCAACCGGGCCTTGATGGGATCCAACATGCAGCGCCAGGCGGTTCCGTTGATGATTCCCGAGGTGCCGTATGTAGGTACAGGTATTGAAGAAAAATGTGCACGGGACTCCGGCGTTGTCATTATTGCCGAGGAAGAAGGCAAGGTCAATAAAGTAGACGCGCGGGAAATCGTTGTCGGCAAGACAATTTATCCTTTAAAGAATTATCAACGAACGAACGCCAATACGTGCATTCAACAGAGCCCCTTGGTCAATGTCGGCGATCATGTCAAAGAAGGACAAATTATTGCCGATGGCATCGGGACCAGAAATGGGCGCATGGCGTTAGGCCGTAATGTGTTGGTGGCCTTTATGCCCTGGCGCGGATACAACTTTGAGGACGCCATTTTGGTGAATGAACGCATTGCCCGCGAAGACGTTTTTACATCTATACATATAGAGAAGTTTGAATGCGAATGCCGGGAAACACGTTTGGGCAACGAGGAAATAACCCGCGACATCCCCAATGTCGGTGAGGATGCGTTGATTAATTTGGATGAAAACGGGGTTATCCGCCTTGGGGCCGAGGTCAAAGCGGGCGACATTTTGGTCGGTAAAGTAACGCCGAAAAGCGAGAAAGAACTTTCGCCGGAAGAGCGTTTATTGCGCGCCATCTTCGGAGAAAAAGCCGCTGATATCCGTGACACCTCGATGACGCTGCCTCCGGGTATCGAAGGCGTTATTGTCAATATTGAAGTCTTTCAGCGAACGGAACGCGGCCGGAAGACGAAAGAAGATAAAAAGAAAGAGCAGGAAGCGATCGTCAAGATCAAAGCCTATTATAGCCAAGAGATCCTTTTTGCCGAAGAAGAGCGTGACAAAAAATTGATGAAGACCTTGGGTGTCGGTAAAGTGCAGGTGAGCAAGATTAAGATGCACGATTTTGAAGAGGATTCCGAAGAGCGCGAGATGATACGTTTCTATAATGATAAAGTGGCCGAGCTTACGGAAGAAGAAGCCCATGAAATCGAGCGTGTTAAGCGCGGCGATGAATTGCCGGCCGGTGTTTTAAAGCGCGTCATCGTTTATGTCGCCACCAAAAGAAAGCTCCAAGAGGGCGACAAGATGGCCGGCCGCCACGGAAATAAAGGTATCGTTTCCCGTATCGTTCCGGAAGAAGATATGCCGTTTTTGGAAAACGGAGCGCCGGTTGACATTGTTTTAAATCCTTTAGGGGTGCCTTCCCGTATGAACGTCGGGCAGCTGCTGGAAACGCACTTGGGCTGGGCGGCGCGCGCGTTAGGCTTTTATGCCGAAACGCCGGTTTTCAATGGTGCAACCGAGGAAGATATCCGGACAGCTTTGCGTGAAGCCAAGTTGCCTGAAGAGGGGAAAACGACCGTGTACGACGGATTTACAGGGATACCCTTCGATCAAAAAGTCACCGTTGGTGTTATTTACATGATGAAGTTAAATCATCTCGTGGATGAGAAGATCCATGCGCGCTCCATCGGGCCTTATTCTCTGGTTACGCAGCAACCGTTGGGCGGTAAGGCTCATTTCGGCGGTCAGCGCTTCGGTGAAATGGAAGTTTGGGCCCTTGAAGCCTACGGAGCCGCCTACACGTTACAGGAAATGTTGACGGTTAAAAGTGACGATGTGATCGGGCGTTCCCGTATGTATGAAGCTATTGTTAAAGGTCAGCAGCGATTGACGCCGGGGACACCGGAATCTTTCAACGTTTTGATCAAGGAGTTACAGGGCTTATGCTTGGATATCAAAATGGTGAGGGCCGGCGATAATGGTCAAGGTAAGCCTCAGGGTAAACTTGAGAAAAAAGAGCATAAGGAAGAAAGTAAAAAAGAGTAAAGACTATGGCACAAATCGACCTTAAAAACAAAGATCACGTCACGATTCAAATTGCTTCTCCCGAGACCATTCGTTCCTGGTCACACGGCGTTGTAAGAAAAGCTGAGACGTTAAATTATCGAACGCTAAAACCGGAAAAAGATGGTTTGTTTTGCGAACGCATCTTCGGGCCGGTCAGAGACTGGGAGTGCGCCTGCGGTAAATATAAGGGAATTAAGTTTAAAGGCATGACGTGTGACCGCTGCGGGGTCACGGTCACCCGTTCTTCGGTGCGCCGCGAACGCATGGGCCATATCGAGTTGGCCTGTCCGGTCACGCATATCTGGTTTTACAAAGCCGTCCCCAGCCGTTTAGCCGCCCTCCTGCAAGTTGGCCTTCGCGATCTTGAAAAAATTATTTATTATGAAGAATACATTGTTATCGATCCCGGGAATACTCCCTTAAAACTAAGACAACTTTTGAATGAAGACGAATATCAAGAAGCTGTCGTCAAACACGGCGGCGCTTTTAAAGCCAAGATCGGTGCGGAAGCGGTCAAAGATCTTCTGAAAAACCTTGATCTCAATATTCTTTGTAAAAAACTCAGAAAAGATTTGGAAAGCGCCAGCCCGACCGGTACCAATGCTAAAAAGATCGCCAAGACCTTAAAGATCGTTGAAGATTTCAAGGCTTCGCCGAACATGGCGGAGTGGATGATATTGGATGTTTTACCCGTTATCCCGCCCGATCTACGACCGCTCGTTCCTTTGGAAGGCGGCCGTTTTGCCACCTCAGACCTCAATGACCTTTACCGACGCGTCATCAACCGAAATAACCGTTTAAAGAAACTGATCGATCTTAATGCGCCCGAGATTATTTGCCGCAACGAAAAGCGTATGCTTCAGGAAGCGGTGGACGCTCTCTTGGATAACGGCCGTCATGGCCGGCCGGTTTTGGGTTCCGGCAATCGTCCGCTCAAATCGCTTTCCGATATGCTTAAGGGCAAGCAAGGTCGTTTTCGTATGAACCTTTTAGGTAAACGCGTGGATTATTCCGGCCGCTCTGTTATCGTTGTGGGGCCTACGTTAAAATTATACCAATGCGGTTTGCCCAAGAAGATGGCGCTTGAACTTTTCGAACCGTTCATCATCCGTAAATTGCGTGAAAAAGGTTATGTGCATACGATCAAAGGCGCCAAAAGAATGGTCGAGCGCGCTAAGATCGAGGTATGGGACATACTCGATGAGGTCATCAAAGACCATCCCATTATGCTTAACCGTGCGCCGACGCTTCACCGATTAAGCATTCAGGCGTTTTATCCTATCCTGGTTGAAGGTAAGGCGATCAAGTTGCACCCGTTGGTTTGCGCCGCTTTTAACGCAGACTTTGACGGGGATCAGATGGCGGTTCACGTGCCTTTATCATTGGAAGCGCAGATCGAATGCCGTTTGGAATTGCTGGCTATTAATAATTTATTCTCGCCTGCCGATGGCCGACCGATTGTTACTCCTTCCCAAGACGTAGTTCTTGGGCTTTATTATTTAAGCAAAGAAGACCCGAAGATTGCCGAAGATAGTACGGTTTTTGCCACTTCGAAAGAGGCGATGATTGCTTTTAATGATGGGTTATTGCCTTTACATAAAAGAATTAAGCTCAGACTTGACGGTTCGGTGTGGGGAGAGGAAAAGCCCTCTTTAGTGATTCCGCAGGAAGATGCTTTAAAAGAAGGAAAATTAACTAAGAAAGAAAAGAAGGAAGGGAAGGAAGAGGACCAACAAAAGCCTGCGGTTATCGAAACAACCGTTGGGCGGGTCTTTTTCAACGATATTTTGCCAAAAGATTTTGGTTATGTGAATGAGCTGCTGGATAAAAAGAAGATCGGCGCCGTTGTTTCCGATTGCTATAAACGGTTCGGGCAGGCTAAAACGATCAAGCTGTTGGATGATTTAAAAGATCTTGGCTTCACCCAGGCGACGTTGGCAGGCATTTCGATAAGTATCAACGATTTGACTATCCCTGAAGAGAAAAAGGTTATCCTCGAAAATTCCCATCAGGAAGTAGCTAAAGTCGACGACCAATACCGTAAAGGTATCATTACCGGCCGCGAACGCTACAACAAGATTATTGACGTCTGGACGCATACGACAGAAAAAATGTCGGATTTGGTCTTCAAGAAAATGGATCCGTTCAATCCGGTCTTTATTATGGCCGATTCCGGGGCGCGCGGCTCGCGACTTCAGATCAGGCAGTTATCCGGTATGCGCGGACTGATGGCAAAACCTTCCGGAGAAATCATTGAAAGCCCTATTACGGCCAGCTTCCGGGAAGGGTTGACGGTATTGGAATATTTTATTTCAACCCACGGTGCGCGTAAGGGGTTGGCTGATACGGCGCTAAAGACAGCTGATGCCGGGTATTTGACCCGCCGCCTTGTTGACGTGGCGCAAGAGATCGTTATCACCGAGATCGATTGCGGCACAATGAACGGCATCACGGTTGCAGCGATCGTCGAAGGGGATGAGCTTGTTGTCAGTTTAAAAGAGCGTATTATCGGGCGAGTGGCCTTGGATAGTATCGTGGATGTTGTAACGGACCAAAAAGTTGTCGAGGCTGGGGAATTGATCACGGAAGAAAAGGCTGAATTCATCGAGCATTTAGGTATTGAAAAGGTTCGTATCCGCAGCGTTTTGACCTGCGAAGCTGAGCGTGGTGCTTGTGCGAAATGTTATGGGCGCAACTTGGCTACACAACGGTTGGTGGAAATCGGGGAGGCCGTTGGTATCATTGCCGCGCAAAGTATCGGTGAGCCCGGAACGCAGCTGACCATGAGGACCTTCCACATTGGCGGTACGGCATCAAGATCGGTCGAGCAATCATTCTACCGTGCCAAAAATACGGGTACGGTCAAATATCACCAATTGCGTGTTGTCGCTAAGGGAAAAGAATTTGTCGTTCTTAACCGCAATGGCTCTATCAGCATCAATAATGAGTTTGGCCGGGAATTCGAACGTTATCAATTGCCGCAAGGTGCGATCATTAAAGTACCTGACGGAGAAAAGGTCGCTAAAGAGACTATCTTTGTGAACTGGGATCCTTATACAATCCCGATCATTACGGAAGTTAAAGGAAGTGCTAATTCAGAAGATCTTATTCCGGATGTTACGGTTCAAGAGGAGAAAAATCCGGTAACAGGGGTCACTGAGCGCGTGGTTGTCGAACACAAACAAGAATACCATCCGCAGATCATCATTACGGATGAAAAAGAAGAGATCGTTGGTATTTATTCCATTCCGACTGGAGCCCACATCCTTGTTAAAGACAATCAGCAGGTCAATGCGGGTGATCTGATCGCTAAGATCCCGCGTGGCACGGGTAAGACGCGCGATATCACAGGCGGATTGCCGCGGGTGGCGGAGCTGTTCGAAGCGCGTAAACCCAAAGACCCGGCTGTTATCAGCGAGATCGATGGGGTCGTTGAGTTTAGCGAGGATAAACGCGGGCGGCGCACGATCATCGTCAAGAGCCCTACGGGCATGAAAGTCGAATATACGATCCCGCACGGAAAACACCCCAATGTCTATAAAGGCGACCGTGTTTTTGCCGGTCAGCAATTGACGGACGGACCCGTAGTTCCTCACGACATCTTACGCGTTTGCGGGGACAAGGTTTTACAGGAATATTTATTGAATGAAGTCCAAGAGGTCTACCGTTTACAAGGCGTGCGCATTAATGACAAACATATTGAGCTGATCATCTCTCAAATGCTCAAAAAGGTCAAGATTGAAGATTCCGGTGACACCCATTTCCTTGTTGGCGAACAGATCAATCGCGCGATATTCAAGAAAGCCAACGAAGACGTCATGAAGAAAAAAGGAAAACCGGCCCAGGCAACGCCTTTGTTGTTGGGGATCACGAAGGTTTCCTTAACAACGGAGAGTTTTATTTCATCAGCGAGCTTTCAAGAAACGACTCGAGTGTTGACAGAGGCGGCTGCCTCTGGTAAAATCGACCTTCTTTCGGGGCTGAAAGAAAATGTTATTGTAGGACATTTGATCCCCGCAGGGACCGGGTTAAAACAATACGATAATGTGGAAATAATTAAATATGCCGACGATACAGCAACTGATAAGAAAGAGCCGCTCCCGCAAGACGAAGAAGAGTAAATCACCCGCGCTGACAAACTGCCCGTTTCGTCGGGGGGTTTGTTTGCAGGTGAAGACCATGACGCCGAAGAAACCCAACTCGGCGCTTCGTAAGATTGCGAGAGTCCGTCTATCGAACAAATACGAAGTGACTTCGTATATTCCCGGGGAAGGCCATAATTTGCAGGAACACTCGATTGTATTGGTTCGGGGTGGTCGTGTGAAAGATTTGCCGGGCGTGCGGTATCATATCGTGCGCGGGACATTGGACACGGCGGGCGTATCTAAACGTAAGAAATCACGCTCTAAATACGGAGCTAAAAGGGATACAGGAAAATAATGCGTAGACGAAAAGCGGAAAAAAGAGAAGCTGCAGCAGATCCTAAATATAACAGCCGTTTGGTGGCTAAATTTATTAACTGTTTGATGTTTCAAGGCAAAAAGCAGGTGGCTGAAGGAATCGTTTACCGGGCCTTTACTATATTAGAGAAGAAAATACCGGAAGAGAACGCTCTTAAGATTTTTAACAAGGCCATTGATAATATTCGCCCAAGACTGGAAGTTAAAGCCAGGCGTGTTGGCGGGGCCACCTATCAGGTCCCGATCGAGGTCCCGGCCGCTCGTGGAAATTCCATCGCGATCCGATGGGTCCGTGATTTTGCCCGCAAGAAAAAGGGCCGGCCCATGCAGAATAAATTGGCGGATGAACTTTTGGCGGCCTATAAGGGTGAAGGCGCAGCGGTAAAAAAGAGGGACGATACGCATAAGATGGCGGAATCCAATAAAGCGTTCGCCCATTTAAGGTGGTAAGAAATGGCTAAAGGACAAGACATCCCATTAAAAGATTACAGGAATTTCGGTATCATCGCCCATATCGATGCCGGCAAGACGACGACGACCGAGCGGATTCTGTATTACACCGGTGAGATCCACAAAATGGGAAATATCGATGACGGCAACACGACGATGGACTGGATGCCTCAGGAGCAAGAGCGCGGCATTACCATTACGGCGGCGAACACCACTTGTTTTTGGAAAGGCAAGAAGCTTAATATCATCGATACGCCCGGGCACGTGGATTTTACCATTGAAGTTGAGCGATCATTGAAAGTTTTGGACGGGGCGGTCGTTGTTTTGTGCGGCACCTCAGGCGTTCAGCCGCAAACGGAGACCGTTTGGCGTCAAGCGGAGCGATACCATGTTCCCCGCCTTGTCTTTATTAATAAGTTGGATCGTTTGGGAGCCAGTTTTGAAAGGGTTTTGAGTCATATCGAAGATCGCTTGGGAGTCAAACCAGCGCCATTACAACTTCCGGATGGGACGGAAGATAAATTTAAAGGTCTTTTTGATCTCATTGAGCAGAAATATCATGTTTATACGACTGACGACGGTACGGGCATCGAAGAACGTGAGATTCCACCCGAGTGGAAAGAGAAAGTAGCGAAAGCCCGTAATGTCATGATCGAAAGATTGGCTGATGCCGACGATATTATTGCCGAGAAGTTTCTGGAAGAACAAGAGATCACGGTGGCGGATATTAAAGCAGGTATCCGGCGCGCCGTTTTGGCCAGCAAATTTCTGCCTGTTTTGACGGGGACCTCTTTAAGAAATAAAGGGGTACAGTTACTTTTGGATGCCATTGCCGAATATCTGCCGTCTCCTTTGGATGTGCCCCCGGTTAAAGGAAAAGTGCCGAGAAGCGAAGAGTTAACAACGCGCCCCCCTGATCCGAATGCGCCGTTTTCCGCTCTTGTTTTTAAGGTGGCAACGGATCCATATGTTGGCAAGTTGTTTTATACGCGTATTTATTCAGGGACTATTAAGCAAGGGGAAACAGTTTATAATTCATCCGATGATAAAAAAGAGCGCCTTTCTAAAATTGTTTTGATGCATGCCAATAAACAAGAAATCATTGATAAAGCATCCGCCGGAGAGATTGTTGCGGTGGTCGGTCTTAAGGAAACAAAATCAGGTCAGACTCTTTGCGCTTACGATCAGCCGATTCTTATTGAAAGTATGCGCATACCGGAGCCGGTTGTATCGATGTCGCTTGAGCCGAAGTCGAAGGCAGATTCTGATAAATTAGGCTTAACGATTCGAAAATTTTTGGATGAAGACCCCTCACTTCGGGTTTTTTATGACCAGGAAACGGGCCAAACGATCATCTCAGGGATGGGGGAATTGCATTTGGAAATCGTTATTGACCGTATGAAACGAGAATTTAATCTGGACGCAAACGTTGGCCGGCCGGAGGTAGCCTATAAAGAAACCATCACGCAGCCCGTTAAGGATGTGGAAGGAAAATTCATTTCACAGACCGGGGGCCGGGGTCAATACGGCCATGTGGTGATTAATGTTGAGCCGGCTGAAAAAAGAGGGGCGGGGATTGAGTTTATCAATAAGATAAAAGGCGGGGCCATTCCAAGGGAATTCTTCAACCCGATCGAAAAAGGGGTCCGTGAGGGCGCCTTGAACGGCGTTTTAGCCGGTTACCCATCCACTGATTTTAAAGTAACGCTTTTTGACGGCTCTTTTCACGAAGTTGATTCGAGCGAAATGGCGTTCCAATTAGCCGCCAGGGCAGCACTTAAAGAAGCCTTGCGTCGGGGAAAACCTGTTCTGCTGGAGCCCATTATGGATGTGGAAATAGTTTGTCCTGAGGAATTCATGGGGTCTGTCATGGGCGATATTAATACAAGACGGGCAAAGATCGTTCATATGGGGAATCAGGGGATCCTTAAAACCACCCGCTGTGAGGTCCCGTTGGCGGAAATGTTCAATTACGCCAATGCGGTTCGCTCTCTTTCACAAGGCCGCGCATCATTCACGATGGAGCCGGCATTTTACGATATTGTTCCTCAATATGTCGCCGATAAAGTTATAGGCGAGCGGGAACAAACGTTAGGTAATAAAAGACGTTAAGGATTGAAACTATTAAATTTGAATAGAAAAAAAACGGAGGAATAAAATGGCTAAAGAAAAATTCATCAGAAAGAAACCGCACTTAAATATTGGAACCATCGGTCACGTTGACCATGGTAAAACAACGTTAAGTGCCGCCATTACAACAGTGTTGGCTAAACAAGGTAAAGCTCAAGCGAGATCTTATGATTCCATCGATAACGCCCCCGAGGAAAAAGAACGCGGCGTTACGATCAACATCTCGCACCTTGAGTATGAAACCGATAAGCGCCATTATGCGCACATCGACTGTCCGGGCCACGCCGACTACATCAAGAACATGATTACCGGTGCCGCCCAGATGGACGGCGCGATTCTTGTTGTGTCCGCTGCCGACGGTGCCATGCCTCAAACTAAAGAGCACATCCTTTTAGCCCGCCAAGTGAACGTTCCTTCAATAGTCGTTTTCTTAAATAAGTGCGATCAGGTTGACGATAAAGAGCTTCTCGATCTTGTTGAGCTCGAGCTTCGAGAGCTTTTGAACAAATATCAATATAACGGGGATCAAGTGCCTATTATTAAGGGAAGCGCCCTTGAGGCATTGAATCATCCCGATGATGCGGCAAAAACAAAATGCATCAATGAATTAATGGCCGCTGTAGACAGTTTCATCCAGGAACCGGTGCGTGAGTTGGATAAACCGTTTTTGATGGCGGTGGAAGACGTATTCTCCATCTCCGGACGCGGCACCGTTGCCACCGGACGTATTGAGCGTGGTAGGATAAAAATTGGAGAAGAAGTTGATGTTGTCGGCATGCAGAAAGAAATTGGCCATACGGTTGTTACGGGCGTTGAAATGTTCCGTAAGGAATTGGATGAAGGGCAAGCCGGCGATAACGTCGGTTTGTTGTTAAGAGGTATTGAAAAAGAGCAAATTCAGCGCGGACAAGTCTTGGCGGCTAAAGGCTCCATCACGCCTCATGCGAAGTTTAAAGCCAAAGCTTATATCCTGACCAAAGAAGAAGGCGGGCGTCATACGCCGTTTTTCAAAGGGTATCGACCGCAGTTTTATTTCAGAACAACGGACGTGACGGGAACGGCCCAACTGCCGGAAGGCGTTGAGATGGCCATGCCGGGCGATAACGTTGAAATGACAGTGGAATTGATTGGCCCGATCGCTATGGAAAAAGAGCTGCGTTTCGCCATCCGTGAAGGCGGGCGTACTGTTGGGGCCGGCGTTATTCACCAAATTCTTGACTAAGCGAACATGAAATCCTCTGGAAATCTCCAAAGGATTTCATGGCGCAGGATAAACATATGCAGAAAATACGCATCAAACTAAAAGCATTCGATCATCGGTTGATCGACCAGTCCGCTCAGGAAATCGTCGATACGGCTATCCGCACGGGGGCGAAAGTCTCCGGCCCGGTACCGCTGCCGACGAAGAAAGAGCTGTATACGGTCTTACGTTCACCGGTGATTGATAAAAAATCCCGCGAGCAATTCAGTTTGGCGACACATAAACGGCTTATCGATTTGGTGGACCCGACCGCTAAGACCGTGGAAGCGCTGCGCAAACTCAATCTGCCGGCGGGAGTCGATGTTGAAATCAAGCAATAAGGTGCAAAGATGATTCGAGGTTTGTTGGGAAAAAAACTGGGCATGACTCAAATTTTCGACAAGGATGGAAATGTCATTCCTGTAACGCTTGTCGAGGCGGGCCCCTGCACTGTTTTGGAGCTTAAGGATAATCCACTGAAGGTTAAAGTGGGGTTTGATAAAATTAAAGAATCCCGTACAAATAAACCCCGGTTAGGTTATTTTAAGAAATTAAACGTAAGCCCCATGCGCATTATTAAAGAATTTTCGTCGACGGATAATAAGAATTATCAAGTTGGAGGGGAAATTAAGGTTGAAGTGTTCCGCCCCGGAGATTATGTTGATGTGGCCGGCACTTCGATCGGAAAAGGATTCCAAGGCGGTATGAAACGCCATGGGTGGCACGGTGGCGGAAGCTCGCATGGTTCCATGCACCATCGTCGCGTTGGCTCCATCAGTTCAAGTACGACCCCGGGCCGAGTTATTAAAGGTAGGACCATGCCTGGGCATATGGGGAGCGAAACGGTAACGGCGCAAAGTTTGAGGGTGATACTTGTTGATAGCGAAAAAAATCTTTTGGCCGTTAAAGGAGCTGTCCCGGGCTGTAAAAATAGTTTTGTCACGATTAATTTGTCAGTGAAGAAGAAATTCAAAGCATTGGACGAGAAAAAGGCCGTTATACAGCATAAGGTCAATCCGATGAAGCAAAGCAAGGCCAAAGCCGGCGGAAAAGGCGCTGCTAAGAAATAATATGGCTAAACTAGCGATATTTAATAGAGAAGGCAAAGAAAAAGGCTCGATAGAGATCCCGGATGAGATCTTCACGGCTCCGGTCAATACGGATGTCATTCATCAGGCGATGGTCGCGTATCAGGCCTGCCAACGCCAGGGAACCGCCGACTGCAAAACCCGTAAAGATGTTTCTGGTGGTGGGATCAAGCCTTGGCGTCAAAAAGGAACGGGCCGGGCCCGACACGGCTCGATACGCTCCCCGCTTTGGCGCGGAGGCGGCGTGACATTCGGCCCAATACCGAGAGATTTTAGTTTCACTGTTCCCAAACGCGTGAAGTGGGCGGCGCTGCGGGAGAGCCTGAACGCGAAGTTTCAAGCCAATAACTGGATGTGCGTCGATGATATTAAAGAGCCTTTAACCAAAACAAAAGAATTTGCTTCTATTTTAAATGCCTTAAAATTGAAAGGCAGCGTATTGGCCTTATTGGATGGTTGTGATACCAGCATTGAACGCGTTTCCAGAAACGTCGGTTCTTTTCGCTTAGTGCGCGCCCAAGATGTCAACGCCTACGACATTTTATGTTCTAAAAACGTCTTGGCCAGTAAGACAGCCGTTGGGCATTTATTGGAGAGGATTAAATAATGAAGACCGCTTACGATGTGATCAAAACTTTGGTACGGACGGAAAAAGGAACTCGGCTTGAGCCGCAGCGAAAGTATTTGTTTCAAGTCGCCTCAGGCACCAACAAGATTGAAATAAAGAGAGCTATTGAAGAGCTTTACAAAGTCAAAGTCCAAGATGTCAATACATCAATCGTCCGTGGAAAATTAAAGACCGTTCGGCGGGAGATCGGAAAGACGGCCGATTGGAAAAAGGCCGTTGTGACCTTAAAAGAAGGCCAGAAGATAGAGGTAACATAACGTGGGCATAAGGAAATTTAAACCGACAACAAGCTCTTTACGATTCACGGCCATATCGGATTTTGCCGAGCTCACCAAGCACAAACCGGAGAAGTCACTGCTTCGTCCCTTAAAGAGTTCCGGCGGGCGTAACAGCTATGGGCGCATTACCGTTCGTCATCGCGGCGGCGGGCATAAGCGCATGTACCGCATCATCGATTTCAAGCGCGATCGTTTTGACGTGGAAGCGCAAGTCATCGCTATTGAATATGACCCTAATCGAACGGCGCGGATCGCCTTGCTCCAATATCCTGACGGCCAAAAGACATATATCCTGGCCCCGTTGGAATTGAATGTCGGCGATAAGATTGTCAGCACGAAGGATCAGGATGTTGAAATTAAGCCCGGAAATTGTATGCCGCTTAGTAAAATTCCTTTGGGAACGGCCGTTCATAATATTGAAATGAAGCCGGGTAAGGGCGGTCAGATTTGCCGTTCAGCCGGTACGGCGGCGCAGATCATGGCCAAAGAAGGGGAGTATGCGTTTATCCGTATGCCTTCCAGCGAAGTAAGAAAAATTCAGATTGTCTGCCGGGCCACCATCGGCCAGATCGGCAATGTTGAACATGAATCGCGCTCTTTGGGCAAGGCAGGACGTTTCCGATGGAAAGGACGACGTAGCGGCACGCGGGGCGTTGTCATGAATCCGGTGGATCACCCTCATGGCGGCGGTGAAGGTAAAGCCCCCCAAGGTAATCCTCATCCGGTGACGCCATGGGGTAAGCCGACCAAAGGATATAAGACGCGCAATAAACAGAAATATTCCAACAGGTTCATTATTGACCGGCGAAAGAAAGGTGTACGCTAATGCCACGATCGCTTAAAAAGGGAGCTTATGTTGAGCCTTCTTTAACAAAACAATTGGAGCGGTCTCTTAAGTCCAACAGGAGAGAGCCGATTAAAACTTGGTCGCGGCGTTCCACCGTTACACCCGAGTTTGTCGGATATACGGTTGCCGTACATGACGGACGCAAACACGTTCCTATTTTTATTACGGAAAACATGGTGGGGTATAAATTCGGTGAATTCGCCCCGACGCGGACATTTAAGAAGCACGGTGGTGTAAAAGCCAAGAAATCTGCGGAGTTGACATAAAGCCATGATTGCCAAAGCCAAAGCCAAATTTGTGAGAGGTACCCCTACCAAGGTCAGACAAGTCATTGATCTGATCCGGGGAAAGAATATACCGGCTTCCCAGGCGATCCTGACGCATGTGAACAAAGGATCGACCAAATGGATTCGAAAGGTTTTGGACTCGGCCGTTGCCAACGCGAAGCAAAAAGGGCTGATGGAAGACCAGCTGTATATTTCCAAGATCACCGCCGATCAGGGGCCTATGATGAAACGATGGCGAGCGGCTGCCTTCGGGCGGGCGACGCCTCTTTTAAAAAGAACGACGCATTTAACCATTGAACTGGATTTAATTACAAAGTAAGGAGCAATTCAAGTGGGACAAAAGGTAAGCCCAGAATTATTAAGACTCGGATTTATCAAGAATTGGCGCAGCGTTTGGTACGCGGATAAAGCTCAGTTCGCCAAGAATGTTATTGAGGATCAGAAAATTCGTTTGTTTATTAAGAAGAAATATGTTCAAGCGGCCGTATCAAAGGTGGAAATCGAGCGGCTGGCCGAAAAAATCAAGATCATTATTCATACGGCGCGTCCGGGGGTTATTATTGGCCGGCGCGGGGCGGATATTGACAAGTTGCGGGCTGAATTAGGGCAATTCTCTGATAAAGAGATTTCCATTGATCCGCGCGAAGTAAAAAACCCCGCCGCCGATGCCCAGTTGATTGCCCAGAATATCGCGTTTCAAATGGAGAAACGGGTCGCTTTTCGAAGGGCGATGAAGAGGGCTATGGATAACGCCTTATCGGCCGGGGTCCTAGGGATCAAAATCAGGTGTTCAGGGCGTCTTAACGGTGCTGAAATGGCTCGGGCGGAAAGTTATAAATTGGGAAAACTTCCTTTGCAGACATTGCGTGCGCAAATTGATTATGGTTTCGCCGAATCGCTCACCACGTACGGGTTATTGGGCGTTAAGGTTTGGGTCAATAAGGGCGAGGTTATTAAGGAAAAAAAGAGGCAGAATATGATCAGCCCCACGGAGAAATCAAAAGGGATAGCAGGAGAAAAATAAGATGCTCACCATGCCGCGAAAAGTTAAGTACCGTAAGTCCCAAAAAGGGAAGACCCGTGGCATCGCTACCCGGGGGGATAGAATTCATTACGGCGATTATGCGCTGAAATCTTTGGAGAACGGTATTGTTCGTGGTAACCATATGGAGGCCTGCCGCGTTGTGGTGGCCCGTAAGATGAAGGGTGCAGGGAAATTATGGGTGAATATGTTCCCCTGGAAACCTGTCACCAAGAAACCGGCGGAAACACGTATGGGAAAAGGAAAAGGCGAGCTGGATCACTGGGTGTGCCCGATCAGACGGGGTAAGGTTTTGTTTGAGTTGAGCGGCGTGCCGGAGAGTTTCGCCAAGGAAGTCTTGCGTTTGGTGGCGTTTAAATTACCGGTACGGACAAAATTTATCACACGGGCCGGAGGGCTTTAATTCCATGAAATTAAAAGAATTACGAGAGCTTAGTTTAGAAGAATTAGCCCAGAAAGAAAAAGATTTTAAGAAGGAATTGTTTGACCTTAATTATCAGCGGAAGATGGGGCGCGTTGAGAAACCGTCCCGTTTTCATGTGCTTAGACGCGGCGTCGCCCGCATATTGACGATTTTAAAAGAAAGAGAAATGGAAGATGAGCGAAGAAACGCAAATAAAAAATAAGCAGGGCAGACGACGTTTTTTGGACGGCGTTGTTTTAAGCGATAAAATGAATAAGACCCGTGTTGTGCAGGTGCGCTGGCGGACGAAGCATGCGCAGTATCTAAAAGTCATTTTAAAGACCAATAAATATAAAGCCCACGATGAAAAGAATGAATCGAAGACAGGGGATTTTGTCCGGATGATGGAGACAAGGCCCTTATCCAAAGATAAACGCTGGGTGATCAAAGAAATTTTAAAGAAAGCAGCGGAGATCGTCGCCAAATGATATTCTTAAAGACCGTCATGGATGTGGCCGACAATACGGGGGCGCGTAAAGCCTCGATGATCGGCGTTCTAAACAGCAAAGGGCGGCGCTGCGCTCATGTGGGGGATGTTGTCCGCGTTAATATTAAAGAATCATCGCCTGATGCGGCTGTTAAAAAAGGTGAAAAAGCCAAAGGCATCGTGGTGCGGACCAAGGCTCCCATTCGTCGTTCAGACGGAACTTATATCCGATTCGACACAAACGCCATTGTTATTATTGATGAAGCCGGCAATCCCAGGGGAACCCGTGTATTTGGGCCCGTGGCCCGTGAATTAAGAAATATGGAATATATGAAAATCGTTTCCTTAGCGCCTGAGGTCGTCTAATGTACCGCATAAGAAAAGATGATTTGGTTTATGTGGTTGTCGGCAAAGATAAGGGGAAAACAGGCAAAGTGCTGCACGTTTATCCCAAACTGCAACGGGCGCTTGTCGAGAGCATTAACGTTGTCAAAAAAGCGATGCGCCGCACCCAGGACAATCAAAAAGGTGGTTTTGTCGAGATAGAGATGCCGATTCATATTTCGAATTTAATGTTGGCTGATAAGAAAACGAACAAACCGGTCCGTCTTGGCGCCAAGTTCGATAAGAGCGGCTCAAAAGAGCGTATCAGCCGGAAATCGGGTGAGGTTATTTAAGATGACGAAAGAACCGCGTTTGCATAAATTATATAAAGAAGGCGTTATCCCAAAGATGCAGGAGAAATTCGGCATCAAGAACAAGATGGCGGTGCCGCGGATACAGAAAATTGTCATCAGCATGGGCGTCGGTAAAGCCATCGGGGATGCAAAAATTCTCGATAGTGCCGTGCACGATCTGACGACCATTACGGGGCAGAGGCCTGTTGTAACACGAGCAAAATTGGCGATTTCCAATTTTAAGCTGAGAGAAAACGCCCCCATTGGCTGTAAAGTCACGCTGCGCCGGACAAGGATGTACGAATTCCTGGATCGGTTTGTCAGCGTCGCTTTACCGCGTATCCGGGATTTTAACGGCGTTTCCAGGAAATCTTTCGACAACGAAGGCAATTTCAACTTAGGCCTCGATGAACAATCAATCTTCCCCGAAATTGACACGGGAAGGATCCAGCATGTCCAAGGGATGAACATCACATTTGTATTCAATAAAGCCCCCAAAGAACAAACAATGGAAGTTTTATATTTATTAGGGATGCCGTTTAGGAAAAATTAAAGGATAAGTTTACATGGCAAAAAAGGGATTAATTAATAAATCAAAGAAGCCAGCTAAGTTTTCAACCAGGCAACATAATCGCTGCAAGTTGTGCGGCCGCCCGAGAGGATACTTAAGAAGGTTTAATATGTGCCGCATATGCTTTCGGGAATTGGCCTGGCGCGGGGAAATCCCGGGTGTGCGAAAGGCCAGCTGGTAACATACTTAATTTAAGGGAATAAACTATGTCATTAAATGATCCGATCAGTAATTTGTTAACGACTGTCCGAAACGGCCTTCAGGCGCGCCAGGAAACGGTCGATATTCCGGCCTCAAAACTCAATGGGCGCATTTTGGAGATCTTCAAAAGAGACGGATACATTGAAGATTTCCGGTCCATGCAGACCACCGCCCAAGGCTCCTTTAAGGTCTATTTGAAATACGAAAGGAAAAAGCCGGTCATTATCGGTTTAAAAAGGATTTCGAAGCCGGGGCTGCGTGTTTACGCCAGGTCCGATAGAGTTCCCCGTGTTTTAAACGGTCTTGGCACGGCTGTTCTGTCGACCTCCAAAGGAGTGCTGACGGACCGGGAAGCCCGTAAGCAGAAAATCGGCGGGGAAATATTGTGTTATATTTGGTAAGTATTAAGGAGAATTTATCATGTCACGTCTTGCAAAAGTTCCAGTGGTGATTCCCGATAAGGTCAAGGTGACCGTTGTACCGGGAAATATTCATTTGGAAGGGCCGAAGGGGAAGTTAGACCTTAAGGTCCCCCAAGGGGTAACCGTGGAACAGAAAGAAAATAAATTGCTTGTGAACAGGACTTCCGATCAAAAACAGGCCCGTGCCAGCCAAGGTTCTGTTCGGGCTCATTTGGCCAACTTTGTGGAAGGTTTAGTGAACGGGCATAAGAAGGAATTGGAGATCCAAGGCATAGGTTTTCGTGCCAGCTTACAGGGGAAAAAGGTTTTGTTTAATTTAGGGTTAAGCCATCCGGTCGAGTTTGAAATCCCGGCCGATGTTGATGTTAAGATTCCCACGCAGACTTCCATTATTGTCGAGGGAACCAACAATATGCGCGTAGGCTTGATCGCCGCGCAGATCAAGGCTTTAAAGCCTGTAGAGCCTTATAAAGGGAAAGGGATTCGTTACGTGGGCGAAGTTGTCCGGCGTAAACAAGGTAAATCCGTAACGAAATAAAAGTTATGTTAGCGCAAAGAGAGTTAAGCAGAACATATCGTCATCAACGTATCCGAAAAAAGATTTTCGGCACCTCCGATAGGCCGCGGTTGTGCATTCATCGCAGCTTAAAGAATCTTTCGGCCCAGGTGATCGATGATACCCAGCATAAAGTCCTTTTTGGGATGTCGACTTTGTCCAAAGAATTGAAGGGGAAGCTCAAGACGGCCGGCAATGTGCAGGCAGCGACTCAATTCGGGCAGTTTTTTGCCCAGAAAGCCCATGCCAAAGGAATCAAAAAGGTTTGTTTTGACCGGGGCGGATATGTTTATCACGGGCGCGTCAAGGCATTTGCCGATGCGGCCCGTCAGAATGGATTGGAGTTTTAAATATGGTAATGGAAGATAAAGAGCAGTCAGGGCCAAAAGAAAAGTTAGGCGAAACACCCGAGGCTGATATTTCTTCACCGGAGAAGAGACTGGATCGGTCGAAAGAGAAAAAGGCACGGCCGCAAGAGGAAGATCTGCTTAAAAAACCAGGCAAGGGGATCCACCGTCAGAAAAAGAAAACACCGGAGGAAGAGGAAGAAGCCGCCCTTGAAGCCAAGAAGGCCGAGTCAGAATTTATCGAAAAAGTCATCTCCATTAATCGCATCACTAAGGTCACCAAAGGCGGCAAAAAGCTATCGTTCAGCGCCTTAGTCGTTGTGGGCGATACCAGGGGCAATGTCGGTTATAGTTTATCCAAAGCGGCCGAGGTTTCGATTGCCATCAAGAAAGCCATGGGGGTTGCGAAGAAAAGCATGGTCAATATTCCTTTAAAGGGAAGTACGATCCCTCATGAAGTGATCGGCCGTTGCGGCGGGGCCAGCGTTTTATTGAAGCCGGCCTCCGAGGGTACAGGCGTTATAGCAGCCGGTCCTGTGCGGGCCGTTTGTGATGGGGCGGGGATCCGTAATATCCTGACCAAATGCCACCGTTCCAATAATCCGATCAATGTCGTTAAAGCAACGATGGACGGCTTGCTCCGATTAAAACGGGTTAATGTGATCGTTCCAATACCAGAGGTTACGCATGCAAGTTAATGATATCAAAGCCCCTTACGGGGTGCGCAGAAGAAGAAAAATTGTCGGCCGGGGCCGCGGTTCAGGCCATGGGAAGACTTCCTGCCGGGGGCATAAAGGGCAGAAAGCCCATTCACCGGGCCCGAAGATCATGCTGGAAGGCGGACAGGTGCCGCTTATTCGCCGCATACCCAAAGTGGGATTCAACAGCCATCGTCCCTATCTTTGCCAAGTGGTCAATGTCGAACTTTTAAATTGTTTTACCAAAGATTCAACAGTCAATATCGTTACGTTAAAAGAAAAGGGCCTGATCAAAAGCCTTAATAAACCGATCAAGATTTTGGGCGACGGTGAATTGAAAAAGTCGCTTTTGGTTCAAGTTGAAAATATTTCTAAAACAGCTCAGGAAAAGATCAAAAAGGCCGGCGGTAAAATCGAAGCGCCGATACGCAAGGCAGACGAAGAAGCACGTGTAGCTGGTAAGTAAAAAAACCCCATGCTTTCATCATTCGCCAATTGTTTTAAGATCCCTGAGTTAAAGCAGAAGATCCTTTTTACACTCGGGATCATTGCGGCTTACCGCGTGGGTTGTTATATCCCGACACCGGGGGTTAACGGTGCGGTATTGGCTGAGTTCTTTCAAAGAATCAACACAACGACGGGGGGAAGCATATTCGGGATCATGAATATGTTTTCCGGTGGGGCGCTGGAGAAATTGACGGTATTCTCCTTAGGCATTATGCCGTACATCTCAAGCTCCATCATCATGCAGTTATTGACGGCGGTCATTCCGGCTTTGGAAAGATTGGCCAAAGAAGGCCAGGCCGGTTACCGTAAGATCAACCAGTACACCCGTTACGGGACGCTGGGGTTAGCTTTAGTTCAATCGTTTTTTATCGCTCTTTGGCTTGAAAGTCCGGCATCGTTCCAGGGGTTGCAAGTTGTTAATAGCCCCGGCTGGGGGTTTCGGCTGGTAACGGTCGTGACGCTTTCCTGCGGGACGTTATTGCTGATGTGGCTGGGGGAGCAGATCCAGGAAAGAGGGATCGGTAACGGCATATCGCTCATCATCACCGCCGGTATCATATCCGCCGCTCCGACGGCGTTGCAGACGCTCGTCCTATTGATGTCGCCACAGTCGGGAGGGACCGTCCAGCTTCAGCCGTTGACCTTACTGATCATGATCTTGTTTTTGGCGGGCGTTATCATTTCGATCACGCTGATTACCCAGGCCCAGCGGCGTATTCCCGTGCAGTATGCCCGGCGTATCGTGGGCCGAAAGGTCTACGGAGGTCAAAACACGTATATTCCGCTCAAAGTCGATACCTCCGGGGTTATCGCCATTATTTTTGCGCAGTCGATCATTTTGTTTCCGGCGACGTTGGCAAGCTTTATTCCTAACGAAAGCGTTCAGTCTTTGGCCGGTTATATTCAGCGGGGCGGCTTTCTTTATTATTTTATTTACGGGTTGTTGGTTGTGTTCTTTTGTTACTTTTATACGGCGATTGTTTTCAACCCAATTGATGTCGCTGAAAACCTGAAAAAGCACGGCGGATTTATCCCCGGGGTGCGTCCAGGCAACCAGACAGCCGATTATCTTGATTTTGTCATGACGCGCGTGACGTTGGCGGGGGCACTTTTTATCTGTGCGATTGCTGTTATGCCGGATGCCATTATGGCTTCTTTTAAAGTGCCTTATTTGGTGGCTTCATTTTTTGGCGGGACAGGGATTCTTATTATCGTCGGTGTCATGCTGGATACCATGAAACAGATTGAATCGCATTTGGTTATGCGCCATTATGACGGGTTTATGCGCACGGGGCGGTTGAAGGGGCGGCGATGAGGTTAGTGCTTATGGGCCCGCCGGGCGCCGGCAAAGGGACCCTGGCGGATTTATTGAAAAGTTCTCTGAAAATTCCTCATATCTCAACCGGCGATATCTTGCGGGAAGAGATGAAGAAAGACACGGCGTTGGGACGCAAGGCCAAAGAATTTATTGAGTCCGGCGGATTGGTCCCCGATGAAATCGTCACTAAGCTGGTGGACAACCGCCTTTCAAAAGACGCATCTTTGAAAAAAGGGTTTATGCTGGATGGTTTCCCCCGGACGCGCCAGCAAGCCGAGGATCTGGACAAGATTTTGGAAAGGCTCCAGCAGCCACTCGATTGCGCGCTTTATTTGGAATCAACGCTGCCAGTTATCATCAAACGCCTGACGGGGCGAAGGATTTGCAAGTCGTGCGGGGCGGTATTTCACATTAAAAACCGTCCGCCTAAGAAAGAAGGCATTTGTGACCGCTGCAACGGGCAGCTCCATCAACGGGCAGATGATAATGAAGGAACGATTAAAACGCGCATGGATGTTTATTTAAATAACACGTTACCGATCGTCGATTATTATGAGGAAAAGGGTAAGCTTGAGAAATTGGACGGGGATCGTGAGTCGGAGGATTTAGAAGAGCAACTGTTAAAGAAATTTAATGAAGAGGGAATACTCAATTAGTTTGAAGACGGCTGAAGAAATAGCCATCTTGCGTGATGCGGGAAAAGTATTGGCCGGCATCATAGAGAAATTAAAAAGTTCTTTAACAAGTGGGATCACAACCAAAGACATTGATGGGATCGCCCAGGAGTTGATCCAAAAAAGCCATGTGAAGCCGGCTTTCAAGGGCTACCGGGGGTTCCCGGGCTGTGTTTGCGTTTCCATTAATGAAGAAGTCGTCCACGGCATCCCGGGCGAGCGCATCGTCAAAGAGGGCGACATCGTCAGCCTTGATGTCGGCATTGTATACAAAGATTATTACTCGGATACGGCGGTGACGGTTGGCGTCGGGCGATTGAACGGTGATCTATCTAAGCTTCTGAAAGTGACGGAGGAATCGCTTTACAAGGGGATTGAGCAGGCGCGCGTCAGCAATCATCTGAGCGATATTTCTCACGCGATTCAAAAGCACGTGGAAGCGAATCATTTCTCAATTGTACGGGAATTTGTCGGGCATGGGATCGGTAAGCGCCTGCATGAGGATCCGGAAATTCCCAACTTCGGGCCGCCCAATAACGGGCCGGTTCTTGAAGAAGGCATGGTATTCGCCATTGAGCCGATGGTGAATATGGGGTCATGGCAGACAAAGATCCTTGAAGATGGTTGGACGGTGGTGGCGGCGGACGGGAAACCGTCGGCGCATTTTGAGCATTGTGTGGCCGTTACCAAAAATGGGCCGGAAATTTTAACAAAGTGAGAACGTTATAGCCGGATATGGCCAAAGAAGATTTAATTGAAGTCGAAGGAGTTATCAAGGAAGCATTGCCCAACGCAAAGTTTCGCGTTGAGCTGGAAAACGGCCATATCGTCGAAGCGCATATATCGGGAAAGATCCGGATGCATTTTATCCGCATCTTGCCCGGCGATAAGGTAAAAGTCGAACTTTCTCCTTACGATTTGTCGCGGGGGAGAATTACATTTAGGGTGAAATAAAAATGAAAGTTAAATCATCAGTCAAAAGAATTTGCAGTAATTGCAAAATTGTGCGGCGCCAGGGCATCGTGCGCGTTATTTGCGTGAACCCGAAGCATAAGCAAAGACAAGGATAAAAATTATGCCTAGAATACTCGGTATTGATCTTCCAACGGAAAAAAGGATCGAGGCATCGCTGCCGTACCTTTATGGAATCGGTCCGGAAACGGCACGGCGCATTTTGAATGAAGCCAAGGTCGATCCCAACATCCGCGCCAAGGATTTGACGGATGAGCAGGTTTCCAAGATCACCACGATCATCCAGACTAAATACCTTGTTGAAGGGGATCTTAGGCGGGAGATCAGCGAAAACATCAAACGGCTATCAGCCATTGGCTCCTACCGCGGGATACGCCATCGTAAGGGCCTGCCCGTGCGGGGCCAGCGTACGCGCACCAATGCGCGCACCAGAAAAGGGCGTAAACCGACCATGGGTGGGCGAAAGAAGGAAGGATAAAGGACATAAAATATTATGGCTAAGCAACCGACAACAGAAGAACTGACGACACATAAAAAGAAGGAAAAGTCGAAGAAAAAATCGTTCAAAGGCGTAACGGCCGGTATCGCGCATATCCAGGCGTCATTCAACAATACGATCATCACCATCACCGATATGCAGGGTAACGTGATCGTGTGGTCAACGCCGGGGGTCGTGGGTTTCAGCGGCTCAAGAAAATCAACACCTTTTGCAGCTCAGGTGGCCAGCTCCGATGCCGCCAAAAAGGCCAAAGAGTTGGGTCTTAAAAGCGTTGATGTTTTGGTGAACGGGCCAGGTTCGGGACGTGAGTCAGCGATCAGGGCATTACAGGCGAGCGGTTTGCTTGTCACGAATATCAAAGATGTAACACCCTTGCCGCATAATGGATGCCGGGCAAGAAAGAAAAGACGGGTATAAAAGGAAAGGTGTATGGGAAAGTATCTAGGTTCAGTTTGTAGATTATGTAGACGAGAAGGCGAGAAGCTTTTTTTGAAAGGCACGCGATGCACAACGCACCGCTGCGCCATCGAGCGGCGCGATTATCCCCCCGGGCAACATGGGGCCGGCCGGCGCACGAAACTGTCCAACTATGGTTTGCAGTTAAGAGAAAAGCAAAAGTTGAAAAGGATTTATGGCCTACTGGAACGCCAGTTCAGTAATTATTTCCACAAAGCGGCGCATAAAAAAGGCGTCACGGGCCACACATTGCTTGAATCTCTGGAGCGGCGCATTGATAACGTGATCTTTCAGTCGGGTTTCTGTACTTCCCGCAAGCAGGCCAGGCAGTTCGTCGGTCACGGATTTGTTTACGTGAACGACCATCAGGTGAACATTCCTTCTTTTCAAGTGAAACCCAATGATGAAATACAGTTGAAGTTTCAGAAGAAGGGTTTGGAAACCGTTAAGGAGAATTTGAAAGCCACCGAAGGTCATACGGTCCCTGCTTGGCTCAAAGCCGATACGGCGCATTATAAGGCCAAAGTTTTACGGTTGCCTGCGCGGGAAGACGTTCAGTTTCCGGTGAACGAGCAACTT
>DATDQB010000003.1:0-86692 GCA_035292445.1 Candidatus Omnitrophota bacterium
TACCATGGCGTCTCTAAAGAGAAATTCCCGTTTTATTTGAAAGAGCTGGAATATCGTTACAACAATCGTGATAAAGATATGTTCGTATTATTAACCAAACTAATGGCTGATTTCGTGCCAAATCTTTTATAATCACCTAAATTAAATACTCGCTTCAATAAAAAAATGGTGTCATTTCTCGGAAGTTATTTTATCAGAATCGGTTAGAAAATAAATAAAAAATCTGAAGTAGCATGAGGGCTTCCCCTGCGGTCAATGTTACGCTCGCATTCGCTCGCTTCACGTTGACCTCCGAGGACGGCTCCCCGCCTTCGGCGGTTCGCGCGCGAACCTATCCCTTCGGGATAGGTTCTTCACACCACAGACAAACCTATATGAAAAAAGCCCCACCTAAAAAGGTGAGGCTTTTTTCATATAAACTCCCCCGCGAGGGCTCGAACCTCGGACCCAGTGGTTACACTTAACCCGCTATTACTAACGGAAGTGGACTCTCTCTTCACCGGCGTCTTTACGTTTCGGTGGCAGGTGTATAGTCTCTGCACGTTCCCAATGAATCGGGCTTCGCTCAGGATTACCCATCGTAACTGACTAGGGCTTCCCTGAATTAGCCTGCTTTGTCAATCCGTCTTTCAACGGAAAGCTGCCTCTTGACAGCCACTTGCTCTACCAACTGAGCTACAGGGGAATAAAATTTTGGAAAAATTTTATTCCACAGCCCCGGTTACCACAATTTATTTATAAAAACCGGGGCAGGGGAAATTATTAAAGAGCGGTCCCATTCATGGGGGATAAAACCAAATATTGGCAGAATTATACAGAAATTCCTTTAAAAGTCAACCACCGCTTACGCCTTGATCTCCCGTCTGGAGGTCAATGACATGCTCAGCGTTGAGATATCCACGTATTCGAGCGAACTTCCGGCCGGGATGCCGATGCCGATGCGGCTTAAGGGGACATTCAGCGGCTTTAAAACTTTGGTCAGATACAACGCCGTTATCTCGCCTTCATTGTCGGAATCGGTGGCGATGATGACTTCCTTAATTCCCTCTTTTTTGATCCGCTCGATCAGCCCTGGGATCTTCAGGTCTTCCGGCCCCCGGTCATCCTGCGGGGCGATCGTCCCCAGCAAAACATGGTACGCGCCTTTGTAGGAACCGCTTCTTTCAATGGCGATCACGTCTTTGGGGTCTTCGACAACGCAGATCGTTTTCTGGTCGCGAGTGGCGTCCATGCACATCGAGCAAACTTCCAGGTCGGTCAGGTGATTACAACGCCGGCAAAACCGCAACTTCTCTTTGAGCGTCGTGATGCTGTCGGTCAAATTCTTAACTTCTTCCGGTTTTGAATTAAGCAGCCAATACACCATCCGCTCGGCACTGCGCCGGCCCACGCCGGGGAGCTTGTTAAGTTGTTCAATGAGATTTTCTATTAATTTTGGATAAGCCATGTTAGTCATCGGTCGTCAGACGTCAGTCATCAGAAGCCATCAGACTGACGCCTTCTGACGACTGAAGACTGATGACTGATAGCTTAATCATTATGCCAGCGGTTGACAATCTGCCCGCCAAAGGTGTCTAAAACATTTTTAACGACCGGTTCCTCGTCCTTGGGCTTGAAATCATCAACGATTTCGTATTTGACCCGCAACGGCACCTGCAAGATGGACTCAAACACCCGCTGCACGGTTTGCACGTTCTCTTTTGTCTCCAGGTTTTCCTTTTGGAATTTACACGACTTGGGGAAGCCGATGATAAGGAGCCTATCTTTGTAATCAACGGGCTTGGCATCCTGCAGGTACGTCGCCAACGACATTTTTTCCTTGCTAAGCGCGTGTGTCAGGCGGTCCCACAGCCTCATAATTTTATCGATATCGATCTTTACTTCAGGATCGTGAGGTTTTTCGCCACCCGATGCCTTGACCGGCGTTTCCTCTTGGGCGGGCGCCGGCCGTTTCACGCCCGAGGCCTCCCTGACAGCCGGGATATCGTCGCTAAAGGCCAGTTTGGCCAGCGCCAATTCCAAAGGCATGCGCTGTGTTTCCGTAATGCGCGCCGTCTCCTGGGTGGCGATCAGAATGTCGATCGCCGTTAAAATATCGCGCAGCCCGAAATGCTCGGTCTGCGTCAAAAGCATCTCTTTATAATGGAGCGGATAATCGACCATTTTACCGAGCGATTTGCCGCCGACTTTAAGGATCATCAAATGGCGGAAATGCTCGGTCAAATCTTTCGTCAGCTGCTTGGTGTCCTTACCCTTATCCAGGATCTCCCCCAACTTTCGTAAAGCGCCGGGGCAATCCTTATCGGCGATCGCCTGCGAGAGATCGAACAAATATTGCGTCTCAACAAGCCCCAGCATCGAATACACATCGTCGGATCTGATGTTGCGCTCGCTCAAAGCGCTCATCTGGTCCAATACGCTTAAGCCGTCGCGCAGGCTTCCCTCGGCAGCCTTGGCAATGGCGTAGAGCGCGTCCTCATCTATTTTCAGCTTTTCTTTTTGGGCGACCTCGCCCAACGCCTCGACCATCTGCTGGATGGATATACGCTTAAAATCAAAACGCTGGCAGCGGGAGATGATGGTGGCTGGCACCTTATGGGGCTCGGTCGTGGCAAAAATAAATTTCACGTGCGCCGGCGGCTCCTCCAGCGTCTTTAAAAGCGCGTTGAAGGCCTCCCCGGTGAGCATGTGCACCTCATCCACGATATAAATTTTGAAGCGCCCGTAGCTGGGCGCGAACTTGACGTTTTCGCGAAGTGCTCTGATCTCATCGATGCCGCGGTTGGAGGCGCCGTCAATCTCAATCACGTCCATGCTCGTTCCCTTGATGATATCCTGGCAAATAGGGTCATCCGTGGAAGGGCTGGCCGTCGGGCCCTTGGTCGCGTTCAGGCACATCGCTAGGATGCGCGCGCAGGTTGTCTTGCCGATGCCGCGGGGGCCGGCGAACAAATACGCGTGAGCAACACGGTTGTTTTGGATGGCTTTCTTGAGAAGGTCGGTAATATGCCCCTGGCCGATGACTTCATCGAAGGCTTGCGGTCTATATTTTCGGGCAAATACTTGGTAGGTCATCACTTTGGGTTTCCAGTTGCCTGTTACCAGTTACCTGTTAAAAACTTAAATAAAACTTCCACAGCAAACCTCCAACATGCCTTCTGAGATCTTGTAATTTAAAATGATTGTCTTTATTCAAAAAACCTAAACCAAATGAAAAATCAATCAAATATTCAACTTCCGCTAAAGAGCCCAACGATATCGATAAAAACCGCTTTAACTCTTTTTTACTATTTCTTCCTGAGCCTTCAACAATATTGGTTGGTACCGATAATGCTGCTCTTCTTAACTGAGATACAATCCCATACAATTCTTCGCCAGGAAACTTCTTTGTTTCTAAATAGACCAACTTTGCCAATTCATCCGCTTTTTGCCAAGCCAATAATCTCTTATAAGTTGCTTCACCCATTATTTCCCCCTTTTATTAAGTTTGTTAATTTACGTGGGGGATAAACCAACCCGGTAACAGGTAACCGGTAACGGGGAACCAAAAATTCTTATTAATCCTTACTTAACAATAGCTGATTGCGTGATCACAGAGCTCTAGATTAGCAGAAGCCTGAAGCAATGACAATATCTTTTGAAAGCATTGGTCGAGTTGATTGTGGTCGGTGCCGACCATGGCAAAAGCCAGGGTGGCCACCTGCCACTTATCATGGCCGTCCACTTCGCAGACGGAAACGTTGAACCTGTTGCGGCAACGCTCCTTTAGCCCCTTAATGACCATGCGCTTGTCCTTTAACGACTGTGACTGCGGGATGTGGACCGAAACGGACAACACACCAATATGTCTGACAACGTCTTCTCTCATCTTAAGACATCGAAACCTTAAGCGCTTCCTCAATATTAGGATAACGAAACATGTAGCCTGAATCCAACAATTTCTTCGGTAATATTTTCGCCCCGGAAAGAAGCAGCGTCTCCCCCATTTCCCCGTACAGGGCTTTGATCGCTAGTGTCGGCACCGGAAAAACAACCGGCCGTTTTATGGCCCGGCCCAGCGCCTTGGTGAATTCTTTATTTGAAACCGGATGCGGCGCAACAACATTCACCGGCCCGCTCCTTTTTTCATTTTTTATAAGATGTTCAATGACCAACGGGATTTCATCAAGAGCGATCCAGCTCATCATCTGTTCCCCCGAACCCAGCACGCCGCCTAAGCCAAACTGAAAGATCGGCAACATCTTTTTTAACGCGCCGCCTTTCTTGCTTAAAACAACTCCCGTCCTTAAATGGACAACACGGATGCCGGCATTTTGAGCTTCTTGCGTTGCCTCTTCCCAGTCCCGGCAAATCCTGGCCAGATAATCGCTGCCTGCACCGCTTTGCTCATCCAGCGTTTCTTCCGCCGGGTGCGGCCCGTAATAACCGACAGCGGACGCGCTCAAAAAAACTTTAGGTTTGTTCTTTAACTTGGCTAACGCGCTTGAAAGGAGCTTGGTCGTATCAATGCGGCTGGCATACAAAAGGCGTTTGGTAGAAGCGCTCCATCTGCCGCCGGCAATGCTGGCGCCGGCCAAATGAATGACGGCCTCGTGCCCTTCGAGCTTTTCGGCCTCGATCGTGCCAACGAAGGCGTCCATCACAACGCATGGCTCGCTTGAGTTGATCTTTGTTTCCGGGCGGATGATGCGGGTAACCGTGTGCCCGTTTGATCGAAAATGATCGACCAGGGCTGAGCCTACCAGCCCCGTTGATCCGGATATGGCGATACGATAAGTCATATTTTCCCTTTAAAATATTCTATTTACATAAATTTCTATTGTCTATGCCTATTTATCAGCTGCAGAAATTCCGGATTGGGCGCATACCCTCCCTGGATCGCGGCATCGACCTGGCGGATCGCTTCATCATACTTTCCCAGCTGATACAAAATAACGGCCAAGTTATTGCGCGAGCGCATGTGGCCGGGGTCAATGCCGATCGCTTTCTCATATGCGCTCATGGCGTCCCCAGAGCGGTTCAACTGGGAATAAACAATGCCAAGATTATAATAGGCGTCGGTATACCGGGGATCGAGTTCGACGGATCTTTGATAGTGGCTGACGGCCTCATTGAGGCGGCGCCCTCTTTGGCAGGCGTTGCCCAAGTTAAAATGGGCTTCGGCACTTTCAGGCTTAAGGGAGAGCACCCGCTGGAAAGACTCGATCGCCTTGGCGAAATCGCCGGTCTGTAAATACGCCTGCGCCAGGTTATTCAACGAAGAAATGTGCTTTGGCGAAATCAACAAAGCTTTCTCATAAAAGCCGATCGCTTCCTCAAAACGGCCCATCAGCTGATACGCATTGCCCAGATTGCTGTAGGCATCCAAATATTTCGGCTCAACCTCAATGGCCCTTTGAAAATCCGCCACTGCCTGCGTCATCATCTGTTTGGCCAAATGCGCCAGCCCGCGGTTATTGTACGTTTTGGCGCTTTGCGGATTAAGCTCAATGGCGCGGTTGAAATGGGCTAATGCCTTATCATATTCTTTTCTTTCTAAATGCACGTTGCCCAAATAAATATACGGGCGGGATTTTTTGGTGGGCGTTTTAAGGACATCGCTCCAAAGGCTGAACGGGTCGTGCCATACCTTGTTGCGCGCAAATGAGGCGCCTGCATAAACAATTACTAAAACCCCTAGCGCGCCCAAGGCTGCCCCCCTTTTCTGGATAAGATTCACTAAAAGGTAAGCGACGAGCAAGCTAAAACCGACCATGGGCAAGTACAAACGGTGCTCAAAAATAACATCGCTGATAGGGAAAATGCTTGACTCGGCGCTTAAGGTTATAAAGAACCAGAAAATAGAAAAACTGACAAGGGCATGCTTCTTAAAAAGCTTAACGCCCAAGGCCGCCAGCGCCATTAAAAAAGAAGCGCAGGCCCACGTGGGGTACGTAAAAAAGCTTCTCGCGATCGGAAAATCATAGTCGAAATTCTGGTTAATGGGCAATACCAACAGCCGGACATACGTCACGAGTACGTTGATCTGGGTCAGGAAATACTCTTTCCTTGAGTAGGCCGTTGTTTCTTTGGATATTTCAAAAAGCTTCTCTAGATCGATCGTTTGGTATTTCCAGAGAATGAGTATCCCGGGGACCAAAAGCATCATAAGAAAAAATGGCGTTAGCCGGCATAAACGATTTTTAAGCGGCTCCTTCTGTGATTGAGGGAAACAGATCTCATAAAGGGCGAGGCTCAACGGTAATGTCATGATCAAGGGCTTGGAGAATATGCCTAAAAAAGCTGCCAACAGCGCGAGCAAATAATAGGGGGCCTTTTTTGTAAGCGTAAAAAGTATATACAGCGTGAGGGTTAAAACATAAAAGAACGTGGCCAGAAGGGCCGCCCTTTGCACAACATAGGTCACGGCAGATGTTTGAATAGGATGCAACAAAAAAGCAAGCGCCGCGCAAATGGCAAAAAGTTGGTTTCGGCTTTCTTTTTGTTTTTTGAAAACGTTGGCTCGAGCAATAACAAGCTGGGCAAGGATATAAACAACGATGCTTGTACATAAATGGATTATTAAATTAATAAGGTGGTAACCGAAGGTATTTAATTTTCCGAAATGATAATTAACGGCAAAGCTTAAATAGGTAAGGAACCTGGTCGTATCGTAGGCCCAAATCTTGTGCAGGTCTTTTAGGTCTTTGATGGCGGGGTTGCCGACAATGGCATGCCCGTCGTCGAGTTGGAAGGAAGCGTTGAACGTATTGCTGTAGGAAAGAATACCTAGGATAATGAGCACAAGGACAGGCAGGATATGGGCTACGCGTTTTTCTTGCGGCATGGCGGGTATGACAACCTGGCGGACCCGCCTCTGCGCCTTCGGCGGAGGCGAGGTCTCGCCACTTTTTTGCTCTGCAAAAAAGTGGCGGAGAGGTCGGGATTTGAACCCGAGGACCCAGTTTCCCGGGTCAACTTCTTAGCAGGAAGTTGCATTCAGCCACTCTGCCACCTCTCCAAAATTTTCTTCGAAAATTTTGGAGAAGCCTCGCCCTCCAGCCCTATGTTTTAACAATAGGCTGGAGAGGCGGGCTCTCCTTCTATCTTCGATCAATCAATCTTTTAATTTCTCGCCTTCCAGACGTCGACTTGTAATATCGTTCTCTGGTGCGCGCATCCTTAAATGACTCTAGCTCTTCAATATATAAAAATTCATACGGTATATAGGGTCTCGAAGATTTTACCTTTCCTCCGTTATGTTCTTCAATTCTTTGTTTAATATTCTTTGTACAACCTGTGTAAGTTTTTTGACAATTTTTGCTAATCAATATATATGTATAATACATAATATACTAACTCTTTTCTAACGACTTCTTTGTCAGGCGTTTGCGCTCAAAAAATTCGCTCATGAGCGCGGCGCATTCGTTCTCCAAAAGGCCCCCTTCAATTTCAATAACGTGGTTCAATGACGGATGATGCGTGATGTTCATCACCGAACCGCAGGCGCCGGCTTTGGGGTCTTTGGCGCCGAAGACCAGCCGCTTGATCCGTGATAAGACCAGCGCGCCCGCGCACATCGCGCACGGCTCAAGCGTCACATACATCGTGCAGTCTTCCAGCCATTTTTGGGACAACGCGTTCGCGGCTTGCGTGACGGCGATCATCTCCGCGTGGGCCGTCGGGTCTTTGAGGGTTTCGACCTGGTTGTGCGCCTTAGCGATCAATTGGTTCTTGTGGATGATGACCGCCCCCACAGGCACCTCGTCGCACTCAAAAGCCTTTTGGGCCATCTTGAACGCTTCCGCCATGAAACGCTCATCGAGAGATTTCAAAAAACTGCCCGTATTCATCAACGCCCTTTTTTATGGACAGGCAGGACCAATTTGACCCTTGTCCCTTC
This sequence comes from Candidatus Omnitrophota bacterium, assembly GCA_035292445.1. Classification (GTDB taxonomy): domain Bacteria; phylum Omnitrophota; class Gorgyraeia; order Zapsychrales; family Zapsychraceae; genus DATDQB01. The sequence goes on from DATDQB010000003.1 coordinate 7,883, forward strand.
GCGCAGGTTGCTTTTGATCTGGATGTCCCCTTTGTGCGACTTAACGATGGCGTACACAATGGATAAGCCTAAGCCAGAACTTTTCTGCACGCCGCGGTGCTTGGTCGTGTAAAAGGGCTCGAAAATCTTGGGAAGGTTCTCTTTGTCAATACCGACACCGTTGTCGATGCATTCGATGACGGCCATTTTTTCTTTAACCGCGTAATACGTTTTTAACGTGACCTGCCCCGACTGAGGGATAGATTGGATGGCATTGGTCAGGACATTGACGACGGCCTGGCTGAGCTCAATGGCGCCGACGGCGACCGGCGGCAGCCCCCGGGCCAATTTCATTCTCATCGTGATCTCGCTGACATCGAAAGAATGCCTGACCTTTTCAACGGCGTCTTTGGCCACTTCATTGGCGTCGCAGAACTTTCCGTTGATGCCGATCTTGCGCTTGGTGATATTAAGGAGCCTTTCGGTCGTCTCAAAACAGTACTGGGAGCGGGTGCGCAACGCCTTTAACACATCAAAGAGGTGCTGGAATTCCCTGAACCCGATGTACTCGAAATCCTTTTTTTCGTATTCCTCGATCAATTTGCTTAAGCGTTCAAATACGCCCCTTAAGGGGTTGCGGATCTCCTGGGCCATGCCGGAAATGAAATGCTGGATGGCTTTCATTTTCTCCTGCTCGAGGATAAACTCTTCCATTTCCCGGCGCTCGCTAATGTTGCGGAAAATGCAGTGGAGCTGATCGATCTTTCCTTTCTCCTTGATCGCGGAGGCGGAAAACTCAATCGGGATCACCTTGCCCGAATGGGTCCTCACATTGACGACCTGCTGGATGACCGTTCTCCCTTTTATCACCTGGGCGAAATATTCGGTAGCGTTTTTCAAGGAGCTGTGATGGACGAATTCGCTGAAATGGCGGCCGATCAGCCTGGACTGGGGCAGGCCGAGCATGGTGGAGGTGGCTTTATTGACGAATAAAATGTGCCCGCCCTTATCGACCGAAACGATCCCCTCGGCAATCTCATCGATCAACTCTTTATAGAAAGAATAAGGGATATTTTTTGTTTTCATCGTATGTTTTTTCATAACAAGAAGTTTAACGCGCCCAAGAGGAATTGAACCTCTAACCTTCTGCTCCGTAGGCAGACGCTCTATCCAATTGAGCTATGGGCGCATAAATAATCGAATGTTAACTCTACAATGCCGCCGCTCTATCCAACCCCGACGTTCGCTTCGCTCAGTCGGGGTCCCGACCGAATCCGCCTACGGCGGATGAGCGTCGGGATTGAGCTACGAGCGCAAGTTACCTCAATATTTTTATTAGAAAAACTTGCGCTAGTCCTCGCTTCTTCAAAATCTTAAATTAAAAAAGCGAGGGCGAGCGCAAATTACCTTACAAACTCCCCGCTCTTAACAACTCGTCGCGGTCAAAGCCAAGCCCGGCCACGGCCTCTTTGGGGCTCTTATGGTACGCCCGGCAAAACGTCGCGATCTCCTTGACCGTGGTCATGCCCCGTTGGTCCAATTGTTCCAGCAAAAAAGAGCGCAGAAGATGCTCCTTCATGATCTCCTTGGGGGTGAGCCCCGACTGGGCGGCAAGGCGGTCGCGGTAAACGGTGCTGGGGTTGATCTGTTTATGCGTCCTGTTGTCGTAATCGTAACGAAACACCTGCGAAAGCAAGATCTTGATCTGTTCCATGCCGCTGGTTTCGCTGACCTCATCGATGACCCGGAAGATCTTTTCCTTCACGTGATAACGCTTCAGGACGATGAAAACATCAATCAGATTGATCAGCATCTCGGGGATATTCATCGGCTGGTTCTGCAGGCGGATGATGGCCTCCCTTGATGTCAGCGCGTGGATGGTGCCCATGCAGTATTTGCCGATGTTGCAGGCGGTGATCATGTCCTTGGCTTCTTCCCCGCGCACCTCCCCGACGATAATGCGCTCGGGCCTCATGCGCAGGCTGTTTTTGACCAGATCCGCCAGCGACACCTGCTCATCGCTTTCCAGGCGAGAACAGCTTTCTTCCAAAAACGTGTTCAGCTCGAGGGTATCTTCGATGACGACCATCCGGTCCGTCTCCGGGATAAAACCAAACAAAGCGTTCAATAAAGTCGTCTTGCCCACGCCCGGGCCGCCGGCGATGATGATGTTGGCCGGGCGTATCGACATCCCTTCGATATACAGCCACAGCTGGGCAGCGACATCGTACGTCATGGTTCCCTGGTGGATCAAATCAAGGATGCTCAGCGGAGACATCTTGGCCTTGGTGATCGTCAACTGGGGCCCGAACGGCGAAAAAGCGATATTGACCCGCCCTTCAAGGTTCGGCAATTCCAAATTCATCAGTTTCTGCCGGGCCTTGCGCCCCGAAAACAGCAATAATTTGCTGATAAACAGATCAAGCTCGTGGCTGCTTCTAAAGCGTTTCCCTGTTGACACGTACCCTTTTTGGGCATGATGCATGTAAATGGGGTTCAAGTGATTAATAATGATATCCTCCACGCTGAAATCGCATAAAACATCCGTGACAATGCCGTAGGAAAGGAAATCCTTGATGAATTTCAGGCACTCCTCGGGGGTGCTGAAGCGGTCCTTAAAGTGCTTGAACTCTCCCCGGCGCAGCACCTCGGACAAGGCGGAATCGACAAACTCCTCCCGTTCTTTCTGCGGCTGCAGGAGATTCAATTTCCCGTGCAGCTCATCGATCAAGCGAAACTCCAGATCCATTAAATCTTTTTCTTGGTCCATAAGGGGATCGTCCTATGAATTGCTAATTTATCACTCCTGAAGGTGCTTGTAAACCCAAATAGCTGTTTGTTTTTGCGCCTCTACGGCGCGGTGATGACCGTAACGGCCTTGCTAAAATCCAAATATGTCCTGGCGAGGCGTTGGATGTCTTCGGGCGTAACGGCGCCGATCTTCTTTTCATAATTCTTATGCTCTTCATACCCCAGCCCGTAAAGCTCATCCAGGCCGGATGTGAAAGACAGCGCGTCGTTGGTTTCCAAGCCCGCCTTAAAATTCCCTTTCAAATACGTTTTGATGTCCTCCACCTCTTGAAGCGGGGCGAGCTCTTCCTGAAGCAGGCGGATCTCTTTTCGAATGATCTGTTCGATCGTTTCAACCGCTTCTTTCTCGGTCAACACATAAAAGGCGATCAATCCCGTGTCCAGACCCGGCATCTGGTAATCCCCCATCGTATACGCCTTGCCCAATTCTTCGCGGATGCTGTTGAAAAGCCTGCCGCTGAAGGAAGAGCCCATGTAGGTCCCCAGCACCTCCAGGCCGTAACGGTCCGGATGGTACATATCGACGCCGTGAAACCCGATCATCACCAACGCCTGCTCCTTGTTGAGCTGCACAGCGATGCGCTTGGGCTCGCGGATGAGTTCTTCTTCGTGCTTTTCAAAAACAACGTCTTTTCGTTTAAGGCTTCCCAGGAATGATCTCAGCTGGGCCAATACCTCCGGCGGATCGATATCGCCAAAGACACTGACCACCATATTGTTGGGGACGGCCCAATCGCTATAATAGGCCGCGATATCCTTTTGCTCGATAAGCACGAGCGTTTCGTTTGTCCCAAGACTATCCATACGATAGGGATGCTTTTCAAAAAGGTTCTTTCTCAGCGCAAAGCTTGTCAGGGGGAAAATGTTTTCATCCCGCTGGCGGATGGCTTTGAGCATGTCTTCTTTCTTCCTTTTGATCTCATCCGCAGGAAAAACCGGCTGTGTGATAATTTTGCCCAGCAGATCAAGGGCTGTCTTGGTGTCCTGCGACAACAGGCTCATGGAAAGGCCGAAACTGTTGTTGCCGGCGTAAGCGCTCAGATCGATCCCCAAGCCTTCGGTCATCTCTTCGATCTGTTGGGACGATAGCGACTTGGTCCCCTTGGTCCACACATGCGCCATCAATTGCGACACGCCGTTTATCGATGGCGGTTCTTTGATGAGCCCGCCTTTGAACATGACCCGCACCGATACCAACGGGAACGTCGCGTCTTTCCTTAACAAAATGCTGATGCCGTTATCCAGGGTGACTTTTTGTATCTCTTCCTGGGCAGCCTCCGGTTGCGGCAACGGCGTTTCATCTTGCTGGCCCGCCGGCTTCAACACGGTGACGCTCAAACGCTCGGGGCGAAGATAGGCGCGGGCCACCCGCTGGATGTCTTGTGTTTTGACCTTTTTGATTTCCTCAACGTATTTCTGCGAAAAAGTATAATCCCCCGCGAACGTTTCATCAACGGCCTGATGCCAGGCGACGCTGGAGGCCTTTTGGTTGCCCTTAATGTAATCGCTCAACACTTGCCGCTGCGCCTTCTCCAGTTCGGCCTTGGTGACGCCTTTGGATTTAAGAGTATCGACCTCCTGCCAAACGGTCGTTTCGATTTCCTTCACGTTCTTCGTTTCGCACAGGGCTTCGACTTCGAACAACCCCGGATCAACCGGCGTGTAGTTGCTGGCGTACACGGAATAGGCGATGCCTTTTTCTTTATACAATTTCTGATAAAGCCGCGAGCTTTCGCCCTGGCCCATAACAACCGCCAGCACATCCAGCGCGTACATATCTTCGTTCAAGAGGCTCACCCCCTGAAACGCCATGGACAGCCGCGCCAGGTCCGTTGGATACTCTTCCTCAAAACGCCGCGCGCTGATCTGCGGCGGCTCCTGCGGCACAATATCCAACACGAAAGGCTGCCGGGGAATGCTGTTTAATTTTTCGATGATCTTACCCTTGATCTCTTCGGTCTTGATATTTCCGGCAACGGAAAGAATGATATTATTGGGGGCGTAATGCTGTTTGTAATACTGCCACAGCTCCTCGCGGGTGATCCGGCCGAAGAGATCCTCGTAACCGATAACAGGATGGCGGTAGGTGTGCTTGAGGTAACTGTTTTGAAAGGCGAGCCGGCCCAGCCACGAGTCCGGATTGTCCTTGTGCAGGCGCATCTCGGCAAAAATGACGTCCCTTTCCTTTTCCACTTCTTGAGGGTCGATCGGCGCGTTGAATAACATACCGGTGAGCGTATCCAATGCCATTTCAAAATGGTCGTTGGGGACATTGACCGTGTAAATGGTGAAATCCTGGCCTGTGGAAGCGTTGATGTTTCCGCCTACGGCCTGGACTTTAGCAGCCAATGCGCCGCCGGGCTGGCCGTGGGCCCCCTGAAAGAGCATATGTTCGAGAAAATGAGAAATGCCGCTGCCGACGAACTCCCCTTCCCTGGCAGAGCCGGTGCGCACGAGCCCGTACACGGAAACCATGGGGCTCGTTGGCATCTCGCTTATGAGGACGACCAACCCGTTGTCGAGAACGAACCGCTGCGAAGGGCCAGCGGCCCAAAGTGACGAGACAAAGGCGCCGCCTACAAAGATAAAAGCCAATAACGCGCTCGTTAAGAAGCGCTTATTGCTTTTTCTTTTTATGATATTCTTCCAGAAGTTTTCTGATGTCGGTTTCGGCATTGCGGGCGATCTGGGAACAGATAAAAATCAACAATGAAAACGGCCACACATCCTCCGGGCCGGCAATGAGCCCGGTCTTGACGTTTTCTTTCTGCTGCAACAGGCTTTCATAATGCTTGATGGCCGTTGAAAGTTTTCCCCCGTAGACTTCCAGCGAAACGGTGCGGTTGTCGTAACGGAATGACGGCACGCTCACCCCCCGCACCAACAAAAAATTCATCATGGTATTTTCGTTGAACGCCAATTCCTCGAATTCAAATCCTTTGAACTGCGGGTTGTTCGGCGGCACGATCAACGTCGGCTTCTCCACAACAACTTCTCCTTGGCGGACCACCGTATCCCCCATGTTAACGCTGGACTCTGACAAAAGGATATACGGGACATAGGTCGCCCCGGTCGTCATCAACGCCTGCACGCGGGCACGGATGATCTCCGTATTTCTTAACGCCTTTTCCCAAGCTTGTTCGATGCTCATGGTTTAACTTTTAATGGCGTTCTGCTTCGCCAAACAGCTTTCGCGTTTGGCTTCGCAGAACGTTCTTCGAAGCCCCGAGCGAAAGCATCGGGGCGAAGAAGAACGGAGAGGGTGAGATTCGAACTCACGAGCCACTTGCGTAGCCACACGCCTTCCAAGCGTGCTCTTTCAACCGCTCAGACACCTCTCCTTACAATATTTTTGAATTTAGAAAAAGGAGAGGTTGTCCCCGCTTCCTAAAATTATTTATTAGATAAACGGGGGCACCTCTCCCTATATATTTAATATTAATACTAAATGCCCCACCAGACCTAACACTATACCATAAATTCTTGTAACTGCAACCATTCTACACAGTTAACCATATTTTTAAATGCGCCCTCATTTGCCATTTTCCCGAATCTACGTTGTGAACAAATTTTTATTATTCTCACTTACACTTATCTTATTTATGAACTAAAATGATTTTTATGAGATACGCCAAGCCCCTTCCGCTCATTCTTATCGCCTCTTTACTGCTTAAATTATTCTACTGGTGGGAACTGACCCTTAATCCCCTGCCGAAAATTGCCATTATTGATGAAACCTACGACCAATCCCGTTTCTATCAAGCGGCCATAGGAATATTGTCCGGTGACTGGCTGGCCTCCAGCGCCAACTGGTTCTCCCCCGTTTATTCTTATTTTATCGCCCTGATTTTAAAAATAACAGGGGCCGATTTCTATCATGTCTTATTGGTCCAAACACTTATTGGCTGGATAGGCATCATCCTTATCTACAAAAGCGTTCAAATTCTTTTTAAAGACGCCCGGCTGGCTCTGCTGAGCGCTTGTCTTTTTGCGTTTTACGCTCCCTTTACTTTTTATGAAGGCATCCTCAACAGGGACATTCTCATCACCTACGGGTATTTATTCAGTTTTTATGCCGCTCTAAAAACGATTGAAAATAAAAAATCAATTTGGTTAGTGATGGCTGCCTTTTCTTTAGGGTTAACCATGGTCCTGCGCGGGCATGTTTTACCGCTTCTGCTCGGTATTTATCTGCCCCATAGCATGGGTGGATCCTGGTCACAAAAATGTCGCCACATCATTCTTTTTGTGCTTATCTTCACCCTGACACTTGCGCCTTTCTGGTTACGCGATCAATTATTGAGCAAAAAAACTTCTGTATCTTCTCAAGGTTTTTCTGTCTTTTGGGTTGGCAACACCTATGAGTCGTCGGGCCTTGACGTGTATCGCACGCCTTTAAGAGAATCCTTGACGCAAGAAACTGAAGAGAACCTGTTTAAAGCGGTTAAGATCTTCATCCGGGAGATCAAAAAACACCCCCGGGAATACCAATACCTTTATCTGCGTAAATTCTACATGCTCTTTAACAGTTACGAGATCCCGGCTAACATGAGCTTTGATCAGGCTAACGAGAATTCAAGAATATTAAGATTTTTCATTATTAACGCTTCCTTCGTTCTGCCCCTGGCGTTATTGGGTATGTTTTTATGTTGGGCCAAAAGAAAAGAATGTGCCCTCCTTTATCTGTTTACCGTAATTTTACTTCTGGGCGTAGTTCTATTCCACGTTCAAGCCAGATATCGCTTACCGGCCATCCCCTATCTGATCATTTTTGCAGCATATAGCTTGTCTTGGCTATTGCGAACCATCTATCAACGCCGGATCCTCTTATGCGCCGGCGGATTGTGCTTGTGGTCATTGTTTTCCGCTTTTACCTCGCCGGCCGATGAATTTATCAAGAGATGTTTCATCTCCCACATCAGGCCATCCGATTACTTAAACCTGGCTATCGCCTACTATTTTGAATACAGTAGCAACCAAAACCTGCTTAATAACGAAAAAAAAGATTTTATTTTGCAAAAAGTCTCTGTCAATCTGGAGCAGGCAATCAAATATTGGCCCGCCCAAGATAAAAAATTCATATCCGAAATCTCGACCATGCTCGGTGATATTTATTGGATACGGGGAAAACGAAAAGAAGCATTAGCGACCTTTGAAAAAGCGCTGTTACTTAATCCCAACAGCGCTGACTTAAGGCGCTCCGTTGAATTCATGAAAGGATTCGGAGTTCTCCCTGATAAAAAAATTAACGTTACGCTGTGATACGCAAAGAAATCATTTCTTGGTGAACACAACGACGTTCAGATGGGGGAATTCGCAGTGCCAATCCAACCACTTGGCGACCCAAAGGAATGTTTGCTGCCGAAAGAAACAGATGTGCGTCGGCTCTTTAAGATACCACCAATTCGAAAAAGGCTCTTTCTCCTGCCAAACCTCGGTCATGACGGCGATCGTGCCTCCCGCCCTTAAGAGGCGCTCCCATAAAATAAAACTTTCCCGGGGGAAACGTAAATGTTCGAGGACCTCCGTGCAGGTGATAAAATCGTATTGGCGTTCCAGTAATTTTTTCTCCGGAAAATAAAACGGGTCATAATCAAAGACCCTCAACCCTTCTTTTTTTAAGATGGCACTGACCGTCGGCCCTGGCCCGCAGCCGAAATCGAGGCCCTCCCATCCCGGCTTGAGCCGCCACAGCAAGGGGCCGGTCAGCTTTGATAAAAATTTGACATACGCTTCATCATCAGGACTGTTCTCATGAAGGTCATATCTTTCCTTTTCCCGCGCCGGGTCCAAATGAAAAGGACTCGGCACGAAGATCAAGAAGCAACGTGGGCAATGGTAATAATCTTTTTTTACACCTCCGGAGGGTTTCACCACGGCGTAAAGAGAAATTTCATCGTTTTGACATAATGGGCATTGTTGCGCCTGTGTTACGGTCATTTATTCAATTCCTCAACATACCCCGGGTCCGCCTGGTAGCCCAGATCAAGGGCTTTTTGAAGATAATGCCTGGCTTGATTGATATCGTCCAACTTGTAATAAGAATAAGACAAATTATAATACGCGGCGGCAAAATGAGGATCGAGCGCAACCGCTGACTTGAAATCCCTGATGGCGATCGTGAATTCTCCGAGAGTATTATATGTCGCCCCGCGGTTGTTGTACGCCTTGGCATAGTTGGGGTCGAAGAAAACAGCTTTCGTAAAATCTTCCAGGGCTTCTTCGGTCTTCCCCAAGAACAAATAAACTGTTCCCCGCTCATTATAACTTTCCGGATGGCTGGGATTCATTTCGAGCGCTTTGTTCAAGTCGTTTAACGCTCTTGTGTACTCTTTCATTTTGGCGTATTGCGTCCCGCGGTTGTGGTAAGCGTTGAAATAATACGGGTCCAGATCCAGCGCTTTGTTGAAATCCTGGAGCGCCTTGAGATGCTGCCCCAGCCGCATATAAGAAACGCCGCGGTTGTTGAACGCTTCGCTGTTGTCGGGCGCCAGCAAGAACACTTTCTCGTATTGCGCGATCGCTTTTTCGTATTCTCCCTGCTGCGCGTACGCCACACCGAGATTCAAATTCGGATTGACCATCCGCGGTGATTTCTGGACGTTATCCGACCAGAATGTGACAGGGTCCGACCAGGTCTTGTTGCGCTGATAGGTCAAAAACGACAAAACCAATACCGCCAGGCCCACCAGAAAAATAGCGACTTTCCTGTTAAAGGTAAAAACCACGGCGCTTAGGGCCAGAAAAATGCCGATGGACGGCAGGTACGTGCGGTGCTCGAAAATGACATGGCCGATGACGATGGCGCTGGACTCGATCGAAAGAGTGATGAAAAACCACAGCAACCCAAAGCCGATCAGCCGATTGAATTTCAGCATCCCGATGGCAAAGGCCAGCAGAAAACACACCATCAACATGCTGAAAGCGGTCTCGGGCTCCTGCAGGCTGGTGGACATCGGATAATCATAAATAAAATTCTGCTTCAAAGGGAACACCAACAATTTTAAATATGTCAGGATGACGCGAAACTGCGTCAAAAAGTAAGTCATGGGCGTCAGGATATCCCCGATATGGGAACTTGATGGCCGCTCAACGGAGAAAAGCCCGGCCACGTTAAAAGAATAGTACGCGGGAATAGAAAGCGCGATGGCAACAGGAACGGCCCAAAGCAGCCATTTCCTCCGCTTTGTTCCGGGAAAAAATATTTGATCATACACGATGATCATGACCGGTAGCGTGAGGGCGATCTGCTTGCTTAAGACAGCTCCGGCACAGCCAAGGAATACGCCCAATAGATACCCCCATTGCTTCTTGAGCCGAAACGCGGCGTAGAAACACAGCGTCAACACGTAAAAAAGCGTTGCCAAGGACGTAAAACGCTGGCAAATGTAGGTAACGGATTGGGTCGCCAGCGGATGTACCAGGAACAATAACGCGGCGGCGAATGAGGCCGCAGGCGCATGGCGGGCGATCGCTTTCTCGCGCAAGAGCGGAGATCGCATCGTCAGATAAGCGAACCACCACACCAGGCCGGCATTAAGGATATGGATCGCCACGTTGACAACGTGATAGCCAAAGACATCCAACTGGTAGAAATGGTAGTTGAGCGCGAAGCTTAAGAAAGGAATGAACCGAAGCGGCGCGTAGCTTCCCCAGAAAATGGTGCTGATATTATCGAGATGCTTAAGGGACGGGTTGCGGACGATATAATAGATATCGTCGAAAACAAACGGGCTGTGGAAGGCGTTGGAATAAACGGCCACCCCCAGCCCCAGGAGGATAAAAATTTTTAAGGGCGTTGCCCATCTCATCTTAATAGTAAGCCACGTTATCGGTCATAGCGTGGAACCAGCTGACCTGAGCAGTCTTGGCCGCGAAATACAATAGGGCCACGGCGAATAAAGACGCGGCGACCAAGCGTAGGGGCGCAGCGCGCTGCGCCCCTATTTCTTTTTTTAAAAGAAAATTAAAAATGTCTATTATAACCCTGACGCTCAGCAGCACCGCGGCCGGGGTAAAATATAAGATATACCGGCCCTGGTAATTGCCGTAAAAGGACGTGAAGGCGAGCGTCCAAAAGGCAACCGACAGCAAAAGCCCGTCTCCTTTAGAGCCCAAGGGCGCCTTGACCATGCCGATAAAAAAGAAAATGTAAAACGGTGAGTATTCCAGGATATGCTTGATATAAAAATACCACGGCTCTTCGTTGAACGAGCCCATGGCCCACCCTGTCTTGGGATAACCGTGCCACGTTAAGGATTTGAACAAGCTCTCCCTGAAGTCGGGTTGAATGATCAGATAAACGATAGAAAAAGACAGGGCGACGCTCAATAGAAACCCTGCGGTCGACTTGAAACGCGAGATCTTTTCATAAACGACCTGGCTTTTCTTCTTCAAAATAAAAAGGATAAAAAAAGCCGCCCCAAAACCAAGAATTAAATAAAAGAACTTATCGAAGCGGCTGAAAACCCAGCCGCGGAATGTGTTACCAATAAAGAGCTCCCTGCCATAATGCTCAATATTCGTAAGGATCCAGGGCAAAAACAGGATCCCCGCGATAAAAAGCCCGATATAAAAAAGAAACGATTTAAATACTTTTCTCTCAACAAGTGCGGCATAAGTCAAAGTGCTAATAAAAACAAGGACCGCTGGATACTTGGTCAGCAAAGCCAGCCCCCCGCTTATGCCCCAGAGGATAAAATACCACGGCTGGTCCTTGCCCTTATAAAAGAAATAAACGGCCAACCAGAACATGGCCGCCAGGGTCGATTCCATCCACACCTTTTGGGAGCAGTTAAGCAAGTTGACCTCAATGGCCAGGATGAACGCGGCCAAAAGGCCAACGCGGTAATCATAGATTGTGCGGCCCAACAAAAAGACCGTGAAGATCAACAGACACCCCATCAGGTTGGATACTTTGCTGGACAAGGCATAAAGCTCCTCGAAAGAATAGTTGGGCTTTTTCTCAAGGAACGTGTAAGACAAGCTGATCAAAAACGAATAGAACGGCGGGTGCTTGAAGAGCGGGTCTTTGAAATATGCCGGCAGCTGGCGCCCGGCGCGCAGATTCTCGTTGAACATGCTTACCGTGCTGTATTCAAGGCCTTCTTTGAGCTGCAACCCCAGGCGCGAATAAACAGACTCATCAACGGTCGTAATGCGTTTCCTGTGGGTGAAGTCCGCCCCGTAAAGATGGGTGAAAAATGACGCCACAACGATCACAAAAGCGGCTACAACGGCGTATTGGCTGAAAATGCCCTGGGGCTGAGCGGGCGTAACGGCGGGATTTTCCTGGCGGGAAGGCGCTCCCTTATTGTGTTTATGCTTTTTCTTTGCCAATTTATTTTTTACCGACAAGTTTCAATAAAACGTGGATCTCATCGCCCAACATGGGCTTGCCGCTTTCATCCATCACGTTGTATTCGATCCCGAAATCTTTCTTGTTGAACTTGCCGTAAAGAAAAACCGCGAGCAATTCTTTTCCGTTTTCATCTTTGCCGGTTCCCCCCACCACATATTCAAAGGATACCAGCTTGGTCGTTGAGCGGACCGTAACGTCCGCCGAAAGTTTCTTGGCATCGACCTTTTTAGACCGCACGCTAATCGTGGGAAAAGCGGCCGTATTTAAAAATTGTTCGGATTGCATGGCCGCATCGCGGTCTTCGTTATACGTTGTGATGGAGGCGCTATCGAGGGTCAGATCCAGCGATTGAAGCGCGGATGCCTTCTCATCAAAATCGATCTTGCCGTCTTTGAACTTAACGATCCCGGAGCTAAAACCGATCACGTGGGGCACCTCAAAATCGGTGATGGATTGCTCGGTGTCGATCGCGTACGTGACGGCATACGCCGCGTGGGCCATGAAAATATAAACGATCGTTAAAAGAATCCGTTTCATCTTATTTTAATTCCAAAAGCGTTTGGGCCGTAACCGCCTGGCCGTTGTTATCCGTGGCCTTGAGCCGGACAATCCATTCGCTGCTGCCGCGTAAATATTCTTGGATCGGCAGATGCGCCACCCAATCATGGGCCGCCTGCTGGGTAAATGGCCCGGCCACCTGCTCAAATTTGCTGGCGTGCTTGCCCTTGCCCAGCTCAACGACAAAATCCTTGAAATCGCCGCGCGCGGTGGCGAACACATCCACCGATTCCATTTTCTTTTTCTCATCGAGATTGATCCTTGTTTCATTGATCTTCAAGGTCAGCTGGCCGTTCACATCAAGCCGCAACGCGGAGGCCGCATCAAGCATTCCCGCTCCTGATTCGCCGTCCCAGCCTTCTTCGTACATTTCAACGGCCGTGCGGTCCAAAATATCTTCGATATCGTAATTGGTCAAATCCGGGTTCTGCGCCAATAACAAAGAAGCCGTGGCCGCGACCATCGGCGTTGAGAACGACGTTCCCGAGCGCGGAAGGCATCCTTGCTTGACAACGGAAGGCTTAAGTTTTTTGCCCGTTCCGGTGGCCAGTATCGAATAAATGGCATCGCCGGGCGCCAGCACGCCGTTATTCGGCCCCCAGTTGGAGATGGTGCTGCGGTTGCCTTCGAAATCAATAGCGCCGACGGCAAACGCGCCTTTGTTGGAAGCGGGGCCGTGCAGGCCTATATTCTCATTCACATTGCCACTGGCGACCGCTACAAAAACACCTTTGGCCCAGGCATAATTCAATGCCGCCTGCTCCAAATCCGATGGGACACGCGCGCCCAAGCTGACATTGATGATCTGCGCCCCATTATCGACCGCGTAAAAGATGGCGCGGGCAATCAAAAGGCTATTGGTCTCTCCCATATCATCGGCCACTTTGACCGGCATGATGACCGCGCCGGGGTTGATGCCGGCAATACCGATGGCGTTATTGGTTTTCGCGGCAATGATGCCGGCGACGAACGTGCCATGGCCTTCCAGGTCCGTCAGGTCATTACTGTCATCCAAAAAATTCCAGCCGTTGACGTCATCCACATAACCGTTTTGGTCGTCATCAATACCGTTATTGGGAACTTCTCCATCATTGCTCCAGACATACTGCGGCGCGTCCGGATGGTTGAAATCAAATCCGGAATCAATGACCGCGACAATCACGTTTCTTTTCTCTTCATCGACAACGTTCCAGGCGGAATTGGGATCGCTCAAGGGCGTAAAGCCGATGTCATGCAACCCCCATTGATGCTTGATCTCCTTTTCCTTGTCGGAGCCGGCCGTTGTCGCCCCGATCGTCCCGAGCCCCATTTTCATTTCACTGCCCAGCGCGAACATTTTAGGCTCCTTGGAACTTCCCAAGATGCCGAATAATTTTTTCCTCTTTTTCTCGACCGGCGCGGCGTAGAACGGGTCATTAGGCACGACAGCCGGTTTCGCCTCTTCCTCTTTCTTCTTTTTCCCTTTCTTACCGTCTTCTTCCGGTTCAGGCGTAAGAGCGCTGGTGATCTTGTTAATGATCTTCGCCTTGGCCCGGTCAAGTACTCCCTGCAATCCGCCTTCGCGTAGCGCCAAAACCTGGTCACTCGCTGACTGTGCTTTTTGAAGAGCCTCCATCACGGCGTTGGGATTATTCTTTAACATCGATTGCGTGATGACCTCAACGGGTTTGCCGTGCGCGTCCAGGATCGCCAGCGCTTTTTCTTTACCTGAATTGCCGCAAGCGACGATGGGGCCGCCCGTTGACATATTCTTGCTTGGGTCTTTGCCGTATTGGGAGCCTCCGCCTCCACCCGATGACTCTCCTGATGAGGCCGGCGCCTCTTTGGGCAACGGCTCCTGCTTGAAATCTTTTTCGAAACAATTGTCGGCGTATTTGCCGCTTTTTTCCATGCTTTGCTTTAACAGATCGCCCATGCTGCCCATACTGATGGAGGTGTTCAACATGCCGAAGGCGCTGGAGGCACCGGGCAACATCCCGGCCAACTGCTTAAGCGCATCCCCGGGGTTGGCGACCTTGGCCAGGGCCATGACCTGCGAAGGCACAAATCCCTGTGCGCCGCCGGCTTGCTCGAGAATATAACGTCCGCGCGGCGTTTCAATGATAATGATGACCCATGTGACTTCAATTGTTGTCGGACGGATGCATTGCCTGCAAATCATACGTGTGCCGCCTGGCCCGGCGACCGTGTGCTTGCCGGGAACACAAATGGTCCCGGGGCGGCACATAACACAGCTGCTCGCTTCCCCGTATTTCTCGCAGCTCTCCGGATATTCGCATTTATAACAGTTAGCGGGCGTGCCCGTGCTTTGATACACGCCTGTTGTAAAACCGGATGAAACGCGCGCCCCGGCCGGGACACATTTCCCGCCTTCGATCACGCACTGTTGGCATCGCGTGTACGGGAAATTAGGCTCAAGGCATTCACGAAATAAACTTGTTAAAATACAAACATGGCAAGCCGCTCCGTTTAACATGATCTCTTCGCATTGACCTATCGAGCAAGGGTTGGGCGTGCAGCCGCCGGGGGCATAGTCATAATAATCGCAGGACTCGGCCACCGCTGTTTTCTTGACGCAATCATGGCAGGCCTTATCCTTGACCATGGTCGGGACACAAACTTCATCGCCGGAACACTGCCCCGGGCAAGGGCCGGGCAGCATCTCAAAAGATTCACAACTTTCTTCATGTAATAACCCGCCTTGGCACTGATGGCATTGGCCTTCCGAAATGCATATCTGCCCTTCCGGACAGGAATTGGCTTGGCATGTGCCGAGCGACCAGCCGTCGAAGCAATCAACCCCTTCCTGCATGCAGTAATGGCATGTTTTTCCTTCATCAGTTACCACCTGGTCACACTCATAACAATCTTGAGGACACGGCCCCGGTTCATAAGGAGGCAAACATTCGTCATAGTACTTGCAACTGTAGCAACGATTACCCTGCTCATCATATTCACCCGGAACGCAATTGACACTGGGATTGGGGCATGATTCAGCGCAACCCCCATGCGTCATCTTGCCCAGATCGTGGCAGCTTTTCTTGTCCTTGCACTCATCCGTTGCTTCATCGCATTCCTGGCCGTGGCATGGCGGATCACCAGGCAGGCATTTTCCATCCTGCCCGCATGTTTCTGCCCCGTTGCAGAACAGCCCGTCATCGCAATCGGCATCGCTCTGGCATCCGGGAGGCGGTGTCGTTGTTGGTTTCATCTTACATTCCCAGCACCAGACCCCATAATCATCCTGAGTTTTTTGAACGCATTTACCACCCTCTTGAACGCACCCACTATTCACGCACCCTTCGCCGTCCGTCATGCCCATATCTTCGCAGGTCTTTTTCTTCTGCTGGCAACGATGACAATTTTCGCCGGCGGGGACACATTCTTGGTCAGAGCTGCATGAAGATTGGGTGCACGCGCCTTGTGTTGTACCCTGAGGACATTCGGGCTGCGTTCGTGTCTTCTCTTGACATTGATAACAATGTGTCCCGGCCATTTGACAAATTTGATCCGCGCTGCAATCTCCTGGACAAAGGCCGTCCTTTAGTCCATCTTGACATCGTTGATCATCCATAGCCACACATCGGAAGCATCCATGCGCAAGACCTTGGCACACGTCTCCCCTCTTACAAGGAATAGGCTGGCATCGTCCCGGAACATAACTCGATGGACAATCTTCGGGCTTAGCAACACATTGATAACAATGTGTCCCGGCCATTTGACAAATTTGATCCGCACTGCAATCTCCCGGACAAAGGCCGTCCTTTAATCCATCTTGACATAGTTGATCATCCATAGCCACACAACGAAAACAGTCCCGATAACTTTGGCATACTTCTCCACTCTGGCAAGGAAACGGGCTGCAGCTTCCAGAAGCATATGTTTGACCGCATTCTTTGGGCTTGGACCGGCACTGGTGACAATTATCTTGCTCAACGCATTCTTGATCAGAACTGCAGGAATGAGAATCACAAGGACCTGGTTGTGTCCCGTCTGGACATTGAGGCGTTGTCTTCGGTTTCTCCTCGCACAAATGACATTCGTTGCCAACGGGAACACAGCTTTGATCCTCTGAACAAGAACCTGGCGCGCAAGGACCTTCTAAAGAATCCTCGCATTTGGGAGGAGGTTGCGTGACCGGTTGTTCGCAGGTGTGACAATAATCGCCGACCGTTGTACATTGCTGGCCATCAGGACAAAGTCCCGGCTTGCAGACACCGGGCGCGCTGCCTGGCGGGCATTCAACGTCCACGCACTCAAAACAATTTAATCCGGACATTTTCGCCCAATAACTGTCGGCCCCCCATGACTCACATCTTTGGTTGTCCTTGCATTTGCCGTTGCAACTGCCATCCTCGTATGCCTCATAATCTGCGCAGGTTTCGATCTCTTCGCAGTGATAACACGGGGTTTCCCCTGCCAAAGCAAATTCGACAACGCATTGTTCTTTTTTCGGCTCGCATTGGCCGCCGCAATTAGAGGACTCATAATACCCGTGCTCGCATTCCGGTTTGGGATTACACAAATGGCATCCGTCTTGGGTGTCCGTGCAATCCATATCTTCAGGACAAATGCCCGGCTGGCAATTGCCGAATTTCGCATTGGGATCATAGCAAGGCTCTTCGCAAAAGTAGCACCGTAATCCGTGCCTGTCCCCGACCGGTTTGAACTTGCAGCGAAGCATGCGCTTGAAGCACTCTGAGCAATCCAGGTACCCGCCGTATTCTTCGCACTGATTGGGGGGCGGCGGTTCATCTTTCAGCTCGCAAACCGCGCATTTAACCTTTTTGCTCGATGAAAGCACGATATCCTGCATGGAGCAATCTTCGTTGGCTGAACAGGGATGGGGATTACAGCTTGTCGGGAATCCGGCTTCCTGGCAGGTTTCCGGCGGCTTGTACTTTTCGATGCAGCGGTAGCAAGGCACATCGCCCCGTACCGTTGTCATGCCCATGCACATCTTGCCCGCGGCTTCGCACTCTTTGCATTTGTCGAACGTCAGGTCGGGATAACACGGATCTTTTTCGCAGCGGCAGCAGCTGATCTGCCCGCCTAACCCATCGGGAAACGCTTGGTTGACCAATATTTGGCTTGGGCCGCAATCACACGCGGGGGTGCGGAAACCATAATCAGCGCAAACTTTTGGTTTTGGCGGTGGCGGCGGAGGTTCCGGAGGCACATCTTCAAAACAAGCGAAACAAACCACGCCTTTATCGTCAGCTACCAGACCGACAAACAAGTTGGCCGGCGCGCAATTCGGTAACTTCGGTGGGCATTTGGGGCAATCCGCCTGATAGATCAAACCCAGATCATAACAACTCACCGGCGGTGGTGGCGGCTTCTTGACGCATTGGTGGCAATCATACCCGTCCGGATGCACGCCCATCTTTTGGCAAACCTCATCGATCAGGCAAGCCCCGCCGCAGGTCGCGTCCCATGTCGTACCGGGCCATATGTCCTTGCACTGATCTTTTCGGTCGATACAATCCCAGCATTGCCTGCCGGAAGGATCGCTCGGCAACGGAAAAGCGCCGCCGCCGATACCGGCGATGGCTGGAAAAGTTACGGCGCTCACGCACACTTTTTTAGGATTGGCCTCGCACCACATGCAATCCGGCCAATTGTAAATGTATCCCAAGTCATAACAGCTTATCGCGGCCGCGCAACCGTAACAGTTGGTGTCTTCGCTCAATTCGGGATTATTGGCCGCTTTATGCGTTTGCACGACTTTACAGCTGAGATCCGGCTTGGGGCAGGTTTGCGCGCATGTTTCTTGAGAGGATGTTCCGAGCAATTTGGATTTGCAGAAGGCGTCTTCTTCATTACCTTCGCCATCGCCAAAGGTGGCCAGATCCGCCAGCATGTTATACGCGTTTTTTATTTTTTCAGGAACTTTATTGTTGGGGTCGTTGACATCGATACCCTGCGGCTGCGCCGTTTGGGCAAAAGCGATATCGGAGAAACTCTCTAGGGGGGATATTATTAGGGAAGCGCCGACAACCAACAATGTTGCCGCGCTCATGAAGAAAATATATTTTAAGGTTTGCTTGAGCATTACCCTGATTTAACTGGTTAATGTTCAGTAATTTATAACAATTCGCTGGGCTTGTCAATTTATATCTTGATATAAACAAAGGAATTATTGAAGCTTTTGCCAATTCTCAGTATAATAAAATTTCTGATGCAAAAGCGCACCCTCATATTCGATTTTGACGGCACCATCGCTGATACGCACCTATTTATCATCGACATCTATAACAGCTTTAGCGATGACTTCGGCTATAAAAGGATCGATGTCAGAAAGCTGGAGCGCTACAAGGACAAAAACGCCCAGCAGATCATTCGCCATCTGAAGATCCCTATCTTCAAGATCCCTTCTTTGATCACCAAGGCCAAGATGCTTTACCATCAGGACATCCACAAAATAAAGCCATTTGATGGCCTTAAAGAAGTGCTGGAAAAATTAAAGGCCGCCGGGCACACCCTCGGCATCCTCTCCTCCAACAGCCGCCCGAACATCATGAAATTCCTCGATAACCACCATCTTCAAGTCTTTGATTTTATCCAGTCCACCAGCAGTGTTTTGGGCAAGAACTCCGCCATCAAAAAGCTGGCGGAGCGCATGAACATTAACCTTAATGACATCTTGTACATCGGCGATGAGGTCAGGGACATTGAAGCGGCTAAAAAGCTGGGGATCAAAGTGGCGGCGGTGACGTGGGGATACAATTCATTACGGGCCTTGAAGGCCAGAAAGCCCGACTTCCTTATCCATCATCCTAAAGAATTGCTGCTGTTGTGCCGCTAAACTAAAGTTTGGCTTCTAAGAATAGCGGATCGCGTTAAGGCTCTCGATGAAGTTGACGCTGCTGAAGCGGCCAATGTAATAATCGGCGCCGGCCTGCATGCACGCCTCTTTAGCCTCCTGCAGGTAATCCACGTGGCTGAAGGCCTTGGGGTTTTCGGGAGAGAAGTTCGTGTAGATAACGATCTTCGTGTTATCGAGCTTATGGAAACAGCGCAAGGACTTGATCAATTCGCGGCTCGGCAGATCGCGCATATAAACGTCGATGAATATATAATTAGGCGTTTCTTTCAAAGCCTTCTCCAAGACCTCCGATGAATTCTCGGCGGTCATCGTATCGTACCCATCGTCTTTCAAGAGGATCGCCATGTGGTTAATGACGTATTCCTCGGAGCCGCACACCAGCATTTTCCCGCGCTGGGTCCTCTCCGCTTCCGGTTCGGTGAGCTGCTGGATCTTATCGGCAAGGTTTTCGGAGGTAAACGGTTTGGTGATAAAGCCCTGGACGCCCAAGGCCCGGAAGGAATCCTCCATGTTCGGCCTGGCCGTCAAAATGATGACCGGGATCCTCGCGGTCTGGCGCTCGGTCCTTAATTTCTTATAGAATTCGTAACCATCCATGATCGGCATGATGATATCCGTAATAATGATGTCCGGTGTGGTGCTATTCACCAGGGACATCCCGTCTTTGCCGTTAAACGCCGTATCCACAACGTAGCCCAAGCGTTCCAGCATCCGTTTGGCCGCATGCACGATTTCCTGCTCATCATCGATCACCAATACGCGTTTTGTCTTGACGTTCATCACATTCTCCTTGTTTAACTTTCCTGCAGGGGCGCGGTTACCGCGCCCCTACTCTAAATATATATCCGCTATAAATATGCCACATTTTCCTTAAAAATGAAATAAGAAGTCAAAGAATTCCAAACCTAAGGCCCCAAATCATAAACAAGCGCCGCGGCATTGCGCGCCTTTGTGCTTGGGCCTGCTTTGCCTTCCCTGTCAAGATAGGCTGGTATGAACTCCGGTAGGCGCAACCGCGGATGGCTATAGACGAGCCACGTCCTTTTGTTCTCCCCGAACACCCCGCGCCCGCTCAGATAATGCTTCGTAAAGTCTTCCGTTGACGCCGATGTCGCGTAGCAGCCGCGCTCGTCAAATGACACGCTCATCGGCCACAGGTAGATATAAGGGCCCCGGGCATCATGAAAAACCTCATCGGAAAACTTGATCAAACGGGCCTCCGGCTCTTTCCACCCGAAATAACAGTGATAATAAACATAGCCGTACTGGGCCGAATCATTGATGTAAAGGCTGTCCTGCGGCTGTTTTTGCCCCTTCAAGACCGCCATGACGCTGCGGATATCTTCCTTGCTTTGCTGATGAGAGATGTAACCCAAGGCTGAGCGCAGCGGATAAAAGAGCAGAAGTACGGCCGTTACAGCAGCCAACAGCGGCCGCACGGCCGGGGACTGAAATTGCCAAAATTGAAAAGCCCCCTGCACTAGCAAACACAAGGTGAGCGGCATCAGAAAAAGGAGCATCCGGCTTTCAAAAGGATACAGCCGCATTGCAGACAAAAAGAACATCAAAACAACGGGCGCTGCCAAAAATAACGTCATCCGTTCCTTTTTGCTGACCGCTGTTGCCAAGCCCACGATAATAAAGAAAACACCAAGGCCTGCCGGCAGCCCAAGACCCTCGCGGAAGAACCCTTCTGTTTGGGCGGCGATCCATCCGGCGTTTTCCATCAACCCATTTTGTAAAGGCGCGAAACTCCCGTGCCAATATCGCAAAAGCCCCTCGTCCTGCAGGAAATACCGAAGGGACAATTTAAAATAGCTGATAAAAGCCAGGGCCCAGAAAGATAACATCAATGCCAGCCAACGGGCCTTGCGCCCCTCGCCGCTTCGAAGGTAAAAAATAAAAGAAAGCCCGCCCCAGGACATCAGCACAACAATGCCGATAAAAGAAAAATAAATGCCGGCAACCCCGACCAGCGTCAGCGCGAGCAAGCGCCGCCAGCTGAAAAAAACCTTCTCGATGTTTAAAAACAACAAAAGAAAGCCCAGCGCCACCATGCAATCGAGCGAAAACGGCTTAAGTTGGTTGGCATATTGGATCGGCATCGGGGCAAAGCTGAACAAGGCTAGCGCCAGCACATCCCAGGGGTAAATAAAAAATTTTTGCGTGACGCGGGCGAACAGCCACAACGAAGCGAGAGCGCTCGCCAGAGGAAGCAGCCTCAACACCATCTCATGGGGGCCGAGGAAAGATACCAACGCCTTCTGCGCCCAAAGAAAACCGGCCGGATAAGCGTGCATTTTCCCAAAATCGGAGCCGCCCCTTTGGATCATTTCCCCCATGGAAAGTGAGATCAGTTTGTAGGCGGTTGCCGCCTCGTCCAGCCACAGCGGGTGGTTCGCAAAGTATTCCTGAAGACGGAAAAAAACGCCCAGCAAAATTATTCCCCAGACGGATGCGTTCTTCAGGGTATTTTTGGCCATAAAAATTATTTCTGCTGTTGCGCCCTCTCGAATTCGAGGAGGTAAAAGGCGTCAACGAGATGCCCCAATTCTTTGGCTTTATTGATGTCTGCCCAGGCAGAATTGTATTCTTTAAGCTCGTACTCAACGAGCGACCTTAGGAAATAAACTTCCGCCAGGCCCGTATCGAGCAAAAGGGCCATATCATAATCATCTTTGGCCTTTTTATAAACTTTTAGCCGGTAATACAGTTTGCCGCGCTCGGTGTAGGCCTGCGCCAGCTTGGGGTTTATTTCAATGATCTTGCTGAAATCAAGCAAGGCGGCATGAAAATCTTCCCGGAGCATCAGTGTGAGCACCCGGTGGCTAAGGGCCTCAAAATGATTGGGGCGCAAATCAAGCACTTTATTGAAATCAGACAAAGCCTCAGGGTGCTTGTTCATCTGCTGGTAAATTTCTCCCCGGGTTAAAAGCGCATTGATATGCCCCGGTTCAACCTGGAGGATGGACGTAAAGTCCAATAACGCGAGATCTTTTTTATCGAGAATCAAGTAGGTCAAGGCGCGGTTATAAAAGGCATCCACATAACGCCTGTTGATCTCAATGGCCTTGCTAAAATCCTGCAAGGCCGCCTCAAATTGCTTTCCTCGCAAATAAATGGTCCCGCGGTTGCTGTAGGCTTGGTAAGAGCCCGGCTCCACCTCAATGGCTTTATTGAAATCGTCGAGAGCAAGCTGCATCAGGCCCTTTTGCCCGTAGCATATCCCTCTGTTGCTATAGGCGCCCATCATCTGGGTATTGAGCTCAATGGCTTTGCTGAAATCTTTGATGGCCTGATCGCAATCATTGCTTTTTTGGTAGAGCGTGCCCCGCGTGGCATACAGAAAAGACTGCTGGGGGTGCGCCTCGATCGCCTTGTTTAAATCGTTAAAGGCCATGTCCCCTTTCCCCATGTCTATATAGATGTTTGCCCGGTTATTCAAAACATGAAGGTATCCGGGGTTGAGCATAAGCGCTTTATTGAAATACTGTAGCGCGCGTTCGTTGTCTTTTTTCTTCATGTATTCATAGCCTAAGTTATAATAAGGTCGCGGATTGAGCGGCGCTTTCTCAATAGCATCTTTCCACAATACGATTGGGTCCTGCCACACTTTATTACGTTGATAGGTTAAAATCATAAGAATGCAACCAATGATGCCGATCACGGCTAAAAAAAAATTTTTATTTTTGATAAGCTCGTAAACCGTAAAAACGGCGGAAATGCTCAATCCCGCAAGCGGCAAATACGCGCGGTGCTCAAAAATCACGTGGCGGATGGGGATGACGCTTGATTCGACGAGGCTGGTCAAAAAGAAGAAATATATGCCAAAGGAGACCAAAGGATGGCGACGGTGCACTTTGGCGCCGAAAGCCAGCAACAATAAAAGAAAAGCCGCGCTGGCAAACGTTTGCCCTTCAAAAAAACCCCGCGAAACGGGCATATAATGGTCGATGGTCTGCCCGATCGGAAGAAAGAACAGGCTGATATATTTCACCAGCACGCGAAACTGCGTACAAAGGTAAGTGTACGCGTTGATGTCCCCGGGAATATAATTGCCCGGCTCCAGCGTGACGAAAAAGACCTGCCTGAAATTAAAACGGTAAAGCGCCGGGACGATCAGCGCCAACAGGATAATGGCCGGCACCGCCACCTTCATCCACCGCCGGCGCTCCTTAGAATCGGGAACGAACATCCATTCCGCCATAAGGATACAAAACGGCAGCGTGAAGGCTATTTGTTTAGTGAACATGGCCAATAAAGCGCTCATCAAAGACGCAACCAACACAACGATCCGCAGGTAAGGCTTAAGGCCGCCGAGCCGGGCCTTAAGGTAAAGGCAAACGCTCAATAGGTAAAAAAGCGTCGCTAGCGACGCGAAACGCTGCATGATATAGGTCACGGCCTGGGTCTGTAACGGATGGGCCAAAAAAATGAGCGCGGCACAAAAGGCCAATGCCTCGCCATGTTGTTTCAACGGTTGAACCGTGCTCTTGGGTGAGCTTAACAGCAGCCGGGTGAGCCACCACAGGAGAATGGCATTCATAAGGTGGATCCCTACGTTGACAACATGATAACCCAACACCTCCAAGCCGTGCAAATGGTAATTGATGGCAAAGGTCAAATAACCGATGACCCGAAAGAGCCCGTAAGCCTCAATGATCCCGCTTAGATCGGGAAAGTTCCTTATGGTCGGATTTTCCACGATGTAAGGCTCGTCATCGAACTGAAAAGGCACGTTAAAGCTGTTGGAATATATCGCGAGGCCTATCAGCGCCAAAAGGCCAGCCGGGAAAATAAGCTTTGGTCTCAAATTGATCTTCATTGAGCTGCTCCCGCCGTCTTCATTTCCCTTGCCTTGGAAAGGTTCTTGATGGCGCTCACATAATCCGGCTTGATCTGCAGGATCCGCACAAACATCGCTTCGGCCTTTTCATATTGCCCGTGTTTCCCATAGATCACGCCTAAAACATTCATCGCGTCGAGATTATTCGGGTCCTGCGATAAAACGTTCTCCAGATAAACCTTGGCCAACTCCTCATTGCCCTCCTCATAAAGAAGAAGCCCCAGGTTATTGTTGGCCTCAATATAATCCGGCTCAAGAAGAAGCGCCTGCTCATAATATTCCCGCGCCTTCGGCCGGTCGTTCAAGCGGAAATGAAGAAACCCTAAATTGTTCATCGCCTCGATGTATTGCGGGTCGAGGGAGAGCGCCTGCTCATAATATTTTTTAGCCTCCTCAAGATCGCCTTCCTCCAAAAGGACATTGGCCAGGTTGTTCAGGGCCTCTTTATTGGTGGCCCTCGCTTCAATGGCCTGCCTGTACAACTCTTTGGCCTCCTGCGCCTTTCCGTCATAGTACATCGCCAAGCCCTGGTTATTCAACGTCTCGCTGTCAAAAACGCTTTTATCCATTGTTTGTTGCATAAGGCTCATGGCCTCCTGGTCGCGGCCCATCTCCTGCGTAACGCGAACAAGATTGGAAAGGGCTTCGGGATTCGCCGCCTTCATCGCCAGCGCTTTCTTGAAATAAAGCTCGGCTTCCTGCCAATTTCCTTTTTCGGCGTATATCGCGCCCAAATTATTGTACGCCTGGACAAAACTGGGGTTAAGCCGGATGATGCGCTGATAAAAAGCGACCGGCTCGCCCCAAACGAGGCTCTGAGCGGCCGTCAGAACACCGTATATAACGGCCAAGACAACCACCAGTGCGCCGGCCATATGTTTCAAAGGCGCCGATATACCGACGATCATGAGAGAAACTCCCAGGTAAAAACCGATGGATGCCGTATAAAGCCAGTGCTCGGCCATGTACGCGTTCATGGGGTATATGTTCGCAACCGGTAAAAGCGCGGCCAGAAACCAGGCGCAGGCAAAAAAAACCGTGCGGCGGCCGCGCCAATATATTGCGCCTAAACAAAGCATCCCGAGGATAACCAACCCTGCCCAGGCCCTAAGGTCCGCAAACGTAAAGACCATGAGCCCGTAGCCCATGTGCAGATCCTGCGGCCACAGTAGAAGCCTCGCATATTCGAATAACGCGACAAAAGATCCTGGCAAACGATCCATGAGCGTTGTTTTGACGGCCCCTGAAACCTCGTCGCCGAAACGCCCGGCAGCGTAGACGATAGCCAATAATCCGACGGGAATAAGCCCCTCCCAGGAAGACCTCTTTTCATGGGCAAGATGGATAAGGACCAGTAACGCAGGCGCGATCACCGCGTATTCTTTGGATAAAAGCGCGGCCGCAACAAAAACGCAGGCGCCGGCCAACAAACGTTTCTTGCCCCGCACCAGGTATCTTTCATAGCATAGGCACGAGAGAAGTATGAACAGCGCGACCAATAGATCCGCCCGGGAGGAAATGTAAACAACGCTTTCCGTCTGGATGGGATGAATAAGGAAAAATAACGCCGTCAAAAAAGAAACGGCCCGTTGGGCAAACAGCGCATCGATAAGGAAGAATAATGCTATCCCCGTTGCCGCATGAAGAAGGATGTTGCTTAAATGAAAACCAAAAGGATTAAGGCCCCACAACCGCGCGTCAAACTTGTAGCTTAACATCTGCAGCGGCCGGTAAAAGCTCTCT
The DNA here is from genome assembly GCA_035292445.1 of Candidatus Omnitrophota bacterium. Taxonomy (GTDB): domain Bacteria; phylum Omnitrophota; class Gorgyraeia; order Zapsychrales; family Zapsychraceae; genus DATDQB01. The sequence goes on from DATDQB010000003.1 coordinate 34,010, forward strand.
TCGCTCCCGCCCAACACATTGCGCTGGAAAATTGGCGCCAGATTGCCCGGCGACTTGATGAGCTCATTGTTGACGATGAGCCCGTGATCGTCCCAGATAAAGGGGCTGAAAAGCGCTTTGGCGTAAATTAATAAAGTTGCCCCCACCAATAGGGAACACGCCAAGGCCTTGGAAGAAAGGAACCGGAAAGGCAAGTTAGGTTGGATGGGTTTCATAAGAATGTCGGATCCTGCTTCGCTAAATTGCTTTCGCATTTAGCTACGCAGGACAACAGGCTTCGTTATCTAAAATTTCGCCAGAACTACGCCTGACTTTCGGCGTAGCCAGGCGTAGTTCAACGCGAAAGCTGTTGAACGAAGCCTGGCGGAGAGGCTGGGATTTGAACCCAGGAGGCCTTTCGACCTAACGCTTTTCGAGAGCGTCGCTTTCAACCACTCAGCCACCTCTCCAGAAATTTTCTTCGAAAATTTTTGGATCTCGAGCCCCGCCAAAGGCGGGGCGAGAAATCTCAAACTTTGGTTCTTACCCACCCCGTATAGGCCTTCAGTTGCTCGATGTCATCGGGGCGGAAGATCTCATAAATTTTAACCAAAGGAACGTGGCTGTCCAGCAGTTTCTTGATGAAGGCGTTCCTAAGCCGCTCGTCTTTGAAATCACTCCATTTAAGCAGCTTGAAACGCTCATCCAGCATGGCCTCACCGATCAGGTATCTCAAAACCAGCTGCTCTTTGCTGTTGGCGACCCGTTGGTATTCCCGCAGCTCTTTTTCCGCCATCACCGCCGGAGCCTTGAGGGCGAGCGCTTTGACATGAAGCAGCGGATTGTCGTTCAGGTAAGACTTCTTGATGGCAAAATCCAACACGCACTGCAGAAGGAACAGTTGAAAATTAACCTCCGGTGGACCCTCCCCTTTTTCTCTTAAGCAATCGCGGTATTGTTCGGCCACGTTGGGGGTTATACGAGAGAGTTTTGTTTCGCGGGGCAGCTTTTCCTTTAAGAATTTCCCGAAGCGTTCGATGGCCTTTTTAAAATGCTCGAATGTGGCCGGCGGATGATTCCTTTGGGCTTCTTGCAGGAACTGGTTGAAAAAGATGCCGATATCCTGGTCAGGGATGACGTTGCTCATCGCCCCTTGCGGCAGGGAGCTTTCAATTTCCAAGAGGAGTTTTTGGGCGCGTTCTTTATCCTTGCCGGCGTATTTCTCAAACAGCAAGCCGTTGCCGTAAAACTGGACAAAATATTCATCGCCTCGTTTAATTATTTTTGCCATTTTTCATCCAATGAATCAAGAGGTAGCGCGGATATTTAGGAGAGAGGGACTTTTTGTCCTTCAAGAACTTCGATAAAGGCTTCCACCAAATCCTGGTCAAGCTCGTTTCTCATGCTGCGCAGGATATCGCACGCCGCGTCTTTGGTAAAACGGTTGCGGTACGCGCGGTCCGTTGTCAGCGCGTCAAAGATATCGGCGATCTCAAGGATGCGCACCAAGGGTGAGATCTCATCGCCTTTTAAGCTGTCCGGATAACCGCTCCCATCGAGCTTTTCATGATGGTGGCGGATCAGGTCACACAGGTTATGTAACGAACGTACCGGCTTGATGATGCTTTCGCCGATCTCGGTATGGCGTTTCATCAGATCCTTTTCCTGTTCGGTCAACTTGCCTTCTTTATTCAGCACCTCATCGGGGATGCCGATCTTCCCGATGTCATGAAGGCGGGCAGCATCGCGCAGCGATTTGATATCCTCTTCGTCCAAGCCCAGCTTCTCTCCCATCATGACGCAGTATTTGGCCACGCGGTCCAGATGCCCGCGGGAATATTTGTCTTTGGCGTCAATGGCCAAGGCGAGCGCCGTGATGGTCTCAAAATAAGTCTTCTCGATGTCTTTATTGAGCTGCGCGTTCTGGATGGCGATCGCCGTCTGGCTGGCCAGGTTAAAGAGGAGGTTTTTTTCTTCTTCGTCAAACCGGCCGTGGTCTTTACGGCCGCTCACCAAAATCACGCCGAGCACCTCGTCTTTGGTCACCATGGGCGCGCATATCAATGGCGGTTCAAACAGATGCGGCGCCTCATCGGCCTCCGACAAATCGGAAATAGCCTGCTCCATGATGAGCGGCTGCTTGATGGAGATGACGGTATGAATCGTCGTGCCCTTTTCCAGCTTAAGGCGGATATCCTCATTGGGCTTTAATTTGACGCCGTAGACCGTCTTGACGTACAGCTCGTTTTTATCCTTGAGCATCAGCACTCCGACGTTACCGTTTAAGGCGTCGGTGACGGTCTCCACGATCAGATCAAGGAACGAATCGATGTTCTCCAGCGACGTCATGCCCTGGCCGACCTTGCTCAATACGGAATGGAGCGTCCTTTTGGCGAGCTCAAGGCTGCGGACGTTCTCATCCATGCGCTTGGTGATGATCTTGAACGCCTCGGCGAGGACATTGAGTTCGTTTTTTTCTTTCGTCAGCTCCTCGATCTCGCTGGGGCTTAAAGACTCCTCCATCAGCTCCCGGTTGGTCAGGATCAGATTGACCAGCTTGACCAATGCGGAGCGCATCGTAAAATACCCAAGGATGACGCCCAGGACCACGAAGATCATCGTTAAATTGAAATTCTCCTCAGAGATGGTGATCTGGCCGTAATCGCGCAGCTGCACATAGAAATAATACAGGACGACAGTGGGGATAAACGACATGAGCAAAAACAGGATGGAAAACTTCCTTAAGAGGGATGCGTTCTCAATGGACCCAACGACACGGCGTTTATGGATTTTTTTCTTTTTCTTCATGAAAGTTTCCTGTGCGTGGACACTGCCTTAAATTATATAACCGTTGCCTGAAACAAGCTAATCATAATCTGAAAATTTTTCCCGCTCGTCACTTCTTCGTCAAGTTTCCGGCAACATAACCCGCCCTTGCCGTCCAGATTTCCCTGAGTTTCTGTGCCGCCAGGACCAAGGCTGGGTCCCATTGAAAGACAAAACGAGGATCATGATTCGCTTTGTAAAACACGCCCAAAACCGTCAACTTGAACTCTTCAGACAAAAATTGCCAAAAAACCTCTTCCAATTGGGGGGATTTTCCGGGGCTCTTGACATATTCATCCGTATATTCCAGATGATAAAAGGTCGCCCCAAGGCCGCGGACATGCCCCTGGCTTTCCTCGATGCGCTCCAGCAGACTGGCCGGCGTGCGGTTTGCCTCCAAAACCGCGATGGCTTCATCGATCGCTTGATTTTGTTGCTGCCCCCTCAACGCCTGGAAATAAAACTGGAACTCCGGGTCCTCCCTCATCGTATCGACCATGCGGCGGATATCCGCGGAGGTGTAATCGGCCGGGGATCGGTACCTTTGGATGGCTTCCAAAAGAGGGTCTTTCTTCTTAAACGGCTGCGCCATCAAAAACAGCCCCGCGATGACAACGAACGTGACGGTCGCCGCGATGATGATGATTTTGTTCTTGAGCTCGATCATACAAAATAACGGAGGAGTAGGGATTCGAACCCCAGATGCCTCGCGGCATAACGGTTTTCAAGACCGCCGCATTCAACCACTCTGCCACTCCTCCATAAATTTGCGGAGCAAATTTATGGATCTCGAGCCCCGCCAAAAGCGGGGCGAGAGATCTCAAACATGCTCCATTAAAGCTAATTTCTTAAATCGCGAGTATTTCTTAATCTGTCGCTCTCTTTTTCTAGCATCAGTATAACTTCCGCTAACTTCTACATACTTGAGCTGTACCGGCCTACGAAACTTCGTATACCGACAAGCCCTACCTTGATTATGTAACTCCACACGTTTATTAACATCCTGAGCGATTCCAATATACAAATCTTTCGTACGGCATTCAATGATGTAAACCGACCATTGATTATCCATAGCTTTTTAAGAGTTCTCGTCGCTTCGCTAAGGCTCGCTCCTCGAACTCATTTTTCGCTTCGCGAAAAATGACCGCTCAGCCACCTCTCCTTGAATATTATTTTCCAAGGCTTAAGCGTTCAGCCAGGATCTTAGGTAAATTGGCCTGATAAATCTTCTCCTGCGCCGTTGTAATGTCGTAACGAACCCTTCGAATCTCGACCAAAGATTTATCGGTATCATAGATCGCGCAACAGGCGGCGGGATTGCCATCGCGAGGCTGGCCAACGCTGCCAATATTGATGATGTATTTTCCTTTTTTTTTAAGCTTGACCTCTGGCTCGATAATGGCATCAACCGTATCAAATTGCGTAAAAATGATGGGGCGATGAGAATGGCCGATAAAACAGAGCTGTTGTTGAAAGCACTTGAAATTCACATGAGCATCATCAATGTCTGAAATATATCCCCATTCTTTGGGGGCCACCGGGTTGGCATGAACGGCGAGGAAATATTTATTTTCAAAGACCATCTTCATCCCGGCCAGAAAATCAAAATCTTCCTTTTCCAATTGCCGCTTGGTCCATTCGATGGAAGCTTTGGCATGCGCATTAAAAAGAGCTGTGTCCGTCAAGCCGCAGGCCGCATGGTCATGATTACCGGCGAGGCACTGGCAATCATAACGTTTGATCAATTCTTTCAGCTCACGAACACACCGCACGGGATCAGCGCCATAGCCGACAATATCGCCGAGAAACACATATTGATCCACGCGCTCCTTGTTGAACTCCTCGATGACGGCTGAAAATGCTTCCCAATTGGCGTGCACATCAGAAAATAATCCGAATTTCATATTTATTTCTTGCGCAAAGCCTTCTCAATAGCAGAGATCAAATCCTCTGCCCCGTAAGGTTTTGGTATATACCCGCTGGCTTTAATGCCCGGCTCGTTCATGGCCACCTCTTCCAGACCGGAGCCGGTGACAATGATTATAGGGATATCCTTCGTCTGCTTATTTTGATTAAGCTGTTTACAAACCTCATAGCCGTATTCTCCAGGTAAGATCAGATCCAACAGGATGACATCGGGGATAACCTCTTCGGCTTTTTTAATGCCGTCAAAACCATTGCTGGCGATATGGACTTCGTAACCGGCTTGGGTCAACAAAGACTCGTTCAAACGCGTTGTCGAACGGTCATCATCTATCGATAAAACTTTTATTTTAGCCATAGTTGCCCGGCCTCCTTTGATTATTCACTTTGATTTTGGGCGGTGAATTTCAGCACATACCGTTGCAGGTCTTTATATAAGATCACTTCGTCTTGCCTGATCTCGACAACAATAAACCCTGAAATCTGGTCGCCTTTTTTAAGGAATTGGTCATTGATAATGGCTGTCGGCGTGTCCTTTTCCCACCCCAAGCCGGATAACACCAAATCAGAGAACGATAGCGCGGTCAATTGAGGCTCTAACTTCTTGAAAGGATCTTTCACAAAAGCAATGTCCCTTTTTTCATTTCTTAATCTTATCTTATCGACAACATCAGCAAGATCAAACAGCTGGCCGTCCCCTGTTTGAGCCTCATTCGCCTTAGTTGCCGCAGCGCTCCTTGCCGTGCTTTCCTTGCGCTTACCGGCCTTGGCGTCTTGATCTTTATCCTTATCGGAGTTCGGCAGATATATGAGCACGGCGACGATCGCCATGCCGCCCATCACCATGCTGATCATTTTTTCACGTTTAGTCATCTTATTGTCTCTATTTCAGTTGTCAGCAGTTCATCGGGATCATGATAAGCAAAGACGTATACCGGCACTAAATGCACATCCAATAACGGATAAATAAGCGGGTCTTTATTGATCGTGACTTCATAAATGGCCATCATGGCGGAGTTGTTTTCTAGCCGGCGGATGAACTCCGCAAGCGCTTTATAATCCCCTTTGCAGCGTATCTCTATTCGCTGCAACTCATATTTCCCTTGGACCTCAGCTTCTAAAGGCCTGATCGAAAGCACCTCGATATTGTTGGCGCCGGCCAGGTCTTCGATCTCCAAGGAAATAAGCGGCAGGTTCTTTTCCTGGGAGACTTTTGTTTGTACGGCGCTGATCTCCTTCTTGAGGATATCCACCCCTTCGCTCATGGCGCGTTCTTTATCTTGGTACGTCTTTTTCAAGCGCTCATTACCGATCGAAGTCTGGGTCCTGGCGGCCGAGGTCAGGCGCATTTTCTGCCTGTACTGGTATATTTTCCTTATGCCGGGGAAGAAATCGAACAAAGTAAATAACACCAGGACGACCAGCATTCCCAAAAGCTCCATCCTGATAATGAATTTAAGGTCAAACCCTTGTTTCATGGTTTCACGCGCCTTTATGCGTTAATTGAATTTACAGACGATCTTAAAGTCGACCATATCGCTTTTATTCTCGCTTTTTTCCACGGAAGACAGTTCAAGCCCTTTAAAATAAGGCATCTTTTTAAGTTCCAACATGTATTCGCTCACCAGCCGCGAATTAAAAGAGTTGCCGTTGATGCCGCAGAGGCCTTCATCGCTATTGATGGAAATATCCTGGAGCCAGACCTTGTCCGCGCTCACATTCCCGATGGACAATAAGATGTCGTCGTAAGAATAGCGTTTCGAGAGCATCTCGATGAGCGGCCCTTCTGTCTTATAAAGCTGCTTCTGCTCGGCTTCCAACCTACTGATCGTGCCTTTGAGTTTGGCGAGGCTTGTGTCCTCTTTAACAGCCGCCGGCCCATCGGCCACCTTCTTCATTTGATTGATCATCACCGTTAAGCCGGCATGGATGAGGAGTGCCAAGACGCAAGTGGCAACAGCGGACGCCAAGACCGAAGCGCCTATTAATTTAAGCTGGTCTTCTTTTTGGATATCTTCCGGAATTAAATTAATTTGCCACATATATTCCCCGTTATGAGAAGTTACCTTTTTACAGGCGCCTTTAACGCTGCGCCGATCGCGGCGCTCATCATCGAGGCATGTTCTTGAATAAAGGGCGTTTTTATTGTTTCCTGATCCACCACAAGTCCGGATAAGGGATTGGCTATCTCAAAAGTAGCGCCTAAATTTTCGGATAAATACCGGTCAAGCCCTTTAAGCTTGGCCCCGCCGCCGCATAAAATAATTTTTTCAATATTCTCCATCAGGAAATCCCGCTCGCAATAGGCAAAGCATTTGTGGATCTGTGCTATCAGATCATCCAACACCGGCTCTAAATGCACATTGATGTTCTGCTGGCTTTGCGAGGCCGGCTCTTGCGACGAATACAGCGAGCTGTTCCTTTTGGTCCTTTCAGCCTGCTCTCTCTCCATTTGAAGCCCTTTAGAAATGGCTTCGCTGAAGTGATCTCCCGCGAGCTCAAAATTCCTGACAAACTTTAACTGCGCCCCGCGGAATATGAGGACCGTTGTGGAATGCGCCCCCATATCAATGACCGGCAAGATATGTTCCGGCCCCTTTGAATACAAGCCGACCAGTCGTTTAGCGACTGAAAAAAATGAAACATCCATGACATTCGGCGCCAGGTTAACTTCCTTGAGGATCGAAAGGTATTTATAGATCATGGCCTTCTTGGCCGCCACGATAAAAAAGTCCATTTGATCGCTTTCAGCGGAAGAAGACTGGATCGGCTGGTAATCGACAATGGCCTCATCAATGGAAAAAGGGATATATTTTTCAGCTTGTTGCCTGATGGCGACGTTCACTTGTTCCTCGCTGATCTTGGGGATCCTGATCTGCCGGGAATACAAAGAGCTGTCGGAGATCGTAAGGTTGACCCTCTTGGCTTGAATATTATGCTCTTTCCACAATGCGCTCAGCGATTGGATGATGGCCGCGTCGTTGACTTCCCCTGAAGGGGCGGCCAGCAATTTGGAGATCTCTTTGTAGCCGAGCTTTATCAATTGCGCGCCCTGTTTTGTTTCTTGGACCTGGGCCACTTTGATCGAATGCGTCCCTATATCCAGGCCAACCCTTCCCAATCCTCCGAATAGAAAGTAATCCTCCAGGCCCTGCTCGATGTCGCTCAAATGGTCCAGCACCCTGAAAGGATTCAAATAATAAACCATTTTATTGATATCGAGGGATTTCATCTTAAGCTTAAGTTTCCTGTCATTTGGGCGGTTCCTGATAAATGGGCAATCTGATCGTAAACGTTGTCCCAACGCCCACCGCGCTATCTACCAGTATTTGGCCTTGATGTTTATCGACAATATCCTTGCTGATCGCTAACCCCAGCCCTGTGCCTTTTCCTTCCGGTTTGGTCGTATATAATGGTTTAAATATCTCCACGAATTTATCTTTGGGAATGCCGTGGCCGGTATCCTTAAAGAGGACATCGACCCATTTCCCCTCACTGGCACAGCTGGTGATATCCAAACTGCCGCCTTTGACCTCCATCGCATCCATGGCATTGATGATCATGTTCAAATATACCTGCTGAAGCTGGCTGGCGTCCGCTTTTACTTTGGGCAAATCCTCTTTAAGGCGCTTGGAGATATGGACCTTTGTCTTGGACATATGGAATTGGGCGATAATAAGCGCCGCGTCAACGGATTTATTGACATTGGTCGGCAGCATTTCCACTTCTTTGCGCCGCGCGAAAGCCAATAAATTCTTAACGATGTTCTGGCAATGCTTGACCTTATCTTTAACCAGCACCTCGTATTCCAGGCACTGTTTAACATCCGCTTCTTCCAGTTTGCCTTTTTGCAACAGTTCTTCCGTCATCTCGTTGCACATCGAGATCCCGTGAAGTGGGTTATTGATCTCATGCACCATCCCGCTCGCTAAAAGCCCGAGCGCCGAAAGCTTGGCGGCTTCAACCAGCTGATTTTGTTGATCGAACAATTCTTTGTTTGCCTTCCTTAGATTATCGAACAGCTTGGCGTTTTCAATGGCGATAGAAGCTTGATTGCAGATCGCCGTTAATAATTCAAGGTCCTCTTTGGCAAAGCCCAAGATCCGGTCCTTGGTGTCGACGTGAATAATGCCTAAGATCTGCCCCTTGGCTTTTAAGGGCACGCACAACGTTGAGCGGATGCCATGATGGATAACGCTTTGGGCCTCCATAAAACGGTTGTCCCCTTTGGCATCCGAGGTCAGGATCGACTCCCCTGTATTTAAAACATGGTTGGCGATCGTGCGTGAAAAAGCGACATCCGTTTTTTCGCCTAAGCCTTCCCTATTATGCACGTATTGCGGGAACATCTCTCCCGTCGTTTCATCGATCAAAAGGATAAAACTGCGGTCCGCCTTTAAAACATCCAAAATGATCTTTAAGATCCGGTTTAAGAGGTCTCCCAGTTTCAACACAGAGCCGATCTCATGGCTGATGGTATAAAGTGTCTTTAATTTCTGATAAGCCTTTTGGGTGCTTTCTGCATCCGTTTTATTTAAAGATTCCTCCAGCGGCAAAACGGCCTCGGCGGGAATTTTCAGCTCAACCGTTAAGCCTTCGGCGGCCAGTTGGTCGACCTTTATGTTCTTATCTGTTTTTTCCTCTTCATCCCAGTTGATCGATGCGTCTTCGGAAGCAAATTCGAGTACGGTGTCGCCCACTTTGATCTTATCCCCGTAATGAAGCGCCTGCTGCTTGACTTCCTTATCGTTGACCTTCGTCCCGTTCACGGAGCCGAGGTCTTCGAGGAAATAATGGTCGTTTTTAACGACGATCTTGGCGTGGTTACGGGAGACCCTTCGGTCCGATAAGACAATTTGATTGGATTCGTTGCGGCCGATAGAAATGCCCTGGTCCTGGATGTTAAAAATTTGCCCTTTTTCTTTGCCTAATTTAATGATGAGCCTTGCCATTTTAAATGACTACCATCCCCTGATCGTCTTCACGTGCTCATGAGCCTCATCAGCCATCGGCCCGCTTGTTTGGTATCTTAACAAATCTTGCCAAGCTTCCAAAGCTAAATTTTCTTGATTAAGCGCTTCATACGCCAACGCTAAATCCCTGTAATAGGGTGCGTAATCAGGCCTTAAGGCAATGGCTTCTTTGAACTCTCCCGCCGCTTCATCCATTCGCCCATTGCGGGAATACTGCAGGCCTTGCCCGTGATGCTCATCGGCTTTGGCCAGTTTTTGAAAATGCACCTCGGCCTCGTGAAGCACGTCTCCCTGGCTTCCGTCAGCCATTTCACCAGGCCCACTATTTTCCTCATCGATATAAGTCAGGCTTTCGGACCGATTTAAAAATGACATGATTTTTCCTTTTGACACATAAGCAACGGTGACCACGATTAGCAATAACACAAAGACGAAAAATTTTTTGGATTTCTTCTTTTGAGGCCTCGTGGAAATAAAATCGTCTTTAACGCTGGCCTTCGGCCCCTTGGAAGCACTGGCCTGCACGGCAGCCCGTTCAACAAAGTCGGGGCCTTTAAACTTCTTGATATCTTCAACAATCTCCTCGGCTTTCTGGTAGCGCTCCGCCACATTCTTGGCCATGGCTTTATGGACGATCCTTTCCAGCGCCTCGGGCACATCGGCTCGTAAGCTCCGTAAGGAAGGGATCGGCTCATTCTTATGTTTCAACAGAACGGCCTGGATCGACTCCCCTTGAAACGGGGGCCGGCCGATCAGCATCTCAAATAACGTAACCCCCAAGGAGTAGAGGTCCGTCCTGGTATCGATATCCGAATCGCTGACTTGTTCCGGCGACATATATTCGGCGGTGCCGACAGCCGCCCCCTGCATGGTCACCCGGGTGACATTGGGGATCTGGACAAGCCCAAAGTCCATCACTTTGACGCCCCCATCATCCTTGACAATAATATTATCCGGCTTGATGTCACGGTGGCTCATGCCTTCCTCCGCATGGGCAAACCCCAGCGCCCTGGCCACTTGAACAGTAACCCTTAAGGCCTCATCGATGGCCAGCGCACCCTTATTTTTTATCAATGTCTTTAGGTTTTCCCCTTCCACATATTCCATGGCAAAAAAATGCTGCCCCTGCGCCGAGCCGAACTCATACGCCTCTACAATATTCGGGTGTTTTAGCCGCACCATCGCCGCTGCCTCGCGATTGAAGCGCTCGACCATAGAACGGTCCACCAAACTGGGGGGAAGAACTTTGATGGCCACTTCTTTCTGCGTGGCCGGATCAAGGCCTTTGTAGACGATCCCCATGCCCCCTTTGCCGATCTCTCTTAGAATCTTATATTTTCCGATCTGTTTTTCCATAGGACTCTACCAATGCCCTTTCCATGAATCGATCCGTACAGGCAAGGCGTTCGGCGAGAAATAAGGTGGGTCCAGCTCTCTGTCAAAATCGATCGTCAGGCCCATACCATTAACGTTATTTAGAACGATGTTCCCGCCGGCAACCAGCGCCCCGTCATCTATATCAAAACTGAATATAACATTGCTGAGAGAAAAGTCCGTCCCCGCATAAATGAGGCCGTCAATATTAGCGTTCTGGATGGTATCGATAGTGACCGCTTGCGCCGCGATAATAGGCGGAATGGTTTCCCCCGCAACAACAGTGCCCGTAATGGTCAATAAAGACATGCCTGTCAGCGTTAGGTTGCCATTGACGATCAACGCCCCATTCAAGTTAAAACCGGCCAAAGTAATGGAACAATCCCCATTGATATAATAAACACCCGCTGGGGGAAAAGGGCTCACAAAAGAAGCACAATCCGCCAACGCTGTCCCGGCGACGCTCATGTAACCGGCTATGCCCAGATCCGGGATAGGGATCACTAGCGTAATGACATTGCCGGACACATCGTCATCGGATACATTCAAGTTGCTCAAACTGATGATACTCCCCCGGGCGATCACGTCCCCATCCGGGTCGCCGTTCGCCGACCCGATTACATTGATATTCCCGCCTGCCTGCATGGCCCCGCGCCAGGGGCTGGTGGTAACTTCGGCAACGATCGTCCTTTCGGCCATCCCCATGGTCCCAGTAGCGGTCAGCGTTCCAATGACGCTTGTCCCGGGCGCCTGATACGTGACAGAATGATCAATGTCCGCGTCAAGGTCGAGATCGCCGCTGCCAATGGAGCCGATCGTCCCATCGCCGTCCTCGTCATTATTCCAAACGATCTCAGCCAACGCGCGCTCGATCCCGGCTTCGGCAAAATAAAATGCCTTGGCGACCTTTAACTGGTTGTCATTCATCCTGATCTCGCTACGGGCAATAAATAATAGGCCGGCACCCATCGTGAAGAAAAGCATCATGATCGACAACGCCAACACATAAACAGCCCCTGCTTGTCTTTTCAGTTTCTTACAGAATCGGCATTCTTCCAAGAAATTCTTTGAAAATTTCAGCATAATATCTTTTAAATGGCCGCCCATAACCTTAAGCTCAATTGCGAAATGTGACGAACGAGACCAAATTTAGCGCGTCTCCGCTATTGTCCTGGAATTCTAGCCCGACCTCTACCGCCACCGCCATATCAGCCGTATCGCCGACCACTAAAGCCGTTAAAATCCCGGCTGACCTTTTATAACCCGTGCTGCGAAATAGCGTGGCGTCAATGGGATCAACATTGCCGATCAATGTCCCACCCACCACAGCTCCCGCGCCCCCATCGATCGCTCTTTGGATATACTGGCGGCCTGCGGAAACACTCCGGCCATATTGGATGGTCTCTACATCGTCATCATTATCAACTAATTTTCTTGTGCTGAATTGCAACACATTATTCCCAAATACAGTGCCCCTTTCAGCATACCTTAGTTCCGATACGATCCTTCCCATGGTCACGCGGGCATGCTGGGCCAACTCGTTGTCTTTGCTGATGGAGTCCATGGCTTTCGTCCCCGCCTTGAATACGGAGGTCAAGACCGTAAAGATAACCGCCGTTAATGTGGCGGCCATGACGGCTTCAATGAGGGTAAAGGCCCTCTTTGAGCTCTTCCTACTAAAAATATGCTTTGATATACGCGCCATGTTAATTATTCGCCTTTAAAGTGATTATCGTCTCTGCTTGCAAGTTGCCAAACGAGTTGTTCCAGCTTACGCCCACTTCGATCCTTTTAAGGTTCGGGTTTCCCAAAAAAGGCGCCGTCTGCGTAACGCCTAACGTATATTGGGGGAAGCCAGAATATTGAAAACCGGCCTGATTGACATTTGTGGCAAAATTGGCCGGCTTGATCTCTTCAAGCTTTCTCGTAAGAAGATTGTAGGCCTCGGTTTTCTGCCTGTTTTGCCGGCTGATCCGGATGCCTACCGTGTACATCCCCAGAATGGAAACAAAGGCCACCCCGACTATCACCATCGCAGCCATAACCTCAACAAGCGTAAAACCGCCCCTTTTCATAGGATCTCCACTTTGCCCGTGGTCGAAGCGACATTAATTTGAATGGTATCACCCCGCTGGTCGATCAACTCGATGTTGCCACTATCCGTCGGCGTTCCGAAATGGTCAAAATCGATCGTATGGGTCCCGGCCACTGTAAAATCGGTAAAGTTAATGAACACCCCGTTCTCTACGGAGAAAGTGCCAATTGGGACAAAACCGCCGTTGCTGCTGGCGTCATAGCTGATGGTGTAGTTGTCGTTTATCACATCAAAGAATATTTTATGGATGCGCTGCTTGGTGATAGCGGCTTGCTGGGTGTAAACAATCTTTTCTTTGACTTTACGCGCCTCCATCAGGAGCTTATTCTGATGGACCATGCTGAAGAGCCTGGGGCCGATGACCAAGCTTATGAGGCTGAGGATGCCCAAAAGCATGATCAATTCAAGTAAAGTAAATCCTGCCCGAGGTATTCTGGAATAATGATGTGGGCTCGCCTTACTCATCCGCTTCTATTTCTTTTTTCGTTTTGTGCTGCGGGATAAGAGCTGACATCAAGTTAATGGCTTTGATCATAATGGTGGTACTGCACGGTTTCGTTAAATAGTGGTCGGCCTCGAGCGAAAACCCCTTGTGCATATTGCCCAATTCCCCTTCACCGGAAACGATGATCACCGGCTGCCATTTTTCAGAAGGAGGGTTTTCTCTCAACTGCTTTAAGACCTCAAAACCGTGCATGCGGGGCATATTCAGGTCCAACAGGATAATATCCGGAGATTCGCTCTGGATCTTCTGCCAGGCCTCTTCGCCGTCTTTGGCCGGGACGACATCAAAGCCTTCTTCGCCGATCTTCTTGACCATGATCTTCAAAATATCCGAATCATCGTCCGCGATGAGAACTTTAATTTTCTCCATAATAGGACTCTCTTATTAAATTGCTGCGTTTAAAGTCGTTGACGTTAGGAAAATATTCGATTACCAATCAGCAAATGGGCTATCCCCCGAGGCAACGCACGGAGCGCCACAGCCTGCCATATCAAGGTTCACTCGAACATCCCCTGTACCAGCGATATAGACCCATCCGCCGGCGTTTGAAAAGGCGCCGACTGCGGCATTGCTTTCTGTTATCCCTTCTTCAGGAACGACCCTTAGATAGATCTCGCCTGTTACAGGAGCCGCTACGGTCAAGGCGTTCAACGTAAGAGGCAATATGGCTTCTTGGACCCTGAATACTTCAATGGTAGAACGAAGGGTCTCCAAGTTGGTTTTTGTTGTCGAGACTCTGGCCGCATCGCCTTGACCGGCAAAACGGGGGATAATAATGGCTGCCAGAAGCCCTAAGATCACAATGACCATGATGAGTTCTACCAGCGTAAAACCCTTGGCCGGACGCAACTGGTTACTTTTTAATAATGGTTGCATGTTATCACCTTTCTTTTATTACTATTGTTTTGTTAACTTTGTTGGGGATTATTTCATAAATGGTCTAACAATCTGCCTGAAAAAACAACCACCTCCTTTTAAGTTACATATGAAGCCCTTCCATAATATCGGTTAAAGGTAAAAATATGGATAACGAAATGAAACCGACGATCACGGTCATAAAGACAATAAGGACAGGCTCAATGATTTTGGTAAAATTCTTGATAGCCGTATCCACTTCCCGGTCATAAAACTCGGAAACCTTCACCAAAATATTTTCTAGGGTCCCCGTTTCCTCGCCGACATGGATCATATTGACCACCATATCCGGGAAAACACCGGTTTCGGCCAAAGGCTGGGCAATGGATTTCCCTTCCCCAACACGGGCGGCCACGTCTTTTAAAGCTTTGATCACGACCTTATTGTCAAGCGTATCCGTAACGACCTCTAATGTCGTAAGAATCGGGATCCCCGCCGCCACCAAAACGGATAAAATTTGCGTAAATTGCGAAGCGGTCGTCTTCTTGATCAATTCCCCGAACGCGGGCAAACTAAGGCATAATTTATCAAATTGATAACGCCCGTTTTCCGTATGAATGTAGCTTCGAAGGAAAATAAGGGTCATCCCTATGGCGATAATGAAAAAATACCAATACTCCCGAAGCAACGCCCCCAACCCCAACAAGAACTCTGTTGAGGCAGGGATCGTGGCGCCGATATCTTCGAAGACCTGGGAAAACCGCGGCAACACAAAAGTCACCAGGAAAATAACGGCTCCCATACAGATGATCAGTAAAATGACCGGATAGGCTAGCGCGGATTTGATCCTCTCCCTGACCACAGACTGGGCCTCGTAAAAAATAGCCAATCTTCGTAACAGCTCGTCCAGCACTCCCCCCACTTCCCCGGCGTTGACCATTTGGATATATAATTTAGAAAATACGTGCGGGTGCTCTTTCAAGGACTCCGAGAATGAGCGCCCCTCTTCAACTTTATGATGGATTTCAACCAGCGCTTTTTTCAGCGTTTCGTTGGTGGTTTGGTTAATGATGATGCGCAGGCTCTTAAGAAGGGGCAATCCGGCATTGAGCATGGTATAAAGCTGCCAGCTTAGGATAGAGATGTCCGTAAATTTTACCTTTTTCTTGAAAGAAAAAAATCCGGGGGCCATCACGCCCGAGATTTTCTTTTCCGAGAACTCGATGACAAAATACCCCCTCGCATCAAGCTTTTTGCGCAGGTCTTTGCTGTCTTCGGCGATCAGCTCGCCTTCAATGACTTTCCCATATTTATCCCGGACCCTGTATAAGTACCGTTGCATAAAATGATCCCCTATTCAGCTTCGATAAAGGTCACTTTGTTGACCTCTTCAAGCGTTGTGAGACCTTGTAAAGCCTTTTCCATGCCATCTTCCCACAATAATTTCATGCCGGCCTTTCGGGCGGCTTCCTGGATCTCATCGCTGGATTTCCCGGCCTGAATAACGCTGCGCAGCTCCTTGTTCAAGACCATCAGTTCAAAAATACCGATGCGGCCGTAATAACCCGTTTTACCGCAGGCATCGCAGCCCTTTCCCCGGTAAAAGGTATATGTCTTTGTAGCGTCCTCTAATCTTGCGCGTTTCAGTTCCTCCGGCGTTGGTTGGTAACTCTCCTTGCATTTGGGGCAGATCATACGGACTAACCGCTGGGCCAATATGCCGCAGACCGAGGAAATGACAAGATAAAGAGGGATCCCCATATCCACCAAACGGACAATGGAGCTGGCGGCATCGTTGGTGTGAAGGGTGCTGAAGACCAGATGCCCCGTCAATGCGGCACGGACGGCGATATCCGCTGTCTCGGTATCCCGCATCTCCCCCACCATGATCACGTCCGGGTCCTGGCGCAAAATGGACCTTAATCCTTTGGCAAAGGTGACCCCCGCTTTGACATTGACAGCGATCTGGTTCACTCCTTTGATCTCGTATTCCACCGGCTCTTCGATCGTAATGATGTTCTTATCCGCCGTATTGATGGTTTGCAGGGCCAAATAAAGGGTGGTCGATTTCCCGCTTCCCGTCGGGCCGGTCACCAGGACAATGCCAAAGGGACGTTCGATCAATTCCCTGAATTTCGTGTATACATCATCGCCAAAACCGGAATTTTTAAGGTCTTTAAGAATGACGCTCGGGTCCAGCAGGCGCATGACCACCGTTTCGCCGTAAGTTGTCGGGACCGTGGAAACGCGCACATCCACTTCTTTTTCCTCCACGTTCATCTTAAACCGGCCGTCCTGGGGGGTCCGCTTGATCGAGATGTCGATGCCCGCCATGATCTTGATCCTCGAGATAATGATCTCCTGAAGATGTTTAGGCGGCGTCATCGCCTCCCGCAAACCGCCATCGACGCGGTAACGGACCCGCAAAACCTCTTCTTCCGGCTCGATATGGATATCGCTGGCCCGGGCTTTCACCGCCTCGGTGATCATCGTATTGACCATTTTGATGATGGGCGCCTGGTCCGTTTCGATGATCTGTTCTTTGGGCTCTACCTTTTTAACTTTTGTCTGGCGTTTCGACTCGATCCGGTCAGCCTCTTGGGCCATGCTGGTAACCGCTTGATGCAGGCGTTCTTTGCCATGATAAAATTTGTCGATCGCCCTGAGGATCTCCTCTTTTCGGCATAAAACAACCTCGATCTTTGATTTAGCCATCCCCTCGATATCATCGATGGCGAAAACATCAAAAGGATCGGCCATCGCGACCTGTAAGGTATCCCCTTCTTTGGAAAGAGGCATCACCATATATTGCCGGCAGTGGTTTTCCGGGATCAATTTGATCACGCCGGGATCAAGGATAAGGCTGGATAATTCCCTGGCGACCGGAACATGAAGGCATTCGCTCATAAAATGGATCAATTTTTCCTCGGTAATAAAACCCATATCCACCAGGACCTGCCTCAGGACCATTTTTGTTTCTTGATGTTTCTTGAGGGCGACGTCAAACTGCTCCTGGGTGATGAGCCCCTCTTCCACTAATCGTTCGCCTAATCGGATTCTTTTGTACATGGATAAAGCCTAATTTACCTAGCTCATTGAAGGGTTGTTTCAATGCATTTGATCAATAATTTTGTCTTGAGCGGCTTGACTAAATAATACTCCGCCCCCAGATGGATGCCTTTTTGAATATCCTCTTCCAAACCCATCCCCGTCAACATAACAACGGGGATCGTTTGCGTTTCCTTGTTTTTCTTCATCTCACCCAACACCTCATAACCGCTTATTTTGGGCAGCATGATGTCCAGGATCACTAGATCAGGCTTTTTCTGCTGCATAAGCCTTAAGCCTTCTTCGCCATCAAGGGCCGTGGCCACCGAGTAACCGAGCTTGCCCAGTTCGCTCTGCAGTATTTTGTTCAAGTCCTTATCGTCATCAATGATCAGAATTTCTTTTCTTTTCATTGCATTCTCCCTAGTTTACTTATAATTATATTTCTATTATATAAGAAATCTATTTATTAAAAACGGTTTTTATAAAAATCGCATTTTTCCAATAAAAAAAGGCAAGACCGAAACGCCTTACCTTATCCAACAACCGCCCCCTTGTTAGCCACTAGGCAATGGTCTTTATCTTATCCATTAACTCCTTGAAATTAAATGGTTTACCGATAGCCGGGTAAAAGCGATCCCCAACCTTGATCTTGGTGGCCGTTTCCTCTTCATCTTCAACAACGATGCCAGAAAGAAAAATTACCGGGATATCCCTGGTGGATTGGTACTCCTGGAGCGTGCGCACGCAATCGGCCCCGTCAATATCGCCCAAAACAATGTCCATTAAAATGACATCGGGCATGAAATCTTTGGCCTTTTTAAGCACCTCTTGCCCTTCGCTAAGGGTGCTGACATTAAAGCCTTCCGATTTTAACTTATGGGACAACAATTCAGAAATGTCTTTGTTATCGTCAACGATCAGGATTTTTCTTACGCCCATGTTAATCTCCTTTTATGGCAAACGCCACCCACCACTAATTTTTACTCCAATTAAAAGGAAAAAGCCCTCTCAAAAGACAGCCTATAAATATTTTCGGCCGTGGTCTTAACCCCAGTGATGAACTTGAAAAAGCTCCACTTGTCAAAGACCAAATCAAAGAGCAAGACCGTCAGGCAGATCACCGCCACGAAAACGAGGCTCATCCAAAAAAAGTATGTCGGCTTGATCGGCGTCTTCTCCTCTTCCTGCATTTCCTGGGCGGTGAGCAGGATATGCATGGCAAAGGCAAAACCGACGAAGAACATGTAATAAGGGCTCACGTTGCTGGCGCCCAATAACGTTTTCGTCACATAGAACAAAAGCAGGACGATCGTCAGGTAGAACGGGACCAGCCGGGAAATGAGCCTGTCCGCCGGCTGCAGGAAAGACATCAGGCCTTGCATCATGCGCTGGCCGAAATCATAGACGCCCCAGAACTGGTACAAAAACAAGAACGTCACCAGAAAGCCGAAGATCCCCCACCGGAAGAACTCCGCATAGCTGGCGGGATAGGTGGTCAAGTGGCTTTCAAAAGCGACGAAGGTGGCGATCACGATGGGGAGCATCAGGACCGCCAGGAAAAACTTAAGCATCGTTAATATGAAATCGCCCATAATAATCTCCTTTATGAAAACGATTGTTTAGAAATCTTTGTTAACCCATCCATGTACGGGCGCAACGCCTCAGGGATAGCAACCTCCCCTTCCTTGGTCTGGTTGTTTTCCAAAAGAGCGGCCACGGTGCGCGGAAGAGCGACGCCGGAGCCGTTTAACGTGTGGACGAACCCCGTTCCCTTAGTTGCCTTGCCCTTAAAACGGATGTTCGCCCGGCGGGCCTGGAAATTCTCAAAATTGGAACAGCTGGAGGCCTCCAGCCATTTGTCAAGCCCGGCGGCGTAAACTTCGATGTCATAGCATTTGGCCGCCGCGAAGCTCAGATCCCCGCTCGCCAACTGCAACACGCGGTAGGGGATGTTCAGGAGTTGAAAGATCTTTTCAGCGTTTTTGACGAGGGCTTCCAGCTCCTCGTAAGAATTTTCGGGTGTTGTAAATTTGACCATCTCCACTTTATCGAACTGGTGAACGCGGATAAGGCCCTTGGTGTCCTTGCCGTAGGAGCCTGCTTCCCGGCGGAAACACGGCGTGTACGCCGTATAATAAATGGGCAGGTCTTCCTCTTTGAGGATCTCATCGCGGTGGATGTTGGTGACCGGCACCTCGGCGGTGGGGATCAAGAACAGATCCTCCTCCTTCAGCCTGTACATGTCCGCTTCCATCTTGGGCAGCTGCCCCGTCCCGGTCATGGCGTCGCGGTTGACCAGTACCGGCGGGGAGATCTCCTTATAACCGTGCTCTTTGGTGTGCACATCCAGCATGAAATTAATGAGCGCCCGCTCCAGCCGGGCGCCGAGGCCTTTGAACAAAATAAAATTGCTGCCCGAGATCTTGGTGCAACGCTTAAAGTCCACGATGTCCAATTTTTCGACCAGGTCCAGATGCGTCAGCGGCTTAAAATTGAATTTTGGCTTCTCGCCCCAGCTGCGCACGGTCGTATTTTTTTCAGCACCGCCGGAGGCCACGCTCTCATGCGGCAGGTTGGGGATGCCGATCAACAGCTCATCCAGTTCGTGCCGCAGGGATTTGGCTTTGGGCTCAAGTTCGTCTATTTGCGCGGCGATGGCCTTCATGGCAATGATCTTTTCCTTGGCGTCCTTTTTCGCTTTAAGGAGTGCTGCGATATCGTCGTTGGCCGCGTTCTGCCGGGCTTTTAAGTCATCGCATTTTTGCTGAATGGCCCGGCGGGACTGGTCTTTCTCATAAATCAAGTCCAGATCCGCCTTGAAATTTTTCTTGAGCAATCCCTCACGGACGGCTTTGCGGTTATCCCGGATCAGTTGAATGTCGAACATGGGGTATTTTTTAGCGCGGTTTTAATCGGCCCTGAAATGCTCCTGCAGGACCTGCTGGATCTGTGTAGCCAGCACCTTAGGGTTTATGGGCTTGCACATAAAATTCTCGGCATCCAACGAAAAACATTCCACCAAATTGGACGGCGAATCAACGCCGGTCAGAAAAATGACGGGGATATCTTTGGTCGCCTCGTTCTCTTTGATCTGCCGGCACATGGCGACCCCGTCCATTATCGGCATGTTGCAGTCGGAAAGGATCAGATCCGGCTTGTGGGAGAGCGCTTTGATATAGCCTTCGGCCCCGTTCTCTGCCGTCATCACCCGGCAGCCCAGGTCCTTCAAGGCGTGCACGATGATCTTGCGGTCGACTTCGTTGTCATCGACCACCAAAATGATGCGGTCCTTGAAGGTTGGTGCGTCTTTTTTCCCGAACAAATTATTTAACATATTAGTATATCTATAAGTATTGAATAATACATTAATTTATAGCACAGCCCCTCTATAAAATCAAAACACTTTCCTTCTTTCTTGATGAAACGCCTTGGCGGGATTAAGCCTTTTCGAGGCCTTTGAACTTGAGCTCTTGGATCAAGGCGGGGTCGAATCTTTCGCAGGAAGCCTGCCCGAACATTTTCAGGAAACGCCCTAAAGACTTGTCCTTGGCGATGACAAGGTGGTACTTTTTCTTCTTGGTCAGGGCTTTCCAGAAAACAGACCATTTTTTGTTAAAGGGAAAAAATTTGACGTCCGAAATTTCATGGACATTGGCTTCCTTAAATATTTTTTCGCGTTCCGGGGCCGCCCCCTTCACCCACATCGAGATAAAATGGCCCTCACGCCCAAGCAGTACGGCGCGCTCCAGCGCCTCCAGCAACTCCTCGTGGCTGTCAACCACCCAAGCGAGGCGCAAACTTCTGCCCCATTTCTTCAGGTAAGCGTCCCGGGATTTTTTGAACAATACCTCTTGGCCCTTGCCCAGTTGGTCCGATGAGCCGTGCAGCGCATGCCAGACGTAGGCGCGTTTGGCCACCCCCAGCCGGAACCCCGCCTTATAGACCCGACGGGAATAATCGGAATCCTCGAAAAACATGGGGGCGAATTCCGGCGAGAATCCGCCGATCCTTTCGATGAGCGCGCGGCGGGCTACCATGCAAAAGCCGATGCAAAAAGGCATGTCGACAAAGGAGCCTTTGGCAAAGGTGCGCTTCAAGCGCTCGCTCAACTCATCGATCGATTCCCCCTTTTGCGGCATCCTGTTCAAGTTATTGCTGTTGGGGTTCAACAGCCCCACGTCCGGATTTTCTTTGAAAGCCCAGATGACCTCATCCAGCCAGCCGCGGGTGAAGACAACATCGTTATTGCAAAAGCACACGTACGGGGCGTCGCTCACCGCGAGCCCCTGGTTCATGGCGGGCCCGTAGCCTTTGTTATCGTTGTTAAGGATGATGATGAATTTATGCTCGCCCGTATCGCGCAGGGTGCTCAAGAATTCCCGCGTGCCGTCCCCGCTGCCGTTGTCGATAAAAATCACGCGCGAGGGCGTCTGCGTTTGGGCCAGGAAGCTTTTGACGAACCTTTGCGTATGGTCGATCTTGTTGAACGTCGGGACGATGATGTCGCAGAGGGTTTTCGGGATCTGTTTTTCT
The DNA here is from genome assembly GCA_035292445.1 of Candidatus Omnitrophota bacterium. Taxonomy (GTDB): domain Bacteria; phylum Omnitrophota; class Gorgyraeia; order Zapsychrales; family Zapsychraceae; genus DATDQB01. The sequence goes on from DATDQB010000003.1 coordinate 56,124, forward strand.
TCTTCCATTATTTTTTGGCCTTTGCCTTAATGATCCAGAACGTCGGTTTGATAAAGGGGTTTTTCTCGGCTGATGCAAAAATCTTGAACTTTAAAGCGAACTCATAGTAGAGGATGCGAAGCGGCGTTGGGATATCTTCAACCCTAGCATAACGCTTTTCGCAAAATTGCACAATCTTTTTGCGCAGATTTTCCTTGGCGTAGCGCGAGAAAAGCCGCAGCCTTTTATAAAGCCATTTATGGTACGTCATTTTCTGTGAATAGGCCTCGGCCCCCTCAAACCCTTGGACCAGCTCAAGAAGTTCCTTAAGGGTCAGCTCCTTGACGTGAAAAGGGGTATGGACCTTTTTGCCTTTGCAGGTGGTCTCGATGTTGGGCGTGGAAAGGATCAGCAATCCGCCGGGCTTTAACACGCGGCGCACTTCATCCAAGAATTCTTTCTGGAAAGCGACGTGCTCGATGGTCTCAAAAGAAACGACCGCGTCAAAATGGTTCGATGGGAAGCGCAGCTCCTTGATGTCCATGACCTCGTAATGGATGTTGGCGCCGGCATAGCGTTCACTGGCGTAGCTAATCGTTTCGGGGCTGATGTCGATGCCGTGGACCTGCTTGGCTGTTTGAGCCAGCATCTTTGAGCCGTAGCCGGCCCCGCAGGAAGCATCCAACACATTCATCCCCTTGACGAATTGGCTGGCGAATTTGTAGCGCTCGATATGTTCCTGGTACGTTTCATCGGTCTCTTTCAAGACCGCTGGGACAAGCCGCTCCCCCGTGAACTCCAAATGCTTCGCTGTGATGGGCCTCTTCTCGATAAGGCCGATGCCGGCCCAGCTCTGGTTCCAGTCCTTGACGATCTCGCGATGCACATAAGAATTTTTAATGTCCTGCCAAAATTCCTCGACGTGGCAGTCCGGGTGCTTACAGGGGACAATGTCCTGCAGCGCGATGATCCCGTCGGGAGCAAGGAGAGCTCCGTACATCTCGAAATCCTGCTTGACGCCTTCATAGGTATGGTCCCCATCGATAAAAATAAAATCGGCAAGGCGGCCGTTCAAAAGCGAACGGACCTTCTCGAAGGTCTCCTTATCATGCGAGCTGGCGCGTATCAAATGTATCTTCTGCCCCCTTAGGCCTATGCGCTTGAAGATGGGGATCTTGTGCGCGGGGTATGAGTTGCCGAATTCGCCCCCGGGAAGATCGACGGAAATGATGGTCGCCCTTTTGTCGGCCGTGCGTGAATAAACGAAGAGCATCCCCCCGCTGCGGCCCGTGCCGATCTCAACGATCGTTTGCGGGCGTCTTTTTTGAAGGACCTTGGCCAGGCCCACGACTTCCTCTTTGACCTGCCCCGGCTTGAACAATTCCCAGCAGTCATCGTAGATAAAATCGGCCAAGACTTGCGCCGGGCTGTTGCGCTTGACCCCTCTCATCTTAAGAAGCCCTGCGTAATAATAAAAATAACGGAACGTCCGTTGGAGCGGGTTTGTTTTCATATCAATCTTCTTTCACGATTCCCTGACGTTGCGCGAGAATCCCTTGGAAAGCCGGGCTGCGGACGATCACATCGGCCACGATCTTGTTTCCCTCCGGCGTCATGTGGCCGTCCCAGTCAAAAAAATATTGTTTCTTCGGCGCGGCCAAGAACGCGTCCAGGGTATTGATAAAAGGGATGTCGTTGGCTTTGGCAAATGCCTCCACCATCTCAAAGGGCAGCCGGTCGCTGTATTGCTTGCCTGCCTCGAAGCCCCACGTTACCCGCCCTTCATTCCACTGGTCTTCCCCGACGTAAATGCCGTGCGGGTACATGACCAGGGCCATCGGGATGCCGCGCTCCTCAAGGAGTTGTTTGATCTCAAGCAGGTATTTGCCCGTGCGCGCGAATTGCTGGCGGATGAGCCGCTCGCGCGTTTTTCCGCGCATCATGAGAAACCCGTCATATTCCAAAAGGACACTGTCAGGATACGCGCCTTCTTCGGCGTTGACGATGACGGCCTTGGCCCGCTTTTCCTCCTGCTTGACGCGGATGTAGCCCATTAACCCCAACAACCGCAGCTTCTCCCACGAGGTGAGGACCTTCTGGTCGATATATTTGCAGAAAGCGCTGTAAAAAGCGAGCGTGCGCCAGAGGCTGCGTTTGCCGTTAAGGTAGGTGGTATCAAAAAATTTGACCTGGCCGTTCTCATCAAAAACGGCGTAACGCTCCTGCCGCCAGTCGTCCTGGATGTCCGTCATGTCCAAAAGAAGCAGCACCACATCGGGCCCATACTTAAAATGGATGTTCCTGAAATTGACCACATGCCTTAAGGGAGAGGCGTGACCGATGCCGGCGTTGACGACTTCAGTGTTGAGGCCTTGTTGTTTCAGGTTTTCTTCGATCAAATAGGGAATGGTCTCATTGTCCTGGGAGCCCACGCCAAAGGTGAAAGAATCGCCGACGGCAAAGACCCGCAGCTTCCCTTCTTCCTTGGGCATGGCGAAATCGGCCCCGCGGTAACCGTAGCGGTTGATATGGGCGGTGTAGCTGAACTCCCCGTGCTTGCTGGACCTGTTCTCCAGGACCGAATTGGGCTTGAAAAGATATTCCTGGCTGAGTTGGGTGGTGCGGGATAAGGGGTTGGGCGCCCCGCGGAAAATGCGGAACATCACCTCGCCGATGATGAAAAACAAAAATAGGAACAACATCAGCGCTGCGACGCTGAAAATGGCCTTTTTCAATGGCGAGATCTGTTGTGCGGGCATACGCTTCCCTTCCTTCGACGGTTGTGTATATTAGCATACCGAAGGAAAGGAAACGAGAAATTTTTAGATTTGCCGGCCCGGCCTTCTTCTTATCAGGGCCAAAGCGCCCAACAGTAAGCAAGACAAACTCGATGGCTCCGGCACCGTCGAAGGGGCCAAAGATCTCCCATCAATGCTTTTCCCGGGCGAAAACAACGCGCCGTTGGCTTGGGCGAGGCTTGAATGCAAAACGAAATTTCCTGTTGCTTCGGGGAAGCGGACGATCGAACGGTCCTGGTTGGCCAAGTTGCCGTAAGTTATTTGGTCAATGACCTGGTTGTTCAGATCGGATAATGTGACCGTTTCCAGAGTATTATTCAAACTAAGCCCGCCCGTTGAGGCCAATTGCCAGTTGATGCCCGGCAGATTCGGCGATCCTCCGCCAAAGACAACCAAAAATTGATAAGGGCTTAAGAACGTATTGGCGGGAAAAACGTGGCGGGTTGAAACCGCATCTTTCAAGGTCCAACCGGAAAGATTGACGGATTGATCAGTGAAATTAAGAATTTCTAAAAATTCATCGTCCGTTTGTGACCGGACGCCGTCCCCATTGGCATCACCCGCTAAACCTGCCGCCGGATCGGCGAAGATTTCGTTAATGACAACAAACGCCTGCGCCCTTGGCGCAACAACTAAAAGAACAAACAACAAAACCAACATAATCCTTCCTCGCATCGTAACCCTCCCTTTTGCAGTGTTTCAGTTAATAATGTATTCAACCCTTAAAAAATAATACCCAAATGAATCGCCAGCGCTTTCTCCACGAATTTTATTTTATTTTCAGGTAAGACGGCCAATTGTTTTAAGAGCCTGGCCTTGTCAATCGTTCTGATCTGCTGGCACTTGATCTTTGAATCTTTCACGAGGCCGACTTCAGATTTGCCTAACGCCACTTCATACGGCTGGACCCTTTTTCCCGGATCCGTGATCGGCAACACGGTAACCGTTAAAGCGAACTCGTTGCTAATGTCGTTAGAAATGATGCAGGCAGGACGTTTTTTCTTGATTTCAGCGCCTATGGCCGGTTCAAAATCGACAAGCCATATCTGGCCGCGTTTGGGATAGCTCATTATTCAATCCCATCCCCGACCGTGCAGTCCCACTCCGCTGCCACCTCTTTATCCTCTTCAGCGGAAGCCTTATATCCTTCGATCAATTCGGCCTTTAACTTCTTCATTTCGTCATTACGCATCTTTTCCCTCACCGCTTCCGCGATGAAACGGCTTTTATTGGGCACCTTCTGCAATTGTTTGACAACCTCTTCCGGCATAGTGATATTGAGTCTAACCATGGGCTCCACCTCCTGTATGAAATATACACTATTTAGTGTGTATAATCAATACAGAAGTTAAATTCGCCAGACGTGTGGTGAATTTCTTACCTCCCGCAGCCGCATCTTCCGCCATATTGGCGCCTAAGCTGCCTGATTTGCTTCGGCACGCTTTGGTAATGCCGGATCACGATCCTGTTGGACACGACCACCGCCAACTGATGATCATCTCCCGCAGTTGAAGAATTTCTTTGGCTAAGGCCCATCAAACTTAGCTGATAATTCCGGTTATTGATGTCAAGGAACGTTTGAGCTTCGGCGTTTACAGTCATAGTGATCATTAACAGTATTAAAACAAGAACCGGTCTGATCTCATATCAACTCCTTTCAATCTTTCTGACCATCGCAACCTGCTCCCCCATGCAGTCCTATCTCTATCAAAATGTGGCTGGCGTATTTCTTTTTTCTCCTCTATAAAGAATCTTTTGATATGAGCATAAGACAATACATCCATATAAAAAATGAAATACCCAAAATTCGTAGGACCGGGTACCCATTTCATCAATAGCCACAATAACTTACGAGTAAAATGCCTCATAATATGAATCTAAAAATAAAAGACCTGCTACGGATTCTTCATTTCCCCGATACACTCTTGCGCTGCTATAACGATATTCATCAGCTCTTTGGACGATCTTTGCCTTAACAGGATTTTCATGGACATATTCTAGACACTCAAAGAAATACTTCTCCCGTTCGATTACCCGACTTTTAAAACGGCTCTGCCATAAATGCCCTGCATAATTGTATTTCTTTCGATAGCGAATAGAATACGCTAATGCTAAAGCATGTATAATGCGTGATATGCTGTGTTTCTGAACCGTCTCCAATATCATATGGTAATGATTATCCATTAAACATATGGCATAAACTTTAAATAAAAACCTCGCTCGATAATGATCGAGCAGACTGAGAAAGAGCTCTTTATCTTCATCATCTTTAAAAACCTCCGAACGATTGTTTCCCCGGTTATACACGTGATAAATAGCGCTTACATAAAACTCTCTGCGTAATCTTCCCATGCCGTATCACTTCCCTCACAATTCATTCTAATCCTTATACTTATTGGTACCCGGTCTTGCATATCCTCATTGTATCGTCATCATAAAAAGAAAAAGAAGGGGACAGGACACTCCCAGGGGACACCTTATCTCCTTTTTCTTCTTTCAAAAAACTGGAACTTGAAAAATGCTGATCCAATGATACTACCGCTCTCAAAATCCTCCTGAATAAGATCATCTAAAATTCCCTTTCGTCTAATAGACTCTATATCCCCATATTCATCCACCAATTCATCGGAAATACCTTGATGACAAACGCGGTGCGAACTATATGGCCAATCTTCATTTTTCTTAACCATCTCTGCCTTCACAGGATTTGCCTCAATATATTGACCACACGCTAATAAATACTCTTCGTTCTCAATTAATAAACTTTTATACCGCTCACGCCATATTGGCCCACTCAATCGATATTTTGTATGAAATATGCTTGTATAACGACTTTTCACTCTTGCTAAACTTTTTGAAAATTCGACAACGTTCGGTATTTCGACAGCCAAATGAAAATGTGTTTGCATTAGGCAGTAATGAAAGATCCGAAATCCACTTTTTCGCTTTTCAATGAGCAATTCCCTTTTAAATGCCTCAAAATCTTCTCTATCTTTAAAGACTTTTAACTTCCGTATCGACCGTGATATCACGTGAGAATAACATCCGCCATACAACAACTCCGTTCTTGCCACCCTCGCGCACATCGCATTGTTCCTTTCGCATAACCTGTCCCTCTAGAGTGTCCTGTCCCCTTCCCTTCTTCCCTTTCCCTTCTATTCCCTACATCTGCCCTGTCCACTGCCGGTGGACTGTCCCCTTCCCCTTCACTTCCCTCACAATTCATTCTAATCCTTATACTTATTGGTACCCGGTCTTGTATATCTTTCCCTTTATATCAACTTAAGAATAATAAAAGAAAAATATGTCAAAAGAATTGCAAAAATAAAACATGAAAGCATTGTGGACTTGACCCATCTAAATACAACATAGGCTAACAATTGGTACTGTATGAAATATAAAAAACTCACTGAGTAAACATGATTTAAATCAATCAATGTGAGAGGCATACCTAAAAAACCTAAGCTGAATAGAACTCCCTCCCCTCCATTTCCCCCATAGAGTAAAATTATCAAAATACCAAATATAAGACTTCCTGCTGAAATAATCGAGGCAATAATTTTATTCATATTTCTTTGTTATTTCCTCTAGTTGTACTTAATATTTTTTAATGCGTGTCAATAAAACACATGACAAAAGAATTAATCCTACGGCTAATATTACGGGCAACTTAAATTCTTCTTTTGGAAAATGCGATATATTTCTTTCATAATACAGATAAAGCCCCCCTATAAAAAAACTTATTCCAATTATTAGAGATAACCCACAAACAGTTTGCGCCGTAGATATTTTGCGCCTAATTAAGAAGTATATAAAATAAAGAATGATGGATATTTCTAAAATAAAACCCAATATATTAATTCCTGGTAGAGGAAAAATAAACGCCAGAAGACAGGAATTCATAATGATTAAAATAACCATCGAAATGATTACAAGATAATTTTCTTTATTAGTGGGCACTCTATTATCCTCTTTAAGGAATTGAACTCGCTGCAATATAGATATTAATAAAATCCTGATTCTTACCTAATTCCATGTCCGGTTCTAAAACAGTAATCCGTAACTTAATATTATCTAAATACTTGCCTTGATAAGGTATCTCAAACGTATCAAGTACTATCCATTTATAATAATCCGTATCATACCCATCTTCAAAATAACTACCCCAAGCTTTAAAAGCGGAAATTGTTTTCTCGCTCAAAATTTGAGCGTCAACCAAAAATTCAAGCTTAAATTTTCCATTGAACTTATGTTTGGTAGATAATACCTTTTTTTCAAATTCTAAACCGAAATCATACAAACCCTTATACTTTGCATTAAGATTGAGCGTCTTGCTAAAACCCTTCTCAAGAAAATTCAACTTTTCTTTTACAATTGGATCATAGAAACCATCTGGCGGATTAATTTTATTTATCATATACTTTACACCTCTAATATTATCGGATAGATAATTGTTATAAACAAAAACAACTAGAATTCCGAAAAAGACTAACAAAAATAATATGATAAAAAAAAACAATTTACTTTTTCGAATGTGCATTTTCTTTCCCCATTTTATTTATAACTTTTTTATATTCATTCCTTAACGCCTCGGCGAAATCTTGACAATTATGGTGGTTTAAACCGCATAATTCGTATTTATTTGGTTTCCATATTGGCTCACTTTTAACCATATCAAAAGCCTCTCTCATTGTATCGTCATCATAATGTTTACTTTCATATACATACCCAAGCCCAGTAGGATCTTCGGAAAAAATCCCAACTGTTCCATTGTAGCCTATATTTTGGCCAGAACCATCTTCAAAAAATCCATGTTCATGGAAAGGTTCGTGATTAATTCTATCTAAAATTTCAGTAGGCTTTCCGGGTTTAAACCATTTAGTAGAAGCGAGAGGCCTTCTACCAAATACAAACAGTCCAAAAGGATCACTCCAATTTATTGGACTATTCTCAACATATATATATAAATTCATTGAATCTAAGTAACCTAACGGATCAGGCGTAAGCCAGCGGCCTACCTGCGGGTCATAATACCTAGCTCCAAAATAATACAATCCAGCCCTGGAATCAAACTCTTTTGTGCTAAAAAGATATCGGTTAGTATCCCCGCTGGTTTGGGGATTTATCAGATTACCGAAGGCATCATAACTGTAGTTATTCGCGGCCGTTCCCGTGAGAGCGGCGACAGAGCCTAAATCGTCGTAATGATAATACTGGACAACAGGCGTGTTATTGCTCGTATGGCTTTGCGCAATCAGCCCTGCGATGCCGCCGGGAAAACCTATCGCTCTCGTATATGTCTTGAAACTGCCTGAATCATCCCTTTCCACCAGAATATTTGAACCGTCGTATAAATAGTCCGTGGCCAGTGCATTGCCTGTTGCCGCGTTATCATTCAGCACAACCTGCGTTCGCAGCCCTTCCCCATTATAGATCAAACGATCCGTCTGTGTACCGGAAATATCGGGAATATTCTCATAGGTTAACCGGTTGAGCCTATTCTCAAAATCATAAGCATAGCTTGTTTGTCTCGGCGATGGATCGCTTGGGGCCGAAGAAACAATTTTATTTATTCGATTGCCGTTATTGTCGTAGGTATAAACCGCCTGCACAGGGAACACGGATGTTCCCACGCTGATCGTCCCATTCCATCCTGTCAACCGGTTGGCAGCATCATTGGAATAATTATTGACCAAAGACACAGCGAGGGCCGGATTAGCGGTTTTTCCATAACCGGCATTGGTCATGCTCGTCAAAACTGAAGACGGCATGTTCAGATAGTCTGCGCTCCAGAAGCCTCCCAGCGTTGTATCTTTTCTCCAAGTTAAACGGTTGCCCACAGGATCATAAGTGTAAATGTTGCTATAGATGGTTGATGAGCCAGTTTGCTTCGTTTCATTTAACAATTGATTCTGCGTATCGTAGGTATAAATTGTCCATGAGCCGTCGGCAAATATCTTTTGCTTGACCATTCCCGCAATGTCATAGACATTAGTGTAGGAGGAAATTACTGTCGCTCCATTTTGGATTACGGCTGACAAAACCCTGTTTAACGAGTCGTAGGTATAATTCTCCACAACGCCGTTAGGGCTTGTCATCGAAAGGAGATTTGAGTTGGCATCGTATTCATAGGACGTTATTCCATTTTGATCCTGTACCGAAGCCAAACGATTTAAGGCGTCATATGTATTGGTTACTGTGCGGCCGTTTTGATCAAGAGTGGTCAAACGGTTACCTTCACCGTCGTACACATAATTAATGGTATTGTTAGTTCCAGGACTTTTTTTAGTTAATAATCGATCTAATGCATCATAAGTGTAAGTCGTCACTCCCGTGGAATCGGTCATCGACGTCATGCGGCCCAAAGCATCGTAGACATTGGTGACCTGCGAATTGTCGGGATAAGTAGTTTTTGTTAAACGATTTAAAGCATCATAGGTATAGCTCGTCGTTTCGCCATTGGCATCTTTTCCGGTTAAAACATTTCCAACCGGATCATAAGTAAAGGTTGTTAACAAGTTTAACGCGTTGGTTTGGGTCAAAACCCTGCCATTAGGATCATACGTATACGTTGTCGCATGCTCATTGGCATCGGTAAGGGTCCGCAGGCGGCCTTCGGTATCATAATTAAATTGAGTTATCCCATCTTTGGGATCCTCAATTTGCGAAAGCCGCTCGAAAGCATCATAGGTTTTTATTAAGACATTTCCCCTTTGATCGGTCACGCTGATCTGATTTCCAAAAGCATCATACGCATAGGAAACCCTTGAGCCATCGGCAAAGGTCGTTTTAAGAAGCCTGTTTAACTTATCGTGTTCATAAGAGGTGGTGTTATTTAAAGCATCCGTTTCTGAGACGATATTGTCATCAACACCATAGCTGAAAGGGAAAAAACTAACGGTAACTGTAATCGGCGAAGACGTTGTCGATAAACCACTAACATCGGTCGCCACAGCCGTCAAATTGTGAGTTCCAGCCGGCACATTAATCCAAGAATACGTAAACGCTTCAAAAGTGCTGGTCACCCTTCCCAATAATGTGGAGCCGTTGTAAAAATCAACATAGCTGATCGTTCCATAATCTTCTCTAGCGATCGCTGTAATATTAACAGATCCTGTTGTAAAGCCGCTTTGATTGGAAGGGCTTTCAACGGAAACTTCCGGTAAACCATGAATCATAACCACAACGGGGCTGGATGTTGCCGAAGTGCCAAAAGCATCCGTGGCCACAGCGGTTAAGGAATAGATACCCACTGGAGCATTTGTGATCGTATACGTATATGGAGCTGTAGTACTTGTCCCTAATAGTGTTGACCCATTATAGAAGGATACGCTGGTGATAGTCCCGTTTATTTCACTTGCACTTGCCGTAATTGTTAAGTCTGCCCCTACCGTAAAGCTGCTGTTACTGGCAGGACTTGTTATTTCAACCATCGGTAGACCGGCAACGGTCAATGAGGCCGCTGCGCTGGTTACGCTCCCTGCCGAATTGCTGACTACGCATCTATACCTTGTTCCGCTGTTTTCAATTGTTGTTTCTGGAGTTGTAGTTCCATAAGAAGCTGCCGTTGCTCCGGTGATGGATGAAAAATTATTAGAACCGGGGGCGGCTTTCTGCCACTGGTATGCAGGCTCCGGTGAGCCGCTGGCCACGACCGAAAACGTTGCCCTTTTGGGCACCTGAACCGTCACATCAACCGGCTGCGTAATGATTGTCGGTGCTATTGATACTGAATCGACGGTCAATATCGCTGCGTTACTTGTGACACTGCCGCTTGCGTTGCTAACGACGCATTGATATTTTGTTCCGCTCATTGCAGCTGTCGTCGGTGGCGTTGTATAAGAAGCAGCCGTTGCTCCGCTGATAGTTGTATATTTATTTGAGCCGAAAGCTTGTTTCCATTGATACGTTAAAGGCGTGTCACTACTTGCAACTACGGTAAAAGTTGCCGTCGCCGGGGCTGAGACCGTCACACTAACCGGTTGTGTCGTGATGGTTGGTTTTGAAGGAGGGGCGGCATAGGCATTACTAATACCTGCCCCTAAGAAAGTTAAAACGGCACCAAAAAATACAAGCCTGCTAAAATATGTACACATTATATCTCCTCCGAATTTTATTATTCTTATATGCTTACTCATAGGTAAAATTAATGATATTACCCAGTGCATCAGTTTTTTGGATGACATGGTTTAAAGCATCATAAGTAAAATTGGCGCTATTCCCACGGCTATCGGTCGACTTTATAACATTACCAAATTGGTCATAGATAAAGGAATGACTGTTTCCTAACGCATCGACAATGTCAGTCAGATTTCCATGGGAATCATAGTTAAAACGAGTGATATTCCCCAAAGCATCCGTTTCGCTACTGATCAAATTAAAATCGGGAGTATAGGTCATCTTCGTCTGCTTGCCCAACGGATCAGTTATCTGAATAAGATTTCCATAAGAGTCGTACGTAAAATTTGTCACATTATTCCGCGCGTCTTTTATGGACGTCCGATTCATAAGAAAATCCCAAATCTGTTGGGTCACTGCTCCCAAAGGATCTGTCTGGGAAATAAGCAATCCGGAACTGTTAAACATATAGGTGTTGTTGTTTCCTAAACTGTCGGTCACAACCGTCGTGTTGTTCGCCAGATAATCTAAAGTAACTTTGTTGACATTATTATCCTGCCAGTTCACAACCACACGACCTTGTGAGTCGTATGTAAAATACGTGTTGTGACCATTGGAATTGACCAGTTTAATAATTTTATGATTAGCATCATAAAAATAATTCGTGACCTTTCCTGCTGGGTCAGTAATCCAACTTAAGTTTCCATTTGGGTCATAGCCATATTGAAAAGTTTTCCCGGCCGGATCCGAAGCAGAAATAACACGGTTACTGGAATCAAAATTCAAGACGATCTTCCGACCGCTGGCATCTTGAATATAGGTCCCTCCTGCCGGGGCAGGGTCATAAACAAAAGTCAGCTTATTGCCATTGCGGTCTGTGCGGAATGATAACCGTCCATTAATATCATAGACAGCAACATTACCGTTTTTATCCTTGAGTGTAAAAGTATCATCCGAATTTTTGGTAAGTATGGAATAATTCCCTGGTGAAGGAACATAGGTACCTGAATTATTAATAAAGTATTTCCCAGCTCCATCGCCATCATAAATGATCACATTTCCACTTCTATCCTGAGTTAAGTTAACGTCAAAATCTGTGCGCCAACCATAGCCGAACATCCCGCTAAAAGTGGAAAAAGAGCGGTATTCCCGGGATAGAGAAAGCACTGGCCCTCGTCCATCCAAGGAAAAGTCTGTGGATGAGAAATATGCTTCCCCGGTAGCGATATTCACGGGGTCTTTGGTAAGGGTCTTTAAAGCCGAAGGAACGATCTCCGTTGCCGGCAATGGAGGTTCAGTTCCTTTATTAAGAGAAACCGAGACTACTCCAGTGCCGATATTATTATAGGGATCAGCTGCCACCGCCCTTAAAATGTAGTCTCCTTTGGGGAATTTGCTGGCAGCCCACGAATAGCTGAAAGAACCAGGAACAGGTTTAGAATATGCCTGCAGCAAAAAGGATTGTCCGGTGGTTACATTATCAGCAAAAAGCTCCAGTCTGGTCACTGCAAGATTGTCAGAATTTGCGACTGAAATGGTTGTGCTTGACCCTTTGAGTGTAGATCCATCGCTTGGCGTTGTAAAAGTTACTGTAGGAGCTAAGTCATCAATCAAATCGAAATTGGTAGAAGTTAAAAGTACGCCATTACGACTGATTGTTATTCGCCAGACGCCGGGATGTGAAGTTACAAAGGATTTAATATTTATATATGGACCAGCACCGAATTCGACAGTGCCAAATGGATACTGATACGTTATTGAGCAAACCCACCCAAATAAAGGATTATCACTACAGAATTGCCAGTTTTCTTCATCTATGCGTGTCCAGGCTGCTTTTGCATAAAATGTTGTTGAACCTGTAGGCAGATATGTTACCGGATCTAAAATAGGGTTATAAACATCCCATGTGAACACATCTCCAACCTCAGCGTTCTGAAGATAAATATAATAGTAAATAACATCCCAAGTCACTGAGGCGGGCGACCCGGGATAGAGATAATCGCAGCACCAAGAAAAAACCGGTTCAGTTGATGTGGTTGAAACAGATCTTTTGCTCTGTATAGCCTGCTGAACCGGCTGCGGACTCGGAGCCATCCCCACCATTTTGTCTTCGCCATCGTCACTCAAAACGTCATGTACAAAAAGCAGACTAGAAAAAGCAAAAAGAAAAGCCCAAAAAAATAATCTATTTTTAGAACTTTTTCTCATTTATTTCCTCCTGATTTATTTGAAAAAAAGATGGATGACAGTGGACTTGCCCCGAATGGGGATCCACATGGGCCGCCAGATCGCTCAACTGGGGCAGATGATTGGCGGAAACGGGATCAATCCGGGAATAAATAGTGACGAACAAAAGAATTGCAGTAAATGTGATTCGGATTTTACGGTTCATCATGCCCTCCTTAAATTTTTAGACCTATTCCGCTAAGATAAGGGCACGGGCAATTTTTATATAAAGGGTGCCCGGGTTTGACCGCTCGATTTCCCCTTTTCGGTACGGTTCATCCCCCATGTATAAGGACCCAAGCACCCTAAATTTTAATCCTGGTTTACAAAACTTTCCGCTGTATAAGAGCTCATGATTTCATCCGCTATTTGGTTGCGTACCTCTTTATCGAGACAGCGCACGCTTTCATACCATTTGTTGTCCTTGGCCTTCTCCGAAGGCATGGAGATGAACAGCCCCTTCTTGCCATCCACCAAACGAATACCTTTGATGAGGATGGCGTCGTTGATGCAGATATCGACAAAGGCCTTAAGCGCCCCTTCGCCGTTCATCCGATGTATCCGCTGGACTTTGATGTCTAATTTTGAGTCACTCATTGAATTTCTCCTTTCGCTCTTAGCTTTCAGTCGTCAGTCATCAGTCTTCAGACGTCATCAGCATGATTTATTTCAAATATTTAGATAAACCAGAAATCATAGCAGAAATCTCATCACATTCGTTTGATAAATAGCCGATATCATCGTGACTAAAGTAATTTAATCTACCCGCTATCTCAATAGCACAATTCACTTCATACGATGATCTAAGTGCAATGTTTAAAAACCTATTAAATTCTATGTCCGACCTGGATCCGGATCCTTCGGCTATATTCAAAGATATGGAAATAGCCGCTCTGCGTATTTGTGAAACCAATCCATAGGTTTCATTGGGAGGAAAGTTAACTGTTAACTTATAAATTACCGAGATAAAATCCATCGAGCGTTTCCATACATCTAATTTTCTGAACTTTTGATTGTGCATTTTACTTTTCTTCCTTCTGATGGCTGACGTCTGACGTCTGACGACTTTCTACAATTTTTTTAGAGAACTCGCCGCCCGTGAGCGCATCAATTAAAGCCGTCAATTCATCAACGCGCATTTGCTTGTCAAATGTGACGTACGGGTCGGCCTGTGGCATTTGCAGCTCCATCTGCAGCCGGCGGCGCTCGAAATAAAGCCGGGTGATCTGGTCCAGAATATCTTCCCTCAACTCGACCATGAGCTTCGCCCGTGAATCGATCGTCGTTTGGTCTGTGCTCCAAATAAAATCGCTCAAATCCCAGGAAACGGAAACATCCCACTCGAGAAAATCGTCGCCTTTGACCAGCTCATCCGGACTTTGACCCGTATCCCAGTGCAACCGCTCCGTAGCGCTGCGATCCACCCCGGCCGAAAGGCTTGGAAGAACCGTTTTCCACCGTGCCTGCCTTTGCCAATCTTTGATTTTTTGAGGATGGACATCGGCATAATCGATCGCCATTTCATGCACTTCTTTGATAGGCGGCTCATGGCCAAAGATCTGGTTGAGCTTGGCGTAATCACCTTTAACCGGGAAATCAGAAACGGGAAGCGTCGGCTCTATGGAAATGTGATATAACCCTTCATTCGTCGCAGCGTACACTTGGCCATCCAACCCCAACGCCAGATCATGGATCACGTTCGTTGCCATTCCCTTATAAACAGGAGTTACTCCCCCGTTCTCATAGAGGAACGCTCCCCGTTCTGTCGCAATGACGAACCCCATGCAGGCTAACAGGTCCGTATCACACTGACCGTGGCTTTGATCCCTAAAAGCAATAACGGTGGTGAGCCGCTCAAGCGGGATAGAATCAACGACTAACGCCAGCCATTGATGACTATCCTCTATATTAGAGAAGATACCTTTCCTCGAGCCAACCAACAGGATGTTATTTGCCCCGGTAAATAATTGAAGCGTTTTGATCGTGCCCGAAGCGTCTTCTTCCTCTTCAGAAGTTTCCGGGCCCAAAGAAAATATCTCGGCATAATCAAAGGTTGCTTTGTTTATCCTGAAAACATCTGATGTATCGGCGGCGTAAACGAAATTCTTGCCGACAACGATATCGCTAATGGGTAGATCGCTTAACTCTCCCTTCATCTTTTGCCATCTCGGCTGAGAAAAACCCTTATAAAATAACCCCTTGCGCGTCCCTAAATATAAACGATCTTCATCCGCTGCCACAGCCGTACACTGGCGTTCATTCTCATCAGAAGAATGGAATATACGCTCCCAGTGGAGCCCCTTGTCATCACTTTGGTACAGGCCATTGCCGGTAGCGGCAAATATGACTGAAGGCCTGTACCTTGCAAAACCAATATCATTAATGCTGCTTTTCTCTCCTTGCAGGTTTAATAAAACTTGATGGGTTTTTTGGGTAAGGTTTAATTGGTAAAGGGATTTATCGGTGCCGTAATAAAGAAGGTTGGGATCGGTAGGGTCAACGGAAACGCTCAGGATTGTTGCATCGTATCCCGAATAAGCGATTTTGTTCCACTCAAAATGAGGAGAACTAAAGCCAAGGCCGCTAAGGCCGGCCACCAGCATCAACGTTATGATTTTACATCTGTTTATGGTCCCCACAACACGCATCCTTGTAGATTTTCTCTACGCTCATTAGGGAAAGCGCTTTGGTCACCGCGAGGCTCAATTTGGGGTTATGCTGATCGACGGTGCGTACATACCCATCCAAATACTCGTGCATGGCCTCAATCCCCAGTTCTTTTTTCATGCTTCGTAAAATCCGCATCGCTGTGTAGATGGCGATCGAATTATCTTTACGCGTGAAAAAATTGGGGAACGCGTCAGGGGGATGATTTTGATTGATATTTGATTCGTTTATAGGCATGATTTGAACAACCTCCAAAACTAAATGAAGTGTAACATTAATTTGATTATTTGTCAAATTTTATTTGATTGTTAATCAATATATAACTACTTGAAATTATTAATTTTACAACATTCAATAAAATATTTTAAAAATTTTATAAGAAATACTTTGATTTTTACTAAATTTTATTGACTAATCATCAAATTATGATATGCTAGTTTCAGGTTAATTTCCCCATTAACCCTCAAATAAGGAACGGACCATGTATATAGGAAAACGTATGCAGGAGCTTAGGAAGGCCAGGGACATGACCCTTTCGGAATTATCCGAAAATAGCGGCGTTCAGATCGCCACCCTAAGCCGGATGGAGAACAACAAAATGACCGGCACCCTGGAGTCCCACATGAACATCGCCAAGGCCCTGGGCGTGGACGTCACTCAGCTCTACAGTGATATTATTAGAGTAGAGAGTAAAGTCGATATCCAAAAAACCCCCTCTTCTTCCGATGTCTTTGTCCATAGTGATAAGTCGTCTTATGAAATGCTTACCACTAAGGTCCTGTCCAAGAAAATGATGCCGATCCTATTGAAACTTGAGCCTGGTGGGCAAACGGCCCCTGAGGAAAACAAGCTTGGGACGGAAAAATTTATCTATACCCTGGAAGGAAAGGTCGAAGTTACGATCGGCAAAGATAGCTATTCGCTGTCTAAAGGAAATACGCTGTACTTTGATGCATCATTAAAACATTTTTTCGTTAATGAAGGCAAATCAACGGCAAAATTAGTGTGTGTCATAACCCCACCAGCATTATAAGGAGACTGAAATGGCTAAAAAGATTCTCATTTGCGATGATGAAGAAGGAATCCGTGAATCCCTGAAACTCATCCTCGCGGACCATTATGAACTTGTTTTAACCGGAAGCGGGGCGCAGTGCTTGGAATGCCTTAAAAACGACCCCACCATCAAGATAGTGCTCATGGATATCAAGATGCCCAAGACCAACGGGCTGGATATCCTGAAAGAAATCAAACAAAAATATGTCGACATGAAAGTCATTATCATCACCGGCTACAAATCCGTTGAAACCGCCTCCGAAGCCGCCCGCCTGGGAGCGGATGGATATATTGTGAAGCCGTTTAAGTCGGAAGAAATACAAAAAATTGTTAAAGAGCACTTATGTTAGAACCATCTTTTCTTACTCTCTCGTATATAATATGCGCTATTGTAATATTTTTATTTGGCACGTTTATACTGATTAAGTCTCCTCGCAATAATTTAAATCTAATCTACTTTCTCCTCTGCACCTCAGTTTCACTTTGGTTATTCTTCTATGGAATTACAAGAATATCTTTCAACGCCTTTCCATTACCCTCTATGCTCCTAACAAAATTAGCATATTGTGGAGTTACATTTATTCCTATATTTACTTTTCATTATTTGTATATTTTTACAAAACGTGAAAAATTTAAATATTTATTATATCTTGCCTATTTATTTGGTTTTATAAGTTCCTATTTCATATTCCATTCAAAATTAATTATTGATGGGACTAACCAATTTTCTTGGGGCCTTTATCCAAAAGCTGGTAGACTTCACTACATTTATTTATGTCTTTTCTTTATTTTTGTTTTCTTAAATTACCTTGTTGTGATAAAAGAACTATCGAATGAACATCTGGATTACACAAAAAAAAATCAATCAAAATACCTCATTTTAGCACTTTCAATTCTTTCCTTCGCATCTCTCGATTTTTTACCAAACTACGGAATAAATTTCTATCCTATCGGGTATTTACCATCATTTCTTTTTATATTAATTACAGGATTAGCAGTTATCAGATATAAATTAATGGACATTAATGTGGTCATAAATAAAGGAATCCTTTATTCTATTTTATTTACGCTTTTTTCTATAACTTACATTTTAATCATTGTTATTCTAGAAAAATTTACTCAGCTCACATTTGGATACTCAAGGATATCAATAAGTGTTATTATTGCATTTTTGTTAGCACTGGTATTTATGCCAGTAAGACATAGATTGCAGTGCTACCTAGATAGGTTATTTTATAAGGGCAGCCAGGAAGAAATATTACAGATAAATAAACAATTAAGACAAGAGTTGGCCCTAGTAGAAAAATATAAAACACTGGCTACACTGAGTAGCGGCATTGCCCATGAAGTTAAAAACCCCCTCACGGCTCTCATGACATTTGCTGAATACCTCCCTAAAAAGTTGGATGATAAAGATTTCCTAAAAAGTTTTTCAAGGATCGTTGGACATGAAGCACGACGTATCAATGACCTTGTCCACCAGCTTTTGGATTACGGCAAGCCTTCCCCTCTTACCCTAAAAGATACCAATATTTATAAACTCCTTGATGATACGCTGGATGCCCTTAACAGCCAGTTCATTGAAAAAAGAATCAACGTCATCAGGATTTTTCCCCAGCGCAATCGATACCAACTTACCATCGATGCCAACCAAATCAAACAAGCCCTTCTTAATATCTTTCTCAATGCCATCGAGGCAATGCCACATGGAGGACAACTGACGATATCCACCTTCCTGGATAAAGACAATTTCCAAATCAGCATCCGTGATACCGGTTTGGGTATTGTCGAAGAAAACCTGCCCCATATCTTTGACCCTTTCTTTTCTACCAAAGACATGAGCACCGGCCTCGGACTTTCTATTACCCAAACAATTATCCAACAACATAAGGGTAAAATTGATGTGAAAAGTCAAGCGGGGATTGGTACGGAATTTATACTGCAGTTGCCTATATATAATTCGGAAAGAATTTAAAGCCTACCTATTTCTAAACAATCCCCTTCTCACACAGCTCAATAAACGCCTTCACCACATCAGGACGGAACTGGATGCCGGCGTTATTTTTGATCTCGGCAATGGCTTCTTCTTTGGTAAGCCCGCGGCGGTAGGGGCGGTCGGTGGTCATGGCGTCCAGGCAATCGGCCACGGAGATAATGGCGGCGGAAATAGGGATCTGCTCGGCCTTTAATTTCTGCGGGTATCCTGAGCCGATGAATGTTTCATGATGATATTTAATCCCATCAAGAACGACTTGCGGGAGCTTTAAGGGCTCAACGATATCAACGCCTTTGGTGGTATGCAGTTTCATCGTTTCGTATTCTTCAACGGTCAGCCTGCCTTTTTTGTTGAGAATCGCCTCGGGCACGCCAATCTTGCCGATGTCATGGAGCATTCCTGCAATATAAAGGTTCTCGAAGAATTGTTCGTCAAACTCAAATGAGCCGTTATCTTTCATTTGGTGGGCGATGGCGAGCGCATATTTGGTGACGCGCTCGGTGTGGCCGCGGGTGTAAGAATCTTTGGCTTCAATGGTCGATCCCAGAACGAGGATGGTGCGCAAAAATAGCTGGCGGTTGCGAAGGGCTTCCGCCTCTAGGCCTTTGAAAAGCTGGGCGTTTCGTATCGCCATGGCGGCATCGGATGCCAACGCCGCGAAAAAATCCAACTCATCCTGCTCAAACTTGGTGCCGTCGTTTTTCTCACCCAGTAAAAGAATCGCCAACAGCTTATGGCGGTAATACGCCGGCACGCAGGCGGTCGTGTTAAGCATGCGCATCTGCTCATCGACATCATGCAAGAGCTTCCTGATGCCGTTGCCGCCGGTCTTATCCAGCACGCCTTCGCGCCATATCAAACGGTTAATGTCGTCGGAGACAATGGCGTTTCTTGAGACGGTCAACGCCTTATATTCTTTGGTCACAAAAAATTTGATGATCGGGCTTTCTTTGTCAAAACGCGTAAAACCCTGCGGGATCTTTAAGCCCGGCTCGCCGCGGGAGATGCCCAGCACATACGCATCCTGGTCAGCCTCATAGATCACCATGCCGGCGTGCTTGATGCCGAGCTTGCGCACGATCATGCGGATAATGAGCTTGATCAAAAGCTTGGGATCATGGATCATGATCATGCTTTTGCTGGCCGCCTCAAGCTCTTTCTTGAAATTAATCTGAGTGACTTTAATTTGATCTTTAGTTTTTGGACGGTTGATCATGGTCGTTCTTAGATAAAAAATCGAAACCGACAGAAATTTTAATTAATTTCCATGAGTTTCGACTCTTTTAACTTCTTTTCGTTCCCAATTCCCCTATGACGATCTTTTCCAATTCCTCCAACACGAGCGGCTTGTGAATATACCCGCGGATGCCCCAGCTGTTGGCCTCATTGACGATCGATTCTTCTTCAACACCAGTGACCATAATGACCTTGATATCGTTTTTGTTCTGCCGTAACTGCTTTAAGACCTCCACCCCGCTCATCTCTTCCATATGAATATCCAGAAGGACCAGATCCGGCTTTTCCTTTTCGATCAACTCCAACGCCTCAGCGCCGCCGCTGGCCGTAATGACGTTGATGTTGCGCTTCTGGAAAAAACTCTTGGCGAAATCACGGATATCCTGTTCATCATCGACAACCAATAGCTTAGCCATCTTTTCCCTCGCAGGTTAAAGGTTCATAGATTTTTATTTTAACTATTAAAAATATGTATAACAATACTAAACTACGTTTTTTGCGAAAAATCCTTGAAATCAGGGTTGTGCAAGGGCAGCAACAGCTTGGTCTGGGAGCCCACCTTGTACTGGGAGGTGAATTCGACCTTGCCGCGATGGTTTTCCTCGATGATCTTTTTGATCACGTACATGCCTAAGCCGGTCCCTTTCTTACTTGATAACTTGGTCGTAAAAAATGGCGTAAAGATCTTGTTCTTATTCTCGTCCTTGACACCCATACCGTTGTCCCGGATAACCAGCTCCAATTTCGTGCCGTTCGTGTTGGCCGCGATGTCGATAACGCCCCTATATCCCCGCTCCCCCAATTCACTTTTTCGCTGCATGATCGCATCATAAGAATTATCGATCACATTGAATAAAACTTCCTGGAGCTGTGTAAAATTCCCGCGGACCTTAGGCGTCTGGCTGTCAAAATGCCTGTGAAAATCGATCTCTTTGGTCTTGATCTTGAAGGCGGCCATCTCGATAGAGGCATCCAGCAGTTTATCGAGATCCACTGATACAAAGCCCTCTTCGCCTTTTCGCGTGTACGTTAAAAGGCCTTGAACGATCTCACCGCCGCGCTTAACATTTTCCTCGATCCTCTCCAAAGCATTTTGAATATTGTCCAAAACTTCTTTGGCATCCGCAGGCACCGGCTTGTCTTTAAACCTTCTCAAGGTATCCAGCGCATCGCCGGCAATGAATCCCATCGCGTGAAGGCGGTTATTGATCTGATGGGATAACCCGTCAGCCATCGTACCGATCGTAGCCATCTTTTCCGCCTTAAACAACTGCTCATGGGTACGTTTGGTCTCCTCGTGAAACATGGCATTCTCAATAGCCAAAGCAGACTGGCTGGCTAAAATAGAAAATACTACCAAATCATCTTGAGTGTACATTTTTCCGGAATATTTTTTGCCTAAAACAATAAAGGCAATCAAGGTCTGCTCGATAAAACTAGGCACGACCAATTCCGCATCCAACAAAGTTAATAGCTTTTCTAATTCATACAAATTTTTATCTTCAAAATAATCCGTCTTTTGCTGTTTAATTTCCTGATAAACGATCGGCTCTTTTGTTTTAACGAGTGTTGTGATTAATACATTGTTCGCATCGACCACATTCAACTTAACCTCCTCCAATCGCTTATTTTTAGCTGCTTTTAACACAAAACGGTTTGAGGCCTCATGATAGAGAAAAATCTTACAATGTTCAATTCGAACTGCTTTTGTAACTACATGGACGATAAGACTAAGTAATCTTTTTAAATCCTTTATTTGCCCCATCCCTAAAGATGCTTTACGTAATGTTGCTTGATATTGTCTTTGCTCTTGTAATAATCTATCCTCTGCCTTTTTTTGAATAAATAAATATATGTATGGTCCCACTGTAGCTAATATCGTTGAGCTGCCTAAGGGGATAATCCACCAATTTAAATCATAAATTTTAATTAAATATTTCTGAGCACCGAATGCTAAAGCAAACGGTAAACCCAAAACCACAGAATACACAGCGAGAAAAATCCCCGTACGAGTAATCGCAACAGTTATATCAAGAAGCCTGTATTTTAGTATTGCATATGTGACAATAAGAGAATAAATTGGTATCGTAAAATTTCCTGAAGGGTAAACGGGTTGACTGTAGGCAACCATAAAATTTGTTATACCCCCTGAAAAGCCAACCACACTACCAATAAATAGATAAAGGATTTGGTTCCTTCTTATCCCCTCGCTTCTAAAATATTCTCTGAAAAGGTGAATATGACTAATCGCCACTAAGCACATCCACATTATTAGAAAATAGATATAGCTAGCACTTGGAATGGCGTAATAAAAATTTGTGTCCGTGAGTCTAACTGTGGAGAATAGTATTGGGGTGAAGCTCAGGGAAGAAAAGATTACTGCTTGCAAATAAACAAAAATAATCCATTTATTATTCTTCCTTTTACAAAGAAGAAAAACAAAATGATATAAAAAAACTGGTATAAAGGAAATACTGATATGTGCGAATCTCCACCATAAAAGCGCATCATCTGGATTTTTTTCTTTTCCAATCAAAAATGCAAATATTCCCCAAACGGCAACAGTAGTATTAAATAATGCCCAAGTACGATGAACAGAAGACCGGCCGTACCGGAGAAGAATTACAATCAAAATAAGACTTGTTCCACTTAATAGAATTCCTGAGAAACTAAATAAACTCATCTATTTAACACCCTCAACGGTTCATAATCTTTTAAATACAGCGACCGCATTATACCCAGCAAAACCACAAGCCATTTTTACCGCACAGTTGATTTTTTTTCTAGTATTCCTATCAACTAGATCCAAATTAATTCTAGGATGTTTTTGCTTTATATTAAGCGTGGCGGGAACTTGTCGATTTTTAATGGCCAGTAATAATAACGCTGTTTCTAATAATGCACTTCCTCCTAAATTATGCCCAAAATATGGTTTAAAAGCTGATATTAAAGGCAATCTGTGTTCTATATAAATATTCTTAATTACTTCGGCTTCAAAGCGATCAATAATATAGTTTCCTACACCATGTGGCACTATAAGATCTACGTCTTTTTTCTTTATCTTGGAAATAGCTAGCGCCTGAACAAATGCATTTTCATAATGTTTTTCCTTTATTGCCGGGAAAGAAACCTTCCAACAATCTTGAGAAAAACCGCCACCTAAATATTCTCCATAAATAGTCGCCTTCCTTTTTCTAGCATGCTCTAAATCTTCAAATACAATTCCGACAGCTCCTTCTCCAAACACAAAACCATTAGAATTTGCATCAAATGGCCTTAACTGCCCGTTCGGTGAATATAAACCTATTCTCTTGAACCAAAGATATTTGTAGAAATCTGGGTGATCTCCTGCAACTACCAAAGCGGCTTTACATTTATTGAGTTTTATATGTTGGCTGGCAGATTCAATCCCGTATAACCCCGAGGCACAAGCGTTATTAATATACTGAGTGAACCCGTGAATATTTAAATATTTCGCTATTCGAAACAAAAACATGAAAGACTGAAGATTATAAGCGCTCTTACTTAAATTGCTGTATAAATATTTAGTATAGTTTGCTTTTGATATTTTCTTATTTTTAAATTTGGTCTTATAAGTTTCATTTATAATCAAATCATAAAAATTACCTAATTCCGGACTTTCGTGTGAAACAATCAATACGGTATCTTTATATATAATTTCTTTTGATAATTTACTGTCAACTAGAGCTAATTTGGCAGCGGTAGCTAAAAAAAGAAAATCTTTAGATTCTTTCTTATTATCAGCCGCATAAATTCTATTTAATTCTCTATAATCATTCCTCTTTAATCGATAAACATAAAAAGAATCGTTCTTTCCCACATCTAACCGATTCATTTCTTTAACGGGCTGGCTATTATTTAATAACACGTTCTTCCACAACTCTTCTTTTCCAATTCCCAAAGAACAAATAGGTCCTATACCAGTAATTACAATTCGTTTATTTATCATTATTTTTAATTGAGCTTAATACTAAACAAGCGTTGTTCCCACCAAACGCAAATGAATTATTTAGAACAATTTTTGTTTTCTGACTTTTTGATTTATTTGGGACACAATCAATATCACACTCAAGATCAAGTTCTTCGTAATTAATGGTCGGTGGAAGAATATTGTGTTTGATCGCAAGACAGCAAGCGATGCCTTCGATCGCTGAAGCGGCTCCCATCGTATGGCCCAACATGGATTTGATGGAGCTGGTGGGAACTTTATGCCCATTTGTATAAAAAATATTTCTTACGGCTTGCGCCTCATTTTTGTCGTTTTGCCCTGTGCCTGTTCCATGAGCGCAGATGTAATCTACTTCTTCCGGCTTAATACCAGTTGCTTTTAATGCCTTTGTTACGGCCTTAGTGATCCCCTTGACCTCAGGGGATGTCATATGCTCGGCATCGCAGGATAAGCCGTAGCCAAGGATCTCGGCGTAAATGGGGGCTCCTCGCTTTTTAGCGTTTTCCAAAGTCTCAATGACCACAATGCCCGCCCCTTCGCCAACGATCATGCCTTTTCTGTTTTTATCAAAGGGTTGGCATTTTTCAGGGGCAACGGCAAATAACCTGTTGAACCCAACAAGATTAAGCTTCGAAAAGGAATCAGCACCGCCAACGACCATCAGATCAGCCTTACCTAATTTTATATTGTCAAATGCGTGGCCAAAGGAGTAGTTGCCGGCTGAACAGGCGTTGGCAAGGAGCAAATTATCCCCTGTCACGCCTAAATTCCTGGCAATACTGGCGCTGATACCGTTTGAGGGATAAACGGGAACGAGTTTCGGGTCAACATCGTCAAAGCCGTGTCTTATTAAAATATTATTCATCACCTCTAAAACCTGCGGCTCCCCCATGGTCGTTCCAATAGAAATGCCCACCCGGTATTGCTTCAGCTCTTCATAACTTAAACCGGCATCTTCAATGGCCAAGTGAGTGGCGGCCAAGGCCATTTGGGAGGTGCGCCCCAAGTGGCTTAAACTGCGATTACCGATAAATTGCTGGGGATCGAAATTCTTGACCTGCCCGGCATAATGGCGGTCGAAATCAGAGGTGTCAAAAGTTTCAATGCGGGATATGCCGGATTTGCCGGCGATCAAATTTTTCCAGAATTCCTTCCAGCCGATGCCGATGGAAGAAATAATTCCTAATCCAGTAATAACAACCCTGTCAGAATCTTTACTATTCATCTTTTACGCTAAAAAATAGCACCATATTTGATATTAATAACTTAGTTGATTTCACTTCTATTTCACTATATCCTCCAGAAACTAATAATTTTGTTGCTTTGGCATGCAATGTTACTTGATCTCCAACATATATTTTACTTAGAAATTCAGCCTTTACTTTCCCAACAATATACTTAGGCTTCACACTAAAATTTTTAATCATACTAAAATGATATAAAATTAGCGCCGCCTGCGCCGCCGCTTCAATAATGAGCGTTTCTGGATAATGGTCAAGCTGTGTGTTTTGGCCGCCATAAACCCACTCATCGCCTGTAATATTCTTGACCGCCGTCAGGCTTATCCCCTCTTTGAATTCCACGATCTCATCGATCATCCGAAAAGGGTATTTCTGCGGTAAAATATCTATAAGTTGTTGTAAGTCTTTCATTTGCAAGAAAACTCCTCACTGCGTTCGTCGTATCTTCTTTGCTGCATAGGAGAGTTTTCTAGCAGCATCAAATAATTTTTATAATTTCCTATGCTGTGAGAAATAAAACCGCTTTTAAACTAATATTAATATAAATATGTGTTAGATATTATATGTCCCTAAAATGGCAGGCTCAAGGGGAATTACGGCAATCTGAAAAGTGGGCTTAAAATTGGCGAATCTTAGATTTATGGAGTCCGCTTAGACGGACGAACATAAATCTATAGATGCAGCCATCCCAAAGCGCGAACGAAGTGAGCATTTGGGACTGCCACTAAAGCGGTAGTGTATCGATATCTTCAGGCTTTTGGATACGGCGAATCTTGAACTTACAGAGCGAAGCGATGTAAGTTCGTAGATGTAGCCGTCCTTGCGAGCATTAGCGAGCAAGGACTAAACTAAAAAGGAAGAACATCAAGATCATTAGGTTTCTGAATACTATATACAATCAATTCAGGGTTGATCTTGCGGATGAGCCCTTTGAGGACAGTGCCTGGGCCTATTTCAAGAAATGTTTTCACGCCTGCCCTGGCGATATTCTCAACGCTCATAACCCATTGCACGGATGAAGTAATTTGTTTGGCGAGGTTTTGATGGGTTTGCTTGGGGTCAATACTGGGCCGGCCGTCGACATTGCTGACAACGGCGAATTGGGGCGGCTTAAAGATAAACTTATTTAATTCGGCTTCAAATTTCGGCACAGCCGGGCGCATCAAACTCGAATGGAACGCCCCTCCCACATCCAACGGGATCACGCGCTTGGCGCCGGCTTCTTTGATTTTAACGGATGCCGCCTCCACGTTCGCGGCTTCCCCCGTGATCACGATCTGATCGGGCGAATTAAAATTGGCAACCTGTGCTCCCGTTTCTTTACAGATAGCCATCAATGCATCCTTATCTCCGCCGGAGGCGGACCCGCCTTTGGCGGGGAACCCGATGACCGCGGCCATCGCGCCCTTTTTCAGCCGGCACGCCTCTTCCATAAATGTCGCTCGCCGCTCGACCATCTTCAATGCATCTTCAAATGATAACGCACCGGCCGCGCAAACGGCCGTGCATTCGCCCAGGCTTAAGCCGCAAGCGAATTTCGGATGGATGCTCTTGAATTTGGGATGCGCTTTAAGCGCCTCATACGCGGCAATGCTATAAGTAAAAATACCGGGCTGGCAATAGCGGGTTGAGGTCAATTTTTCAGCAGGGCCGTTAAAAAGTACGCTGCTTAAGCCTTGGATAACTTTATCGGCCGCATCAAAAACGCTTTTGGCCTGGGGGGACGTTTCATAAAATTCTTTTCCCATGCCGACGAACTGCGCCCCTTGGCCTGGGAATATGAGCGCTACTTCGATCAAGGAAACTCCTTATAAAAGTCATCAGTCGTCAGCTGTCAGTCTAAAGACTGAAGTCTGATGACTGATGACTATTTACCACTTAATTATATTTGCCGCGGACACAAGTCCGGCGCCGAAAGTGACCAACGCCACCGTATCGCCTTTTTTGATGCGCTTTTGCTCCACCGCCTCATAAAGCGCGACCGCGATGGAGGCCGCCGACATGTTGCCGTATTTATCAATATTCACAAATATTTTTTCTTTGGGAAGTTTCAATTTGTTGGCGACCGCGGAGATGATCCGGTCATTGGCCTGGTGCGGCACGACGATATCGATATCCTCCAAGCTGATCCCGGCTTTTTTGGCGGCGATCTCCACCGCTTCCGCCATTGAATTGACCGCGACCTTAAAAAGTTCTTGCCCCTGCATCACGACATACGGCAGGCGCGTCATTTTGTTGGCCTTATCCAGCGGTTCGCGGCCCTCGCTGATGACCGCCATCAGGTCCCCGAATTCTCCCTGCGCGTGCATGTAATCGGCAATGATCCCGTGGCCGTCGTTCACGGGCCCCAAGACCGCCGCGCCAGCGCCGTCGCCGAAAAGCACACAGGTCGCCCGGTCGTTCCAGTCGATCAAATCCGTGATCTTCTCGGAGGCGATGACAACGGCATTTTTATAAAGGCCGTTTTGGATGAATTGTTTGGCGGTCGTGATCCCGTACAAAAACCCGGAACATGCAGCGCCCAGATCAAAGGCCGCCGCGTTCTTGGCGCCGATGGCTTTCTGGACAAGGCAAGCGACCGACGGAAAGTTGCTGTCAGGGCTGATCGTCGCCACAATAATGAGTTCGACTTTGGATGCATCAAGCTTGGCGTTCTTGAGCGCTTCTTTGGCGGCGTTGGTGGCTAGGTGGGAATTCTTCTCTTCTTTGCCGGCCAAACGCCTCTCTTTGATGCCGGTGCGGGTGGTGATCCATTCATCGGTCGTATCAACGATTTTTTCAAGATCAAGATTGGAAAGCACCCTCTTGGGTAAATAATGCCCTAATCCTAAAATGCCGACGTTAACCATTGCTTTTGATATCCTTGATCATCTTCTCGATGATATTATGCTCGACTTCGCGCTTGGTCGCGCGAATGGCGTTCCTGATCGCCTTGGGAGAACTGCGGCCGTGGCTGATCATGACAAGCCCGTTCACGCCCAATAACGGCGCGCCGCCGTATTCCGAATAATCCACCAGCTTTTTGAATTCCTTAAGGGTCATCTTAAAAATGCCCGCCGCGAAAATGGAAAACGGGTTTTTCATGACCTCCCGCTTTAAAAGCTTGCCCGCCGATTCCATCAAACCTTCGGCGACCTTGATAACGATATTACCGACAAACCCGTCGCAGATAATGCAGGTGGCTTTCCCCGTAAACACTTCGTTGGCTTCCAAATTACCGATAAAATTGGTAAGTTTTTCTTCCATCATTTTATACGTTTCTTTCTCGAACCCGCTCCCCTTGCCGGCTTCCTCCCCGATATTCAAAAGCCCCGTTGTCGGATATTCGATCCCCAGCACTTCCCGGGCATAGACATTGGCCATCTGGGCCGATTGCAGCAAATGCTGCGGTTTAGCTTCCGTGTTGGCGCCGACATCGATCAGAAAAGCCTTGCCCTTAAGGGTCGGAAGGCCGATACCGATGGCCGGGCGGTCCACCCCTTCCAGCATCCCCAAAAAAATAGTGGCGGCCCCAACGACAGCGGCCGTGTTGCCAGCGGATACAAAGGCGTCATATTGTTTTTCTTTGAGAAGATTGATCCCGATGGCGATGGAAGATTCCCTTTTGCGCCGGACGGGTGTTGAGGCTGGCTCATTCATGCCGACGACTTCGGGGGCATGGATGACTTCGATTTTTTCTTGGGGGAACTTGTATTTCTTGAGCTCTTCCCGGACCTGGTCCTCTATGCCGACAAGAGTAATATTAATAACATCCGACTCATTAACAGCGTCAACTACGCCGGCCACGATGGCCTGCGGGGCGTGATCGCCGCCCATGGCATCGACAACGATTTTCATGTTTGAATCAACCTTTTTTAGCGTTACTCGTTGTTAGGCGTTCTTCGCTTTGGCTTCTTTTTTCGCTTCTTGGGGCTCTGCTTCTTTTTCTTCTTGCTTCTGCTTGATCTCAACGATGAGCTTCCCCTTGTAAAACCCACAAAAAGGGCATACCCGATGCGGTATGACCGGCTTGCCGCAATGAGAGCAAGGAGAAAAACTCGCCACGCGAAGTTTCCAATGGGTCCGGCGGAGCCGGGAACGGCGTTTCGAGTGTTGTCTTTTTGGATTTGGCATTTCTTTGGCTCCTTTTTATTCTTCCTTAAATTTTAAATTTTCAAACGGCCTGTACGTTTTCTGCTTGCTCAATGGGCCGCTCGGCGATTCATCCAGGGACGCTTCTTTCTCAGATTCTTTTTCCTTTGCCATTTCCTCATCGCATAAAACCCGCACCGGCAAACTCAGGATGATCTCTTGGCGGATGTCGTCATCCAATTCAATGAATTCCGTGGAGCGCTTGATCTCAAAATCAAGCAGGAATTCCTGCGACCAGTCACGCTCGACGTCGACCAGCGTCCGGCAGCAAGACGACTTGTACCGGCTTTTGACCGTTGTCTTGCACAAGAGCGTATCGTTGACCAGATCAACCTGCGCATAAACTTGAACGGGCTTGATAAACTGAAGGTACTCACCTGGCGCCAGACCGATCGCCTCGGACGGGATCTGGTATTCCACGCGGATGCCTTCGAGCCTGACATCTTTGATATAGATCTTCATGTTATTTCTTTTTTCGTTTGCCGTTTAATTTTTCGGCGACCCCCTTGGGGACAAAACTGGACATGTCCGCCCCCAACCGGGCGGCTTCTTTAATCAGCGTTGAGGATAAAAATTGGTGGCCTTCCGAAGGCATCAAAAAGACCATTTCAATCTCCTCGGCCAGGCGCCGGTTGGTCAGGGCCATCTGCAGCTCATATTCAAAATCCGAAATCATGCGAAGCCCCCTGATGAGGACTTTGGCGTTTCTTTTTCTGGCAAATTCAATCACCAACCCCTCAAAAACCTCTATGGAAACACCCTTCATCCCTTGGGTGGCTTTTTGGAGCATCTGCATGCGCTCATCGGCTGTAAATAAAGTGTCTTTGGGCGTGTCTTTGGCCACCGCCACGATGATTTCATCAAAGAGCAAACTCGCCCGTTGGATCAAGTCCAAATGCCCCAACGTGATCGGGTCAAAACTTCCTGGATATATGGCCACTCGCTTCATAAAGTCAAATAATATTCTTATTATTAATATGATATAAAGAAAAGCATGTGCGGCCGTAACTTTTGCGCCTAAAAGCAAGAAATCTACCTAAGGATTCAGGTAGAATTTCATCTTGTTCATGCTGGAAAATAAGGTACGAATTGGGGTGTACTATAACATGGGCATCCAGCGTTTTCAAGGCTTTTTTTGCCAGCCCCCGGCCGTA
>DATDQB010000004.1:0-49193 GCA_035292445.1 Candidatus Omnitrophota bacterium
GTACGGCCTGATTGCTGGCTCATTTTGACGGCTTCAAGTTTAAACTCGCGACTGTGGTGATTATATTTGTTTGGCATTGGACACCTCCGCGTGGCATTATACCACTGTTTCTTTAGTGTCCACTATTTCGGGGCAAGTCCAGTATCCCTTAATTATGTGCCGAGAGAGAGAATTGAACTCTCATGAGGTTGCCCTCATCGGTTTTTGAGACCGACGCGTCTACCAGTTCCGCCATCTCGGCGAAGAGACTACCATATTATTAATTTTTTAAGAAAAGTTTCGAGCAGTACCGATTTCCATAATATGAATTTTAGAGAAATCGGTGCGGCGAATTAGTGTTTATTTATGAAAGACCGTTCGGACCTCCGGTTTCAGCAGATAATGAATGATAAATGCATGATATCCGATGGAAATGATATTTTTAATCGTGTTCATGGTTTGACGCAACATCTCAGGCAGGGGGATATTAAGCACGCGATGAACTGAAACCTCTAGCTCGCCGTTAAGTTGGATGATCCCGCCGAATATCAGGATCTTAGTTAATATGATGACTGAAGAGAAATAAAGCAACAAGACATACGCAGATTTATTGCCTTTTAACAGGCCCAACCCGATCAGGATGGATACGGATGCCGTGATGAGAACAAACGCGAGGACATTGGGCGATTTATCGTTGAGATTTAAAAGAGCAAGAAGGAAATTCCCCAAAAGAGCCAAGCTTCCGATAAGGATCTCGATAATGCCGATCATCACAACGGCCCGGTAAGTTTGCATGGCGTAACAAGCCTTTTTCTTAAGAAAGCGTAACCAGAGCCAGATTTTAAATATTTTTCAAATTTGGCTGCTTGAGAAAAATCTTTGAAACCTATAAAAGACACGATTTCCCAAGGAATATATTTTTTTGTATATCCCGATTGAGAATCGTTATGAGCCTTGATTCTTTTAATTAAATTACTTGTTAATCCAACGTAGTGTTTAGTTGGATTATTCCTGCTTTTTAATACGTATACATAAAACATGATTTCCTCTATCTTATTAGAGGGGAATCATGAGCGGTTTAATTTTATGCTCTGCTACGCTTAAGCGCTTACGCCTTAAGCTTCGCAGAGCATTCTTCTTCGCCTAAAGCAAGGTTTATTCTTCGAAGCCCCGCGCGTAAGCAGCGGGGCGAAGAAGAATGGAGCTAAGGGGGATCGAACCCCTGACCTCTTGCATGCCATGCAAGCGCTCTCCCAGCTGAGCTATAGCCCCGGTTAAGTTTCCGAATTGCCCACCAATATAACATTCCCCCAAAACATTGTCAATGGTTCGACGCGCTGCGTTTGCTCACCATTTATTGAAAGTGGCGAACCACCCCGAGCTTGCCGAGGGGTTATTATATGTAAACCATTATTTCCATAGAGGTTGACAATAACGGTGGGAAAAGGTAAAATTTGACCAATACCATTTAATATTAGGGAAACGTGATGCATAAAATCTATTTTGATTACGCGGCCACGACACCGGCCGACCCGCAGGTCATCAAGGCGATGGAGCCCTATTTTTTTGAAAGATTCGGCAACGCCTCAAGCCCGCATTCTTTAGGCCAGGAAGCTATGGCGGCACTGGAGAATGCCAGGGAAATTTTGGCCTGTTTTATCGGCGCCAAACCGCAGGAGATCATTTTCAATTCCGGAGCCACCGAAGCCAACAACCATGCCGTATTCGGCGTCGCCCACGCCCAAAAACATAAGGGCGATCACATCATCGTATCGACCGTTGAGCATCACTCAGTGCTTGAGCCGGCTAAAGCGCTTGAAGCCCAAGGGTTTCGCATCAGTTATCTGATGGTGGATGAGTTCGGCCTCATTAATCCACAGGACGTGAAAGAGGCGATCACCGATAAGACCATTTTGATCGCCACGATCCATGCCAGCAATGAGATCGGCACCATCCAGCCCATTGCCGACATCGGTAAGATAGCCAAAGCCCATCAAATTCCTTTTCTGGTCGATAGTGTACAGGCAATCGGCCATATTCCCGTTAACGTCGATGAATTGCATGCGGATTTGCTGTCGATATCGGCGCATAAATTTTACGGGCCCAAAGGCATCGGGGCGCTTTATGTGCGCGACGGCATAAGAATAAGCCCGTATCTGTGGGGAGGCGACCAGGAAAAGGGACGGCGGGCCTCGACCCAAAATGTGGCCGGCGCGGTGGGATTGGCCAAAGCGGTCGAGCTTTGCCAGGCGAACATGGAGAGAGAAAGCAAACAGCAGATAAAATGGCGCGACAGGCTTTTACAGGAAGTTCCCCGGCGCGTTGAAGGCGTTAAAATAAACGGCCACCCCACAAAAAGGCTTCCCAATAACGCCCACTTTTCTTTCGAACAGGCGCAAGGCGAGTCTTTGCTGATGAGCTTGGATATGGTCAATATCGCGGCGTCCATGGGCTCCGCCTGCACGTCAGGGGCGATGGAGCCGTCTCACGTCCTTCGCGCGATCGGATTATCGGATGAAATGGCTTATGGGGCGCTTCGCATCAGCCTGGGCCGATGGAATAAGGAAGCAGACATTGAACATTTTCTGGAACAATTGCCTCAACTCGTTCAATCCCTTCGGGTCTAAATGCAAAAAGAGATCATCGATTTCTTAAAACAAAGTCAGGGTTATATTTCCGGTGAGGATATCAGCCGGGCGCTCAAGATCAGCCGCGCGGCCATCTGGAAATATATCCATCAATTACGCAATGACGGTTACGATATTGTCGCTGTGCCTCACCTGGGCTATAAGCTGAACTCCTGCCCCGATAAACTCTTTCCGCACGAAATTCAATTTAACCTTGGGACGAAATACATGGGAAAGAGCGTCATTTATGAAGATATGGTCGATTCAACGATGGATATGGCGTTTCGGCTGGGGATGGAAGGAGAGCCGCAGGGCACACTCGTTTGCGCCGAAGGCCAGACAAAAGGCAAAGGCCGATTGGGCCGCCATTGGAGCTCTCCCAAGCACAAAGGGATCTACATGTCCATTCTGTTGCGCCCGGAGTTATCGCCCGTGCAGGTTCCGCAACTTACTCTTTTATCGGCGGTCGCCGTTTGCGATGCCGTCCGTTCGGTCACACAGCTGCCGGTCACCATCAAATGGCCCAACGATCTATTGATCAAAAATAAAAAAGTGGCCGGTATCCTGACGGAGTTGAGCGCGGAGATGGACCGCGTGCGTTTTGTCGTTGTCGGCATCGGAGTTAATGTCAATACGCCGGCCAGCTTATTGCCCTCGGGGGCGACCTCGTTAAAGCAGGAAGCCCAGAAAAGTTTTGACCGCGTCCGTTTGGTCCAGGAGATCCTAAAAAGTATGGAACGCTGGTATGAACAATCCCAAAAGCAGGGTTTCAGCAGCGCCATTCAACAATGGAAAGAATACACCTCCACGCTGGGACGAAGGATCCGCGTTTGCGACCAGCAAGGGGATGTCGAGGGCGAGGCCGTTGATGTCGATGAGAACGGAAGCCTTATCATACGAAATGACGCCGGCATCACCCTCAAGCGCATGACCGGCGATGTGGTCCAGATCCGATGAAACTACAAACCTTTATTCAAGATACGCTGGATGAGCTGGAGCAACAGGGCCTTAAAAGGCAGATGCGCCTCGTCAAAGGAGGCCAGGGCCGGCGCATCATGATCGACGGAAAAGAGGCCTTGAACTTTTGCTCGAATAATTATCTCGGGCTCGCGGACGATGAGCGGTTGCAGCGGGCGGCCATCGCCAGCATGAAAGAGGAAGGTTTCGGCGCGGGGGCTTCCAGGCTTGTTTGCGGGAACATGGGATCGCACCGTTTATTAGAGAAGAAATTGGCTGCCATGAAGGGGACGGAAGATTGTTTGGTCTTCTCAACCGGGTACATGGCCAATGTCGGGATCATCGCGAGCCTGTTCGGCCGGGAGGATATTATTTTTTCGGACCGGCTCAACCACGCCTCCATCATCGATGGCATTCTTTTAAGCCAGGCCGAATTCAAGCGTTATCCGCACCGGGACATGGAGGCGCTTGAGGCCATGCTGAAGGAGGCAGCCGGGTATAAGAAGAAAGCCATCATCACCGACAGCGTTTTCAGCATGGACGGGGATATCGCGCCATTGGATATCATTGTCCGTTTGGCAAAAAAGCATGATTGCCTGGTGATGGTCGATGAAGCGCACGCTTTCGGCGTCATGGGAGAAAAGGGGAAAGGTTTAGCGGAGCACTTCGGGGTTGAGCGTTCCATCGACATTCAGATGGGAACGCTCTCCAAGGCGGCCGGCTCATTCGGCGCTTATTGCTGCGGCAGCAAGGAGCTGATCTCTTATTTTATCAATAAAGCCCGCAGTTTTATTTATACGACCGGCATGCCGCCTTCAGTGGCGGCCGCGTCCTTAAAGGCCGTCGAGATCATCGAAGCCGAGCCGGAATTACGAAGCAAGCTGTGGATGAATACGAACTATATTAGAGAAGGTCTACAAAAATTAGGTTTTGATACGATGAACAGCGAAACGCCCATCATTCCCGTTTTGATCAAAGATACGGCGCTGACGGTTCAATTCTCCGAAACACTTCTGGAAGAAGGCATTTTTATCAGCGCGATCCGGCCGCCGACGGTTCCGGCTAATGGCGCGCGTCTTCGCCTGACGGTCACATCCAAGCATACGCAGGCCGATCTGGACGACTTTCTGATGAAATGCCAGAAAATAGGAAAAGAGCTATGCCTCATCTAAAGACCGGAAGCGGCATCAGCTGGCATTATGAGGCGGAAGGCGAGGGGGAAGATTTACTTTTTATCCACGGCTGGGGCGTTGACCGGCGTATTTGGCGGCAGCAGCTGAAATATTTTTCTCAATTTTACCGGGTGATTTCGGTTGATCTGCCCGGGCACGGGAAAAGCGAGTGGATAAAGATGGACCTCCAAAACATGGCCGAAGACCTCATGGAGATCCTGATGCATGTGCGCGTCGAGAAAGTGAGCGTGGTGGGAAGCTCAATCGGAGGGCTGTTGGCCTTAAAGCTTTATCAATTCTTCCCCCAGATCATCAAAAAGATGATTTTTGTCGGCTCGATGCCCAAATTCGCCAAATCCAAAGATTACCCTCACGGCTTGGATATCGAGCGCATGCGTAAATTAGGAGGCCAATTGGACACGAATTATCCAGCTATCATCAATATTTTCTTCCGCTCCTTATTCACAAAAGAGGAGCGGAAAAGCCGCCGGTTCAAATGGCTTCAGAAGTTTCGCCAATTTGACGATCTGCCGTCAAGGCCGGCGCTGATCCAATATTTGGATATTATGGAGCAGGAAGATTTAAGAGATGTGTTAAAAGCGATTAAGGTGCCGGTGCAGTTCATCAACGGCCGGGAGGATGAGATCTGCCGGGCGGAAACGGTTGAATTTCTTAAGAATAGCTGCCCGAACGCCAAACTGGAATATTTTGAACAGTGCGGCCATTTTCCTTTCTTAAGTAAACCGTATGAATTTAACGAAACCCTCGAGAAATTCTTGAAAGATACGACCCTCTAACGATGCTGCTTGATTTTATCGACCAAAAAATCAGGAAGGCTTTCTCCGATGCGGCGTTTGAATATGACCTTTTAACGAGCCTGCATAAAGAGATCGGCCGCGAACTCATTAAAAAGGTCATTGCCCACGAGCCCGCTGAGGCGGTTCTTGATATCGGGATGGGCACGGGATGGCTCACAAGCAGGATCAAGTTCTATCTTCCCGAGTCGAAAATTGTCGGCATTGATTTCGCCGATGGGATGGTAAAAATCGCCAAAGACCAATGGGCGGATCTGGATATTATCCAGGCCAATGCGCTTAAGCTCCCCTTTAAGGACCGGCAATTCGATCTGGTTACCTCGAATCTGTCTTTGCAATGGGCCAAGGACCTATCGGCCACGTTTTCAGAGTGTCAGCGATGTTTGAAAGAGGGGGGAAGCATTTATGGAACGGTATTTGGTTATGAAACCTTTAGAGAGTTATTTACGGCTTTAGAGCACGCCCATAAACTTAAAAAGGGATCGGATGATTTAAATATTCAGCGGCTCAAGTCCGTTAAAGAGATCGAGGCAGCGCTGGGTTCATCCGGTTTCAAAGATATACAACTTGATCATGAGATCATTAAAGTCCATTTTGGCGACATGTTCCGGTTGGTCAAATGGATCAAAGATATCGGGGCGAACGCATTGGCGAAGCAAGCGTTCATCGGAAAAGATCTGTTGGATCTGGCTAATGAGTATTATGAGAAAAATTATAAAGATAAATTCGGTGTCAGTACGACATTCGAAGTGATATGGGTACAAGCAACCAAATAAAGAAGAAAGTGTTTTTTATAACGGCGACCGATACGGGAGTCGGCAAGACCGTTTGCGGGCTCGCCTTGGGGCTTCTCTTGAAAAAGCGCGGGCTGGATGTCGGGTACATGAAGCCCGTGCAATGCGCCGGCAATGATAGCGAATATTTTAAATTATTCCTGGAGCTGAAGGAGCCCATCGATGAGATTAATCCGTTCTTCGCCCGTGAGCCGCTTAGCCCCAACGTCGCTTTTAAGCGCGAAAGCATTCCTGTTGATATCAAACGAATCCTTTCTACTTTTGAGAAACTAAAACAGCAGCATGATGTTTTGATCATCGAAGGCGCCGGCGGGCTTTTGGTGCCCATTAAAGATGATTATCTGGTGGCGGATCTCATTCGGGATATGGACGCCGAGATTATTCTTGTTTCCCGGCTGGGTTTAGGGACGATCAACCATACGTTATTGACTATTTCACAGGCGCGCCAAATGGGTTTATCTGTTAAAGGAGTGATTTTTAACCAAACAACGCCTGATCCCAAGGGCGTGGCTGAAGAAACAAATCCTGAAGTGATCCGTGCATTGGCCGGCGTTGAGGTTATCGGCATTGTGCCGTTCATCAACCGCATTCATCCGGATGCTATTTTGACGACGTTGAACGGCCATATCAACGCGGATGTTTTATTTAAGGAAAAAAATGTCCATGCGAAGAAGCTCATGGAAGATGATAAAAAATATTTATGGCACCCTTTTACCCAAATGAAAGACTGGCTTGAAAGCGAACTGCTCATTATCGAACGGGCGCAAGGGTCTTATTTATTTGATGTTCATGGCAGGAAATATTTGGACGGCGTATCGAGTTTGTGGGTGAATGTGCACGGCCATCGGCACCCGATAATGGACCAGGCCATCAAGGATCAAATAAATCGTTTGAGCCATTCGACGCTTTTGGGTCTATCCAACGCGCCGGCAATCGAGCTTGCCCGCGAGCTGGTCAAAATAGCGCCCAAAGGACTAACGAAAGTATTTTATTCGGATAACGGCTCGACCGCGGTTGAGGTGGGCCTGAAAATGGCTTACCAGTATTGGCAAAATACGGGCAAGAAGAATAAAACTAAGATCGTCCATTTGGCTAATTCGTATCACGGAGATACCTTGGGCAGCGTCAGCGTGGGCGGCATTGATTTATTCCATAAAGTTTACCGAAAGCTCATTTTTAAAACTGTGGCGGTTGATTTGCCGGATGGCGCGGCGGGCTCTCTTAAAAAGTTGGAACGGTTATTTAAGAAGGAGCATAACCGCATCGCCGCTTTTGTGGTGGAGCCGCTGGTGCAGGGGGCGGCCGGCATGATCATGTGGCCCAAAGGTATATTAGGGAAGATGGCGCAACTTTGCCGCAAGTACGATATTCTTTTCATCGCTGATGAGGTGGCAACCGGTTTTGGCCGTACGGGTAAGATGTTTGCCTGTGAACACGAAGGCGTGAGCCCGGACATCCTTTGTTTAGCTAAAGGGCTCACGGGCGGGTACCTGCCTTTAGCCGCAACCCTAACGACCCAAAGGATTTTCGACGGTTTTGTGTTCGATTATAAGGACCAAAAGACGTTTTTTCACGGCCATACCTATACCGGTAATCCCTTGGCTTGTGCCGCAGCCCTGGCGAATTTGAAAGTTTTCAAAAAAGAGAGGACATTGGCCAAATTAGCGCCTAAAATAAAGTACTTGAGTGAAAAGCTTAAGATGTTTTATAATCTTCCCCACGTTGGTGACGTCCGCCAGCTTGGGTTTATGGCGGGTATCGAGTTGGTCAAGGACAGGGAAGGTAAGCGGCCTTACCCTTGGGAAGAACGGGTGGGCGTGCGGGTTTGTCAGGAGGTTAGAAAGAAAGGTGTTATACTTAGGCCTTTGGGTAATGTGATCGTCCTGATGCCGCCTTTGTCCATCTCCAAGGAAGAAATGGATCAACTTATCGAAGCAACATATTGGGCAATTGAAGGAATAACGTATTAATTATGATTTCTATCACTAAGAAAAAAGTTTTTGTAGCCATGAGCGGTGGCGTGGATTCCTCCGTTGTGGCTGCGCTCATGAAAGAGCAGGGCCATGATGTGGTTGGGGTCACGATGTGTTTTAGCATCACGCATCCCAACAGCAAGAAGCCTTCCTGCTGCGGGGTTGACGGGATCAACGATGCCAAAAGAGCCGCGCAGATCCTCGACATTCCTCATTATGTGCTTGATTTTGCCAAAGATATCAATGACCACATCATTGATGATTTCACCAATGAATATCTGAACGGCCGTACACCCAACCCTTGCGTTCGCTGCAATCAATTCCTTAAGTTCGGCACGCTTTACAAGAAGGTAAAGAGTTTAGGCGCTGATTACTTGGCAACCGGGCATTACGCCAAGATCCATTATAACCAGTCGCAGAATCGTTTTGAGATGAAAAAAGCCGTTGATGACCGTAAGGACCAATCCTATTTTCTATACAGCGTCAAGAAAGATACGTTACCTTCCGTTTTATTTCCTTTGGGTGATATGACCAAGAGTGAGGTCCGTGGCTTGGCCAAGAAATATAATTTAAACACGGCGGAAAAGCCGGAAAGCCAGGATATCTGCTTTGTTGCCGACGGCGGGTACAAGGAGTTTATCCGTCAACGCGTTGGCGAGGGTGTTTTTGTGGCAGGGCCGTTCAAAGATCATAAAGGCGAAGTTGTCGGTGAGCATAAGGGCATCGCCAATTACACGATCGGCCAGCGGGATAAATTGGGTTTGGCTTTAGGGTATCCCACGTACGTCTATAAAATAGAAAAGGAAACGAACATAGTTTATGTCGGGCCAAAGGAATGTTTGTACGCCAAGGGTCTTTTAGCGAGCCGTTTCAATCCGGTGAGCATGGACACTCCTGAGCAACCTCTTAAGGTTGAAGCGAGAGTCCGCTATAATTCACCGGCGGTTGCGGCGACGTTGAACTATTTAGGCGAAGAGCGCATCTGCGTTGATTTTGATGAGCCGCAAAAATCCATTACACCAGGGCAATCGGTCGTTTTTTATGAGGGTGATGTTGTTTTAGGCGGGGCGATCATCGAGGAACCACTCCATGAATCAGGTCATTCTTTATTATAATTTCCAGACAATAGAAAACGTGCCGAAGTTCTACGCGGACCAAAGGCGGAAGTGTAAAGCCTTGAATCTCCTCGGGCGTATTTATGTTGCCGAAGAAGGCATTAACGGAACGTTGGCGGGGCGTAAGGAAGACGTTGAAGCTTACAAGCAACATTTGAACGCTCAGCCCGGCTTTGAGAACACCGAATACAAAGATGATTCCTGTGATTTTATACCGTTTGTTAAATTGGTTGTGAAGATACGTCCGGAAATCGTGGCATTAAAGCCTAAGACGAAGATTAATTTGGCCCAAGAGCGTGGCAAACATATTTCGCCTCGGCAGTGGCGCCAGATTCTCGAAAGCGGCGAGGATATTACGCTGTTGGATGTGCGCAATCAATATGAATCAAAGATAGGCCATTTTGAAGGCGCTGTCGTTCCCGATGTCGAGAATTTTTATAATTTTGAGGATTGGTTGGACCAAACCCCGTTAGACAGGGATAAGAAAGTGCTCATGTATTGCACGGGCGGGATCCGCTGCGAGAAGTTCTCGGTCTTGATGGAGAAAAAAGGCTTTAAAGAGGTTTACCAACTGCATGGCGGCATATTAAACTATAAGAATAAGGAAGGCGGGGCCCATTTTAGGGGGAAATGTTTTGTGTTTGATGACCGCTTGAGTGTACCCATGAGGGAGAAGGAAGAGGTTATATCTTTTTGTGAAATCATAGGTGTCCCTTGTGACCAATACCTTAATTGCGCCAACCCCGATTGTAATAAATTATTTATCTGCTCACCTGAGGGGGCCAAAAAATATGAAGGTTGCTGTTCATCGCAGTGTTATCAGGCCAAGCGCCGGCGGCCGTTCGATCCGGAAAATATTTATGAACCGACCAGAAAATGGCACACCTATTTTGCTTAACAAGAGGTAGTTGAGGGGAAATTAATGGACATCACGCTGGATACTGCATATTTGAAAGGTTTTGTGGATAAAAAAGATTTTGATGCTCTCATGCCTGAGGTCGAGAGGGCCCATGAAGCGCTTGAGAACAGGACAGGCGCGGGAAGCGAATTTACGGGATGGATTGATTTGCCTGATAAGATTGAAGATGCGTTTTTGGATGAATTGACTGATTACGGAGAAGAGGTGCGAAAATATTCAGACTGTTTGATCAGCATCGGTATCGGTGGTTCCTATGTTGGGCTTCATGCGGCGTTGGAATTTTTAATCGGGGAACAGAAATTACCAGTTTATTACGCCGGCAATAATTTAAGCTCCGGTAATTTGTACCATATGTTGAAAGAATTGGAACATAAGCGGGTAACGGTTGTGGTTATATCAAAATCAGGGACGACCACCGAGCCGGCGCTGGCTTTTCGTATCATTTACCGTTTTATGGAGGGAAAGTATAAGCCGGCGGAGCTGAAAAAACGCATTATCGTCATTACCGATCCTAAAGAGGGGACTTTAAGAAAGATTGCCCTTAAAGAAGGCTATCGCATTTTTTCTATCAATCCGGATGTGGGCGGGCGGTTTTCGGTCTTGACGCCGGCCGGACTTGTTCCTCTGGCCATCGCCGGCATTGATATTAAAAAGATTATTGAAGGGGCCAGAAAGGCCCAATACGATTGTTCAAAATTAGATTTGAAGAAAAATATCGCTTACCAATATGCGGCGGCCCGGCAGGTTCTTTATAAAAAGGGTAAAGATATTGAGGTGCTTTCAACGTTTTATCAAAGGTTGAATATGGTTGAGGAGTGGTGGAAACAACTTCATGGGGAAAGCCTGGGGAAGGAAGGCAAGGGGCTGTTTCCGACGTCATTAAGTTTTACGGCGGATCTGCATTCCATGGGGCAGTTGCTTCAGGAGGGGCCGCGCAATATTTTGGAAACCTTCATGACGGTTGAACAGCCCGGGCATGAATTGATCATCCCTCATTTTGAAGCCAACCTGGATAATTTTAACTGCGTGGCGGGTAAAGATTTGGATTATGTCAATAAACAGGCCTTTAAGGCAACCGCCGCCGCCCATTATGAAGGGGGCGTTCCCAATATGACCGTCAATATTCCGCGTTTTGATGCGGATTGTTTGGGGCAGTTGTTTTATTTCTTTATGAAAGGCGTGGGTATTAAAGGATATTTGATGGGAATCAACCCGTTTGATCAGCCTGGGGTGGAGGCGTATAAGAAGAAAATGTTCGCTTTGTTGGGAAGAAGATAGTTTAAGGAGGTGTAAGATGGGTCGCATAGGATTACCGGAAATTATCGTTATATTCCTGATCATTGTCATTTTATTCGGAGCCAGAAAGTTGCCGGAAATCGGGGCTGCCATAGGCAAAGCCTTAAGAGAGTTTCGTAAAGCGGGTAAAGAGCTGGAAGACGACGCTAAGAAGATCTCTGAAGACAATGAAAAGAAAAGTTGATCGTCTTTCTTTTTTTGACCATCTCGATGAGCTAAGAGAAAGGCTCATTAAAGCCGTCACCGCTTTTGTCCTCGCCTCCTGCCTCGCGTATCAATATAAAGATCACATTTTAGCTTTCATCATTAAGCCCGTGGGGAAACTGATGTTCACATCCCCAGCAGATGCGTTCGTCATCCAGCTGGGCCTATCGTTTCTGGGCGGTTTCCTTTTGTCTTTGCCGGTAACGGTTTATCAGCTGTGGAGGTTCGTGGCGGCGGGGTTGAAAGAGGAAGAAAGAAGGTTTGTATCCGTTTTCGCTCCGGTTTCTTTTGTTTTATTCGTTTTGGGGGTCGCGTTCGCCTATTACGTCTTTGTGCCGTTTTCTTTATCGTTTCTTTTGTCTTTTTCGAGTGACACTTTGGTTGCGATGATCACGGTAAAGGATTATTTCTCTTACGTGGTCACGTTGATCTTCGCTTTCGGGGTTATCTTTGAATTTCCTTTGGTTATCTTATTCTTAGCAAAGATCGGCATAGC
Organism: Candidatus Omnitrophota bacterium; assembly: GCA_035292445.1. Taxonomy (GTDB): domain Bacteria; phylum Omnitrophota; class Gorgyraeia; order Zapsychrales; family Zapsychraceae; genus DATDQB01. Next base: position 12,348 of record DATDQB010000004.1, read on the forward strand.
TACACCGGCATTTCTTATTCAAAAAAGAAGGCATTCAATCGTTCTTATTTTCATCACTGCCGCCATTTTAACGCCGCCCGACGGTATTACCCAACTGTTAATGGCCGTTCCTTTGTTGGCGCTTTATGAATTAAGCATCATCGTCGCGAAATTTGTTTACCGGCCTCCTGTGGCGTATGAATCATGAATGAGTGGGTTTTTCTCGATGCGTCTTGAAGTCCTCCGATGAATAAAAATTATTGAGATTTTTGTTTGTAATGTTTTAATAATTGGCTATAATGCCAACCAGAATAAATATTTCTTCAATTTTTAAGGAGGGCTGTATGAAGATTTCTGATTTGAGGGGGCTCTTGAAGGACAAACGCGTTACGGAAGAGATTAACAAGCATTTATGGATTGAAAGCCAAAAGGTCGGTTATAGCATTGGTATCGAACGGGCGACGGATGAGTGGTTGCGGCTTTATGCGGCAGGGTGGCTTAAATATAATGAACCTGCGAAGTATCAGAAGTTGATGAAGAGTAAATAATTTTTTTGAAAATTATGTTTAACAAAAAACCCTCCGAATTTATTTCGGAGGGTTTTTTATGAAATAACGCGTGAACTGTTATTTTCTTTTTTTAGTTGCCTTTTTCTTTGTTTTTCTTCTTTTGGTAGCCATATGTATGTAACCTCCTTTATCTAGAGATTTCTTGGCTAGCTATATTCCCATCATAACATACGGATAATGAGATGCAAAAAAGAATTTGAGTTTTTTTAAAAAATTTTCAGGAAATTGTTCACGAAATCAAAGAGGTGAAACCGTAAAGAAGAGTTTATCGTCGGAAAAATAAGATTAAATTTATTATCAAAATCAGCCGCAATTATTATAAAATGGTATCAATCCAACACATGCAGATAGATAGGGAATTCAGCCAAAATGAAACAAGAACTGTCTTTATACGTGCACATCCCGTTTTGTGAGAAAAAATGTTTTTATTGCTCATTTGTCGTGTCTGTCGGGCAAGAGCGAAGGATGGGAGATTACCTTAAGTGTTTGAGGGAAGAAGCTTCTCGGCACAAAGGAAAAACGCTTTGTTCCGTCTATTTTGGCGGCGGCACGCCGACATTCTTGAGTGACCATCAGCTGGAAAGTCTATTAGCCATGGTGGTTGAGGTGTTTGATGTGGGCCCAAATATAGAATGGAGCGTTGAGGCTAACCCGGAACATTTGAGTAAAGACAAATTAAATATTCTTAAAAGATACGGTGTCAATCGTATCAGCCTGGGCGTTCAAACCTTTAATGAGTCTTTCCTGCGGTTTCTCGGCAGAAACCATACGCGCTCCAAAGCCATCGAAGCGTATGAGCTTATCCGGCAGGCGGGGTTTCATAACGTTAACGTCGATTTGATGTTCGGCTATCCTAAGCAAACGATCCATGAGTTGCGGGAGGATTTAAAAGAGATGGTTCGATTGAAAAGCGAGCACATGTCTTTATATGCTTTGACCGTTGAAGAGCGCAGCCGTTTTTTTGCCGAGGGAATGAAGTTGCCGCAGGATGAATTGGTCGGCCGGTTTTACATGGAAATAAAGGATACCCTGGAAAGGGCGGGGTTTGGGCAATATGAGGTGAGTAATTTCGCGCTCCCAGGCCATGAATCCAGGCACAATATCCATTATTGGAAAGGTGGTTTTTATATAGGTTTAGGGGTAGGCGCGCATTCACACCGCTTTGGCCGGCGCTGGTGGAATATATCGCGGTTGACGGATTATCTCCAAAGAATGGAAGAAGGCCAATCCGTTGAGGAGGATTCTGAGGAATTGACGCCCCGGCAGCGATTTATGGAGCGCATCCTTTTTGGCTTAAGGATGAACGAAGGAGTCGATCTTCGGGCTATAGAAACCGGGTTGGGACAAGCCTTAACGGATGAGCAAAATAAATTGATCGAAACTTATATCCAAAAGGGATTATTGATAGAGCGCGGAGATTCCCTTCAAGTGAGTGATCGGGGGCGCCTTGTCTTGGATGAGCTATGCGCCCAGTTAATTTAAGGAAACCATGATATTTAGAAACCGGATAGGGAAAATGCAACGGATCATATGGTGGGGGGTCTTTGGCTTGGTTTTGGTAATCCTTTTATACGTTTCTAAAGAAAACAAAATTGGCCGTTATGAAGCGCAAGTTGAACCCCGGTTGAATCCGGCTGAATTACCTATTCAAGAAGGCAGCCCAGAGGAGGCCGTTAAGTATTATGAAAAAAACCTGCTGACCAACGCTAATGAGGAGAATTCCCTTTTTGGGTTGGCGCAGGCTTATTTGATGATGGGCAAAGCCGAGGAGGCTTTGGTTCACGGCAAACACTTATTGGACTTTTCCCATGATGCCCGGATATTGACGAATTTGGGCTCTTTGTTCGCGCAATATCAATATAACAACATGGCGTTTGCTTGTTATATTAAGGCACAAAAAGAGGATAATTTTTATAAAGAGGTCTATCTGGAGTTGGGAAAATTGTACGGCAATTTAGAAAAGTTTAATCAAGCGATTTCGGTTTGGCAAGACGGGCTGTTGGTCGATCCCAACGACAGCCGTTTTAAAGACTTGATTTTAAGAGCCCAGCAGCTTAAAGAAACGTTAAAAGATACGGCGACTAGCGGGAATTGAAATCGAAACGCAGATGATTTTCCTGGGAGATGCGCAGGGCATGTTTGAACAGCCGATGAAGGGCTTCTTCGATGACCCGCCGGTAAGGATTTTTCATTTCCAATTGCCGAAGAAGCCTGAGTGTTTTGTCCAGGCGCGATTTGATGTGATTTAAGCTGTACTCCAGACTGCCGGCCTGGATAAAAATTTTACGAACTGCGACTAAATCTTGATAAGTTTTTTTCGGTTTGTTGAAATAGTGTAAGAACGTTTTTCTTCTTTGGGATCTTAGTTTGGCATAAGCGTGGACGACCAGAAGCGTCTTTTTGGATTCGGCCAGATCACTAAGGATCGATTTGCCGATATTTTTTTGCGTGTCGAAAATGCCGATGATATCATCCTGGATTTGAAAGGCCTGGCCGATGAGGATGCCAAGCTCTGAAAGCTTTTTGATGTCTTTCGCAGGGGCCCCGGCTAAAATGGCACCCGTCACCAACGGGCAATCAAATGTGTATCGCGCCGTTTTAAGCGTGTAGTTAAGGAAGACATCCTTTTCTTTGACTTTGTTTAATTTATCGACGCCATGAACGGTATCGATGAATTCCCCCATGGCCGTGAAAGCGGCCGTCTGGATAAAATATTTGAGGGCTTTTTCTTTGCGCTGCGGGTTTTCTTCAATCGAAAGGAAAGCGTCAATGGCCAAAGCATAAACGATATCTCCGGCAATGATGCTTAGATCGGCACCAAGCTTTTGTGGTTCGCGGGTCTTGATAACGCGAGCCAGCATCTTGTGCATCGTCGGTTTCCCGCGGCGCAGGCTGGAACGGTCAATGATATCATCATGAATCAGCATGAAATTATGAAGAAGTTCGATGCAGGTGGAGGCATTGTAGAGGGAGGGCGATACTTTTCTTCCGTTGGGGCAATATCCCAGATAACTGAGGATTAGAAGAAGCGGGCGGATGCGTTTGCCGTCCCTTAAACAATATTCACGGATGCTGCGGTAAAGGATCGGATTGGCCAGGTGAAGTTTGTATTCCTTCTTGATCCGGTCCATAAAATGGACGAGGCTTTTGTCGATGAGGTTTCTTAATCGCTCAATCATGGCGCTCATAGTAGCATACAAAATAAATTCAGGCAATATATTTCAGCCCTTCATTTGCGGTTTTAAAGCTTTTGTTTGACCGAATTGGGTAAAACTAATAAAATGAGGTATATTATAATAGAGAAAGGAAGCGGGGCAGTGAAGAAATTTCTTCTGACCAATCTTTTGATCATGATTTTACCGGCCGTGGCCTTTGCCGACAGCGTTCAGCTCAGAGACGGGCGTACGATCACAGGAAAACTCATCGAACGCAATTCTTACCAGATCGTTATCCGTGATGAGAGCGGGATGCTTAACCGTTTTTATAATGACCAGGTGGCCAATGTCATTGAAGGAGAGGTTGCCGCACCAGTTACCATTGACCAAGCTCAATTTGAGGGTATTTCTTCCCGAAAGGTTGGGTTGATTATCAGGTTATTGGGAGCGAACGGAACACAAAGGAATTTGGAGAAAAATATTAAAGACACCATCGCCCAAGCACCGGGGCCAAGAAAAGAAGAGTTTAAAAAGATCTTTGATTTAAATGAAATTCTCTCCAAATTGATTCCTGTTTATGACCGTTATTTTAGTGAAGAGGAATTGAGCGCCCTTGTCGAGTTCTACGAAAGCGCTGCGGGACAAAAGCTTATCCAAATCTCATCGGATCTTGTTAAGGATGCAGCCCAAGCCAGCCTGCAATATTTTGAGGAAAAACTTACGCAATAAATTTGTGTAAATTAGCGTAACTTATGCTATTTCAATGGTTTTGAGTGCGCTTATAACCTATTGATATATAATATTTTACATCAATTTTAGCTTATTTTTTCACAATTTGTTTGACCTAAAAATCTTTCTTTGCTATATTACTGGGGTTCGATTTTTTAGTTTCGTGAAAAAGGAGCCCCACCATGATAGACCGTTATACCTTATCCAAGATGGGCAATGTTTGGTCGGAAAAGCGTAAGTTTGAGATCATGCTTCAGATCGAAGTTCTTGCCTGCGAGGCCATGTCCAAGCTCGGGCAAATCCCCAAAAAATCATTAGAGAAGATCAAAAAGAACGCCAAGTTTGACCTTGATGAAATCAAGCGCTTGGAAGAAAAAACCAAGCACGATGTGGTTGCTTTTATCAATAATGTCGGACAATATATCGGGGCCGAAGCCCGCTATCTTCACATGGGATTAACTTCATCGGATCTTTTAGACACCGCCCTTTCGGTCCAATGCATCGAAGCCAGTGACCTTATCCTGGCCGATATCAAAAAGATGCTGCTTATCCTCAAGCAAAAGGCCAAAAAATATAAAGATACCCCCTGCATTGCCCGCACCCACGGCGTCCATGCCGAGCCAATGACCTTCGGGCTCAAGGTCGCCGTCTGGTATGATGAGATGAGAAGGAACCAGGATCGGATGGAGCAGGCCAAGGAAATGATGCGTTATGGAAAGCTTTCCGGTGCCGTCGGAACGTATGCCAACATCGACCCTCAGGTGGAAGAATATGTGTGCGAAAGGCTCGGTTTAAAGCCGATCAACATCGCGACCCAGATCATCCAGCGCGACCATCATTGCCAGTTCGTGACGACGTTGGCGATCATCGGCTCAACGCTTAACAAGATCGCCACCGAAATCCGTTTATTGCAGAAAACAGAGGTGCTTGAAGTGGAGGAGCCGTTTTTCAAAGGGCAGATCGGCTCATCCGCCATGCCGCATAAGAGAAATCCAGTAACGTGCGAGCGCGTTTCGGGACTATCACGTATTTTACGGGCCAACGTCCAGGCCGCCTTTGAAAATATCTGCCTTTGGCATGAACGGGACATCAGCCATTCTTCCGTTGAGCGCATTATCCTGCCGGACAGCACCATCGCCCTGAATTACATGTTCCATAAACTTAATCCCATTCTCGATGAGCTTTTGGTGTATCCCAAGAATATGATCGTTTCTTTGACCAAAACCAAAGGGCTTATTTATTCCCAGCGGGTTTTGTTGGAATTGATGAAAAAAGGTCTGACCCGCGAATCCGCTTATGAAATCATCCAGCATTGTGCCATGCAGGTCTGGCAGGAAACATCGGATTTTAAGGATATCTTAAGCCGTGACCGACGGGTTAGGAAGTATTTAAGGCCCAGCGAGATCGATGCCTGCTTTAACATCAAATATTACATTAGACACGTCGACCGCATTTACAAGAAGGTCGGTTTAAAAGCGTAATGATCCCTTCGTTAAGGAGCCCTAATATGAAAAAAGGAAAGCAGATTTACGAGGGAAAGGCAAAGATTCTTTACGAAACGGATGAGCCGGATTTATTGATTCAATACTTCAAGGACGACGCGACTGCCTTTAATGCCCAGAAAAAGGGGACTGTTCATGACAAAGGCATCATGAACAATAAGATCTCAACGAAGATTTTTGAATTTCTTCAAGCGCAAGGCATTCCAACTCATTTTGTCAAATATTTAAGCGACCGGGAGATGCTGGTTAAAAGAGTGCAGATTGTTCAGGTTGAGGTGGTTCTCCGCAACCGCGCGGCCGGGTCCTTATGCCGCCTACTGGGCTTGCCCGAGGGGCTGGTTTTGAAAATGCCTATATTGGAATTCTGTTACAAACGCGACGATTTGGGCGATCCCTTGATTAATGAATATCATATCAAGGCCTTAGGCCTGGCCAATGAAAGCGAGATCGCCAAAATCAGTGAATATACGATGAAGATCAATGATCTGATGAGCCGGTTCTTTAAGAATTTGAATTTGGAATTGATTGACTTTAAATTGGAATTCGGACGCTATAAAGGCGAAATCATCCTGGCCGATGAAATTTCACCTGATACCTGTCGGCTTTGGGAAATCGGCACAGGCAAAAAGCTTGACAAGGACCGGTTCCGTCACGATCTTGGTAATATAGAGGAAGCCTACCAAGAAGTGTTAAGCAGAGTAACCAAGTAAAAATGCCCGTTTTAGAGGGCATAGCCTCAAAACCCGCCCTTTTTCACCGAAAAAAACAGATGCTTTGGCGCATTGAAGTTAAAACTAAGGATGGAGTGTTTGATTGCCGCGGGCAAGATATCAAACGCGCAATCGAGGACCTTGGTTTATACTCTGTTCCCAGCGTTGAAGTGACACGCATTTACAATATCGAAGGCGATTTTACCCAAGAACAAGCCCAGCAAATCGCCGATGAGCTGTTGACGGACCCCATCACGCAAGGAAACGATGTTTATTCTCCCGGGCGACCCGTTAAAATCTTTCAGGCCAAGGATGTCCACACGATCGAAATCGCTTATAATCCGGGCGTCATGGATCCGGTAGAGCGTTCGACGATAAAGGGCATTAAGGACTTAGGGGTTCAGAGCGTTTCCGCCGTCAGGACCGCCCAGAAGTATATTCTGCGCGGCACCCTGAGCGAACAACAGGTGAATGTCATTGTTGAGAAGGTCTTAGCCAACAAATTAATTCAGCACGTCGTCAAACATCCTCTCGCGCTGTGCCCCGCAACGGTTATCCCTTCCCGTTTTGACTTGATTCAGGTGAGCCTTTTGGACGCATCATCCAAACAATTGATGAATATCGCTCAACGGGGGCAACTTTTCCTTAATCTCGATGAGATGAAGACCATCCAGGGTTATTTCAAAAGAATCGGCCGTAACCCGACCGACTGCGAGCTGGAAACGATCGCCCAGACATGGAGCGAGCATTGTTATCACAAAACGTTTCGCGGCAACATCCGCTATGCCTACAAGGAAAACGGCAAAACGAGAAAGAAGCTGATCAAGAATCTTTTAAAATCAACGATCATGAAGGCGACCAAGGTCATCAATAAGTCATGGTGCGTGTCGGTTTTCCATGATAACGCCGGTGTCATTGAGTTTGATGAAGAATCCCATGTCTGCTTTAAGGTGGAAACGCATAACCACCCTTCAGCCCTTGAGCCTTTTGGTGGTGCCAATACGGGCGTGGGGGGCGTTATCCGTGATATTTTAGGAACGGGCTTGGGCGCGAAACCTGTTTGCAGCACGGATGTTTTTTGTTTTGCCCCGCCCGATATGGCGTTTGGGCAATTGCCGCCGGGAACGCTACACCCTAAGCGGATCATGAAGGGAGTGGTGAGCGGGGTGCGTGATTACGGCAACAAAATGGGGATCCCGACCGTTAACGGGGCCATTTTGTTCGATGAGCGTTTTGTCGGCAATCCCCTAGTTTATTGCGGCAACGTCGGCATTATGCCCAAGGATAAAGTTTTCAAGAAAGCGCATAAAGGGGATCTGATCGTTGCGGTTGGAGGACGGACAGGGCGCGACGGGATCCACGGGGCGACGTTTTCTTCGGGAGAATTGACCAGCGAATCAGAGGTGATCTCATCGGGGGCTGTCCAGATCGGGGATCCCATTCAAGAAAAGAAAGTGTTGGATGCATTGATGATCGCCCGTGACCGGGGGTTATATGATGCCATCACCGATTGCGGGGCCGGCGGTTTTTCCAGCGCGGTGGGAGAAATGGGGCAAGATCTGGGCGCGCGCGTATATTTAGAGAAGGCTCCCTTAAAATATCAGGGTTTAACCTATACGGAGATCTGGATTTCTGAATCGCAGGAGCGGATGGTCCTTTCGGCCCCGCCGGCGAAAAAAGATGAATTATTGAAAGTGTTCGCCGATGAAAACGTTGAAGCGACGGTCATAGGCGAATTTACCGGCAACAAGCGGCTGGAACTTTTCTTTGAGAGTTGTCAAGTTTGCGATCTGGATATGGAATTTTTGCATGAAGGAACACCGAGGGTTACGAAAGAAGCCGTGTGGAGCCGTCCCAAAGGCGTAAATGCTAAGATCCCTTCAAAATTCGATTTTAATCAGAAACTTTCGCAGGCGCTTTCCCATTACAATGTTTGCTCCAAGGAATGGGTGATCCGCCAATATGATCACGAGGTCCAAGGCACGAGCGTCGTCAAACCATTGGTGGGTGTGGCTAACGACGGCCCATCGGATGCCAGTGTCATTGCCCCTAAATTAGGTTCGAAAAAGGGGCTGGCGATCGCCAACGGAATTAACTTCCGTTACGGCGAGATCGATCCTTTCTGGATGGCCGCTTCTTGTATCGATGAGGCGATCCGGCAGGTTATCGCCGTCGGTGGCGATGTGGAACGTATCGCGATCCTTGATAATTTCTGTTGGGGCAACCCGGATAAGCCGGATCGCTTGGGAGCTTTGGTGCGCGCGGCCGAAGGTTGTTACAAAACATCGGTCGGTTACGGGGTGCCTTTCATCTCCGGTAAAGACAGCTTGTACAACGAATATACGCAAGGAAAGAAGTCAATTGCGATCCCAGGGACGCTTCTCATTTCCGCTATCGGCATTATTGATAATATCGATCATTGCGTGACCATGGATTTCAAAGAGGCCGGTAATCTCATTTATGTTATCGGCGCCACGTACGATGAATTGGGCGGTTCCATTTTTTTGGAAACACTTGGCCTACTCGGCAACGATGTGCCTAAAGTAAATATGAATTTGGGGCTTAAAACGTTTAAGGCGATGTCGCAGGCGGTCAGGAAAGGGCTGGTCGCATCCGCCCATGATTGTTCCGAGGGGGGTATCGCGGTGGCCTTGGCGGAGATGGCCTTTAGCGGCGGCTTGGGTGTCATGGCCAGGCTGGATCATGTGGTCTATAAAGGGAAAGTCAAGACCGATGAGCGCATATTATTCAGCGAATCCAATTCCAGGTTTCTTGTTGAAGTAAAGCCAGGAAACCAAAAGACCTTTGAGCAAATATTCAAAGGAATACCCCGGTCCGTAATCGGTTCTGTGGAGAAAACGCCGGAATTCATCGTTTACGGTTTAAACAAAAAGCCGCTTATCAATACGTATATTGAGGAATTAAAAGAAGCGTGGCAGGCGCCGTTACGCTGGTAATCCTTTTATGCGAGAGACATACTTAAATTATTTGGCGTGCCCCCAATGTGGCAGCGGGCTTAAAATTTCGGAAGTCACCAGCCGAAGCGGTGATCGCATTGAAAGCGGTTGTTTAACGTGCCAGCCCTGCGGCCAAAAATATGAAATTGCGAATTATATACCGCGGTTCGTTCCCAGAAAGAATTATGCTTCAAGCTTCGGCCTGGAGTGGTCCATTCATGCCAGGACCCAGTATGACAGCTACAGCGGGACCCATGAGTCGGAAAAACGTTTTTTTGAGGAGACGGGATGGCCAAGGCGCATGGAAGGGCAGTTGATCCTGGAAGTGGGAAGCGGTTCTGGGCGTTTTACCGAGCAGGCCGCAGCCACGGGGGCGATGGTCATCAGCATCGATTACAGCGAGGCCGTTGAGGCCAATTATCGAAACAACGGCCATAACCAGAAGGTGCTGATCGTACAGGCAGATATGTATGCCATGCCGTTGAATAGGAATTTATTTGATAAGATATTTTGCTTAGGGGTGATCCAACATACACCGGATCCCCAAAAAGCATTTTTTGCCTTGCTAGGTTTCTTGAAGCAGAATGGGGAGGTTGTCATCGATGTTTATAAGAAAAGCTGGAAGAACTTTCTTTTGAATAAGTATTATATCCGGCCGTTCACAAGGCGTATGGACCCTCAAAGGCTTTACAAGTTCACCAAAGGATACGTGGATGCGTTATGGCCGCTCGCTAAGATCATACGAAAGATCCCCCGCATCGGCACAAAGATCAACTGGGTTTTGGGGCTGGCGGATTACAGCCAGCGAGGCCTTGAAGAGAGGATGCTAAAGGAATGGATGTATCTGGATACTTTTGATATGTTCTCTCCGCGTTATGATTACCCGAAGACCGTTAAAGAGGTTCAACAATGGTTTAAAGAGGCTGGCCTTAAGGATGTTGAGGTGGGGGAAGGTTATAACGGGATTGAGGCCCGGGGTAGAAGATCAGAAATGGCGGCGTACCATGTCTAAAAAGCCAAAAGTGCTCGTCCTGAGAACGGCCGGCACCAACTGCGACCAGGAGACGGCCTATGCGTTCCAAGTTTGCGGGGCGCAAGTCGATCCAGTGCATATAAATAAATTGATCCATCGTGAGGTCGATCTTCATAATTATCATATTTTGGCCATTCCGGGCGGGTTTACGTACGGGGATGATATCGAATCGGGGCGTATTTTAGCGAATGAATTACGCTTGCATTTAAAGGAAGAAATTAGTACATTCATAGCGGAAGGCAAGCTGGCGATCGGTATCTGTAATGGCTTTCAGGTCTTGGTGCGCGCCCATTTTTTGCCCGGCAATCATAACGGCGCTCCGGTTTCCCGGCAAACGGCGACTCTGACCAATAATGATTCCGGGAAATTCGAGGACCGCTGGATATATTTGAAAACCGATTGCCCCAGCGTTTGGACAAAGGGGCTTAAGGATATCATCTATTTTCCGGTCGCCCATGCCGAAGGGAAGTTCATCACGGACCAAAAGACGCTTGAATCGCTCAAGAATAACGGCCAAATCGCTTTTCGTTATTGTAACAATGACGGCCGAAAGCCGGCGTATCCGCAGAATCCCAACGGTTCCGTGGATGATATTGCCGGCATCACCGATAAGACCGGGCGCCTCTTGGGGCTTATGCCGCATCCGGAGCGCCATTTTTTGGGGACGCAGCATCCGCGCTGGAGCCGATCGAAGAAAGCGTCAAAACTCGGCGATGGGGCCGGGATCTTCCAGAACGGCGTCAATTACGTCAAAGAGAAACTTTTAAAATGAAACGGCTATCTTACAAAAAAAGCGGCGTGGACATCACTAAGGCGGATCAATTTATCCGTTCCATTCGCGCGGATCTGGCCAAGACAAAATCAAAGGCGGTGATGGAGCGTACCGGCGCTTTCAGCAGCCTTTACGCGTTGGATAATAAATACGCGCTGGCCTCTTCAACGGACGGGGTGGGGACAAAACTTTTGATCGCCCAGCTGGTCGGCAAACACGATACGGTGGGGATCGATCTGGTCGCGATGAACGTGAACGATATATTGTGCGCCGGCGCCAAACCGCTTTTTTTCCTGGATTATATCGCCTGCGGTAAACTTCAACCCAAAGTCCTTCGGCAAGTCGTTCGTGGTATTGCCAAAGGTTGCCAGCAGGCCGGAGTCAGCCTGATCGGTGGTGAAACGGCCGAGATGCCGGGGTTGTATAAAAAGAATGAATATGATCTGGCCGGCTTCGCGGTCGGGATCGTAGAAAAAAACAAGATCATCGACGGTTCGAAGATCAAAGCCGGCGATGTCCTGATGGGTTTGCCTTCCAGCGGCATCCATTCCAATGGTTATTCGTTGGTCCGTAAAGTATTTAATTCAAATGAACAAAAGAGATTCGCCAAAGTGCTTTTGGAGCCGACGCGCATTTATGCAAGGGAAGCCGGGTTATTGATAAAAAGATTTGATATAAAAGGGATCGCCCATATTACGGGCGGGGCGTATTTTGATAAATTGACGAAGATATTGCCTAGAGGTAAGTGTTTTCAGATTTTCAAAGGGGCATGGCCGGTGCCAAAAATTTTCCAAACTATCCAAAATCGAGGTAAAATAACAGGGCACGAAATGCACCGGACCTTCAATATGGGCATCGGTCTGGCCTTTGTTATCCGTAGGAAAGACACAGGTGCTTTCAAGCGGTTTTGTCGATCCAAGCGTATTAAATGTTATGAAATAGGAAAAGTTATCAACCATCGTACGAAGAGGTTAGTGTTATGAAAATTCTTATCGTCGGTTCAGGAGGCCGTGAACACCTCCTCGCATGGAAGATCAAGCAAAGCCCGTTGGTCAATAAGATTTACTGTGCGCCCGGCAATGGCGGCATTTCCGAGCTCGCCGAATGCGTCGATATCGGTGCCGAAGACATCCCGGGTCTGCTCAAATTCGCCAAACAAAAGAAGATCGGTTTAACTGTCGTCGGGCCGGAAGCGCCGTTGGCAGCCGGTATCGTTGATGTTTTTGAAAAGGAAGGCCTAAAGATCTTTGGCCCCAGCAAAAGGGCGGCCCAGCTGGAAGGAAGCAAGGTCTTCGCCAAAGAATTCATGCATCGCTGCAATATCCCCACCGCCATTTTTAAGACGTTTTCCCATGTCAAAGATGCTAAGAAATTCCTCGAAAAGGCGCAATTCCCGCTCGTTGTCAAAGCGGATGGCCTGGCCTCCGGCAAAGGCGTCATCATGTGCAAAGACCTAAAGGAAGCCAACCAGGCGCTGGAAGATATCATGCAGGCGAAGGTTTTCCAGGAGGCGGGCAACAAAGTGGTGATCGAAGAATGCCTTCTGGGCGAAGAGGTCTCTATTTTAGCGATTAGCGATGGGATGAATTATGTTATTTTGGAAGCGGCCCAGGACCATAAGCGGATCTTCGACGATGATATCGGGCCCAACACGGGCGGGATGGGGGCGTATTCGCCTGCGCCGGTGATCAATGAAGAGATGCTCAAGAAGATCGAGGCGCGCATCATTGACCCGGCTATCCGGGGGATGCACCGCGAAGGCAATCCTTTCAAGGGCGTTTTGTATGCGGGCCTTATGATCACTGAAAGCGGGCCCATGGTGCTGGAATTTAACGTCCGTTTCGGTGATCCCGAAGCCCAGGCAGTCCTGCCGCGGCTTAAGAACGATCTGGTGGAGCTGATGGATGCCGCCTGCGAGGAGCGGTTGAACGATTACCGGCTGTCTTGGGATAAACGCGCTTGTGTTTGCGTTGTTATCTCATCCGGCGGGTATCCGGGAAAATATGAAACGGGCAAAGAGATCACCGGATTGGATAAGATCAACGATAAGGACGCCTTTGTCTTTCATGCCGGCACGAAAAAAGAGGGGAATAAATTCGTTACTTCCGGCGGGCGGGTGTTGGGGGTGGTTAGCCTCGATAACACCATTGAAGACACCATCCACCGGGTCTACAAATCGGTTGATAAGATCAAATTTGACCGTTGTTTCTTCCGGCGGGATATCGGTGCCAAAGCGCTGCAGCGGCACATGACACACAGATAAATAAGGAGGCCTCATGGGGAAAGTGCACGTAGCTATCTTGATGGGAAGCTCTTCCGATGCGGACGTGATGCGGGAAGCGGCCAATGTTCTCAAGGAATTTGGCGTGAGCCATGAAATGAAAGTCTTATCCGCCCATCGCAGCCCGAAAGAAACGGCCGAATACGCCGAGAAATTCCGTAAAGAAGGCGGGAAGATATTTATTTGCGGCGCGGGGGTTTCCGCCGCTTTAGCGGGTGTCGTCTCCGCGCACACGACCTTGCCGGTCATCGGCGTGCCGGTGGATTCCGGAGCTTTACAAGGATTTGACGCTCTTTTATCGACGGTGCAAATGCCGCCCGGCGTTCCTGTCGCCGCGGTCGCTATCGGTAAGCCGGGCGCTAAGAATGCGGGCCTTTTAGCCGTTCGTATTTTAAGCTTATCCGATGAGAAGCTGGTCAAAAAACTTGACGATTACCGCGAAGAGCAAAGGCAGAAGATCCTAAAGACAGATATCCATTGAAAACAGAAATCATAAAAGTCGATCCCCGGTTTCCGGAATTAGATAAGATTTCCTATTGCGCCAGGGTCATCCGGCGGGGCGGGCTGGTCGTATTCCCAACGGAAACGGTTTATGGCATCGCGGCCGATTTCGGCAACCCGGCGGCCATGCAACGGTTGCGGGAGGTCAAAAAAAGAAGTGACGGCAAGCCTTTTTCCGTTCTAATTTCTCAAAAGGGATTGATCTCCAACTATACCATCTCGTCCAAAACGGCTATTTATAAATTAATTGACGTTTATTGGCCCGGGCCATTGACGATCGTTGTCCCCAGCAAAGAAGAGGGGAAAACGATCGGGATCCGCATGCCGGATAATCCGGTGGCTTTGCGGCTAGTCGAGGAATCGCAATGCACGGTGGCGGCCCCTTCAGCGAACGCCGAAGGCAATGCCCCCCCTTCAACAGTGCAGGAAGCGTTGAGGGATTTGGATGGGTTAGTGGATTGCGCCATTGATGGCGGACGCACAACATTAGGGCGAAGTTCAACCGTCGTTGATATGACGCAAGATCAACCCTGCATCTTACGCAACGGCGCTATTTCTCAAGAGGACATCAGCCGCGTCATCGGCAAAAAGATCATTCTATTTGTCTGTACGGGCAACAGCTGCCGCTCGGTCATGGCGGAATATTTGTTAAAGGATTATTTAAGAGGGCGGGATAACGTTGAGGTCACATCCGCCGGTACGGGCGTTTTTATCCGCTCAACGGCCAGCGCGGAGACCATCGGCGTCTTAAAAGAGGAAGGCCTTGATGTGAGCGCCCACCGCTCCCAGCCGGTGACGACGATTTTGTTAAAGAAGGCGGATTTGATTTTTGTCATGACCAGGCTTCACCGCCAGCAGATTTTGGACCGGGTGCCTGAAGTGGAAAAAAGGATTTATTTACTGAAAGAATTCGCGGCTTCCGCGAGCGACACGCAGACGGATCTGGATATCCCCGATCCGATCGGGCACGACCGGTTGACGTACAAGCACTGTTTGGTCGTTATTAAAGAAGCGATTAATAAGATTATTGAATTAGTGTAGGGGCGACCCAACGGGTCGCCCCTACGGAGGGGATAAATAATATGAAAGTCTACATCGGCGCTGATCACCGTGGCGTCAAGTTTAAAGAGAAGATCAAAAGGATATTGGGGAGACTCAAGGTCGATGCGGTTGATATCGGCGCCTTTGATCATACAAAATCCTGTGATTACCCGAAGATCGCTTATCGGGTGGCGACTTGTGTCGCCAAAGAGCGCAACGGCCGCGGGATCCTTTTATGCATGTCCGGGATCGGCCAGGCGATGGCGGCCAATAAAGTTCCTGGAGCCTATGCGGCCCTGTGTTATAATGTTGCGGCTGCGAAGCTCTCCCGCCAGCATAATAATTCCAATATCTTGGTTTTGGGAGCTAAATTCGTCAAGCCGAAGGAATTATCCAGGATTATTAAAACGTGGTTGACCACCGAGTTCGAGGGCGGTCGGCATCAGCGAAGGATTAATCAAATTAAGAAAATTGAAAAAGGTAAAAAATTAGATTTAAAATGACGACAACCGTGCACAAGGGGACACACATGAAACATCTTGAAGACGTTGATTCGCAAATTTACAAGGCCATTCAGGCGGAACTCAAACGCCAGCAGGACAATTTAGAGCTGATCGCCTCGGAAAATATCGTTTCTCAGGCAGTCATGGAGGCCCAGGGAAGTGTCATGACTAACAAATACGCCGAAGGCTATCCGGCGGCTCGCTGGTACGGCGGCTGCGAGCATGTGGATGTGGCCGAACAGCTGGCGATCGATCGCGCCAAGAAACTTTTCGGCGGGGACCACGTGAATGTGCAGCCGCATTCAGGTTCGCAGGCGAATGCCGCCGTTTATCTTGCCGCACTGAGTTATGGCGATACGGTGTTGGGCCTGGATCTAGCCTGCGGCGGGCATTTGACGCACGGGCTTAAAGCCAATTTTTCCGGCATGTCCTACAATTTTGTGATGTATAAGGTCAATCAAAAGACCGAGATGCTGGATTATGATGAGATCGAAGCGATGGCCCTTGAACATAAACCAAAAATGATCGTTACCGGAGCCTCTGCGTATTCGCGCATCATTGATTTTAAACGATTCCGCCAGATCTGCGATAAGGTCAGTGCTTTATTTTTTGTGGACATGGCGCACATCGCCGGGCTGGTGGCGGCGGGCGTTCATCCTAATCCTGTCCCTTACGCAGATTTTGTAACGACAACGACGCACAAGACGCTTCGCGGCCCTCGCGGAGGGATGATCATTTGCAAAGAAGAATGGGCCAAAAAGATCAATTCGAGGATCTTTCCCGGCATTCAGGGAGGGCCTTTGATGCATGTGATCGCGGCCAAGGCTGTATCTTTTAAAGAAGCTTTAAGCGATGAGTTTAAAGAATATCAGCGTCAGATTGTGAAAAATTCTCAGACCTTTGCCAAAGAGATGGCCTCTTTAGGGTACAGGATTGTTACCGGAGGGACGGATAATCATTTGTTCTTAGTGGATTTGCGCCCGAAGAAAGTCAGCGGGAAAGAAGCCAGCGAGGTGCTGGATAAGGTCCGTATCACCGTCAACAAGAACCTTATTCCGTTTGACCCGGAAAAGCCGACGGTCACCAGCGGCATCAGGATCGGCACCCCGGTGGTCACCAGCCGCGGCATGAAAGAAGCCCAAATGAAGGTGATCGCGCAACTGATCGACCGCGCCGTTATTAACCGTAGCCATGATGCGGAATTGGCCAAGGCGCGCACTGAAGTCGAAAAATTGACAAAACAGTTTCCCATTTATACTGATCTAAACGCTTCATGAAGTGTCCCTCGTGCAGTTATCATGAAACAAAGGTGGTCGATTCGCGGCTTACCAGCGACGGCACGGCCATCCGCCGGCGCCGCGAATGCTTAAAATGCGAATATCGTTTTACGACGTACGAATATGTTGAGCAGGTGAATCTGATGGTTGTCAAGCGCGATGGCCGCCGGCAACCGTTCGACCGCAAGAAAATCATCGCCGGACTTGTCAAGGCTTGCGAGAAGCGCCCTGTCAGCATGGACACGATGGAGGAGATCACCAAAGATATCGAGCGAGGGTTGCAGAAGAAATACGACCGTGAGGTGGAGTCCAAAGAGATTGGCGAGATGATCATGGAAAGGCTCGCTGGATTGGATGAGGTCGCGTATGTGCGCTTCGCCTCCGTTTACCGGCAGTTTCGCGATGTGAATCAATTCATGAGCGAGTTGAAAACGATGTTGGACAAAGATAAAGTGAAGGCAGGGGACTGATGGAGATCAAGTGCGAATTAAGTAAGATCATCATTGATGAGAAACGCCAGGACCAGATCATCGTTTTGAGAGAAAAAGACGGCGAACGCCAGTTCCCCATCGTGATAGGCTTCTTGGAAGCTTCCAGCATTAAGATGAAGATCTCCAACGTGGAGCCGCCCCGGCCGATGACACATGATCTACTTATTGCCACCATCAAGGCTATGGGAGGCAATCTCGAGAAATTAGTCGTTGATAAATTGCTCAACAACACGTTCCATGCGAAATTGTACATTAAGACAAAAGATCAAGGGACGGTCACCATCGACGCCAGGCCTTCCGATGGGGTGGCCTTGGCGGTGCGGGTTGGCGCGGGTATTTTCGTGGAAGAAGAGGTATTGAAAAAGGCATCCATTTTTAAAATGGAATAAAACGATATTCTTTACAGCTTGGCGTGAACCCTTGATAAAAAACCTTTTATCAAGGGTTTGCTGTTATTAAGAAAATCAGAGGTTATTTTACGATGGAGCAATATTCCAATATAAAGATTATCCGCGATTTGGCCAGAAAGAAACGGCTGAAGGTTTTCTTGGTCGGAGGATTCTTGCGCGACTTGCTTTTAGGGAGGCCGAAAATAGATTTTGATTTCGCCGTCAGCAAGAGCGCTCTCAAGCTGGCCAAAAGTTTTTCTACAAAGATCAAAGGAGCGTATGTGTTGCTGGATAAAGAGCGCGGTTGTGCCCGTGTCTGCAAGAAAACAAAAGAAGGCATGGCCACCTATGATTTCGCTGATTTTCGCGCTAAAACGTTCTTGGGCGATCTGAACAAGCGCGATTTTACGATCAACACACTTTACCTTGATCTTAATGACTTGACGGTTGATCCTTCGTTGGAAGCGATCATTGGGGACAAGAAAAGCGCGAAGAAAGACCTTGATAGTAAAAAGATCAAAATGGTTTCTGCGGCGGCCTTCCGGGAAGATCCTCTGCGGATCTTGCGGGCCTACAGCCTTGTGGCCCAACTGGGGTTTAAAATTGAGAAGAAAACGCTTATGCGGATGAAGAAAGACCGAGAGCTTTTGCGCGGGGTCTCCTATGAACGGATCCGTGATGAGCTTTTTAAGGTCCTTTCCAGCCAAGAAGCGGGTAAATTGCTTAAACAGATGAGCCGCGACGGCGTGTTGGAGGTCATTATCCCTCAGATCCGAGTCATGTATAACTGTGAACAGGGGACCTACCATCATCTGGATGTCTGGCCGCATTCTTTGGAAACGGTTACGCAGCTGGACAGCGTTTTCCGCCAGTTTCAAGATGCACCGGAGATCAATGAATATTTAGATGAGCCTTTGGCAGGGGAGAGGACGCGGCGGTCCGTGATGAGATTGGCAGCCCTGTTGCACGATATCGGTAAGCCGCAAACCAAGGTCCGTGAAAAGGGGCGCACCTCGTTCCATGGGCATGAACACGTCGGCAAGGGGATCGTCCGTCCCATTGCCAAAATGCTCAAATTGTCAACGCGCGAACGGCACATTTTGGAAGATATCGTCCGCTGGCATCTTCGTCCGGGGTATTTATCGAATTTCAAGCAGCCCAGTGAGAAGGCGGTCTATCGATATTTGCGCGACACCAAAGAAGAGGCGATTAGCATCTTGTTGGTTTCGTTAGCGGACCAACGCTCCACCTGCGGGCCGGCCACGACAGAGTATGACCAAAAGCATCATGAGGCAATTTGTTTGGATCTGATACAACAGTATTTAAAAAAGAAAAAGGAGAAGCCTTTCATTCGGCTGCTTAACGGCGATGATCTTATTCGTGAGTTGAAATTAAAGCCGTCTCCCCTCTTTAAGCGTATTTTATCCGAAGTGGAAGAGAGGCAAACACTGGGAGAATGTGCCAGTAAACAGCAGGCGCTTAAGCTGGCGCGGGAATTGGTTGACAAGCTTTAGAGGAATGATGGGAGGAGGTAAGGTACATGCATGATGAACTTAAGGTAGCGGTGGTAACGGGCGCCAATCGCGGGATCGGTCTTGAGATCTGCCGCCAGCTGGCCAAGCTGGAAGATATTGAGGTGGTCCTGACCGCTCGGGATAAGAAAAAGGGGTTGGAGGTTTGTGAAAAGCTGCATCAAGAGGAATTGCCGGTGCGTTTTTGCCAGTTGGATGTTACCCACGCCGCCAGCATTATTAGTTTGCGCGAATTTTTAGAGAAAGAGTTCGGCCGCTGTGACATCCTTGTCAATAACGCCGGGATTTTTCCCGATACCCAGTCGGCCAGTGAAAATAATTGGCCCAGCGTTTTTGATACCCCCGTTTCCCGCATGCGGGAAGCGATGGAAACCAATGTTTATGGCCCGATGCTTTTGTGCCAGGCGCTTATCTTTTTGATGCGTAAGAATAAATACGGCCGTATCGTCAATATTTCAAGCGGCATGGGACAATTAACGCATATGAATGGCGGATACCCGGCGTACCGCGTTTCAAAAACAGCAGTGAACGCCTTGACCCGAATTCTCACCGATGAGCTGAAAAATGAGAATATTCTGGTCAATTCCATGTGTCCGGGATGGGTGAAGACGGAAATGGGGGGCGAAGGGGCGACGCGCAGCATTGAAGAAGGCGCGGATACGGCCGTCTGGCTGGCGACATTAGGGAAGGACGGGCCTCGCGGGGGATTCTTCCGGGACCGTAAAGCGATCGAATGGTAGTTTGACATATCTTATGAGGTGTGATATGCTTGCAACGATGATTACTATTAAGCGAAAACATACAGGAATTTTACCAATAGCGCTCATTTTAGGCGTTTTTGCTTTTAATGTATTCTGCTGCTGTCTTCCGAAAGTCGCTCAAGCGGCAACCGAGCAGCCCTCCTGTCATCAAACCAATCATGAATCGAAATCAAAAGATACCCAACATCAAGACTGCGATTGTGTCAAACAGCCTATAGTTATAGAGAAGCAAGCCTCATTTAACGCTGGTTTGTCAGCCAATGATTTTTTTGTCCTCTTGTTGGCTTCATCCATATCATTTGACAGCAATACTGCCAATAACGCTTTTTCCTTGTATCACGCGCCCCCGGGCAAAGATACCTCAAGCCTACCGCTATACCTTAAAAACTCCAACCTTCGCCTCTAATAGTTTTCCTTACATGATCTGTTTTTATTAAGGTCATGGCTTTTAGTCTATCTTTTTATTAAAATCATATTGTTAGGAAAAGGGGATCACCATGAAATCCAACCAGCAAAAAATGGAAAGGATAATTTAGAACACAGACTATGAAACGAATAATTTTATTTTTATATTTAATGTTCTTAATCATCGGGCAGGATTTTGCCAGAGCAGAAGGCCCGCCAGTATCAACGAAACCTGATGAGCTCCAGGTATTCATTGAGGAAGCCTTTGAAAATAATCCTGAAATTAAGGCTGCCCGGGAACAATGGAAGGCTGCGCAAAAACGGGTTCCTCAAGCTTCAGCCTTACCTGACCCGACAGCGGGCTACGCCTATATGGGGCCTTCGCCAGATACACTCAATGGCCCAGAAATGCAACGTTATGAATTCGAACAAATGGTTCCTTTCCCCGGTAAATTAGTTGGGCGACGCAACGCGGCCAAAGCTGAAGTTACCGCCATCGAAGCCAAGATGAAAGCAGTTGAACGGGAGGTCATTTTTAAGGTTTCTGAAAGCTATTACGACCTTGTGACGACACAAAAAAGCATAGCTTTTATTGGGGAAATTAAAGGCGTCTTAAAGCGATCACAGGCAGCCCTTCAAGCACGCTATGTAACAAATAAAGCCATGCAAAGTGAATTGCTTAAAACGCAAATGGCCATTGCCGAAAACACTCAACGGCTTTTCGATCTTGAACAGAAGAGGGATACGTTAAAATTTTTATTACAATCTCTTTTAAATCGCGCTTCTCCTGTAGAGATTGAAACGCAAGATCTACATTTGCCAACCGTAAAACTTGTATGGGAAGAGGTGCAGCGTAAAGCCCAAGAAAACCGACCAGAGTTAAAGGAATCTGCGGCCATGGTTAAAAAAAGTCGGCACGACCTAAACTTGGCCAGGTTAGAAAATGCTCCAGATTTTAGTATTGGCTTTGAATATAGCCGTATTGATGCCGGCGATAGCACTTCTCTTAATGCCGGCCAGGATGCGTGGATGATTCCGATAAAAATCACATTACCTATTTGGCAAAATCGTATCGGTTCGGCTATTGAAGAGGCTCACGCCAATTTAAGCGCCGCTCAGGCACAACTTAAACAAGCTGAGAATTCTAGCGAATATGAAGTCAAGGCTGCTTATTACCGTTTTATCACTGCACAAAAAACCGTTTTATTATATGAAAGTACTCTTATGCCGCAAGCCCAATTGATGATTCAATCAGATAAAGCTGGTTACGAAGCGGGCCAGGAAAACGTCGAAGATTTTACATCCAGCCAAATTATTTATTTAAATACAAAAGTTGCTTATTATGAAGCGCTGGCTAATGCCTTAAAAGAATTAGCGGCGTTACAACAAGAAGTTGGCAAAGATTTAATCGAGGAGACTAGCTATGAAACCATTCCGTAAGAATATATTGATTGCAATTGGCGCTGTAATTTTAATCATTGGTGGGATTTCACTTTGGCCTAAGAGCCAGAACCAGCAACAGCCTGCGCACAAGGACATCTATTATTGTCCCATGCATCCTACGTTCACCAGTGATAAGCCCGGCACTTGTCCAATTTGCCAGATGAAGTTCGTAAAAAGAGAAATGACGCCTGAACCAACGGCGGATAGTCCGGCAACTCTCACAGAGACCAAAGGGGCTGTGAAAAAAATTCTTTATTGGACAGACCCGATGATCCCCGGATATAAAGTTCAAGGCCCAGGAAAGTCACCGATGGGGATGGATTTGGTTCCTGTGTATGAGGAGGAACAAGCCGGAACTTCAGGAACATCCGTGGAAGGCCACGCAGCGGTAAGTTTGACTTACCAAAAACAACAATTAATTGGTGTTAAAACAGAAAAGGTCAATATTCGTCAATTGACCAAAACGATCCGCGCTGTCGGTACTGTAGCTCATGATACGGAACTCTATCAGATTCAGGCCGAATATCTTCAGACGAAGGCGGCGCTCAAGAATGCGGAATTGAGCGGTTTTCAGGAAATCATCGAGCAGGCTCAAGCCGTGGTTGATACCATACGTCTGCGATTGATTCACATGGGGTTTCATGATGGGCTTATTGAGGAATTAATACAAAGAGGTGAACCAGATCAAAGTTTATTGTTAGTTGAGACAGGGCCGGTGTGGGTATATGCTAAAATTTACCAGCATGAGCTGCCTTATGTCGATGTCGGCACTCCGGCCAAGGTGGACGTTCCATCATTCTCTCAGGAAACTTTTGAAGGTATGGTGCGGGCTGTCGGTCCGATGGTTGATATGACGACACGAACAGTACGGGTTTATATTCAGATTAAAGATGCCAAAGGAGTTTTAAAGCCAGATATGTTTGTCAATGTGTTTATGGACATCGACTTAGGCCAAATCCTCGCCGTGCCACAAGATGCGGTAATTCATACCGGAGATAAAGATGTTGTATTTGTAGATTCCGGCAAAGGTATTTTTCAACCACGGCAGGTAACGCTTGGTGCTGAAACCAAGGGTTATTTTGAGATCAAATCCGGGCTTAAACAAGATGAGGTTGTGGTAACGAGCGGTAATTTTCTCATCGATTCGGAAAGCCGTTTGAAGGCGGCGATCGAAGATTCTGGTGACACAGCGCCGGATACAAAAAACAGTCAGACGGGGCACTGACATGGAAAATACACTTCATAACAAACAAGAAGGTATCATTGAGCGCATCATTGATTTTTCTGCCCGTAACAAATTCTTGGTGCTGTTGTTTGTTGCGGTCGCGCTCGTCGCTTCCATCTACTCCATAAAGAAGATCCCCTTGGATGCCATTCCGGATCTTTCTGATACGCAGGTGATCATTTATTCACGTTGGGACAGAAGCCCTGACATCATTGAAGATCAGGTGACCTATCCGATCGTGAGTGCGCTTTTGGGCGCACCGAAGGTCAAGGCCATTCGCGGATTTTCCGATTTTGGATTCTCATATGTTTATGTCATCTTTCAGGATGGCGTTGATATTTATTGGGCACGCAGCCGCACGCTCGAGTATTTAAGCAAGATTACGCCGCTGTTACCCGAAGGCGTCAAGACGGAGCTCGGGCCCGATGCATCGGGTGTCGGTTGGGTCTATCAATATGCGCTGATCGACAAAAGCGGCAAACATGATCTGCAGGAATTGCGAAGCTTTCAGGACTGGTATTTGCGTTTTCATGTGCAAAGCGTTCCCGGAGTGGCCGAGGTCGCTTCGTTAGGAGGGTTCGTCAAGCAATACCAGATCACGGTCGATCCCAATAAGCTTTTGGCGTATGACGTTTCCATGGAAATGGTGGTTGATGCCGTCCGTGAGGGGAATCAGGAGGTTGGCGGGAGGCTCTTGGAATTCTCCGGGGCGGAATATATGATCCGCGGGCGCGGGTACGCCACATCGATCAAGGACCTGGAGGATATTGTCGTGAATGTCGATAAGAACGGGACGCCGGTCTTTGTTAGAAATATCGCCCGCGTGGCCCTGGGCCCCGATATCCGCCGAGGATTGGCCGATTATAACGGCGAAGGGGATGTGGTGACCGGCACGGTCGTCATGCGTTACGGGGAGAACGCCCTGACCGTCATTGACCGCGTTAAACGCAAACTCAAAGACATCGATCCTTCCCTGCCGGAAGGCGTACAAATCGTCCCCTTATACGATCGCTCCGAGCTCATCAAACGCTCGATCGAAACCCTTAAGCATAAACTCCTGGAAGAGATGCTGGTGGTGAGCTTGGTGATCGTTCTTTTCTTGTGGCATCTTCCCAGCGCGCTCATTCCCATTCTTGGTTTACCGATCGCGGTCATGCTTTCTTTTATTCCGATGCAGGCCATGGGCATTAGTTCCAATATTATGTCATTGGGGGGCATTGCCATCGCCATCGGCGCCATGGTCGATGCCGCTATTGTCCTGGTCGAAAATGCCCATAAACATATTGAACGCTGGAAAAGAGAGGGACGTAAAGAGTCCTTTAATGAAGTCTTGATCCAGGGTGCCAAAGAAGTAGGGCGGCCTATTTTCTTTTCTCTGCTCGTTATCGCGGTTTCTTTTATCCCGATCTTTAGCTTGGAAGCGCAAGAGGGGCGATTATTCAAACCGCTGGCTTTCACGAAGAATTACGCCATGGCCTTCGCGGCTGTCTTATCCATTACGTTAGCACCGGCCTTGATGCTACTTTTTATCCGTGAGAGGAAATTTAATCTAAAACCTCGTTGGTTAAATAGCCTCGTTACTTTTATCACGGGAGGAGAGATCCACGCTGAAGAGCATCATCCCGTCAGCCGCTTCTTGTTCCGCCTTTATGAGCCGGTGGTCCGTTGGGTGCTGGACCATCGAAAGACCGTTATTTCATTTGCCATTTTATTAACTTTATCGAGTGTCCCGGTCTATTTTTGGATCGGACGTGAATTTATGCCGCAGCTCAACGAGGGAAGTCTCCTGTATATGCCCACCACCCTGCCGGGCATTTCCGTCACAGAAGCGCAGAAGCTGTTGCAAACGCAAGATAAGATCCTCAAAGGCTTTGCGGAAGTCGAGACGGTCTTCGGCAAGGCGGGACGCATCGAAAGCTCGACCGATCCGGCGCCGTTCTCGATGATGGAGACGGTGGTGGTCCTAAAGCCGCAGAACACATGGCAGCGCCAGATCTCCTATGAAGATCTCATCAATGAAATGGACGCCGCCTTAAAGATCCCGGGCACGACCAACGCCTGGACCATGCCGATCAAGAACAGGATCGATATGTTGACAACGGGCGTTCGAACGCCCGTTGGCATCAAAATTCTGGGAGATGACCTGCAAGAGATCGAAAAGATCGGTGTTGCTCTCGAGCGGGCCCTTAAAGACATTGACGGCACCAGAAGCATTTACGCGGAACGCGTTTCCGGCGGGTATTTTCTGGATTTTGATCTTAAACGCGAAGAGCTGGCCCGTTACGGGCTCAGTGTTGATGATGCCCAAATGATCGTGATGAATGCCATCGGTGGAGAAAATATCACGACCACGGTTGAAGGGCGGGAACGTTACCCGGTGAACGTGCGCTACGCGCGGGATTTCCGCGGGGATGTTGAAACCCTTAAGCGCGTGCTGGTGACAACACCGCAAGGCGCCCATATTCCTTTGGATGAGATCGCCGATATTGTCATGCGCTCCGGCCCAGCGATGATCCGTAATGAGAATGGATTAAGGGCTGGTTATGTCTACGTTGATGTGGCCGGACGGGATATCGGCAGTTACGTCACACAAGCCAAGCAAGCGGTACGCGAACACGTGACGCTTCCAACGGGCTATGCGATCCTCTGGAGCGGGCAATATGAAAATATGCAGCGCGTCAAAGAACGGCTGTGGGTCGTTGTTCCGATCGTCTTCTTCATTATTTTCTTGTTGTTGTATATCAACACGAAGTCGCTCATCAAGACCGGTATCGTTCTGTTGGCCGTTCCGTTCTCGTTGATCGGAGCTTTATGGCTTTTGTGGATATTGGGCTATAATATGTCCATCGCCGTCTGGGTCGGACTGATCGCCTTGGCCGGCGTGGATGCTGAGACCGGCGTTATCATGCTGTTGTATCTTGATCTGGCGTATGATGAAGCCAAACGCAAGAATCTGCTGCAGAATTTTGCGCAACTGAAGGAGGCGATCGTTCATGGCGCTGCCAGGCGCATCCGCCCGAAACTTATGACGGTGGGGACCATGTTCATGGGGTTACTTCCCATCATGTGGGCGGCTTCGTGGGAATCAGGGGCGGATGTCATGAAACGTATCGCCGCGCCGATGGTTGGAGGTATTTTCACCTCTTTTATCATGGAACTCTTAGTTTATCCGGCCATTTATGCGGTGTGGAAATGGAATTTTAAGATGAAGAAAGAAGAAGTTAATCAAAAATCGTAAACCAGGCTTACCATTAAAGGCGTCTATTTATGAAAAAAATCCAGGCTACTTTGTTAGCCCCTATATTAATATTCGGATTATCTATTTTTCTTCTCTTTAGCCAAACAGCGATGGCAGAAGAAACGGCTTCAGTACAGTCTACTTTGACCGAAGAAGAGGCTGTAAGTAATACGATCCGAAATAATTATGACTTGCGGCTGGCAAAAGTAAACGTCGAGTTGGCGAAAGCTCAACTCGTACAAGCAGGGTTATGGTCTAACCCAGAGGGTGAATTTTCTATTCGTAGTGATAAATATTATGCGAATGAGGGCGAGGGCGGTTATGAATACGGCCTAAATCAATCTATTCCGATAAGCGGCAGGATTTTTTTTCAAAGGAGAGTCGCCCGACTTGGCATTGAACGCGCGGAATGGCAATTGAAAGACGTGGAACGACAGGTTGTTGCAGAGGTAAAAAAAACGTTCTATCAGGTCACCACGCTTCAGGAGAAAGAGAAAATTTTAAGCTTCTTAGTTAAAACAAATCAAGATCTTCTTGAATCGGTGAAGGCAAGATTAAGTCAGGCCGAGGTTTCAAATGTCGACATCAGTTTAGCTCGCGGCGAACTTTTAATGACGAGTCAGGAGCTTGCAGAAGTAAAAGCGCGTCTTTATGAGTCGAGGGCCAATCTTAACAGGCTTATGGGACAAAGTTTAAACTATCCTTTCGTTATAGCGTCTGAACCGTTAGCATTTCCATCCATCGATTTAGAAACAGCCACTCAAAAATCTTTAGAACACCGCCCTGACCTGAAAGCAAAGGAACTGGAAAAGGAGATGGGCAGCGCTGCTCTAACCTTGGCCAAGGCCATGCAGATACCTGATATTACGATAGGTGGTTTTTATGAAAATGAGAGGAGTCGATTGGATGTGAACGATCAATTGATAAGCGATAACGACCGTTTAATCGGCTTCAAAGTATCAATGCCTCTGCCGTTTTTTGACCGCAACCAAGGCGAGATCGCTAAGAGCAAAGCTGAGAAAAAAGGCACGGGTATTCAATATGAAGCTCTAAAGATACAGGTTGCTAAAGAAGTAGCGCAAGCTTATATCCGATTAGACGCATCAAAAGAAATTATTGATTCCTACAGTAACGGAGTCAGGGAAGATGTGGAGAAATCAGTCAAGTTAATGCAAGACGCTTATCTTCAGGGACAGGTGAATGTATTTGATGTGGTTCAAACTCAGAGTAAGTTTAACAGCATCGAGAAAGCTTATTTGGATGCCAGTCAAAATGCTAGAGAAGCGATCATTGACCTTGAGTCTGCGATTGGAGCGAGTTTAAAGAATGAAAAAATGGAAGAAGGAGACCAGATTAAAGTTCTTCCAAGTGCTATTCAAGTCGGAAAACCGAAAGAAGGAAAAAATCTATGAAAATTCGAACAACAATTTCTACTTGTTTGGCAGTGCTCGCCGTAATGACGTTGTGTTTGGCTGTACCACAGCGATTGTTCGCCCACGGCGATCAAATCGAAATGGGTGGTGGCGGCGGGCCTGTGAAACTGACCAAGGAGCAGCAGGCGGCTATCGGCCTGAAGGCGGTGAAGGCGGAGCTTCGCGACATTGACGCCGTGCTGATGCTCAATGGCAAGGTGAAGCTCGACCCGAATCTTCATGCGCACGTCAGCACGCGCATCGAAGGTCGTGTCGAAAAACTTTACGTCAAGGTGGGCGACAGGGTGGAGAAAGGGCAGAAGCTCGTGGAAATCCAGTCACGCCAGATCGGCAACCCGCCTCCTGTAGTCACTATCGAGGCGATAGTCGGCGGCGTGATCAACGAACGTAACGCCACCCTTGGTGAATCGGTTGAGCCGAACAAGGAGTTGTTTCATATCATTGATTTGTCCGAGGTCATCGTTGAGGCCGAGGTGTATGAAGAAGACGTCGGCAAGGTGAAACTCGACCAAGCCGTGCGCATCCAAGTCTTGGGATACCCCAGCGATACCTTCGAGGGAAAAATCACGTTTGTCGGCTTGGAACTCGATCCCGAGAAACGAACGTTGCCCGTCTGGATTTCGCTTAAGAATTCAGATTGGAAACTTCGGCCCGACATGTTTGTGAAGGCCGCCGTCGTTCTCACCCACAACAAAGGCGTGTTGGCCGTGCCCAAGGAAGCGATTCTGGAAGCTAAAGGTGAGAAATTCGTTTTGGTGCAAACAAGTGACACGTTCAATCGCGTGGACGTGAAAACGGGAGTCGAAGACGATAGTTTCGTGGAAATCCAGGAAGGGCTCATCCCCGATGACGTAGTGGTCACCGTTGGAAAGCGAGAGGTTTACATGACCTGGTTGACGGGCGGCAAGAAAGCCACTGTCAAAGATTAGCAAGAGGGATTTTCATGTTTAATAAAATCATTCTATGGTCGCTGAAGAATCGGATGCTCGTTGTGGTCGGGCTGGTCGTGTTTTTGGTGGCGTCCACTTACACGACGATGCGTATGCCAGTGGACGTGTTTCCCGAGTTCGCACCGCCGCAGGTCGTGGTCCAGACCGAATCACCAGGACTCCCTCCCGAAGATGCCGAGGCGCTGATTACCTTTCCTATTGAAAGCGCCGTCAACGGCACGCCAGGCGTGGACAAAGTGCGCTCCGCTTCGTCGGTCGGACTATCCACAGTTGTGATCGTGTTTCGCTGGGGGACGAATATCTATGTGGCGCGGCAATTGGTCAATGAACGAATTCAATCCGTCCGCGAGCGGTTTCCCGTTGGCACGCGTGCGCCGGTGATGTTACCGATTACTTCCGCCGTCGGCTGGATGATCAAGTACAGTTTGGAGAGCGACACGCGTTCACCGATGGAGTTGCGCACGATTTCCGATTGGCAGATCCGACCGCGTATCCTGGCGCTGGGTGGCGTCGCCTCGGTAGTTGCCATTGGCGGCGACGTGAAGCAATATCAAGTGCTCCTTGATCCCGATCGCCTGCGCGCCTACCACGTCAGCGTGGCCGAAGTGCGCGAGGCGTTGGAGAAATCCAACATCAACGTTCCCGGCGCTTTTCTGCAAGTGCCGAGTCAGGAATACATCGTTACGGGCGTGGCACGGGTCACCTCACTCGATGATGTGCGCGACACCATCATCAAGTTCGTCAAAGGCACGCCGATTACCGTGCGCAACGTGGCGGACGTAAAGTTCGGCGGTGAGATCAAGCGCGGCGATGGCGCGATGAATCTTAAGAACGCTGTCATTGGCACGATCTCAAAAGCGTACGGCGCGGACACGCTGGCTACAACCTACAAGTCGGAAAAAGCGCTGCATGATATCCAACATCAATTGCCGCCGGACGTGAAGATGGACATCCAGATATTTCGCCAGGCTGATTTTATCGAAGGCTCGATACGCAACTTAAAGAAAGCGCTCCTAGAAGGTGGCATCATCGTGACGGTGATTCTATTTATCTTTTTGATGAACTTCCGCGCGTCGTTTATCAGCTTCCTCTCGATGCCCGCCTCGCTACTGGCGGGCGTGATGATTCTAAAATGGTTTGACGTCAGCCTCAACTCGATGACCATTGGCGGTCTGGCCATCGCTATCGGCGAAGTCGTGGACGACGCCATCATCGGCGTGGAGAACGTCTTTCGCCGTCTGCGACTTAATCACCAAGCGGCCAATCCACTTCCGACGCTGGATCTGGTGTTCAGTGCCACCAGCGAAATTCGAAACTCGGTCGTCTATGCGACCTACATCGTGGGGATCGTCTTCTTACCGATTTTCTTTTTGTCGGGATTGGAAGGCCGCATCTTCACGCCGCTGGGAATTGCCTATCTTGGCTCGCTATTCTGCTCGCTCATCGTTGCGATCACGGTGACACCGGCGCTTTGCTATATCCTACTCGGTAATACGAAGAAGGAATTGCGCGAAAGTTTCATCGCCCACGCGCTCAAGAAACACTACGAACGGCTGCTGCATTGGACGCTACGCCACGTGCGGTCGGTGGTCATCATGACGCTGGTCTTGATCGGCGTGGCGGTAGCGATGATCCCGAGTTTTGGTCGTTCTTTTCTACCGGAGTTTCACGAGGGCAACTTCATCGTCGTGATGAGCACACTGCCGGGCACGTCGCTTGACGAATCCATGCGGCTTGGTTACCAGGTGCGGCAGAGATTGCTGAAATACCCGCAGGTGGTTTCCATTTCCCAGCGTGCGGGCCGCAGCGAACTCGATGAGGACGCACAGCCATCCAATTTCAGTGAGTTCGACGTGAAGCTCGATTACGACCGCGACAAGAGGATGCCGCCCGATGAGTTACTGCGCCGCATCCGCTCTGATCTATCGGATATCCCCGGTGCGATCTTTAATGTCGGTCAATTTATTTCGCATCGCATGGACGAAATGCTGTCGGGCATTCGCGCGCAGGTGGCGATCAAGATTTACGGCGATGACCTGAATGTGTTGCGGCAAAAAGGGCAGGAGGTCTTGAAGATCATGCAGACCGTCAAAGGAGTTGAGGACTTGATGCTGGAACAGCAGATCAACGTCCCCCAGGTCACGATCAAGATCGACCGCGAGAAAGCCAGCCGATACGGCCTGAAGGTGGGCGAGTTGGCGGAGACGATTGAGACGGTGCTTAATGGCCTCACCGTTTCCCAGGTGCTCGAAGGTCAGAAGTCCTTCGATCTGTTTGTGCGTCTACAGGACAAGGCGCGTAGCGACCTCGAGTCCATCCGCAATATTCTTGTGGATGCACCCGCTCTGCAAACGGAAGATTCGCACGGCGAAGCGAAAATACCCTTGCGCCAGGTTGCTGACGTTCGATTCGAGGAGCGACCGTATTTTATCAACCGCGAGGATGTGCAGCGACGCATCGTTGTCTCCTGCAATGTGGCCGGTCGCGACCTGAACAGTCTTATTGTCGAGGCGCAAAAGAAAATCGGCGAGCAAGTCGTGCCCAAGCTGCCGTCGGGTTACTTCGTCCAATACGGTGGCCAGTTCGAGAGCCAGCAACAAGCTCAACGTATTTTGATCTTGTTCGGCATCGGTGCGGTGGTTGGCATCTTTCTGATTCTGTTTCAAGCATTCGGCACGACTCGTGAAGCGTTGCTGGTGATGCTGAACTTGCCGCTAGCATTGATTGGCGGCGTAGTCGCGATATTTCTCACTGGCCGCGACATGAGTGTGCCCGCGATGATTGGGTTTATCAGTCTGTTTGGCATCGCCTCGCGCAACGGTGTCATTCTGGTCAGTCATTACAACCAACTTCGCAAAGAAGGTAAATCACTGCGCGAGACGGTCGTGGAAGGCTCACTCGACCGGCTTAATCCAGTGTTGATGACCGCAGCGACCGCCGCGCTAGGCCTTGTGCCATTGTTGTGGGGCGAGCCGACAGGCAAGGAATTAGAACGCCCCTTGGCACACGTAATTCTCGGCGGCCTAGTCACTTCGACATTTCTCAACATGGTCGTGATCCCGACTTTGTATAACAAGATCGAAGAAATTCGTGAGAGGCGGATCAAAAACAAAATCAACTTTCAAAAAGGAGATTAGCATGAAAATAAAATGGTTCGTTATCGTAGCATTGAGTGCGGCGTTCATATTCGTTCGGCTCGCATCAGCAGCCGAAGAACACGAACACAAGGAAGGTAAAGAAGAAATCCCCGCCGCCATCAGCGGCATCTGGGTCGAGGTGAAGGAGCATGAGGAACAACTCGAAAAAATCATTGCGGATAAAAAGTTAGACAAGGTACACGAGGTTGCCTTTGAGATTAGTGACATGGTGAACGCTCTGTCCGATAAATCCATGGACCTGCCCCCTGAAAATTTGGCCAAGGTCAAGTCCAACGCCAAGTATGTGGCGAATATCGCCGAGCGTCTTGACGAATCCGGAGACGCCGCTGATCAAGTCGCCACGGAAGCCAACTTCAAAAAATTGCAGGACTTCTTGAAGACTATTGAAGCCCAATATCCGCCGGAGATTTTAGTTCCGCCACAGGTGTCATCCGGCAATCAAGAAGTCAAAAAGTATGTATGTCCGATGGACGGTTACGTCTCGGATGAACCGGGAAAATGCCCTAAATGCGGTATGAATCTTGAAGAAAAGGAGATGACGGCTGTTGAACCGGAAGCGGTAATGGAGAACACTTCAAATAAAGAATAACGACGTTAGTTCCGTACAATTAATTTTGAAAATCAAGGAGAGGAAGGTATGAGCGTCAAACTAACAATATTTCTTTTGGGTTTCTTGTTGCTATCGGCATCGAATATTCTAGCCGAGGAAGAACAGGCTCCCGTGGCAGAACCAACGGAAGCGGCGACAACCGAGACTACTGAAGGACTGATTATGGTTAGCAACACATTCTGCCCTGTTAGCGGTAAAGAAGTCGGGAAAATGGGCAAGATTATTCAACAGGAATATAACGGTAAAGTTTACAATTTCTGCTGCTCGATGTGTTTGAAGGATTTTAATAAAGCTCCTGAGAGATATGTCAAGATGGTCGAGGAAATGATGGCCAAGGAGGCGGCAGAGGGGCAGATGCAAGATCAGGAACATCAACCTGAATAATTGTTAAAGATTAAAAGAAAGGGGGGAGAATTTCCTCCCTATGCCTAATTTGATAGGAGTCAGTCAAAAGGGAGTAGAGGAGAAAGTTGAGGAATTACTCCCAGAATATATGGCCATAGGCGAAACAGGCATGCATGAAATGACAGAACACGCCGAGCATATGCATGGGCCATCGAATACGCTTCCTATGATGGCCGGAGAAGGACAGTTTAAAATCATACGATGAGGATCACGGCTGATATGAGCATCCTGCAGGAACCGTCGCGAGCAAAGTGGAAGACGGATCTAAAAAGGAGGACGATGTGCCTAAAGAATATGTTTGTCCGATGCATCCGGAAGTGAGCCAGAATGAACCGGGAAGATGTTCCAAATGCGGGATGACTTTACAACCAGTAGAACAAAAGTAAGAGCGGAAGGGAAAAAATACAATATGAGAATAGGAAAAAAGTTTCTATTCAGGGTGACACTATTCATTTTTTTAAACCTGCACTTAATTCTAAATGTTTATGGAAATCAGGATTCTCAGGTTGATAGCCATAAGATTTCATCAAACACCGAAAACTTCTGGGAAGAAGATATAAAACAGTTTGAAAATGTTCACGACCATTCACCCCCTCATGGGGGACAGGTTGGGATGGCTGGGAGTCTGCACGTTGAATTTTTATCTCAAGAAAACGGAGAATACAAAGTTTATATCACGGATTATGAAAGGAATCCTATGGATGTCTCAAGGGCAACAGGTTCTCTCATCATTAATCCGGAGAGTCCGGAATCAGAGAAGCTGGTTTTTTCTGTTGATAAAACTCTACAGGAATTTCTCTGGGCTAAGGGGAAGCCGCGTAAACAGGGAGAAACAATAACAGCGTCCATGGAAGTCGAAATTCCAGGGCAGGAGAAAATCATTCAAAGTTTTTATATTGAAATTAATCATTCTTCAACTGGACATAAAATGGGACATGAGGAGAAAAAAGATGATCATGACCAGCACACCCATTAGTTAAGACCAGTTTTCATTTCCAGCAATGGTACCGATGGGCGATTCTGATGACCTTTATGGCAACGGCAATATCCGCTCATTTAGCGTATCATTTGATTCTTAAATTGTAAGTCAGTATTTAAAAAGGAGAAGAAAGAATGAGAAATCGATTAATAATAATTAGTGTATTTGGTATTTGCTTATTATCGAGCAATGCCTGTTTTGCAGATATAGTGCATTTTAACAATGGTTTTACATATGAAGGTGAAGTAACGCAGGATGCACAAACAGGAGGATATTGGATTGATGGGGCATTGGTTAGTAAAAGTGAGATTAAGGATATTGAGAAAAAAGAGGCTGATCAAATACAAGGCGTTAAAAGTGATGAACAGAAATGGTATGAAGAATTATTTTCAGCAATATCTTCATTTAACGTTGCTTTTCAGAAAAAAATGAAAGGATTGTTTAATAAAGAAGAGGCCAGCACGGGTACAATAAGTTATACTGCGTCTAGAGTAAGCCCGTCAAGATCTTATGTAAAACCCGCGCAAACGACATCCAGTCAAGCGGGCACCAATTACAACGGCACTGCCTCATCTGTGTGGCAAAATCTTAGACGTAGTGCCAGTACTGGGGCTACATCGGCTAAGTCCTATAATGCTGGTAATATTACAAAAAGAGATCGTAATAAAGTTTTGCAAGAATTAAAAAGAAATAGTGCTGGATATGCATTAAGGAATGAACGGCTTAGAAATAAGACCACGTTAAGTTCATCGAAACAAAATAGCGCTGGTTATGCTCTATCACGTCAAAGAGCGGCAATAGATAGGGAACTCTCCAGTTTTGGTGGGAGTAATACAAAATATTAAATTGGAGGACGATATGCTTGAATTTTTGGAACCGCAGCATACTTCGGATTGTATAATTTACCTTCAAGCGTTAAAGATAAAAAAAGGAGGAGAGTAGAATGGCTAACAGTTCTAATAATGAGATGGATATAGTAGTATTAAGACCAGATCCGGTTTGTGGCAAAGAAGTTTCTTTTGAAAAAGCGCATAAAAAAGGTTTATATTACGTTTATGGGCATAAAGACTATGTGTTTTGTTCTTCTCGTTGCCTGAAAGCGTTTCAATTGAATCCTCAAAACTATGCGAAGGAAGAAGTTTCTGATGAAATGGTGGGAATATGTGAAGTTTGTGGAAAGAAAATGCACAAAGGCGAAGATATTTCCAATGAGCTGATAGAAGGCTCAGTTCATAAATTTTGTTGCCCCGTGTGCGCGTCAGTTTATCTAAAGTCACATTAAAACATAGGAGGAGCGGTTCATGTTTGAGTTGCCCGTTCATTTTCCAATAGCGATTTTTCTCACAGCTTTCGGATTGGAAATTTTGAGAAAGACTGATATTAAGGAGTAAAATTCCATGCGACGGCTTTTAAATATTCAAGTTGTCTTTTTAACATCCTTCGCCCTACTATTGGGCACATTATTTCAAAGAGCTCAAGGAGAAGAAATTCTACCCCAAGGCATTTCTGCAGAAAATTTGACATTAGAAGCTTTAATTAAGGAAGCCTTTTCAAGAAATCCAGATCTTAAGGCAAAAAAAGCTGAATACGAAGCTAAGCGATCTAAAGCTGCTGGTGAATGGCTTCCAGAAGATCCGGAAGTGGGCATGGATGTGGAAGGGCAGTCCCAATTATTTAAAGCTGAAGATCGCATGAATTATGAATTCATGGCGATGCAATCGATTCCCTTTCCAAGCAAACTTTTTTTAAAGGGTGTTATTGCCTCCAAAGAGGCAGATATGGCCTATCAAAATTTCAAAGAAGGAGAAAGAAATCTCATTTGGCGTGTTGAGCAATCTTATTATGAATTATTTTTAGTGAAAAAGACACTTGTGGCATTGGGAGAGATACGAACACTCTTAGAACAATTTTCCCAGGTAGTTAAGGCCAGATACGAAGCGAATCAAGTGACACAAGCAGATAATCTGAAGGTCGGAATTGAGATTTCACAACTTGATGTTGAGATATTTAATTGGCAGCAGAGGGAACACGTTTTGGAAGCAAACATATCGAAACAATTAAACCAACCGTTAGAAACACAATACTCCTCGAAAGAGCCTACGCAGGATGGAGCCTTATCACTTGAACGCCCTGAGCTTGAGCGGATCGCTTTAGATAAAAGACCAGAATTGAAAATGCTGGAAATTGGAATTAAACGTGCGAAGAATGCCAGGACTTTAGCGAAAACAGAGTGGCTTCCTGATATTACATTTAGGGTAGAGGCCAGAAAATTCAAGGGGGAAGATGATGTACGGGAATATGACAATTTTATAGGTTTCTCTTTTCCCCTCTGGTCTCTTGCCAGAGGGGCCAAAGGAGAATGGAAAAGCGCTGATGAAGATGTACGTTTTGCTGAATCTACTTACCTTGACATGAAAAATGAAGTCCTTTTAAGAGTTCATGAGGCCTATGCCCGTTTTGAATCCGCCCGAAACGCATTAAAGAATTATGAGAATATAATTTTACCTCAAGCAAAGCAGCAGGTTCAGGTTAGTTTGTCTGCCTATGAAGCGGGTAAAATGGATATTCTTATGCTGATTGACGCTCAAAGAACTCTAAAAAATGTCCAGATTGAATATTCTAAAGCTGTCGCGGAATACGAAATGGGTTTATCAGACCTGAAATTGGCCATAGGTGATGATTTAAAGTAAAGGAGAATAGAGATGTTTATTCAAAAGAAAGCAATTTTAATTTTAATGACTATCCTGTTCGTTGGACAAAGTTTACCATTTGGTCTTAAAAGCAGTTTCAGCCAACCTAATCAACAAGAAGAGCATGC
>DATDQB010000005.1:0-42734 GCA_035292445.1 Candidatus Omnitrophota bacterium
GCCGCCAGCCCCGTCATCCGTATCGCAGCCCCATCGGCCGGCTGTGTCATCCCATTGCAAGACATCCCCATTCGTACAGCCTTGTATGACCGTTAACTCTCCTGATACGAATTCCAACCCGGAGAAGCTGCCGGTCGTGGCACCGGCAACAGCCGAGCCCAGTAGATCAACTGATAAGGTATGCTGGACATTCTCAGTTGTGGAAGCTCCGGTTGAATCAATCCCATCACCCGCAACAATCCTGGCCACGTAATTGCCGGTCGTGTCTGTTCCCAGCCACACCGAGTTCGCCGTGATCGTAAAGGTGCCTGTGGCTGATAACGTCCCATCACCTGTAAGTCCATCCGGTGAGAAGCTGGTGCCATCGGATAACAGGATATATCCCGCGGTATTGGTCGCCATGGTAATGTCATTGCCGGTAACGGTTAAGTCGCCATCGATCACTGCATTGCCTTGAACATCCAAGGTCGCTGAAGGAGCAGTTGTTCCGATACCCACTTGCCCATCGGCATTAATGACAAAAGGCGTTGTATCACTGGCTTCATCATTCACGCGGAAGGATATATTTGAGGTGGCATTCTCTATTAATACTGTGCCAGCAACCGTTAAGCTGGCGGTGACGGTCGTTGTGCCAATGCCGAGGGCGCCACCGGCCGTAATCACAAACGGTGAGGTATCACTGGCCTGATCATAAACAACCAATGAATCTCCGGTGCCTTCATTGGTGATCTGAACAACGTCTGTATCTGCAGCCCCGTCTTCATGAACGAATAATAACGTCCCATCGGTCGTTGCCGCTACCTGATTGCGATGTATATAAACAGCTCCTGCCCCGCTTTCGGCTTCAATAAACAACCCGGCTGCATCTACCGTGGCCCCATCCCCCTGATGCGTGAGCTTGACCGCATAGTCATCTGTGCCTTCTGAATCAATATTCAACGCCCCCACTCCGGTTGTGACATCCTGGTTGAGTACGAACAACGTTCCCGTTGTGATCCCTGTGACCGTTGGGTTCTGGAAGATGACCGCTCCGTCCGTCCCTGTAATAGTGATGGTCGCATTCCCGCCATCAGCATCCCGATTATATGTATCCTGCAATGTCGCTGTTGCACCGGCATCCTCATCGGTCGCGCATTGCCATCTATCTAATGTTTCATCCCACTTGAGGATTTGATTATCACTGCAACCTTGAAGGACAGTTAATTCTCCGCTGACGAATTCCAACCCGCTGAAGCTTCCGGTGGTAGCACTGGCTATGGCTGTTGCCGGTAAATCTATCGAAAGTGTATGGGTGATGTTCTCGCCCGTTGTTGCTCCGGTTGTATCTAACCCGTCTCCCGGTATTATCCTGGCCACATAATTGCCGGTCGTGTCTGTTCCCAGCCATACTGAATTCGCGGTGATCGTAAAGGTGCCTGTGGCTGATAAGGTACCATCACCCGTCATGGCCGTTGGGGTAAAGTCCGTTCCATCGGCGATCAGTAAATATCCGGCTGTATTGACCGCCATGGTAATATCATTTCCCGTGACCGTCAGATCACCGCCGATTGTTGCATCAGCTCCGGTTGTCACTACCCCTGCTGCACTAATGGTAAAGGGTGTGGCATCAGAAGCTTCGTCATTAACCTGGAAGGATACATCTGTTGAGGCGTTCTCTATAAATAAGGTGCCGCGGATATCCAAGGCCGCTGTCGGGACCGCTACACCAATACCTACTTGACCGCTGGCATCAATCACGATAGGTGTCGTATCCGCCGCCTCATCGTTAACTCTTAATGATAATCCTGTTGAAGTGTTCTCTATAAATACCACACCACCCGTTCCGGAGGAGGTAACCTCTAATATCTCATCGGAACCCGAACCTATTAATTGAACAGCTCCTGAGTCAACAGTAATGGTTCGACCCGCTCCTGATCCGCCTTCATCGTAAGATTCATCCAATGTATTAAATCCAGCGCCACCGACATCAGCCACGCAATGCCAGCTGTCATCGTCTTCTTCCCATTTTAAGATCTGCGAATCCAAGCAGCCTTGTAGCATCGTTAATTCACCCGTGATAAACTCGAGGCCGCTCACGCTGTTTGTCGAACCGACCGCATCCTGCGCGACAGTCTTAAGGTCTACATCTAATGTATGAGCAATATTCTCTCCGGTTGAGGCGCCTGTTGAACTGATACCGTCACCCGCCACAATTAGTTGGACATAATCCCCTGTTGTGTCGGTAGCCAGGGTGACCGCATTAGGCACGATCGTAAATGAGCCGGTTGCAGTCAATGTCCCATCACCCGTTACGGCTGTGGGTGTAAAGTTCACACCATCCCCGATAAGGATATAGCCGGCTGTGTTTACGCCCATCGTAATGTCGTTACCACTAACAGATAAATCGCCATCAAGAAACACATTACCATCCGAATCGACACGCATGACCTCAGCCGTATTGGAATCCTGCACAGAAAGGCCCGTGGTTCCGTCATCCGTATCCAGGATGGCTTCTATGTCCGATTGAGCGAAAGCATGGCTATATATTAGGGTAACGGTAAGAAACGCTATCCCTAACGCCCTCATCATGGACATTAACTTGTTTTGTTCTTTTTTGTGCTTATGCATCAATTTAAGGTACCATCTACTTATTTATTATTTAGTACCGTCTACTTAATAATTTTTTAGTACCGTCTTCTAATTTAATTTTAAGTACCGTCTTCCTAAATATTCTAAAGTACCAGCTACTTATATTCTTTTTAATACCGCCTACTATTTCTAAAAAAGGTGCCAGCTTAAGCATAATCCGTATTTGAATTCTTATTGTCCTTACTGGTACCACCGGCTTTTGCTATCTTCTTAAATTCCCTTGACCCTAAAATCCCAGCTTTTCTTTCATCCAGATCCAGCTCCGGTCCGAATTTTTGCTGAACAAGCGTTTTATAAACCAATTGTCTTTCTTTAGGCGACTGCCCAAGATTCTCATATAACGGATGTGAATCCA
Source organism: Candidatus Omnitrophota bacterium (assembly GCA_035292445.1). Lineage (GTDB taxonomy): Bacteria > Omnitrophota > Gorgyraeia > Zapsychrales > Zapsychraceae > DATDQB01. Next base: position 2,984 of record DATDQB010000005.1, read on the forward strand.
GACCTATCTCGCCTTTTTCGCCAAAGGCAAGCGCCCGGTAACCGCTCCACTCATAATCTTTGGGGTCATTGACCAGACCAGACTTAACAGGATTGGCATCTATATAGCGGGAACAGGCAATATAATATTGATCATCCTGAACCGTAAAGCTCTTAAACCGCCCCTGGAATACATGGCCAACGCTATTGTACTTTGCGTTAAAATATTTGGCGTATTCCCGGGTGACTAATTCCATGGCCTTGGAAAGCGCGCCATCTTTCTTGGTTTCAACCAACAAATGAACGGTATTTCCCATTAAAACATAATTGTATAAGCTTAGGGGATGTTCACTAATGGCTTGCTTAAGGAGGGATAAATACTGGAGATGGTCTTCCCTGTCTCTAAAAAGGCTTTGCCCCGCGTTCCCACGTGATATAACGTGGTGTAAAAGGCCTGCTTGATTTAATCGTTGTGACCGGGGCATATTAAGATGGCACCTTTTTTATTTTAAGTAGATGCTACTAAATAATTTAATTACAGCGGGTACCTTTTTTATTATCCTAAAATGACAATTTCTTCCTATAGCTTTGTCTGACAATAAACCCATATAAAAACCTTTAAAAATATTAAGATAATTTGATTTATTCATTTGATCTTCCCTGTATTTTCGTAAACTATTTCTTTCTTCCTATAACAACTGCCCCACAACAGCTTGGGCCTAGAAATCATATCGGACTTAACAATCAATATATTGTGGTACATTCAATACCCTTCACTCTTGATAAAAAATCAAGCACAAAAATAGAAAACATGGTACACGGTACCTTATATGTTATATTACCGTCTACTTAGATAGCTTAAGGTGCCACCTTAATAGAATATGAAAAACAGGGGGGTCTATTCAAAGGTTTTTTTAACTATTTTTGTTTGAGGGGCTTAAAACGGCTAAGGCGGGATTGTTCTCGTCGAGGTTAAATGCTTAAAAAACACACAAAAATCGATGTTTTTGTAACTTATTGGTAATAAAACAATTTCAAAAACTAAAATTTATAGCTGTTTTTACTGATTCTCCCTTCAATTTGGCAACAATTTGTTGAACAAAAATCGATTTTTGGAGACAATCTTGTAAAAAACAGGGCCAAGCAGCCCCATACCTGGGAAATAAAGAATGGGTGCCAAGGAATAGAACATCGGAAGGTTCAAACTTATCTTTTGGAAGGCAAAAAAGCCGCCAAAAAGCTTACCGCTTGGCTCAACAAGGTAAGCTTGCTTGGTTGCAGCTTCTTTGGTGAGGCTAGGGTGAAGCTGGCTTAAATCATCTATCCCCCTAAAATCAACAAATTTTAAGACCCCAAAAAGATCCGCAACCTTCAATATCCGCACACATTTACGGCAAAAACCGCAATCGCCATCGTAAATCAGTATCATTGGGCCAATTTTAGCGTTAGCCGCCCGCTTTTGCTCGATCCAATCGACAATATAGTCCGGATTGATAAAAAGAAGCGCCAGGGTGGGAAAGACAAAAAACAGGATGGCCGGCACATCTAACGTTAAAAGAAGGATAATATGAAAAAAAAAGCTTAAATAAATGGCGGAAACCCTCGTTTTACGCCAAAACAAAAGAAGGATCATCGATAGCTCCGTTACAACTATCCCAACGCCTAACCAATAGCACAGCTGCGGCTTGTTCATCAAATAATCCCTTAAAATAAAATATTTTGTTACCCCGGCTGAAGGGTAATTCAGCACGTAATAAAGCGGGTTGTCCGTAAACCAATTTCCCTGGGCCGTGATCTTATAAAGAGCCGTATAAAAGTACATAAACCCCACATGCAATTGCAAAAGCCGCTGCAAAAAATAAGACCGCCGCCTTTTGTACGCATCCTCCCTTCCCCCTAATAAACAATCCACAGAGAAATAATCCCCATGGTAAGGCGTCAGGCAGAACAAAAAGAGCGCCACAAGTAAAATGTCCCAGGAAAGGGTGCTGCCAATATGAAAAGAGTTTAACGCCTGAAAATAATAACAGGAAAGCACCATCACGATACAGCTAAGCTGGCTTAGGAAACCCACCAGAAAGAAAAATGAGAAAACAGCAAATACCCAGACAAAAAGAACAATGACCCAATTCGGGCTCCTTTGTACTAATTCAATCAAGCCCAACGGCAAAAAACTTGGGTCCGTTGTTTTAAAGGCGGTCGGGAAATAATTATCCCCCAGATGGCACAACGTGGGGCCGATATAAAAAATGGTCGTCAAGGCGATGATCGGCCTGATAAAAGATAAGCTGATGGACGGCCGTTCAATGAGAAACAGTTGTGACCAAATTTTACTGATGAAGTTCATCTTTGATATATCGCTGCGTTAAACACTGGTAATATATCCGTTCAATTCGCTGATGAGGATCTTTCGTCAAGGACGGATAACCGACGTAACGGACCTCAAAAGCGTCATAATAGGGAAAGCGGTGTTCCAGAAAATCACAGAAAGGCTTTTGATGGCCAACGGCCCCGTGCATAAGGCCGCGATGGATATTGTCGAAAAGGATCGTGCGTGTCCTGAAAACGTCATGAGGATCGATCAAACTGTACTCCTTGCCGCGCATATAAACATCGCTGCCCTTTACCTGTAAATCAACGCCCTTGATCCCATACACTTGAACTTCGCCGAATTGGTCATCAACGTTGAAGAACATGATCCAGCCCGCCGGAGGGAAAAGCATCGGCACGCGCGGCAAGGCCTTACTAACCAAAGGCTGGAGATAAAAATGCTTGATCGACATGTAGTGATAGACCAAGCTCCAGCAAATCACAAATACGGTAATAGCAACATTACGGATCGTTTTATAGGACATGGAATAAAAGGGGCATAAGGTGAGGGTTTCAGATGACTACTTGACGTCTTCTTGAGTAAACTTCGTGGTCGTGAATATTTCGATCTTGGTCTTGGGGTCTTTCCAGGCATCGGCCGGCAAGCTGGCTTTCTCCGCGCAAAGATAAGAAAGGAATTGTTCTTTACTCCAACCTGTTTCGCTAGCCACTTCAGGCAAAAAAAGGCCGCTACGAAACCCCTGGGAAACAATGACCCCGTGAACACCCAATTCAATTTCACTAACATCCTTAATTTGCCAAGGAAGCGAAAGGACCGAGACCTCGATATCCAAATCTTTTAATTCCTCTTTGGTAACTGGGTTAAAACGAGGGTCTTCCGAAGCGGCGGCAACTGCCATATCCCGCACCGTCAGATATAGCGGGCCCCGCCCCAAGACATTTCCTATACAACCTCTCAAACGCCCCTGTTTTCTTAAAGTAACAAATGCCCCCTCTTTTTTCTTTAGCCTCGGATCGTCTTCTGTAACCTCAATTTTCTTACCCGTTGTTACATATTCGACTACAGTTTGTTGGGCAATGTCAAAAAGCCTTTTTCTTTGAGCTTTGCTCAGATCATCTGCCCTTTGTCCTTGAGCTGTCTGCACTCTATCATAAATGGCAATGGCCGTATACCCCACCACCCGGTCCTTGTCCCCACTGACATCGCCGGAATTGGCGTACTGAAGAACATCCGCCTGATTAAGCCCTTTCTCTTTCGCATAAAGCAGCGCGGTCACGACCGGAATAAACCCGCACATCTCCATGGTATTTCCCTGATGACCCTGAATAACGCCCATAACATCCAACTCTTCAATGGCCTTAATTGTCGTACTGTCCATAGCCCGGGCAAAAGCGTCATCATGATAATGGGATAAATCCGTGCTGACAACGACCAACACATCATCACGGCCGCCGATCAATTGATTAAGGGTACGCGCGAATTCCTGAAGAGTTTCCAGCTTCGGTTGCCCCATGACCACAGGGACGATCTTAAAATCCTTAAAAACTTTCTGCAAAAAAGGTATTTCAACCTCTAACGAATGCTCCTGGGCGAAGGCGTCCTGGCGAAAAGTAACCTTATCGCTGGAAGCTGTAAGTTTTCCGGCTAATTCACTATCAACCTCCACCACCCCCAGCGGCGTTTCGAATCCGCCTTCTTCCCACACGGAAATACCGTCGAAGCCGACAAAATGACTGGGGGCCAGGACCACAATCGTTTTGTATTGGCCTTGGCTGATGGCCTTGAAGCTATGGGCCGCCACTCCTCCTGAATATATATACCCGGCGTGGGGAGCGATGATAATATCGATCGGGTGTTGATAGGGCTTGACCTGCGCTTTCCCCATCAAATGGTCGATGTGGGAAGACAGCTTCTTGGGGTCGGCCTCATAAAACTGGCCGCTGACATTGGGTTTTTTAATCTTTTGGTCGGGAAAGGCAAAAGACGGCATGATCAAATAAACACTTATGATTAATAAACAGACGTTTTTCTTATTCACTTCTAACCAAAGTGTTGGTCCAAACTCAATCTAACCGTTTGGTCGAATTTTCTAAGGAGAAAAAGCGTAATAATGAATAAAGAGCTATCGAAGATAAGAACCACCGGTAAAGGAAACGACATCAGTTCCCCGAAACAGCCGCATTCGGTGATCGGTAACTGGCGTATGATCGCCTGCGAAACAATGAGAACAAAGCCGGCAATTAACACGAGGACGCCTCTTAAAGCCGCTTTGGTCCAAAGCCCCAACAAAACAAATATTCCCAAAAAAAGCTCTCCCCAAGGAAGCGCGTGAGCAATGATCTCTTGTAAAAATCGCGGAAAAGCTTCATAACTTTCAACGACGTACAAAAAATTCTGGAAAGGCCCGATCAATTTCTCCCCGCCGGAAACGATAAATAAAAGGCCGATGAGCCATCGTAAAAGGACAAAAATGTTCATAAGTTTTGAGGCGGGATCAACTGATTAAGCTTCTCAACCAAAGAACGCCCTCCCACCGCCATTTCGCCGTTAATAAAATAGGTGGGTGTGCTTTTAACACCTTTCTGAGCGCCCTCTTCTTTATCCTTAAAAACAGCTTCCTCGATGCTAGGGTCAATAATACAGGATTGAAGCTGTTGTGCATTTAATCCGGCCTGGGCGGCCATGTCAAAAAATGCGGACTTGACATCATCAAAGCCCTTCCAATCGCTTTGTTTCTCTAAGACAAGGTCATGGAATGGCCAAAATTTATTCTGGCGGGCGGCGCATTCGGCGAAGATGGAAGCCGTGACCGCGTGTTTATGCATCGCCAACGGATAATAATGCATCTCTAAATATATTGAATCCGGATTATTTTCTATATACTTCTTTAAGACCGCGGCGCCATGGGCACAGGCCGGACACTGAAAATCGATATATTCGATGATTTTAACTGAGGCTTGGGGGTTGCCTTTCGAGCGGGCCTTTATCCCACCGCCCGCTGCAAAACCCCCTTTCATAAGGTAGGCCTTTACGCCAAAGACGACTGCCACACAAAGGATGAGAATAACAAACGTGAAGGATGTTTTTGAGGGTTTGACTTTAGCCATCAGGATAAGATAAGAACGACCTTTATAAAGTCGGGCCGGCTGCTTCCAGGGCCTTCCCTTCTTTCGTATCCGTAAACCTCTTAAAATTATCAATAAACATCTGGGCCAATTTCCTGGCGGCTTGGTCGTACTCGTTCGTGTCTTTCCATAAATTGCGGGGATTAAGGATCTTGGAATCGACCCCCTTAACGCGCTTAGGAATCGCCAGGTTGAAAACAGGCATGATCTCGTATCCTGCCTTTTCGAGGCTGCCGTCAAAGATCGCGTCAATGATCAAGCGGTTGTCTTTAAGCGGTATCCGGGAACCGACCCCGTATTTCCCGCTGATCCAACCGGTATTGATCAGCCAGGCTTCTGATTTATGCTGTACCATCTTCTGCGCCAGAATAGAGGAATATTTGGTCGGATGAAGCATTAAGAATGCCTGGCCAAAACAAGGAGAGAACGTGGCTTTAGGTTCCGTCACGCCGAGTTCCGTGCCGGCGACCTTGGCCGTATAGCCGCTCAAATAATGGTACATTGCCTGCTCTTTGCTTAAACGGGCAACGGCCGGTAAAATGCCATAGGCATCGCAAGCCAAGAAAATAATGTGCTTGGGATGGCCGCCTTTTGAAACGGGCTTAACGATATTTTCAATGTGATACATGGGGTAAGAAACGCGGGAATTCTCCGTTTTTCTTTTAGAGGCAAAATCAATGTTACCATTTGTATCCACCTCACAATTTTCCAATAAAGCATCCCGCCGGATGGCCCGGTAGATCTCTGGCTCACGTTCCGGAGTGAGATTAATACATTTGGCGTAACAACCACCCTCAAAATTAAAAATACCGTCATTATCCCAGCCATGCTCATCATCGCCGATCAGCGCCCTTTTTGGGTCCGTTGAAAGCGTTGTTTTACCGGTACCTGAAAGCCCGAAAAATAACGCCGTGTCTTTCTTCTCGCCCATATTGGCAGAACAATGAAATGAGCCAATGCCTTTTAAAGGCAAAAAATAATTCATGATGGAGAAAATGCCTTTCTTGATCTCTCCGCCGTACCAGGTACCACCGATGCAAGTCATTCTTTCTTTGATGTTAAACGCCACATAAACTTCCGAACGAAGCCCTCGCTTCTCGAAATCCGGGCAAGTGGTCTTGCAGGCGTTAAGGATCCGCCAGTCCGGTTTGAAATTCTTCAATTCCTGTTCGGTCGGACGGATAAACATGTTCTTAAAGAAATGCGCCATCCAGGCGACTTCGGTGATAAGGCGGATGGATATCCTCGTGTCCGGATTCGCCCCGCAAAAACCGTCCATCACGTAAAGCTTCTTGCCGCTTAATTGTTTAGCGGAAATTTCCTTTAAATACTGCCATGTTTGAGGCGAGAGTTTTTTGTTGTCGGAGGTGCTTCCTTCGGCCCACCAGACGGTATTCTTGGTAACGTCATCCTCAACGATATATTTATCTTTCGGCGAGCGCCCCGTAAAACGGCCCGTATCAACAGCCACCGCCCCTAATTTGGTCACGATGCCTCTTTCGTAGCCTTCCAGAGAAGGGTTTGTTTCATGCTCAAAGAGCTCATCGTAAGAGAGGTTATAGAAGATTTCGACCGGTTCTTTGATGCCGATTTGTTCTAAGTGAAGATTGGATATGGTCATTGAGTTTTTCATATTTTGTCTCTTGAGGTTTATCTGAATTTTAAGAAAATCATTGTATCATAGGGGTTAATTATATCAACTAAAAAATTAAAGGACAACGGTTAGGCCGCTTCGACTTTTGGAACGGGGCCCATTGTCAGCTCCACGACCAAGGCTTTTCCCTCATCAATCTCAAAAGTGATCTCGTACTTCCTGCTCTGGCGATAATCAAAAGGGATGCCGTCTTTCACAGCGTCCCGATAAGTGGAGAAATGAGACATTTCCAGTTCGATAAAGCCTAGTTGGGTTAAAGCCAGCTTGAATTTTCCGGCGATGATATTGCAGAAGGTCCCAACCGCGTCTTGGAGTTCCTCATCATTGCTTTCATCCAACCCCGGATAGCCCATCTGGTTAAAAAGATCAACGATATATTTGTCGCCGATATAAACAATCAAGGCGCCGACGGCCTTTTTCGCCTTTAAATCCTCCTGATCCTTGAAAAAATTAATAGTCCCAATGTAAGTCGTCCCATCAAACTTATCCAGGCTCATGATTTTCATGCGCTGATTCGATTGAACGATGGGCCTAAGACGAGGGATCGGTTTGGAGCTGACATCCAATTTACCTTGGTGCTCGAACGTCCTTAAAATGACCTCGGCGAGACAAAGTGCCTGTAGATATAAGTCGTCGGGTTGGTGGGCCACCTATAAACATCCTTTTAATTGTGAGAAGATTAGCTTTCGATCAGCGGCCGTACCGTCTCCAGCAGCGTATCCGGCCGAAATGGTTTCACGATATAGCCCGCCAATTTAGGGTTGACTTCATGAGCAAATTTTTTGTTCTCCGGCGAACTGGAGGCGGTGATCATGATAATGGGAATGGAAGAAACCTCCGGGACCTGAAGAACGCCCTTCATGAAGGCGATGCCGTCCATTTTCGGCATCTGCCAATCCAAGAGGATCAAACCGATTTCCTGGTAATTGTTGCTTAACATCTTTATTCCTTCTTCGCCGTCAACAGCCTCCAAAAATTCACTTGAAACCCCGTTTTTGCGAAGAACGTTCATCAGTAATTTCCGGTCCATCAATGAATCATCGACTATCAAAATCTTCACTTGCACCCATCCCTCCCCTTGATGAAAATAAACTCGGAAAACTCCTTTCCGCGTGAAATTCTAACCCAATTATAAGGAGAAATCAATATTTTTCGACAAGCTTTGAGGGGGCTTAAGCCCCCTGGATTCCCAAAAATCTATTGAACGCTTTAAACTTCCAAATCCAAAGCCCCGATGCCGTGATCGTGGGAATAATGAAAAACTTCATGGCCACTTGAAAAGCCGGGTATTGATGCAAAGGCGAATAGATATAACACATGATCACCAGGCCTAAGACGATATGAAGCCAGCGAAGCATAAGGCGGATCTTTTTTTCTGTAAGCGCCATCTCCTCCCCCTTTTGCAAAACTTAATCGCGCTAATTGCCTTCTTCTTCCTGGTTTTCTTCGATCTGATCGCCCACGACATACCCGCCAAGGGCTCCGATAACACCGCCGATAGCCGCCCCTTCGATGTCATGGCCGGATTGATGGCCAACAACACCTCCGATAGCGGCACCCGTGACCGTGCCAATCGTTGTGCTTTTTTGAGTCGTCGTGCATCCTGCAAGAGTGATGGATAAAATGATGAAAAGTACTGTATGTTTCATGGGATCATCTCCTTTTTCTTTAATTAAATTATACTGTATTTTAAAACATGAGGCAATTATGTTATCGATTAGTTCGTACGATAAAATATTCTTTGGCTCCCTTTTTCATCTCAACGGAGCCTAAAAACAGCCCGTCCAAATGCAATTCATAGACACCCGGCTTAAGCCACAGCCGGGCTATACGGATCTGCGCCGGAAGCGTCTGCCAGGAGCGCAGATCAGCCTGCTCGGAGCTGATATTGTACAGACTCGCCACGTAGCGGAAAACGTCCGCCGTTGTATCGCCGAAACGTCCCCGTAAACGGTTCTCCATCTGGTCTTCCACAACGACCTTGCCCCCTGAGCGAAGGACCGCTTTAGCCAACACGCGCGCTTTCCGATTATCAAGTGCCTGGGCCGCAATGGAGGCGATATCCTCGACTTCTTGCGTCTGCGCGGTTACTTCTGTCTGCGATTCCTTATGAACGGCCTTGACCGTACCTGGTTCGGTTCTGGAGCGCCGCCTGTCATAATGAGGAAACGCCAGACGGGTAAAAAAACCGTTAGGCAGCGGAATGGGGATCGAAACCTGATGCTTGATGGGCGAAAGCCCATAATAATAAAACACGTAAACCTCGGCGAGTTCCTGCTTTTCTTTAAGGCCTACGAAAGAAACATCCGGGAATTTCTTTTGATACACCTTATACTCCCCCTCCCCCATCCATTGGGCGGTTGCCAAGATGTTCTCCTTCAATACCTTAGGGATATCCATTCCGTAATTACCATGATAATCAACTTCATATGTTTCCACTGATCTTTTGTAGGAAATATGCGCATCGTTTATGGCCTCATAGGAACCTTTATGCTCATATATAATCCCCATCAAAAGCCTCGCAAAAGCATCTTCTTTGTACTGGTTCTTTTCAGCCGGTTTGTACTGCTGATTGATTCTCTCAAGCGTTTCATCGACGTTCCTGGCTTCCACAAGGGCTTCATTGATGTTGCCCATCATTACAAAATTAAGCGCCTGAAAAACGTTGATCATCACCCGCTCGAAATCCTCCCCCCGGTAAGGCGCGTAATAATCATTGATCAGCCATGTTTTAAGCTGGCCCGTGACGGAAACGGTAAAGAGCTGATCATAAAGACTTTTGGCTTCTTCAAAAACCTTGATGCTTTCGCCGTAATCGCCGGATATATGCAAGACAGTTCCGTAATCCAGAAGGTACAAAAGCCGGTTGTTCTTGCCGTAACTTTCCTGGTGTTCTTCCAGGACGCGCAAGGCATGATTGAACCTTTCGGCAACAACAAGGCTATTAACTTGCGGTTGAACGATGGGCGCAGAGGCGCATGAGAGGCAAAAAAGGCTGGTTAAAATGAAAAAAAAGGAGCGGGATTGTTTAAGAAGATAAACCACTCTCTAAAGAGACAGGCGGGGTTTCGTAACGACCTTCTTGATATCCTTTTGCCCGAACCAAATCTTGACATTGGTCATCAAATCGACCAGTTCCATATTCACTTGATATAACACTGCATATTTATTTTTTTCCTGATCCTTAACGGCATTGATGCTGCCGATGAACATAAGATCAGCCCCCTTCTCCTTTCCCATCGCCTTGATCGTCTCAGGATCGGTATAGCCGGCTTGCATGTCTTCGCGTTCTTCCCGCACACCTTCACGCTCCTCGGAAGAAGCAACAAAAATGACCTTGCCGGAGTTCATCAATTCGCGTTCCAAATATTTGACGATGACCTGCGTATTGATATGCTCGCTGCTGTTGTTGGCCACGTAACCGACGATCAGGATAGGCTCACGGCCGTACTCTTGGGAAAATGTTTCCAGCCAATGGCCGGAAAGGGCTGATTCAATGAATTCCTGGGAAACCAGCATGGCATCATAATCGTTCCACCCACCGCTTAAGTCCACTTTTTTCTCGACATCCACGCGCTCCACTTTCGTGGCGCATCCGGCCAATAGTGCCGGGACCAACAGTAAAACGAGAAGATTTGTTTTCATTGGTAGACTCCTTTATTGGATTCGTCGCTCCGGACCGTTCCGCCAATGACGATGGCGGCGCTTACCAGAACCAAGTTTTTAATAATGTACTGCCCTTCGATCGTTAAACCAAAAGGGATCTTCGTAAAGCACACCTCGGGCAAAAGAAACAAAGGCAGCATCGTCCCGGGCATCTGCAGCAATAACAAAAGAATGGCCAACCGGATGAACGGACGGTAGAGTAAACACACGCCAATAGCGATCTCCCACCATCCCAGTATAGGGACGAAAACCTCCGGCGGGAACCAATACACCGTCCGCGCGACCAATTGGTTCGCCGGTGACAACCCCGCAGGTTTTAACGCACCGAACCAAATAAAAATAACACCCAAAGATATGCGCAGGAATAATAAGCCATACCGGCCCATCCAACGGGCGATTATAAAGTCAATACTATCAAACTGCTTGATCAATGAACCCATCATTAGACATTCTTTTCCTGGCTTAAGTTCCGCTTTCGGCTAATCAAGATCAGGTTTCTCGTATAAACAATGATACCGGTCGACTGCCCCAAAATGAAAACCGGGTCCTTTCGAAAAAGGGCATATACCAAAAGCAAGCACCCCCCGCACAAACTCAAATACCAGAACGCGATAGGGATATGGCTTTCTTTCTTGATCTCCGAACAGATCCACTGGATCAAAAACCTTGAACCGAAGATGATCTGGCCGGTAAATCCCAAAACCAATAACCACGTGGCAATCGTTTCGTTCACGCTTTTCCTTTCGCTTTCAAGACCTTGAAAAAGTCGGTGATGACCCTAAAAATCCGTTTATGGCTGTATTTGGTCGTGCCGAACTTGCGCTGGCGATGGTTAGAGACAATTTCGCCTATTTTATAACCCTGTAACGACAAACTCAACGGCATGAATCGGTGCTGCCCTTCCCAGTTCAGGGCTATGGCGCCGACACATTCCCTTCGGTAGGCTCGAAGCGTACAGGAAACGTCATGGATTTTCATGCCCGTAAACAATCGCTGCAAAACATTGCCGAATTTGGATAACCCAGCCTTAAGCGGCGTATCCTGGCGGGCCTTCCGCCAGCCGCAGGCGCAATCATAACCTTCCTTTAACTTGTCGATCAGCTTCGGGATATCGGCAGGGTCGTTTTGCAAGTCGGCATCCAACGTGACGGCAAACCTGCCTTTGACCTGACCCAAACCCTTTCTTAACGCATACGTTTGGCCGCTGCGCTGCGGCAATTTAACCACCTGGACGACCTCCGGCAAGTTCATCTTGAGCTCCTCAAGGATAATCGGGGTCTGGTCAAAAGAAGCATCATCAACGAAGATAACCTCATAAGGCTGATTCAACGGCGTCATCGCCGACAAAATCTCCCCAAATAACTCCTTGAGAGACTCCTCTTCGTTAAAGACGGGTATGACGATACTATACTCAACCATCGTTCTCCTTCTTGAGCAGCACGATCTTTTCCATGAGATACCCCCGGACTGTTTCCTGATCCAATCCTAGAAGCGCCCACGCAAATTGTTCGTCCAGCTTCATGCGTTTACGGACCATAAACTCTTCTTGAATGACCTTGGTTTGAAAAGGTTCAAATAATGGCAAGTATTCATTATAATCTTTTTGAGTTAAAAGACAATAGACTTCCCTATCTGTTTGAAACAGTTCTTGCAGTTGTTTTCTGGCAGTTCCTGCATGACTATGGCCGGCCTTGATGATTTTCTTATCGAAATAGACTTGAAACTCCTTTTCATGAATGTCGTGGCTTCCAACGCCGACCACATAATCGTCCGACGAATGTTCCAAAATGGTCTTGGAAAATCGTTGTAATGTCGCATGGGATGTCACTCCGGCTTCGGCCATCAGGTTGGTTTGGGAGAAAACAAAAAGGATAAAAAGGCTGACAATCACCGGCAAAATGATGGGGTCTCTGTTGATGGCAACCACCCCTATTGTCGCCAAATATCCGCCTAGGAATACCAGCAGCAGCCATTTAGGAGCCGACGCCAAAAAGACCGCTAAGAAAGAAAAAGCAAAAAGACCGATACCGAAAATAATCAATAACATAGTTATGATAGTACCGTTTATTATCTTCGAACGAGATTCCAAGATAATAAAAGCAACCCAAATGGCAAAAGGCACGGTCATCACCAGCACATAATGACTGATCTTGAAATACATGTTAGCAAAGATAAAAAGGGTAAGAACCATCCAACCATAACAAAGACGCAGCCCGTTTCGTTCGTTCTCTTGGGGTTCCTTTTTGGAGAAAGGCGCAAAGACCAGTGCCAAAACGGCAATAAGGCTCCATGGTAGATAATAGGCCAAGAGGGTACGTCCGTAAAAGATGATGTTCTGCGCAAACCGCTTAATTTGAACAACAAGAAAATGCGTCTGGTCATACCCGACGATACGGTTTTTGGTCTCCTCAAAGATCATATACTCTAAATAAGAACCGCCATGCCTGGAGGCCATATAAATAAACCATGGGATGACGATGATCAATACAAGGAAGATCCCTCTTAGAATACGTAACTCCTTGATCAGCCCCTTTCGCCTCAAACACAGCGCATAAATGACCGCGGCGCCCAGCGGAATAACCATAGCGGCAAAACCTTTTACCATAAATCCCAGAGAACAACACAAATAGAACAACAAGTTGTATCTTTGTTTCGACGTATCCTTTAAAAAAAGAACTACGCAATAAACGGCTGCCACGATAAAAAGATTCAACGGCATATCCGGCACGACATTTTTGGCATGCCTTAAAAATAAAGGCATGGACATAAGAATCATCGAACTTAAAAAAGCCACCCGCCTGGCAAAAAACTCCCTGGCTAATAGATACGTCAAGACAACGGTTAAAGCGGCAAAAAGCGAAGCGGTGACCCTGGCGGCAAACCAATTGACGCCGAAAACTTTATACGCCAGGATCACCAGCCAATAAAAAAGAATCGGTTTCTGGAAGCGGTCCTCGCCGAAATAGGTGGGTGAAAGAAGATCTCCCTCCTGGACCATCTCTTTCGTGCTTTGATAATAAAAGATCTCATCGTCGCGGTATTCTACGCCGTGCAGCATTAAACCGCGCGTAAAGACAAATAGGCTGAATAGGAACAAAAACAGAACAACTGTTCTTTCTTTCGGGAATTGGGTCATGAAAAAGGCGGAAAGTTTAAACAGATTATTTGGGCGTTATAATAAAACTGCTGGGATAATCCTGTTTAACTTTTGTGAGAATCTCCTCGGCCTGAGGTTTGGTTTGGAAAATCCCCACATAAATGCGGTGCCAAGTACCTTTCTCTCCTAAATTTTTGGATACGATAAAGCCGTCATATCCTTTCTCCAGGATTTTATTCAGATTGGTTTGGGCCGCATCTTTCGTCTTAAAGGAGGCGATCTGAATCGTAAAAGGGACTTGTTTAAGATCAACTTCCTTGGCGGCTGTCGGTGTTGTTTGGGCGGGCGCTGTTGCTGCCGCTTGCTGGATTGCTTGTGCTGGTTGTTGTGCCTGCGCCTGTTGTGTGGTCGTCGTTGCCGCTGGTTGCCGTTGGGTTACACTATCAACAAATTCGTACTCGACATCGGTGGGCATGGTCTTTTCTTCAGGGAAAATTTCACTTAAAGGAATGGCCGCTTTGTTTCCCTGATAATTAAAAGCGACCAATACCGTAATCACAACTGCGACGATAAAAAGCCAAATAAGCCATGAATTTTTCATTGTTCTCCTCCAATTTTATTGATGGAACATCTGTTCCATGCGTTGCTCCAGGCGTTCAACGCGTTTCGTTAGTTGGTCCAAATACTCTATGATAATGGCATGGGTGTATTGGGCGTCAATGCCGACATTGGAATCCGCTTTAATGCGCTCAATGATATGGGTATATTCGCTTTTTGATTTCTCTAAGGGCTTGCGATCAGGCATGGCAATAGTTTCCCGAATTTCTTTTATTGTAAACTATTGCGGCACGAAAAACAAGCGCCGTTTCGTCTGCTTTTTGGGTTCCGAAGGCTGTGTCCATTCTTTGGATGGGGAGTGTTTTTCGATATCGATAAACCAACCGAAACTATGGCCGCGCTTTTCCATCAACTGCCCCATTTTGTTCTTAAAAGGATCAAGAATAAAGATCCCTAAATCCGTATGTTCCATGACAACATGCCGCCCTCCGGGAAGCCAGCGGATATTTTGAATCGTCAAATCCCCCTGGTATTGATGGCGCTTTAAATCCCCCTCTTGTTTGATGGGTTTTCTTCTGACCTTAAACAGCCGCTGACGAAACCACTTCTCATTGATAAAATAGAAATTATCCTCTTCATCAATGCCGACCCATTTGCCTTTCTCAGAAACCAGCTGAGACCTCTGGGCCAAAGCGCCGAAAGATAAATAGTCCCCGTCCAAGAATAAATCGATATCACGCAAATTAAGGTTATAAATCGGCACCGACGCCTCTTGGTATGAGATTTCAGTCACTAGTTCAGGTGTTAGACTATCCATAGGGATGCGGATCACCTTAACCTGGTTAATGGAAGACTCGTCCTCTGTTTCGTGTTTAAGGTAATAGAGGTTCTCACTCTGCTTATCCCAGTATAAATGGGAAATGCGCCGGGCCGGGCTCTGAATGGATCTCTTCGCCTTTTCATCGATAAAATAAATGTAAACCTGATCGGAGGAGGCATAGGCTGACCATCGGGATATTTCATAACAGAATTTACGGCTGTCTTTGGCCCAACGCACGCCGCTGACGACCCCTTTAAGCTGCCCTGTTTCCCCCAGCTCGATACCATCAATCCATTCAGCTTTCTTGGCGTTTCGATCATAAAGATATAGATCTTTAATGGTGACGATCACCATATACCGGCCGTCCGCCGAAAAGTGATATTCACGGATAGGGTAATCCCCTTCGAAAATATAATACCTCTCTTCCCCGTTGGCCTGGGTGGACAAAAGGTCATTGCCATCGATAAAATAGATAGGCTGCTTCGATTCAACCCAGAAAGTGTGCGGGATAACGTCACCGGGAATCAAAAGATAATCGAGGGGGCGGTAGTAGTTGTACCAATAAAGATACCCCATCAGGGCAATCAAAACCATCTGCACGGCAAATACCAGGCTGAAAAGGGCTTTTTCAAGCATCTTATTGATAAAAGCCCAGAAAGAACGATCCGTGCTCTTTAACGCGATAAGAAGTAAAATATAATAGAATAAGCCGGCCAAATTAAGCGCCAAGAGCAACTCAAAATGACGGCTGAAGAAAAAAATGACGTTATTGAAATAGTTTTCTGCCATGTCACAAAAAAAGCCAGCTCACACTGGCCTTAAACGTACAAAACTTTGCTTTTCCTCTTCTTAGAATCGTCGTATGACGCTAATGACTTTGCCGATGATGGATACCTGTTCATCGATTTTTATCGGCTTGTACCGGGGATTGGCCGGCTCCAAAAAATAATCTTTGCCGACTTTCTTAAGTTTCTTGACCGTCGCCTCCTCCCCCATCAAAGCGACAACGGTTTCTCCGGTTTGGGCCACATTTTGCCTTTTTACCAGCACCAGATCATCCGATAAAATGCCAGCACCTCTCATACTATCACCTTTTACCCGTAAAGCAAAAGTACTTTCATCGGAAAAAACCAAACTGTCTAAGTCCAGATACCCCTCGATTTCCTCAACGGCTAGTGTCGGAAGCCCGGCCTGTACGCGGCCCAAAATGGGAACGGAAAAAAGGCTTTCCCGCACCAATTCGATAGCGCGGGATTTACGGGAGGAAATCTTAACGTACCCTTTAGTCACCAACGCTTTTAAGTAATCCCGAACTGTTCCCGTGGAAGAAAATCCGAACTGCCGGGCGATTTCCCGTATGGTAGGCGGAAGCTGCCGTTCTTTGATCGATTCATAAATGAATTTAAGGACCTGCTTTTGCTTGGACGTCAATTCTTTTGTTTTCATAAAACACTCCTGGGCTGTAGAAATACAAATACCACACGCTAGTGTGGATGTCAAAGCTTTTCACAAAAAATTATTAGCTATTCCTCAAAATCGGTTTCCGGCCAAGGGTTTTCGTTTCGGGTGTATTTCCCGTCCTTTCCCTTGAGGAAAAAGTAGGATAATAAAGGATGGATAATGGGCTCAGGGGAATGGTCGAACATCAGGTTGTTTTCGGCCACATAGGTGACCTGGTCAGAGCCGTTGACCAGGATGTGATACCACGGCTGGTTGCGATCCGGCTGGGTCTGATTGCCGTAATACCAGCTGTCGCTGGCCGTGCATTCGCTGTCAATATCAACGATGATCCCCCGATAACCGTAAAGCAGATGCCGCACGATCATCCCGCGGGCCAGGATAGGGTGTTTTTGGGCAATGATCTCCTCCGGCGTCAGATCGGCCATCCTCAAAATGGAGGTATGGTCATCCATGCCCTTAAATAAATGGATCATGAAATCGCTGTTGGGCTCTTCATCACTCACTTGAAAGGCCCGGATTAAATTGGCCAGGAAACGCCTGATAATGGTTCCCACATCAGCTTTTTCATTAAGAATGCTGTCCAAATCACCCAACAGCTCCTCTTTTACTTGAAGAAGATCTCCTTTATTGATGAACTGGCCGCCGCTGAAACAATCAACAAAAAGCGTCTGCTTGTTCAACCGGACCTTGGCCAAGAAATGCCCCGGGAAATTGCAGCCATCTATCTTCAATCCCAGCCGATGGCCAACGAGGAGGTAAATGCAGACCAAGCTAATGGGGATCCCCTTTTTTTCCTCTACCACATAGATAAGGTTACTGTTTTGCGGATTATAATAATCTTCCTCATCGCCCTTCAACCCCTTGGCCTCGAACAAAAACTGAGCCAACAGGCGCACATCCGCCCGCCTATACATCTGGCGATAGGTAAAAGCCAGGTCATCCAGCACTTCCTTGAGAGAACTCGGCTGATCGGGCGGGCTTAGATAATCCGCCAACATAGAAAGGGCCATTTCCAATTTGGTATAGCCTTCTTTCATGTAAAACCAATTGGACCAAGTACGGCTTAGGATCCGTCTTTTTTGGTCATGCAAGATCGTCTGAATGAATTCTTCCTGAATCGGCGAGTAGGCTAGCTTAAGTTTTCTCAGTTCATAACTAAGGTTGGGGCCAAAGGCGGCTAATTCTTTAATAACGTTGGTTCGGACTAAATCGGATTCATCATCGAGCAGATTGATCAGGTGAGGAATATTTTTTGGATCGGTCATCCATCTCCCCTCAAAGAAGTTATCTCACTAAATTTTTTATATTACGAACGGTAGGCAAAAGCAAGGGGAATAATAATTTTTTACGATTTCGGCGGTAAAATCTCCTCAAGCTTTTTAAACAAAATATCGAAATTGATGGGCTTGACGAGGTAATCCTTCACTCCTTTGAGGGAAAATATCGGCTGCATCTCTTCGTGGGCCGTCAGGACGATCACCGGCGTCCCAACGAGTTCCTGGTCTTTATTGTGCTGCGTCATGAACTGATAGCCGTCCATCTTGGGCATTTCCACATCCAGGATGATGAGATCCGGTTTTTCTTTTTTCGCCCGCTGCAAACCGGCTTCGCCATCCAGCGCCAAGATAACGGCGTATCCTTTTTCTTCCAAACGTTTTTGGACGATCTTCGTATTGATCTGGTCATCATCGACCAATAAAATTTTATAAGACATCGAAGGGCTTCCTCTCCCACTTTTAATGGTAAACCTATCTTATATCATCTAAATTTTGTTTTGCAACGCCATCATCACTATTTTTCGAATCAACTGATTATAGGCAATGCCCTCTTTTTCGGCCGACTGGGCCAACTCATCAACGCGCGCTATGCAAGGATTCGCGTTAGGCTCCAGAATATAAACCTTTCCCTCGCCCGAGATGCGGATATCAAAACGGATATAGCTATGAAAATTCAAGGCACGGTAAGCGCGTTTACAAATATCCATGATCTCCTTCTCCACGGCTTTAGCCAGATTCCCGGCAAATACGCTTTTAATACCCCATTTATCCCGATAAGCATCATCCCATTTGGCCTTGTAGGTCGCCACGCGGGCGTCCTCGGGAAGTTCTCCGAATTTCATTTCTCTCGGTGGTAAGACCTTTAAACGTCTATTACCCATCACGCTGACATATAATTCCCTTCCTTCGATAAATTCTTCCGCAATGGCATCCATATTCATATTTTTGTGAATAAACTGGACCCTTTCTTTAAAAGCATCTTCGCTTTCCACCAAGGATGCCAAAGAAATCCCCCGCGAGGCTTCTTCACACAAAGGCTTGATAATAAGAGGCAATTTTAACTTCTTCGGCAACCACACCTTCCTGTCCCGATAAAATATATAAAACTCAGGAACTTTGATACGATGGAAACTAAAGATTTTCTTGGTCAATCCCTTATTATTACAAAGGAAAAGATTTTCTGAAGTCGCTCCTGTATAAGGGATGTTGAGCATCTCCAACAGAGCCCCCGCATTTTTCTCAAGGTAAGATTGATCGTTAAAGACCTCCATCATATTAAAGATAACATCCGGCTTATGCTCAGCGATTTCTTCGAACAAAGGGTTAAGATTATTGAAGATCCCCAGCAAGCGGACCTCATAACCATTGGCCGTCAACGCGTTATAAACGTCCTGCTCTGTATACATGTCATCCTCATCCGCGAATTCTTCCTTATAATCATAGCCGCGCGGCCTATTCGTAGGGCTGTTAAAAATAAGCAGGACTTTTAATTTTCGGCTCATAAGCGTTTCTTCTTCTCCCCCCGGTATCGGCCGGTATAACGGTAATTCATGCATAAAGACGTAATATAGGAACTGACATGAATAAGGTCTTTGTTAGGGTTATCCGTTATGGCCAGCTTTAATTCACGGCCGCGCTTTTGCAGATTGCGTAAAATATATTCCACGATATATTTACGTTCCCCCGTATACTTGGTCACCGTGTTTAGAATGTCCCTACGGTTATGTTTAATGAAGGTACTGGCGCTTGATTTCTTGGCGGGGGCTGTTTCAACGGCCTGAAAAACTTTCCTCAGGAAAGAATCATGAAAATCCGGAAACTCCTCTGCCCAGAAATGCCTCTTTTTTTTGTAATACTTCTTAAGCGTCAAGCGCAATGTCGAGAGCCGCCAAAACTTCCGTTGGCTGGTCACCAAAGGGGGCTTGCCTTTGATCTCACTCATTAACTGGTCCACATACGACAATTTCTTATAAGCCCCCCATCCCTTATATCGCTCGCTCCAATTCATATCCGGCGTCAACCAGACGGCAAAGGTTTCGACAAAATCCTCTTCGGGATGATACTGCGCGTAATAGCCTTCCAAATGATGGACAAAACTTTTGCTATACGGCCGAAATTTATAATGGTCTTTATATTCCGCCGATGGCGCCCCGAACATATCGGCCCATTTTTCCATTTTATGAAAATTATAGGCATAAAAGATGGCATGACCCGCCTCATGGCGCAACAATTTCATGCACCACGACTTTGTTTCGCCCTCAGCATCAATCATGAATTTTCTTTCCAATCGAATCAGCATCGGATGCGCCAGATAAAAAGGAATGCCGATACAGGTTTCCCACTCCGGCGTCAGCCATTCATCGGCCAAATAACACGCCGGCCGGAAGATGATCTCCTTGCTCTTGAGTTCATCGTAAAGCTGCTGCACGCATTCCTCAAGCCATGTCCCTTGGATAGAAATAGGCAGGTCGCAAATCTTCAGGTTTAACAATTCTTCTTCGGTGATTTTATCAAGGTCGATAGGGGCTTGCATGATATCCTTTAAAATTTCCTTATTTTAATATCTTGCGATAACCTTAAAGCTTTCTTGCCATCGATTTTACCAGGGATCATGGCCTGGGCATTGCTTGTTCCGCAACCGACCGCAAACTTAAGTGCCTGGGAAAATGAATGCCCCCGAAGAAAAGCTGCTAAAAATCCTCCCAGGAAAGCATCACCGCAACCGATATCATGTGTTATTTTAACGCGCGGCGGGCGACAATGCCAGAGTTCATCCTTAAAAATTCCCACAGCACCTTCTTCGGCCAAGGTCAACAAAACCATCGCCATTCCCCTCTTTTGGAACTCCATCAACGACTTCTTGATATTTCTCATCGAAGATAGGCTTTTACCCAATGCCTCTTGGGCCTCCTCCAAGTTCGGTTTAATCAAAAACGGCCTGGCCTTTAATCCTTCCGAGAAATCAGGACCGCTTGCATCCAATACGGTATTCACCCTTTTACGTTTGGCCAAACGGATCAATTTGGCATAAAAATGATGAGGCACGCCTTCGGCATTACGACCGTTGAGCGTTACCCACGAACTTGAGCCAAGCAATGAAATATATTTATGCACAAACTCTCTCAAAGTATTTTTATCAATATAAGGGCCGCGCCCCATCACTCTAAACTGACCCTGTGTTTTTTGGTCCTTAACGGTTATATTAATTCTCGATTCTTCAGGGATAACAACAAAATCATTTTTTATGCCTTCGCCTTTCAACAAACGCAGGATCTCCTGGCCGGTACTTCCTCCGGCTATTCCCGTTGCCAACACCTTGATACCAAGGCGTTTTAAAACCCTTGAAACATTTATCCCCTTACCACCGGCACTTGTTACTTCCCGGGAAGGGATAATCAGTTTATCAAGAGCCGGATTTAACGTGACGGTCAGAATGGCATCTTTCATCTTTTAGAGTCTTGACGGGTCCGGGTGAATAAAGCGATATCGCAGCAATTTTTTAAGCTTATCGTTACGGACAATTTTATAGGTTTGCTGGGTATCTTGACGGACAAATACCGGCGCTTCGAACTTACTGGAACTGGCGGCTTGGGTATAAAGCTCCTGGCGGCTTGGATGCCTGTCGCTGACAGCATTGAGCACCTCTGCGCGGATATTTTTTTTAATGACCAAGGCAACGATGGCGATGCAATCATCCAAATGGATTAAATTGACGGGTTTATGAGGGTCTTTTAAGCCGGTTTTCCCTGCCAGAAACTTCCCAATAGGGCGGTCCTGCGCATACAAGCCGCCGAAACGGATGACCGTTGTTGCAAATACCGTTTGATTGAGCAAAAGCTCTTCCGCTTCCTTAAGAACACCAGCGCGCTCATTTTCCGGCGTAAACAGCACATCTTCCGTGGCCTCCTTCAGATGCTCAGGATAGACAGCCGTTGAACTGGCAAAGATAACAAACTTGATAGGGGAACGCTTGAGATCATCTATCACCGCTTCTATCTGTTGGGTATAATGCCTCGGGTCGGCCAAATCCCTGCGAAAAGGGATATTTAGAAATAATATATCGGATTCGAAAAAATCTTGAGGGTTTGTCTTTCGGGAAGGATGATATTCGATCAGATAAGGTTTTATCCCGGCTTGCTGAAGAAGCCTAATCTTCTCTTGACCGGTGGTTGAACCTTTTACCTCATAGCCTTCTTTGAGCAAATGCTTCGCTAACGGAAAACCCAGCCAGCCGCAACCTAAAACGTTTACCTTTTTGAAACCGGTCAACACAAAACCTTCATTCCAAATAATTCTTTAACTCATTCCACGTATTCTTGCCGATGACGCCATCGGATTTCAAATTATGGTCCCGCTGGAAGTCTTTGATGGCCTTCTGGGAGCCGCTGCCGATCTTACCATCAATATTTCCAGTATAGTAACCGGCGTTCTTAAGAGCCGTTTGCACCTGCTGAGGGCTGGCGGCAACGCGGATAATCTGCTCTGATGATGAAGAAGATTGCGTTACGGACGCTTTTATAGCAGGCAAATCATCAATCGCTTCATTTAAGCCGTAATTGGTATCATCCTCTATGCTGGCAGAGGTGTTTTGGACAAGAAATTTTAATTCATCCACCTCTTGTTCGGTGGCGGCCATCTTCCGCTCGAGCTGGTTCACTTGGATCTGAAGCTGATTTAAGGTCGATGGGTTTTTGGTCGTAGCGCATCCGGTGCTGATAAAGGCAAGCACAAATAATAAAAATATTTTTTTCCCCACGTCTCTCCTCCTATTTTAAAACGTGAACACACTAATTCAGTGTATTTTTTTACAATGCATAACTACACGTATTCTATCACAAAGATAAAGGCTGACTATCGAATCTTAAAAAATCTAAAATTTTCACTAATATTTTACGGAGCACCCGTAGGGGGCTGTCGTTGTATCCTCTACCTTCTCCCCGGTCATGGCGGCATTAAGAGCCAAAAGAACAAAATTTTTGGCCGAGGGGATATCGTTGAGATCGAACGTCGGCTTGTTGTCAATGGCTCCCTGGTAAATAAGGGTGCCTTGCGGATCAATGATGAACATATGAGGGGTTGTTTGAGCGCCATATAAATGGCCCACCTCGCCATTGGTATCCAGCAAATAGGCCGTCGGACTGGCATTGGAATTCATCATGATTTCATTGACCTCGGCCGCTTGATAATACCCCTGTTTGCCTTCAGCGGAGGAATTGATGGAAAGCCAGACAACATCTTTAGCGGTCATATCCTTTTGCAACGATTGCATATTGCCGCTTTGATAATGCTTCTTCACGAAAGGGCATTCGAAATTGACCCATTCCAAAACAACAATCTTTCCCTTATAATCGGAAAGCTTATGCGCTTTCCCGTTGGTATCGGTGAGCGTGAAATCCGGTGCCAGCTCATTGGTTTCAACAGCGGCCTGCGCTGAATAAGAGACAAGTGCCGTCATTAAACCCAACATGAAGAACATTCGTTTAAACATCTTCCCTCTCCTTTTGTGTAGTACATTTTAAAAAACATTTTAACCATTCTCAAGAATTCTGCAAAAGATTAAATCGAACCCAAAGCGTCGAAGACGATTTTTGGCGTCAAAATTTCCGGCAAGATGACAGGCTCCCGCCCCGGCTGCGATCCATATAAGACATACAAGGGAATACTGTTCTTGCCGTAACTGACCAAGGCTTTAGTGATTCCTTCGTCATAATTCGTCCAATCGGCCTTGATCAAAATAACGCCCTTTTCCTTAAACGCGTCCATGACCCGCCGTTGGCTTAAAACCAATTTTTCGTTCACCTGACAGGACAAACACCATTGGGCGGTAAAATCAATGAAGACGGCTTTCCCCCGCGAGCGCAAATCAGCAACGACTTCCGGGCTGTAAGCTATCCATCCCGAATCATCGGTAGTTGAATGGCGCGGCATCAGCGTTTCAGCGGATTGTGCCCCTTTTAAAGCTATGCCAAAACCCAACACAAAAAGAAAGATCGCGCAAAGCCGCGCTATCCAACGGATAGACTTGCGCTGCGCAACGCCTGCCCATTGGCCAATGACCCAACCGCCGATGGCCATCAAAAAAAGCCCGGCATAGAGAGCCGCCATGGCATCAACGCCTCTTTGCTCCCCCAAGATCCACGCCAACCAAACAACGGTCGTCATAAAAAGAAAACCGAATATGCGTTTAAGAACAAGTATCCAGGCGCCGGGCTTGGGGACCCAACGCAAAAGGTTTGGAAATGCTGATAAAACCAAATAAGGGGCCGCAAGCCCCAACCCTAAAAAGGTAAAGATAAGATAAGAATAAACAGGCGGCTTTAAAAGCGTATAGCCCAACGCCGATCCCATAAAAGGGGCCGTGCACGGCGTGGCAACGATCGTTGCCAACACACCGTTAAAAAAAGAATTCTTTAACAATAAAGAATGCCGAAAGGCATTTTCAGCCTGTGTCAGAGATGTGCCGATTTCAAACACGCCGAAAAGGTTCAAGCCCAGCCAAAAGAATAAAACAGCCATAAAAATAACAAAAACCGGTGACTGGAACTGGAACCCCCAGCCGACCTGTTGGCCGGCGGCCTTCAGCGCCACGATAAATGAGGCCAAAAACCAGAACGAAACAAGGATGCCTAAAGTAAACATCAAGGCGTTGACCATGGATTTGCCCCGATCTTTCTGAGTGGATTCGACCAAGTTTAAAACTTTGATTGATAATACGGGTAGAACACACGGCATCAGATTCAGGATAAGCCCTCCCACAAAGGCAAAGAATATGGCGATGCGCAGAGTCAAGCCGTCTTGAGAAGAATTCCCCTGCGAAGACACTGCAGGTTTAAGGGCCACCTCGTGTTCGAAAGATTGCTTGGAAAGAGCCGGGTTCACCGGCGATAGCACAAACAGCCCCTTGATACTATCAATAGGCGCGTTAGGCCGTGTCGGCGATTTAATGACTTCTAGCTGATACCCTTCAGCGGTCTTCGAAAATGATTGGCTGGCGGTATGGTCGATGAGCCCATTTTCTTCAGGAAAGAACTCTATCGACTGAAAAACCGTTTTATTGTCCTTCGTTGGGGTGAATTGAAAAATAATTCTTCCCGGGGCTTCAGAGCCGCCAATGCGCCACCGGGAGGAGTCAAGAGGATAATGATTCCTGAACTCTTCGAAATACTGTTCAAATAAAGGACTTCTTTGCCCTCCTTGCGCGGCCACCGGCATTGTTAAAGAAAACTCCGCCACTCCCGGGACGCATTCGATGCGGCAAGCAAGCCATTTAACGGTCGCTCGAATGTCAACCGAGGCGCCAACAGGAACGTTATCGGCCCCCTTTATCTTCGTCAACAAAAACGTTCTGCCCTCATAGCCGTACATCGTCAGAGGCGCCACATTCAGCCGATGAGGGTTCGGCCAGATAATAGGCCCGGCGTTAAAACCTTCCGGAAGCGTCCATTCAATATTAGTGGGATAGCCGGAGTCACCCGGATTTTTCCAGTACGTGTGCCAACCTTCATCCATTTCCATCAAGATGCCGATAACAAGCGTCTGGCCGGGGCTAACGGTATTAACATGAGGGATGAACGTCACCCGCGTGTTTGCCGCTGTTGCGGAAAGCTCATCCGCGTAGCTTAGACTCTCAAATGATGAACCCAGAAGGATGGACAAAAAAAGAAATGCCAAAAATCTTTTATACCGCCTAACCGTCATACTCTTCCCTGTTACTTTCATTGTGCAGCTGCATCAATTGGGTAACGACCTCTTTGCTTTGGTCGGGATAACGTTGGCGAAAGACCGTCAGCGCTTCCTCTTTCTCATTCATGATCAGGGCCGTGTATATGAACCCCGGCCTCAAAACAGGAACGCCTCCCAATTTTATTTTCTCTTTTGTTCCGTTGACGACCAACGTGCCGGCATAAACCACTTTCTCAGGAAGGATTTCCAAGGTGATGTCCATATTTTCGGTCGCCTGCGTGGAGCCTACGGGGATGGAAAGGGATGAAATCCTATACTTTCCCGCTGGAAGTTCAATAAAAAAATACCCCGGCTGAACCGTTTTAGCGTCCCAGGGAAACGCTTGAAGAGCGGATTTTTCTCCGATATAAAGGTTGAATTTGTTCTGTTCGACTTCCAAATCCTCAAACAATAACCTTACATAGGTCTTCTCCAAAGCCCCCTGAAAATTGGTTTTGGCAAAAAGGACCCCTGTCTTAATTTCCTCAGCTTCCAACGGCTCTTGCTCTTGATCTGAAACATCGCCCGTTTGTTGCGCCTGTGGCAGCGAGGCTACGGTAACCGACTGGGACGTCGTGACCTCAACAGGAGGGCTGGCAATTTCTCTGGAAATGGAACAACCCAATACGAAAAGAAATACTATGAAATAAGACCCGAATTGTTTGATCGTCTTAAAACTCATGGGCTATTAGTTTATCAAAAATACATAAGAAATATCAAGACATATAGAAAATTATTACAAAAAAATAACGGAAGGTCCTAAAGAACCTTCCGTTATCAACCCGCTTGTTTTAAACAAGCCGATTTAAGTCAGGGTTTCTGACTTTTTGGGGGAGAAGATCTCTGTTTGCCATTGGATCTGGATTTTCAATGTATGCTGAAAATTGACCTTTAAGATCTCGCGATGATATTTTATATAAAACATTCCGTGAACGGTAAAAGTGAAACGCTCAATGCCTTTTTTGGTGTCAAAATTCTTGGTGATAAAAATTTCAGGGGCAGCTACCTGTTCTTCCATGGTTTCGGTCTTGGTCACATGATAACGGAAGCTTTTATAGACTTTCGTCGTACATTCTTTTTCCTCGTTCGTCTGGAGGATAGAAAGACGCTTCATGCCGTGCTTGGGATCGCAATGTCGTTTTAAGAGGACTTCTTTCATATGTGATCTTTCGTTTGTTTTCATTTATCAACCACATTGCAAGTATATCACCCTCACCCCCCGGCACAAGACAACAACCACGGCACGGGGAAAGCGCTTTCTTATATTTTCTCGTCGGAAAGATTCACATTATCATTAAAAAGAAATAAATAAGTACTGTAGAAATCCAGCGGTTGGGGCATCTTGCTTGGGGGTGAAAATAAAGATAAACAATGTCGAAATAAAAGGGTAATTTCTAAGAAAGAATAAAAAAAGGAAGTAAAAGAGGCGGGAAACCGTAACCTTATATGGGTAAATAAGTTAACAGTATAGATATAACTTATTTAAAATGAATAAGTTATGATATTAGCGCTTTTTAGAAAAAAGCTGGACGCGGTGTTCCTGGCCGGCAAAAAGGCGTTTGATGTTGGCCTTATGGCGGAAAACGACAAACAAGCAAAAAAGAACTCCCATCAAAACCAGTTCAAAACTTTGGTCGGTCAAAACCATGGCAATGGGCAACGTGACGGCGGCAAGAATCGATGCGGCTGATACGAATCCCGTAGCCAGAAAAATGGCAACCCACATGAAAACCGTCCAAAACAAGACCCAGCGGATGGCCGCGATCTTAATCGTTAATCCGATCAAAACACCGAGGCTGGTGGCAACCCCCTTGCCTCCCTTAAACCTAAGAAAAACGGTCCAATTGTGGCCGATGACGGCAAAGACGGCGATGACGATCCGCTCCAAGATTTTGGTCATGCCAACGATATCAGCCGCCAAAGAAACGGCAATAACTCCTTTTAAGATATCCAATAAAAGCACCGCGATTCCCGGTGTCTTTCCGAGCACCCGAAAAACGTTCGTGGCCCCGACATTTCCGGAACCGTGCTGGCGGATATCTATCCCCTTATAAAGCTTTCCGAAGATATAGGCGGTCGGTATCGAGCCTAAAAGATAACTTAAGAGTATCCCCAGAAGATATTTCATCGATCTTACCCTGCAGGTTGGATGTTTCTTTTAATATAATCCACCGTGGTGGCGATAGCCAGGACCAAAACAATCGCCCACAGATAAAAGGACCAGGACCACTGAAAGAATATACCAAGAATCGCCAAGACTTGAAAGAACGTTGTCAACTTTCCCGCAAGGGTGGGTTCGATCTTCATTTGGCTATTGGTGATATGTAAGATCACAGAGCCGGCCAAAAGAATGATATCCCGGCTCATCACAACAACCAGCAGCCAAAAAGGCAACTGCACCACACCGAACTCGGCACGTTTAATAAATAGGCAAGCGAATGCGCTCATCAGAAGCAACTTGTCCGCCAATGGATCAAGGAGCGCACCCATTTTAGTCGACTGGTGGAATTTGCGGGCAATATAACCGTCAACGACATCCGAGAGAGTCGCAAACAAAAAAATCGCTAAGGCCACTGTTTTAAGGTAAACGTTCAAGGAAGAATAATATAAAACGGTCACGATAAAGGCGGGGACGCAAAGGATTCTAAAAATCGTGATTTTATTAGCAAAGGTAATGTGCATTTTTTAATGTAAAAAACGCATCCGGTTAAACGGCCAATAAATGAATTCCGCCCTTCCGACAACGTTTTCTTCAGGTACAAATCCCCAAAAACGGCTGTCATGACTAGAGCCGCTGTTATCACCCAATACATACACTTGCCCCTCGGGAACGCGGATCGGCTCACCTAAACGCCCGTATTCTCCCCGGTTATAATAATAAATATTCTTGATGGTCGCATCCGTTACCAATTGGCCGTTGATATAAATATCGCCGTCTCTGATCTCGACCATCTCTCCTTCAAAAGCGATCAGGCGCTTGATAAAATCACGCTTTTGATCATCGGGAAAGATGAACACGATGATATCCCCCCGTTGGGACTTAGAAAATCCAGGAAGCCTTTTTTTCGTAAACGGCACCAACGGCCCGTAGCGCAGTTTATTGACCATCAGCCGGTCCCCTTCGATCAAGGTTTGGCGCATCGAACCGCTGGGGATCTTGAATGCCTGAATAAAAAAGGTGCGGATGAACATCGCCAAGATAAAAGCGATGATGATCGATTCCGCCCATTCCTGCAGGGACGATTTTTGTTTTATTTTCTTCTCTTCTTCCATCTTATAACTTTAACGCCGCCAAAAAGGCCTCTTGGGGAATCTCGACATTCCCGACCTGTTTTAATTTTTTCTTGCCTTCTTTTTGCTTTTCCCAAAGCTTTCGTTTACGCGTGATATCGCCTCCGTAACATTTCGCCGTCACATTTTTTCCCATCGCCTTTATACGTGCACTGGAAATAATGCGCCCATCACAGGCCGCCTGGACACGGACTTCAAAAAGCTGCTGCGGGATCAACTCCTTCAATTTCGTGACCAGCGCCAATCCCTTTTCATAGGCGCGGTCTTTATGGACCAGGCAGGAAAGGGCATCGCACTTTTTGTCATTGAGGAGAATATCCAACCGCGATATTTGCGTGGGGCTAAAACTTTTGAATTCGTAGTCGATAGAGCCATAACCTCTGGTAATTGATTTGACCATATCGTTGAAATCGACGATGACTTCCGAAAGAGGAATATCAAAGATGATTTTCATGCGATCGGAAACGTATTCGCTGCTGACGAATGTGCCGCGCTTTCTTTTGGCCAGTTCCATGACACCGTCCATATGCTCAACAGGCGTTAAGATCGTCACGCTCAGGATCGGTTCTTCAATGGCGCTCAGAGACGACGGATCAGGCAAAGCGTTAGGGCTTTCCAAGTACCACGATTGACCGTCTCTGGTTTTGATATGATACTGGACGTTGGGCGTTGTCAGAATAAGATTTAAATCGTATTCGCGCTGCAAACGCTCCTGGACGATCTCCATGTGAAGAAGCCCGAGAAAACCGCAGCGGAAACCATGGCCGAAGGATTCGGAAGTCTCGGGCTCATGCGTTAAGCTGGGATCGCTCAAGCGCAGCTTCTCGATGGATTCCCGGAGGATCATATAATCTTTTGAATTGACCGGATAGACGCCGCAAAAAACAAGCGGTTTAAGCTGACGATACCCTTCCAATGGTTTCGTGGCCGGGTTTTGAGCGTCGGTAAGCGTATCGCCGACGCGCACCTGACGCGGGTCGTGAATATTACAGGTGATATACCCCACATCGCCCGCAGACAACTCTTTGGCCTGAACTGCTTCCGGCTTAAAGATACCTATTTCCTCGATCGTGTGCTCCTTATCCATATGCATCATTTTTATGCGCAAATTCGGCTTGATCGTGCCGTTAAAAACACGGACGTAAACGATAATCCCTTTATAGATGTCATACTTCATGTCAAAGATGAGCGCCTGCAAGGAGGCATTTTCATCCCCTTCCGGGTGAGGAATAAACTCGACGATCTTTTCAAACAATTCTTTGATGCCGATACCTTCTTTCGCTGAAACCAGGCAAATATCCTCTTCCTTGAACTTGAAAATTTCCATCATTTGCAGCTTGGCGTGGTCCAGATCAATGTTGGCGATGTCGATCTTGTTCAAGACAGGAAGGATCTCAAGATTGCTATTGATGGCCAGGAAATAATTGGCGACCGTCTGGGATTCAACGCCCTGGGAAGCGTCAACGACCAATAACGCCCCCTCACAGGCCCGCAACGATTTCTCCACTTCATACGTAAAATCGACATGCCCGGGCGTATCAATAAGATTAAAGGCGTATTCTTCGCCAGACTCGGCCTTATAACGGATGCTCACGGCGGAAGCTTTGATCGTAATGCCCCGCTCGCGCTCAAGGTCCATGTCATCCAACATCTGGTTTTTGAAGTTGCGCTCATCGATGGCGCCGGTGAAAAGAAGCAGGCGGTCCGCCAACGTTGATTTGCCGTGATCAATATGCGCGATGATGGAAAAATTCCGGATGTTCTTCTTATCCATTCTTATTAATCACCTGAAGAATTCGGGCAACGGTCTCATCAACGGAAAGGTTTGTTGAGTCGATGACAACGGCGTCCGCTGCTTTTTTTAAAGGTCCCGCTTCCCTATTTTTATCCTTATTATCCCGCTCATTGATCTGATGGATGAGCGTCTCTTGATCGATGATCGTCCCTTGTTGTTCGAAGTCTCTGGCGCGGCGCTTGGCCCTCTCGGCCAAATCCGCATCGATATAAAACTTGAAGGTGGCATCCGGAAAAACAACCGTCCCCGTATCCCGCCCTTCGATAACGACGTTACGCTTCTGACCAATAGCCCGCTGCCAACTGACCATGATTTCTCGCACCCGGGGCTTCGAAGAAACAGCCATCGTGCTGCTGGTGACCTCCAACGACCGGATCTGCTCGCTGACATCGGCTCCGTCCAATAAAACGTGCCCTCCCTCTAAGGTGTCTTCCAAGTCGATATGCGTCCTTTTGGCCAATGCCACCAATTCATCCTCATTCTCCAGATGCAACTTTTCATTCAACGCTTTATACGTCAAAGCCCGGTACATGGCCCCCGTGTCCAAATAAAAAAACCGAAGGATTTTAGCCAATTTCTTGGCCACCGTGCTTTTTCCGGCTCCGGCGGGGCCATCAATGGTAATAACTTTTGTTTTACGCTGCTGTGCCGTTGGTTTTGATTCCATCGCGTTTCTCTTTAGCCTTCGAAAATTGAAAGGTCAGGTTCTTTTGGTCCCGAGCCACAATACTTTTTCTCATGCTGGATAAATTATTAATGAAGGCATCGAGGGCTTTGAGAATGTTCTTAGGATTGGTCATGCAGATATCATTCCACATTTGAGGCGATGAGCTGGCAACCCGCGTTGTGTCCAACAAGCTTTGAGGGGCTATCGATAAATACTGGGAAGGGATAGTTTCGATAAGGCCATAGGCCAGTAAATGAGGCAGATGGCTAATGTGGGCAAGCGTTTCATCATGTTCTGTGGCCGGCATGAACTGGACCTTCGCCCCCAACTGCTGCCACATGAGCTTAACCTTTTCTTTGGCGACCTGGTTGGTCTGCTCGGTCGGCGTCATGATACACAAAGCCCCTTCGAACATATTGTCCCGCGCGCCGCGCACCCCTGATTGTTCCGAGCCGACCAGCGGATGGGAACCGACAAACATGGGATTATTCGGCAGGGACTTTCGGGCCGCTTCGACGATCTCGGCTTTAGTGCTGCCCATATCGGTGATGATCATATGGCGACGGATATGGGGCGCCATGATGGCCATCGATTGAATAATACCCTCAACCGGGGCGGCCAAAACGATTAAGTCCGCGTTTCGGACGGCCTTGCTGACATCCGTTTCGGCAATATCGATAGCCTTTTGCTCTAAGGCCTGCTGAAGGGATGATTGGCGATGAGAACAGCCTACGATCTCTTTGGCGATCTGATGTTTCTTAAGGCTTAATCCCAAAGACCCGCCCATCAAGCCAACGCCGATGATCGTAACTCTTCTAAAAAGCGATGATCTTAAATTCATGATATCCATCATAATTGACGCCCCACGGCCGCGGCAATTTTCTTCAACTCCTGCATCAGCGCGATGAAATTACGCGGAAGCAAGGATTGGGTCCCATCGGAGAAGGCCTCTTCCGGATTATCGTGGACCTCGATCATAAGCGCATCAGCTCCAGCCGCAACCGCTGCCCTGGCAGCCCCGGCTACAAGCCCCCAGCGCCCTGTCCCATGGCTAGGGTCGACCATGATCGGTAAATGCGACAATTGTTTGACAACAGCAATGGCATTTATATCTAACGTATTACGGGTGGAGGTCTCAAAGGTGCGGATCCCGCGCTCACAAAAGATCACATCATAATTTCCCTGGGAAAGAATATACTCTGCTGACATCAACCACTCTTTGATCGTGGCACTGATCCCGCGCTTTAACATGACCGGCTTTTTGGTTTTCCCTAATTCTTTAAGAAGGGTGAAGTTCTGCATATTGCGGGCGCCGAGCTGCAGGATATCTGTATATTTACAAATTAAATCAAGGTCACGCGAATCCATGACCTCGGTAATGGTGGCCAAACCAAACTCTTTCCCGGCCGCGGCCAGATATTTCAAGCCCTCTTCACCCAGCCCTTGAAAATCATAAGGAGAGGTACGCGGCTTAAACGCACCGCCTCGCAGGATAGTGGCCCCGGCCTCCTTAACGATCTTAGCAATGCGCATCATGCTCGCTTCCGACTCGATCGAACACGGCCCCGCCATAACATGAATCCTTTTGCCACCGATCTTAATGTCATTATTAATCTTGACCTGGGAATCTTCCTTTTTAAACTCACGGGAAACCAGCCGGTACGGCGCCAAAACAGGGATAACTTGCTCGACTCCCGGGAAAACCTCAAGCGGTGTCACGCGCAACACATCTTCGGGCCCAATGACCCCGATAACAGTGCGCTCCACCCCACGGGAGATATTGGTCTTAAGCCCCAGTTTGGATGTTTTCTCGACAATATGTTGGATCATCTCTTCTGTTGCTTCGGGTTTTAAAACAATGATCATAGAATCTCCTCCAGACGTCTTATGAACGCTCTATTCTCGGCAAAAGATCCGATCGTCACACGGATATAGTTCTTCAATCCCCAGAACCCCATATCACGGACAATGATGCCACGACGCATCAATTGTTTGGAAACCTCTTGCCCATTTCTTTTCATGTTAATAAGGATAAAATTGGTACAGCTTTGGACGAACGACAAACCAAGCCTGTTTAATTCCCGGTACAAATATTTTCTTTCCTGTTCGATCCTATCGGCGATACGCCGATAATAAGAGGCATCGTTTAAACAGGCAACGGCAGCCGCTTGGGCCAGCGAGTTGACATTGAACGGTTCGCGGATCCGGTTCAAAAGATCGATCAGCTCTTCATCGGCGACACCATAGCCGATACGTAGCCCGGCAAGGCCGTACATCTTTGAGAAAGTCCGGGTGACAATGATATTCTTGTTTCGCTTGGCCAGGCCAAGCGCATAGCCATAATCGCGTGCCCGGACGAATTCATAATAAGCCTCGTCGAAGAAAACCAAAATGTCCTTGCGCAACCCTTTTAAGAATTCGAATACCTCTTTCTTGGGCAAATACTGCCCCGAAGGATTGTCCGGATTTCCCAGGAAGATGATCTTCGTGCGGCGGCTGACCGCCCGTTTCATCGCCTTAAGGTCATAATGAAAATTCTTTAAGGGAACAGCCTTCAGTTTAGCTCCAGCGATACGGGAAGCAATATCGTACACCAAAAACGACGGCTTGGCCAAAATGACCTCATCCCCCGGCCCCACAAAAGCCCTGATAGCCAGAACGATAATCTCATCGGAACCGTTACCAAAGATCAACTGCCGCGGGGCGACCTTTAACTTCTTGGCCAAAGCCTGGCGCAGATAAAAACAGTCCCCATCGGGATACCGATTAATGGCACGGGAAGTTCGTGTGATGGCTTTGAGAACTTTTGGCGAAGGCCCGAAAGGACTTTCGTTGGATGCCAACTTGATGACATGCTTGATCCCTAATTCTCTTTGAACTTCCTCGATAGGTTTCCCCGGCACATAAGGCTTAACGTTAAGAATCGTTTTCTTAGCGGCACGTCTCATGTCAAACGGGATACGATCCCACGATCTTCAGGTATTTGCACATGCCTTCCAATTCTTCGAGCGCTTTTTTCACATGGGCTTCTTCACGGTGGCCTTCCAGATCAACAAAGAAATAATAATCCCAGGCTTTTCTTTTAGAAGGGCGTGACTCGATCTTTGTCAGATTGATCTTATATTTTGTGAAAGGTGTCAACATGGCATGAAGCGCCCCCACCTTATCTTTAATGGAAAAAAGGATGGATGTCCGGTCTTTGCCTGTCGGGGGAACATCCTGCACCGCCAAAACAAGAAAACGGGTCATATTGTGCGGAATGTCCTGAATATCCTTGGCCAAGATAGGCAACTCATATTCCTTGGCCGCCAGACTGGAGGCAATGGCCGCGGAATACGCCTGCTTCGCCGCTTTTTGGGCAGCTTCCGTCGTTGAGGATACCCACACCTGACCGGCCTGTGGTAAGTGAATGGCAAGCCAATTACGGCATTGGCCGGCGGCGTTGGGGTTTGAATACACGACTTTAATGTCCTTCATATTGTACTTCGATAAAAGACAATGAGAGATCTTAAGCATCGTCTGGGCGCAAACTTTCAAATCCGAATCCACCAATAAATCGAAGGTGTGGGTGACCGCCCCTTCTGTCGTATTTTCAACAGGCACGACACCGTAATCACATTCTCCCTGCTCAACCTTTTGGAAAACTTCCAGAATGCTGGTGCAGGAAATATATTCTATCTGCGAACCGAATTTCTTGATGGCGGCCATATGGGTAAAAGAGCCGACCGTCCCCAAATAAGCGATCTTCAATTTTTTCTCCAGCGCCAAAGAGCTCGACATGATTTCTCGGTAGATGGCCTCAAAAGCCTCCGGGGTCATTGGCCCTTTATTGATCTGCCGGATACGCTCAAGGACTTCCTTTTCTCTTTCCGGAGAATAAATGGCGGACTTATTCTTCTCCTTGATCTTTCCTATTTCAAGGCTGACATCCGCCCGCTCATTGAGGAACTTGACCAGCTTCTCATCGATACTATTGATTTTTTTTCTTAATTCATTAAGATTCATTCTGTCCATCCTGCTCGTTGGCCGGCTGTGTTTCTTCCGGTAAACTCGTCGCTTCTTCAAAATTTTCTTCCCCTTCTACCACCTCGGAAGGCTGCAAATCGGGAAACTCCTCCAATTTAGGCAGATCATCAAGCGATTTCAGGCCGAAATATTCCAGAAATTGCTTCGTTGTACCATAAAGAAAAGGACGACCCGGGATATCCTTGCGCCCGACGATCTTGATCAATTCCTTTTCGATCAAATGGACCACCACACCGTCCGAATTAACGCCGCGGATCAATTCGATTTCGGCCCGGCTTACGGGCTGTTTATAGGCAACGATGGCTAATGTTTCCAAGGCCGGCTTGGATAATTTCTCCTTGTGCTTGGTCTTATAAAAATCACGCACGTAACTGGCATAAAGAGGATTGGTCAACATCTGATAGCCGCCGGCGATCTCAACGACCGTCGCCCCGCTTTTACGCTTCTCAAATTCTTTTTGTATCTCTTGGATCACCTGCTTGATCTCTCCCAAACTGACGGTATCCAACACTTTTTTGATCTGATCAAGCGTTACCGGTTTTTCATTAACGAACAAAATGGCTTCAATAACGCCCCGGACATGGCTGACCTCTTGCTGCGCTTGTTGATTGCTCTGCTCGATTGATTGTTCCGTCATCCTTTTACCCTCTGTTTATATATTTCGTTAAGTAATTCTTCCGCGTTTTTAACATGCCCCGCCTGCTTCAAAGCTTTTTCGATCATCTCCTGCGCTTCGTGTTTCTTATACTGTAATTGTAATAGAACCGCGAGTGCCTCTTCTTGCCAATCCGGTTTTGATTCCGCCTTTTTGGTCGTGGTATGTTTATCCTGAATCAAGCCGAATTTCGCAACCTTGCCCTGCAATTTGGCGATGATTTCTTTCGCCCGCTGTAAACCGATGCCCGGAAGCGTTTGTAAATACTTCAGGTCCCCTTCGTAAATGGCCCGTGTTATTTCAGAAATAGGCTGCTCCAACGCTTTGACCGCCGCCCGCGGGCCGATGCCCGAAACCTTGATGAACTGCTGAAAGAAATCGCTCTCGATCTCGTTCATAAATCCAATCAGGATCGGATGGCCGCTCGCCGGGCTGATCTGAAGATAATGATACGTGATCAAATGCACGTCGCCATTGGCGTCTTTCGTCTCTTCAATGCGTTCCAAGACCGGCTTGGGAACAATGATTTCATAGAACAATCCATGTACCTGAAGGACCACGGACTGATTTCTCTTTTCAATAAGCTTTCCGGCAATTCGTACGATCATCTTAAACGCCTGTTCATGCTCAAATGTCCTAAGGCCAATGCCAACGCGTCGCTGGCATCCAGCGTCAGTTTGTTGGCATCGATACGAAGAAGATCAGCAACCACCCGCTGCGTCTGGACCTTGGTCGCGTTGCCGTTTCCCGTCAACGCCTTTCGGATCCTTTTGACACTGTATTCGGCCAATTCGACGTTTCGCTGTGCCGTTATCAAACATATCGCGCCACGAACATGGCCTAACAATGAAGCCGTCGTGGGATGCTGGTGGTGCGCGTACAATTTCTCTAAAACAAGCAGTTGCGGCTTATATTGCGCCAATAGATCGTTCACAATACCGTAAATTCTCTCGATCCGTTTCCCTAAGGGGTCTTTCTGTTTGGGTTCGATCGTTCCCGTTTCCAGCAAGACGATCTTCCCGTCACTTTCTTCAACAAATCCGTATCCGGTCGCCTTAAGTCCGGGATCGATACCGACAACGCGCATTAAGCCCCTGCCGTTATTTTATCCAATTCTTCGTCGGGAATATCAAAGTTGGCATAAACGTTTTGCACGTCTTCATGCTCTTCCAAAGCTTCCATTAAAGATAAAAGGTTTTTAGCCTGATCCCCCGTTACTTTGATATAGGAACTTGGGACCATTGTCATTTCGGCCGAGACCGTAGGGATCTTTTTGGCTTCAAGCGCTTTTTTGACAGCCTCGAGATTAGAAACATCGCAGATAATTTCATAAAATTGGGCTCCGGTATTGATGTCTTCAGCACCGGCATCCAAAACAATCTCCATTAGCGCATCTTCGCTGACCTTATTTTTCTCGACAGAGATAAAGCCTTTTTTGGAAAATAAGAAAGAAGTGGCCCCGGCTCCGGCCATATTACCGTGTTTCTTGGAAAGGATGTTACGAATTTCCGCCGTTGTCCGGTTTTTATTATCCGTCAGACCGAGGATCATCATAGCGACACCACCGGGCCCATAGGCATCAAAAGAAAACTCTTCATAAACGACGCCGGGAAGCTCTCCTGTCCCTTTCTTGATAGCATTATCAACGTTGCTGGAGGGCATATTAATGCTTCTTGCCCGGTCCATAGCGGCCCTTAAACGCGAATTCGTATCAGGATTGCCTCCGCCGCTCTTGGCGGCCGCCGTGATCTCCCGCATCATTTTTGTAAAAGCAGCGCCTCGTTTAGCGTCCGCTGCTCCCTTTTTATGTTTAATACTTGCCCATTTTGAATGCCCTGACATAATACAACCTCCTTAAAGGTAAAGAATAATCGTTCATTGGATCAATAATAAATTGGTCACCGGGCTTAAGGAACCTAAATTCCTTAAGCCCGGTGTCTCATCCAAGCCAATAAGCCGAGTTTAGTGAACCCTAAAAAGGATCGATGGTTATTCGACTTACTCAAAGGATCGCTCCTTCGACTCTTGCAGCCTACCCGAGGGTATTAACGAACCGGATCAATTCGTTCCCGTTTGCTTCGCTTTGCGAAGCAAAGCGAACGGGATCTCCTCCTATTTGGCTTTGCTCCATGCAGAGATTGCTCGTTTCACCCTTATCCGCCACGATTTGTGGCGGACAGGTCTACGTTTCTCTGGCTCTGATCCTCGACACCCTCTTTAGAGGGCGCGGCCCAGCATTAGCTGGATGCATTATCCTTCGGAGCTCGGACTTTCCTCCCCGCCGGTTGGAAACAGCGAGGCAACCATCTTGGCTTGTTTTTTTAAAAGATCAGTCGCGATTTTATCCGCTTCTTTATTTTGTTCCCGAGGGATTTTCTCGATATCAACACGCTTAAATCCCCCGACCAAATGCTTGATCTGCTCAAACAAAAATCTTAGATTATCGTGTTTGACTTTATATTCGCCGATAACTTGCTTATACAAAAGCTCGCTATCCGTATAAACTTTTATTTCCTCAGCTTTCAACACCAATGCTTCCTGCAACGCAAAGATCAACGCGTAATATTCGGCAACGTTATTGGTCGTCGGCCCCAATGCCTTGGCGATCTCTTTAAAAAGTTTACCGTTTTTCTTGAGGACAACGCCGATCGATCCCTCGCCAGGGTTCCCGCTGCATGCCCCATCAATATATATTTCCAGCTTATCTTTCAAAGGTTGTCCTCAAGATATAAAATCCTCGAACAAGACTCGCATTCAATCAGATCCTGCCCCATTTTAATGGCATTGAAGGTTTGAGGGCGGATATTCAAGAAACAGCCGCCGCAGGAACTTCCAGTGATCGGGGCAAGCGCAAGCCCGTCTTTTTTATTTAAAATGGTTTCATAACGGGAAAGGATCACACTGTCGATATCGGGGGTCAATTGCTTACGTTGGCCCTGCAGCACTTTAATGCGGTCGTCGATCAGCTTCACCTCATCATCAACTTCCTTTTTCTTGGCTAAATATTTATTTTCTTCCCCGGCAACAACACCCTTTTCTTTATCAATCTCCTTCTGAAGCGCATCACCGTCGTCATACAGCTGTAGAATTTTTTCTTCGATAATGGATTTATCGGCCTTTAAGCTCTCGATTTCGCTCATTTTGGCCGTGTATTCCCGGTTCGTTTTGATCTCGTTCAAGGCCGAATTGGCTTTGACGATCAGCTGCTCTTTCGTCTGCAACTCGAGTTCCTGTTCTTTTCTTTTGAGCTGGACGGACTTGACCTTTTGCTCCAACTCGCTCAAACGCAACTTTTTGCTCTCAAATTGCCTTTTCAGCTCTTCCACCAAAGACGGTTTCTCAATGAGCGCTCTTTTCATTTCAAAGATCTGCGCATCAAGCTTTTGCACTTCGATGAGTTTCCGAACCTGATCCTTGATGGATATTTCCGGCACGTTCATTCCTTTTATTCAATGGGCGCAGAAGGGATCGAACCTTCGACCTTTGCCATGTGAGGGCAACACTCTAACCAGCTGAGCTATGCGCCCTAAACTCAACTTACCTGGGCCCTCCAGGACTCGAACCTGGGACCAATTGATTATGAGTCAACTGCTCTCACCGACTGAGCTAAGGGCCCTGATTGAGTCT
>DATDQB010000006.1:0-5766 GCA_035292445.1 Candidatus Omnitrophota bacterium
CCAAAGAGGCGATCAAGGCGTCGTTGGCTTTAGCGAAACAGATGGGCATCGGTTTTTCAACCTCCGAGGCTGTTTCGATCGAAGAGTTCGACAAGTTGGCTAAAGAAGCGTAAAGCTTAAGGCCGATGACAGCAAGCGTCCATTACCTTAACGAGCAGAACATTCTCATTTTTCTCGTCCAGATTTTTCTTCTTCTGGGGCTTTCCCGTTGGCTGGGGGAGGTCTTCCGCCAAAAAAAGCAGCCGCCTTTAACCGCCGAGCTTTTGGTGGGCATCGTGTTGGGCCCAACGATCCTTGGACGGTTTTTCCCCCAAATCCATCAATTGATTTTCCCTCCCGATCCCATTCAGCAGGCGATGCTGGAGACCGTCGCCTGGCTGGGTGTCTTGTTTTTGTTGTTACAGATCGGCCTTGAGATCGATTTCTCCAACGCCTGGCGGCAAAGAGGAGATGCGTTAAAGATAGCCCTCTTTGATTTTATCGTTCCTTTGGTTATTTGTTTTTTTGCCAGCCTTTTTCTTGCGGATGAATATTTAGTTGATCCTAACAAAAGAATCATTTTTGCTCTTTTTATGGCCACGGCCATGGCGATCAGCGCTATGCCGATCGCCGCGCGGGCATTGCACGACGTGGGTATTTTGAAAACCGATTTGGGGTTGCTCATCATGTCAGCTTTGTCGGTCAACGATATCATCGGTTGGCTTATATTTACGCTTGTGTTCGGATTTTTTACTCAGACCGATATTGATATTGCAAGGGTGATATTCATTCTTGGCGCCACCGTCGGATTTACGATTATTTTTTTAAGCATCGGACGTAGCGTTGCGGATTATGTCATTTCCCGTTTCAAGCATTATAAGATGCCGGAGCCGGGAAGCTCGTTAACGTTTATTTGTCTTTTAGGTTTATCCGGCGGGATCATTACCCAGCTGATCGGCATTCACGCGCTGTTCGGTTTTTTTATTGCCGGTATGATGGTCGGCGAGGCCAAAAAATTATCCGAGAAGACGCGCCAGGTCATATCCCAGATGGTGTTTGCGATTTTTGTTCCGCTATTTTTCGCCAACATCGGTTTGAAGATCGATTTTTTCAAGAGTTTCGATCTTTTCCTGGCGTTATTCGTTACCGTCCTGGGTATCGTGAGCCGATTTCTGGGGGCATGGATCGGCGTCACACTCACCAAGATGCCTAAGGATAACCGATTGGCGATCGCCGTTTCTCATACACCCGGCGGGGCCATGGAGATTGTGGTGGCCGTGCTGGCGCTGGAGAACGGTTTAATTAATGAAACGGTATTTATTGCCATCGTTTTCGGGGCGGTAATTTCCTCCGTTATTTTTGGGCCATGGCTGAGCATGTCGATCAAAACAAGAAAAGCCGTCAGTATTTTAGAATATTTTTCCGTGCGTTTTGTTATCCCGCAACTGAAAGCGAATAATCGCGACCAGGCCATCGCGGAATTGACTGAGGTCATCGCAACCGAAGAAGGCTTACCCGACACGGAAGACATTCTGGATCTCGTATACAAACGGGAAGAAGTTATGGGAACGGCCCTTGAGGAGAAGGTGGCGATTCCCCATGCGCGCGTGCCTTCATTGCATAAGCCGCTCGTGGTCTTCGGCAGGTCGCTGCGGGGCATCGATTGGAATTCACCCGATGGTCAATTGAGCAATTTTATTTTTCTGATTCTCACCCCCGAGGGGAAGGACAGTATCCAAATCCAGATCCTCAGCGCGGTGGCGAAGGTCATGAGAGACGCACACATTAAAGAGGCCATTATGGAAGCGAAAGAAGCGAAAGATATTTGGAATATTTTACGGGAGACGTTCACCGCTTACCATGTCCGGTCCCGATAAATAAATGGAACTTTCTTACTCCTTCTTTGTCTAATAGGCAGTTGATGGATATAATAGGAATACTTTAAATTTGTTGAAATGATCATGCTGAAACGAAACATTTATCAAACTACGGTTTTAGTGGCTTTATCGGCTGTTATCCCGTCATTGGGCATCGCAGCCCAGGAAGAGCCGGGCCCTACCTTGAGAGAATGTTATCAGCTGGCCCTCAAACAAAGCGAAACGATCGCTATTCAAGAACAAGTGATCAAAGAAGCCGAGGGACGGTTCCTTCAAGCTTTCAGCGGGATCCTGCCGGATATTTCTTATGAGATCACCGAAGAGAGACGGGAAGCCGCCACAAGTTCCACCTCAAGAAAAGTACGTGAACGCCGCTTCACGTTTAATCAGCCATTATTTACGGGATTTAAGGAATTTGCCGCCATTGCCGCCGGAGGTGCCGAGAAGAGGCAACGCCATCATGAAAAGCGCCGCGCGCAGGAATTATTGTTCGTAGACGTGGCGGACGCGTTCTATTTCTTTTTAAGTTATCAGGACGATGTGGAAACGCTCTCGACAATTCGCGAGGCCCTTACCGAGCGCGTCAAAGAATTGAAAGAGCGGCAAGAGTTGGGACGCTCGCGCGCCAGTGAGGTGGCCAGCGCCCAGGCGCGTTTGAGCCGGATCGAGGCGGATTTGGAAGAGGTTAAAGGCCAATGGGAGGTTGTCCGTCAGCTCCTGGAATTTTTGACCGGCCGTCAGATCAAAAATGTATCCGATGATCAAAAGCAGGTATCTCTTGTGCTGATAGAGAATTATTTGGCCAAATCCGATAAACGTTTCGATGTCCAGGCGGCTTTCGAGGCCTGGCAGGCGGCGCGAAAGAAGGTCACGGTCGCACGTTCCGGATTCTTCCCGGAAGTCAGCGCTGAAGGCAATTATTATGAGTATCGGGAAGGCACATCCGCCAATAATGACTGGGATGTGACGTTTACCGTTGATGTCCCACTTTTTGAGGGCGGGGAAAACCTCGGGCTCATGAAAGAGGCGAAGGCCGTCGCGGCCCAGGAAGAGTTGCGTTATAAAGAATCAAAGCGAAGAGCGGAACTTGAAATTAAAAACGCCTACACGAACGCTGAAGTAACGTTGCGTCAAGAAAGCGCTTTACGCCGGGCATATGAAG
This sequence comes from Candidatus Omnitrophota bacterium, assembly GCA_035292445.1. Taxonomy (GTDB): domain Bacteria; phylum Omnitrophota; class Gorgyraeia; order Zapsychrales; family Zapsychraceae; genus DATDQB01. Next base: position 3,019 of record DATDQB010000006.1, read on the forward strand.
CCGCGGATGAAAATTATAAATTACAACTGGATGATTATCGCAAGAATCTCGTGAACAATCTCGATGTGCTGCAGGCGTTGGAAGATCTGCAGGACATGCGCCGCGCCTGGACCAATACACAGAACGAGACCAAACGTTTCCATTGGAATTTATTAGTCGCCTCAGGAGGCCTTCATGACACTCTCGGATCTATCGATTAAGCGCCCCGTTTTTGCATGGATGCTGATGTTGGGGCTGATTGCCTTTGGTTTTATCAGTCTCGGGCGTTTAGGGATCAGCCGTTTGCCGGATGTGGATTTTCCCGTTGCCAATATCAGCGTGACATGGGAAGGCGCTGCCCCCGAGGTCATGGAATCCGATGTTGTTGATGTTATCGAAGAAGCGTTGACCGCGGTGCAAGGCATCCGTGATATGTCTTCCTCCGTCAGGCAAGGCCAGGCCAACATCACCATCGAGCTTGAACTGGAGCGCGATATTGATGTGGCCGTGCAGGAGATCCAAACCAAACTGGCTCAGGCGCAGCGACGGCTTCCCGATGATATCGACCCGCCCATTGTCAGTAAAAGCAATCCCGAAGACCAGCCCATTATGTGGATTACGGTTCTGGCAAAAGAGGATATGCCGCTTCGCAAGATCATGGATTACATCCAGAACCAATTGAAAGACCGTTTCTCCACCGTCAGCGGTGTGGGCGAAGTTTTTATGGGAGGGTTTTTGGAGCGCAATCTGCGCGTTTGGATCGACGCCGACAAGTTGAACCAGTATCAGTTAACGGTTCTTGATGTGGTCAACGCCATCCAGCAGGGCCATGTGGAGCGCCCGGCGGGACGCATCGAAACCGAAGAGATGGAACGCAACGTCCGCGCCATGGGCGAGGCGCTTAACGTGGAGGAGTTTGAAAATATCCCCATCACCCGTCGGGGCGGGTCGCCGATTTACGTCCCCATTTTTATCAAGGACGTGGCCAAGGTCGAAGACGGTTTGGCGGATGTGCGGCGCATTTCGCGGGCTAACGGAAAGCAAACGGTCGGCTTAGGGATGCGTAAACAGCGCGGCGTTAATGAAGTGGCGGTCGGTGAGCGTATCCTGAAACGTTTGGAAGAAGCCAAAAAGGACGTGCCCGAAGGCATCGAGCTGAACCTTAACGTCGATCGCACGAAATTTGTCAAACAATCCATTGAGGAGCTTAAGTTTACTCTTATGATGTCGGCGTTTGTCACCTCGCTCGTATGCTGGCTATTTTTGGGCTCATGGACGGCCACCTTTAACGTTCTTATGGCTATCCCGACATCCATTTTGGGCACGTTTATTTTTATTCATTTCTTAGGATTTACGTTAAACACTTTTACGATGCTGGCGCTTTCGTTGGCGATTGGGATCGTCGTTGATGACGCGATCATGATTTTAGAGAATATCGTGCGTTACCGCGAAAAGGGCGTAGAGAGAGTGGAAGCCGCCCGCCAGGGGGCGAACCAGATCGCCTTTGCCGCGATGGCCACGACCGCCGCCATTATCGCTATTTTCCTGCCTGTTGCGTTTATGACGGGGATCATGGGCAAATATTTTTTCCAGTTCGGGTTGACCTTGTCGGTCGCGGTCGCGATTTCATTGCTGGAAGCGCTGACCTTGACCCCCATGCGCTGTTCGCAATTTTTACAAATTGGCGAGCGCACGACGGCATTAGGTAAAGGGATAGATCACGGGTTTAAGGCCTTGGCCCAGAAATACCACAAAGGATTACAATGGGCATTGGCCCGGCGTTGGAAGGTTATCATCGGCTCAACGGCAGTTTTTCTCACCTCACTTTTATTGATCAATGTTTTGCGTAAAGAATTTGTCCCGGCGCAGGATCAAAGCATGTTGGTCGCTCGTTTGCAAACACCGGTCGGTTCATCAATAGAGTTTACCAACGAGAAATTCAAAGCGGTCGAAGCCTTTATCCAGGCCCGTCCGGAAGTCGATCGATATTTTGCCAATATCGGCGGTTTTGGCGGTGGTGAAGTCAATTCGGGGCAGATCTTTATCGTCCTTAAAGAGCCAAACGAGCGTCCCGTGACCGAGCCTTATAAACGCCGCCCGACCCAACAGGATATCATGGCGTATTATCGTAAAGAGTTAAACAAGATTCCCGATGTGAAGGCAAGGATCCAGGACCCGTCCCTTAGCGGGCTTTCGGCCCAGCGAGGGTTTCCGATCGAGGTCACCATTTTTGGCCCGAACCGGATGAAGTTGATCGAGTACAGCCAGCAGATCGAGAAAAGAATGGGCGAGTCGCCTTTAATGGCGGATGTGGACACCAATTATGAGGAAGGCGTTCCCGAGATCCAGGTTTTTCCGGATAGGCCTAAGGCGCTGGAGCGCGGGGTCAATATCGAATCCATCGGCAGCACCATCAATGCGATGATCGCCGGCGAACGTGTCGGCAAATACACGCAAAACGGCCGTCGCTACGATGTGCGGGTGCGCTTGATCCCTTCGCAGCGGACCCAAGCGGAAGATATCCAGAAGCTTTGGCTGTGGAACAATCATGGGGAGCTGGTCCAGCTGAAGGACCTGGTTGTGATCAAAGAAAAGCCGACATCGCTTACGATCACCCGGCGAAACCGTGAACGCGCCATCAATGTGCACGCCAACGTGGCCCCCGGCAAATCCCAGGCCGATGCGATCGTGCAAACGCAGAAAATCATCAAAGAAATTTTACCGGAAGGTTACCGCGCCTCCTTCGGCGGCAACACGCAAACATTTCAG
>DATDQB010000007.1:0-49868 GCA_035292445.1 Candidatus Omnitrophota bacterium
GTACGGCCTGATTGCTGGCTCATTTTGACGGCTTCAAGTTTAAACTCGCGACTGTGGTGATTATATTTGTTTGGCATTGGACACCTCCGCGTGGCATTATACCACTGTTTCTTTAGTGTCCACTATTTCGGGGCAAGTCCATCCACCCCTAATAATCTTTTTGAATTCCCGCCCCAATTATGCTAGGATGGCTAATACTTTTTGAATCCACTTATATACTAATATGAATACTATTAAACAAAAATCTGTACGGACAGCACACTGTGCTGTCCGTACGAAAGCGGAAAGCTGGAAGATGTTCGATGAAATATCTCCCAAGTACGACCTGTTGAACCGCCTTTTGTCTTTCGGGATCGATGGCCACTGGCGCAGGTGTTTGGGCAAGTTCCTCGTCCTCAAGCAAAAAAAGAACGTGTTGGACCTGGCGACCGGCACGGGGGACGTCCTTTTATCGCTTATAAAACAACGTCCGCAGATCGAAAAAGGCGTCGGTGTTGACCTGGCCGAGAAGATGTTCGCCATCGCCACCAAAAAAGTTGAAAAGGCGGGGCTTCAAAATAAGATCTCATTCAAAAACGGCAATGCCGCCCGCTTGATGTTTGGAGACAGTTCTTTTGACAATGCAACCATAGCCTTCGGCATCCGTAACATTCCTGACCCATTGAGCGCCCTTAGAGAAATGGACCGCGTGCTTGTTGACGGGGGCCGCGCGATCATCCTGGAATTCTCCCTTCCCGAAAATCCTTTGTTAAAAGCTGTCCATTTGTTTTACTTAAGGAACGTCGTGCCTTTTATCGGCGGGCTTGTTTCAGGCCACGCCCAGGCCTACCGCTATCTGAACCAATCGATCGAAACCTTCGCTTACGGCCAGGATTTTTGCGATCTGATGCTGGCCTCCGGATTCAGTATGGCCAAGGCGTACCCGCTTTTTGGCGGCGTGGCGACTATTTACGTGGGGGAGAAATGATCACACTTTTCCGCGCGGAGCAAACATACAAGCTCGCTGAACTTAAAGAAAGGATGAGGGAGCATATCCGCCAACTGCCCCAGAAAGTTTCTTTCATCGGCACGCCGACCAAGGTCTTGCGCTTTGAGCTGGCTTGCGAACCCGTCAATATCCTTTCGTGGCTGCACAATAACCAGCTGGGGCTTGAGAAAACCTACTGGTCGGACCGCGCCAACGCCTTTGAAATGGGCGCGATCGGTTCTGCCGATATCATAAGCGGCAACGATTCCCTTGATCATCAAAGCCTTTTTGAATACATGCAGGATAGGTTGTCTTCGGACAATCCACACCTGCGTTTCTACGGCGGTGTAGATTTCTTTGCGGATAAAGCAGAGGGGGAATGGCAGGCGCTGGGTTCATTCCGTTTTATCGTGCCTCAATTCGAATTCCACCAAACCCCCCAACAAAGCGTTTTCGCCTTTAACATCAGGATCGCGAACGTTAACGAAGAACATATCCGGGAGATCTTATCGACTTTCGAGAAAATGGATTTTTCCGCCGACACCGTTTACCGCAAAGTCCCGGTCTTGCTGCGCCGCGCTGATTTCCCCGATGAAGCGCAATGGCTAAAGATGTTCAACAGCGCCCACGGGAAATTCGAGAAGATCGTGCTCGCCCGCAAAACGGTCTTTGATTTCGACATGGACATCCGGCCTGTGGCGCTATTAAAACATTTGAAGGACATGACACCCAACTGTTTCCATTTTTGTTTTCAACCCCACCCCGGTTACGGCTTTTTGGGCGCAAGCCCGGAAAGATTGTTCAAACGAACGGAAGGAGCAATCGAATCCGAGGCGCTTGCCGGGACGATCGGGCGCAGCATAGATCCAGATGAGGACGCCGCCCTTACCCAAAAGCTTCTTCGCTCGGCGAAAAACAACAGCGAACATGATTATGTGGTAACGGATCTGAAAAATAAACTTTCAAGGCTTTGCAGCGAGCTTCGGCAAGACCCCCGCACGCAAATCATGAAACTGGACAACGGCCAGCATCTGATGACGCGCTTTGAAGGGAAGTTGCGCCCGAAAGTTTATGATGAGGATATCCTCAGATCTTTACATCCCACACCGGCTGTTGCCGGCTGCCCGCAAGAAAAAGCGCTCAAGGCGATCGCTGAACTGGAGCCGTTCAAAAGAGGCTGGTACGCCGCGCCCGTTGGGTATGTCGGGTGCGACACAACGGAATTCGTTGTCGCGATCCGTTCAGGATTGGTGAACAAAAATCAATTATCGCTTTATGCCGGGGCAGGGATCGTTGAAGGCTCTACGGCACAGGATGAATGGGATGAAATTGAAAATAAGATAGGGAGTTTTATCAAGGTTTTTAAAAGATGACATCCATTAACACAGACAATTTAAATCACCTTTGGGCCTCGTTAATAGTTGAAGAGCTTGCCCGTAACGGCGTTACGTATTTTTGCATAGCACCCGGCTCGCGCTCATCGCCATTGACGATGCAAGCCGCTTTGAACAAAAAGGTGAAAACATTCGTCCATTTTGATGAAAGGGGATTGGCGTTCCACGCGTTAGGTTACGCATCCGCTACCGGCAAGCCGTGCGCCATCATCACGACTTCAGGGACCGCGGCCGCCAACATTTTCCCGGCCATTATCGAAGCTTCAAAGAAGAAAGTCCCGCTCATTGTTCTCACAGCGGATCGGCCGCCGGAGCTGCGTTTTACCGGAGCGAACCAAACGATCGACCAAGTTAAAATTTTTGGCGATTACGCGCGCTGGTTTGTGGACATGCCCACACCGACCAAAGATATCCAGGCAAGCTACATCCTTACGACGATCGACCAGGCAATCGCACGGACACAAGGGGAACTTAAGGGGCCGGTACACATCAATTGCATGTACCGCGAGCCGCTGGCGCCCGTTAAATCAAATGACGATCTTACGGCATACCTTTCTGATATTAAAAAATGGCTGAAACAAGACCGGCCCTTTACGCAATATGAGCGCGCCCAATCTGAGCTCACAAAAGAACAATTAAAAGATGTCGCCCAAACGCTGAACGCGGCCCAAACAGGCCTGATCGTTATCGGCAAGATAAACGGCGAAAAGGACAAACAAAGCGTTCTGAGCTTGAACCAGCGGTTGAACTGGCCCATCTTTGCCGATGTGACATCCGGATTACGGTTGGGAGCGAAAGAAAAGAACGTCATAACCTATTTTGACCAGGCCCTTTTGTCGGAAAAATTAATGGCGGGCTTGAAAGCCGACTGTATCCTTCATTTGGGCGGGCGCATCACGTCCAAACGCTATTACGATCTGATCGAGCGAATGAAGCCACAACACACCATTACCGTTTTGAACCATCCTTTAAGGAACGATCCCTTGCACAATGTTTCGGCCCGCATCCAGGCGCCTGTTAACGTATTTTGCGATCGGGTCAAACTATTAGTATCAACGCGGGAGCCGGCGCCCATTTTAACAAAACTGCTGGAAGCAAACAGGGCGGTTGAAAATGTCCTCATAAAATTTTTCAAGAAACAACCGCAGATCAGCGAATTTGCCGCAACCCAGGCCGTTACCGAGAACATCCCGGCCCAGCACGCGCTTTTTGTCGCGAGCAGCCTGCCCATCCGGGAAGTCGACATGTTTGGCGCCAGTGGGTTTAATAACATTCCCGTCAATTCCAACCGCGGGGCAAGCGGCATCGACGGCACGATCGCCAGCGCCTGTGGCTACAGCGAAGGGGCGCAAAGGCCCGTAACGCTATTGATCGGCGATCTGGCATTTTTATATGATCTGAATTCCCTCGCGATGCTTAAATCTCTCAAACATCCCATGACCGTTGTTATCTTGAATAATAACGGCGGCGGGATATTTTCTTTTCTGCCCATTGCCAAGAACCCTTCTTTATTTGAAAAATATTTCGGCACGCCGCATGATCTAAGCTTTGAACAGGCCGCCAAGATGTTCGGCCTCGGTTATCATCAACCGAAAACAGCCGTAGAATGCGCCCACGTTTACCAAGAAAGCGCTCAAGCCAAGAATTCCGTTATCATTGAGGTCAGATCAGACAGGAACCAGAATACGATCCTTTTTGAAAAATTATCCAAAGAGATCAATTCTTTTGTGAGATGGAGGAGTGAACAACATGACAAAGACACTGCAAGAACCAAAAAAACAATCCGCCGCGGTTCCCTGGAAGGTTTGCGGCCAATACGAAGACATCAAGTATCATAAATCCGAAGGGATCGCCAAGATCACCATCAACCGGCCCGAGGTGCGTAACGCCTTCAGGCCCCAAACGGTTTCTGAAATGAGCCGCGCGTTATCTGATGCGCGCGATGATGAAGCCATCGGCGTTATCATTTTGACCGGGGAAGGGAAAGAGGCGTTCTGCTCCGGCGGCGACCAAAGGATACGCGGGGAAGCCGGTTACAAGGACAAAAACGGCGTCAACCGTTTGAACGTATTGGATTTCCAGCGGCAAATGCGCACCTGCCCCAAGCCCATTATCGCGATGGTCGCCGGTTACGCCATCGGCGGCGGGCATATCCTGCATCTTCTGTGCGACTTGACCATTGCCGCCGACAACGCTCAATTCGGCCAGACCGGGCCGAAAGTCGGCTCTTTTGACGGCGGTTACGGCGCCAGCTATATGGCGCGTATCGTTGGCCAGAAAAAAGCGCGGGAAATTTGGTTTTTATGCCGACAATACGGCGCTAAAGAGGCTTTAGAGATGGGGATGGTCAACAAAGTCGTCCCTTATGAAAAACTGGAAAGCGAGACCGTTCAATGGTGCCGCGAAATACTGGCGAATTCGCCTTTGGCCATCCGTTGCCTAAAGGCCGCCTTGAACGCCGATTGCGATGGCCAGGCAGGCTTGCAAGAATTGGCCGGCAATGCCACCATGCTGTATTACATGACCGAAGAAGGGCAAGAGGGACGTAACGCATTCTTAGAAAAAAGGAAACCAAACTTTAGTAAGTTCCCAAAAAGGCCGTGAAAGGCTTGACAAATCCCGGCGTATGGTGTATAAATTACAACGATTGTTGTTTATAATACATCATCTCATATGACACCCTTCTTTAAAAACAGATTACAGCGCAGGCTCCTGGCCCACGCCTTTACCCATCCTGACCAGGATTTCTACGTGCGGGAGCTGGCCGAGCTCATTCATGAAGATCCCGGCAATCTCTCCCGTGAACTTAAAAAACTGGAAGCGGAAGGGTTGTATGTCTCCCGCATCCGCGGCAACAGTAAATTTTATTCACTGAACAAGAGTTATCCTTTGTATGATGAGATAAAAAAGGTCGTTTTCAAGACGCACGGGGTGGCGGGTTCTTTAAAAAATCTTCTTCACGGGTTTAATGATGTATCGCTGGCGTTTCTTTACGGGTCTTACGCCAAGGACATGGAAAATAAGACCTCTGATGTCGATCTGGCGGTTGTCGGCTCGGTCTCCCACCACAAACTAACCCAAGCTGTCCGTGATCTGGAGAAAAAACTCAATCGCGAGATCAATTTTACCATTTATTCCCCCGAAGAATTCCAGGACGAAAAAAACAAGAAGGGAAGCTTTTTGCACACGGTCCTGAAAGGCCGCATCTTTATGCTTAAAGGAGATCTGATTGACACAACAGCTCATTAAAAGATTGGAGCAGGAAGGAAAGCTCAAGAAACAAAAAGCGGGGATCGTTCAAATTGAAGCGTTGCTGAAAGAAAGTATGCTTGATCTGAAGGAAGCCAAGCAAATTGTCGATATTGCGGATAGGGCCACTTATCTTTTGGCATACAATGCCATGCTTAAAGCCGGCCGGGCGCTGTTATTATGGCACGGGTACAGGCCCGATGACGGCGCTCAGCACAAAACAGTGGTGGAGCTCACGGCCGCGTTGTTGGGAGACCAATTTAAGACGCTCACGCAACATTTTGAATCCATGCGCCGCAAAAGAAATGAAATGACGTATGAAGCGGGGACGCTTCTGTCCAAAACCGAGGTCAGGCAGAGTTTTGACGATGCGGTTACGTTGGTGCAAGAGATTTACGCTTCAGTCAAAGCGAAAGATCCTCAGCTTAAGTTGAATTTTGATGTGTAACCCTCTTTTTTTAAAAGCGGCCTTGAACGCCGATTGCGACGGCCAGGCAGGTTTGCAGGAATTAGCCGGTAATGCCACCATGCTGTATTATATGACCGAAGAAGGCCAGGAGGGCCGCAACGCGTTTTTGGAGAAGAGAAAACCGAATTTTGGCAAGTTTCCAAAAAGGCCGTGAAAGCCGTAAGCCGTAAGCTTTAAGCTGTAAGTCTTACAGCCTATGGCTCCGCGAAGCGGCCCCCGAGCGAAGCGAGCGGGGTAGGGCTTAAGGCTGAATTCAGCAGACGTCTGCTGAATTGACGTTTTGATGTAACATATTGAACTATAATAACTAAGGATAAAACAATAGAACAGGTGGCCCCCGAAAGGGGGCTGTCCACTTCTAATAATAAATTATAAACAATATTAATTAGAACTAATTGGAGGAGCAAGATGGCTGACAAAAAACAAACACTCGGTCAAGCTATTGACCAAATAATTAACGCGTTAGAATCATTAGATCAAGGAGCAAGACAAACTGCAATCAAAGCTGCTTGTGCTCATTTATCGATAGGATCATCGTCCGATTACAGTTCAAATAATGAGTCGTTTAAAAATCAATCTGGTGTAAAGACGGAACAAGAAGCAGATTCCGTAAAATTACCTTCCACCAGCAGCATTGATATCAGAACCTTGAAGGAACAAAAACAACCAGCTACAGCATCTCAAATGGCCTGTATCGTAGCATATTATTTGCAAGAATTTGCTCCTGAAAATGAGAGAAAAGATGGTGTGACCAGTAAAGATTTAGAGAAATATTTCAAACAAGCAAATTTTAAGCTTCCCAAAACTATATCGCAGTTATTGCCAGATTCGAGAGCTGCAGGATATTTCGATTCTGGATCTGGTAAAGGAGAGTATAAGTTAAATGCGGTTGGTTACAATTTAGTTGCGCATAACTTACCAAAAAAGAAGTCGAAATAAATGAAATCATTACTTCCTCAGTACCTGGATGAACTTGAACAGGCCAAGAAGACTCTTAATAAAAATAAGTCTACACAACTGCATTCACAAAGACAAAAGAATAATTTGCGTGTGCTGATAGAAAAATATTTTAATGACATTCGACCAACTATTATTAGTGCAGCAGATAAAAATAAAGATATTGAAGTTGTTGATAGCGATATGCAAAAACTTCTTTTGTTATGCCATAAGAGGGGAGCTACAAAAACTTATATAGGGCTAATCACAAAGATTCGAAAGGCATTAATTACGCTAGACGCTAGAATATTAGCGACGTTGTTGACGCCTAATGAAAAGGGTGCGCACATTGACAACAAAACCGATGGGCAAATTATAAGCACATTGCAGCAGATAGTTCCTTCTGCCGCTTTGTCTTATAAGCAAGCATTGTTAGATTTACAAATTGAAACAAGATATTCTTGGAGAGGACCGGCGACTGACCTCAGGGAATCTTTGAGGGAAACATTAGATTATCTTGCTCCTGATAATGATGTTATTCAAATGAAAGGTTATAAGCAAGAGCCTGACGCGAATGGACCTACTATGAAACAGAAAGCAAGGTATATAATGAGAAAACGTGGGGGCTCTAAATCGAGTAACGCTTCAGTTGAAACCGCGGCAGACTCGATTGAAGAGATTGTTGGATCTTTTGTCAGATCTGTATATACTCGTTCAAATGTTTCTACACATACTCCTACTGATAAAAAAGAAGTGGGTCGCGTTAGGGATTTTGTTCGTGTAGTACTTTGTGAATTATTGGAAATATAGATTCTTTCTAAAGAGAAGGGGACAGGACACTCCCGGGGGACCCCGCAAAAATCGTGCGGGGCGGATCGCTTCGCTCGGCCGCAGGTTGAATTAAATGATAAAAAACAGAAAATTAAATCGGCTGAAAGATTATGATTACGCGCAGGAGGGGTCTTATTTTGTGACGGTTTGCACGCAGGATCGGAAAGAATGGTTTGGAAAGGTCAATGACGGCGCGATGGTGTTGAATGAATGCGGTAAAATCGTTGATGATACGTGGCGATGGTTGGGGAATCAATATGATTATGTGTCATTGGATAAATACATCGTCATGCCGAATCATTTTCACGGGATTATTTGTATCCATGACCGTAGGGGCGGTTCGCGAACCGCCCCTACAATTAAACCGTTGGGACGATTGATCGGCGCATTCAAAACGGTGTCCACCAAACAAATCAACCAAATGCGCAATACCCCGGGCGCGCAATTATGGCAACGGTCATTTCACGACCACATTATCCGCGACGAATATGACCTGGACCGTGTCCGAGAATATATCCACAACAATCTCTATGAACCCGTCTCCTCTTAAAACTTGGCTTATGGCTATCCGCCCCAAAACATTGCCCGCGGCATTCGCGCCGGTGTTTATGGGAACGGCCATGGCGTACGGGGACGGGATCCATCATTTCCCAACGGCTTTTCTATGTTTGCTGGCGGCCTTGCTGGTCCAGATCGGCACCAATTTGGCCAATGATTATTTTGATTTCAAAAAAGGCGCCGATACCCAGGAACGCCTCGGGCCTGTTCGCGTTACCCAGGCCGGATTGATCGCGCCCAACGCGGTATTGATCGCGGCGGGTGTAACTTTTCTTTTGGCCCTGTTGGTCGCCAAACCTTTGATCGAACGCGGGGGAACACCGATCCTCATTATTGCCATCGCCTCAGTGCTTTCCGGGATCCTGTATACCGCGGGGCCAAAACCGTTAGGCTATATCGGACTGGGAGATCTGTTCGTATTTATTTTCTTTGGACTTATCGCGACCGCCGCCACTTATTACGTCCAAAGCTTTGAACTTAATCCCGCCGTTATCTTGGCCGGCATCGGGCCAGGGCTTATATCAGCCGCCATTCTGACGGTGAACAACTTGCGTGATATCGAAAGTGACCGCAAATCCGGCAAACGCACCCTCGCCGTACGCTTTGGCCGCGACTTTGCCCGGGGTGAATACATTGCCTGCGTTCTCATCGCTTCGTTAGTGCCGGTTTTCATTTATCTTCTTATCTATGACCACCCATTTATCTTATTGGCCTGCTTCAGCAGCCTCTTGGCCATCCCCGGCATCATGGATGTTCTCTCCAAAGAAGACGGCCCATCCTTAAATGAGGCGTTAGCCTTCACAGGGAGATTACTTCTCGCGTACAGCATCTTATTTTCCATCGGATGGATCCTGTGAAGATAGACACGTTCACCATTTATAAATATTCCCTGCCTTTGAAAAAACCGTTATACGTCGGCGGTAAAGACGTCCATTCGCGCGAAGGCCTGATCATCAGGATCACCTCAGAGGACGGGGAAGAAGGCTTCGGGGACATCGCTCCCTTGAAACATTTAAGCAAGGAGTCTTTGTTCGAGGCCACGGAACAAACCCGCAAGCTCCGCGAGCTCATTCTGGACCAAGACTTTCCCGAACATTTAGAGAGGTTGCAGGGAGGGTTCACGCGGTGGCTGGATTTTTTAAAGTTATCGTCATCGGTCCGGTTCGGTTTTGAGCTCGCCGCCTTGAACCTTTTGTCCAACCGGAAAAAAATACCTTTAGGCAAACTCATTCACGCCTCTATCCAAGATAAAATCCAGGTCAACGGGCTTTTACACGGCACCAAAGAAGAGATCAAACAGCAGGCCCAAAAAATGATCGAGCAGGGGTTCAAGGCCTTTAAACTGAAAGTTGGGGCGGACGTTGATGAGGAGATCGAAAAAGTGCAGGCCATCAGCAAATTTATCGAAGGCAAGGCCATCTTACATTTGGATGCCAACCAATCCTGGGATATCAACAAAGCCGTCCATTTCGGGAATGAGGTGGGCCTTACGACCGTTGATTATATCGAAGAGCCGTTCAAGAACATCAAAGACATCCCTGATTTTTTCATGAAAACGACTATCCCCGCGGCGCTGGATGAATCGTTGCAGTCGATCCCGATCAAGGACCTCAAATCGATCGATGGGCTGGAGATCATCGTCTTAAAACCGACCGCACTCGGCGGGATAGAGCGGGCGCATCAAATGATCCAGGAAGCCAAGAACGTCGGCTTAAGCACCGTGATCAGTTCTTGTTACGAATCCGGGGTGGGAATCCTGGCGCTCGCGAATCTGGCCGGCATTTCCTCGTACTATCATGGCGCCGGATTGGACACGCTCAAGTGGTTCGAGGAAGATGTTTTGAAGGAACCCGTTGCTATTTCCCACGGCAAGATAGACATCAGCCACCGGATGGTCCGTTCAAAAGATATCAACTTCGATGTCCTGGAAAAGATCTCGCCATGAAAACCATTGCTTGTCCTTTACAAAAAATCGCGGCAACACAAGGCAGCCGAAAAGCGCTTATCACCTCAAATCGGACCCTCACCTATAACGGGCTCCATCAATTAGTCCTTCAAACTGAAAACCGACTTAAAAAAATCGGCGTCAAACCGAAAGAACGCGTTGGCCTGTATCTTCCCAACAGCGCGGAATATGTGATCCTTCTAATAGCCCTTTGGCGGATCGGCGCGATTGCCGTACCATTGAACATTTATCTGCCCTTAGCATCGGCCCGTGCTCAAATGAAAGCGCTCAACGCGCAACGCTTGATCAACAATACACGACTTGTTCCCGATCTAACCATTCATTCCAACAATATTTATTCGAAGCATAGCTTTCCTGTTGGCCAAAACTTAACCATTATGTTCACCTCGGGGACAACATCAACCCCCAAAGCGGCGTTACATGCCTTCGGCAATTACTATTACAACGCGAAAGGTGCCAACGAACATATCCCTTTTAGGAAAAACGACCGCTGGCTATTAACGTTGCCTCTTTATCATGTGGGGGGCATCAACATTCTTTTTCGCGCGCTCCTTGGGGGCGGGGCCATTGTTGTCCCGGCAGAAAAGGGAAATATTGCCCAGGCCATCAAACGTTACGGCATTACGCATATTTCCGTTGTAACAACTCAGTTGCACCGGCTGCTTTCGCAAAAATTTTCGAGCGCTTCATTGAAAACCTTAAAATGTATCCTTGTCGGAGGGGGGCCGGTCCCTATAACATTGATCCGCCAGGCCATTGCCAAACGATACCCCGTCTACGCTACCTACGGCCTGACCGAGATGACGTCCCAAGTGGCCACATCGGATAAGTTGACTTCAATGCCCAGGCAAATTGAAGCAAAGATCCTCCGCTATCGAAAAGTCAAGATCGCAGTAGATGGTGAGATCCTTGTCCGCGGGCAAACTTTATTTAAAGGCTATCTGCAGGGAAACCGCCCACGGCTTCCTTTGACGAAACAAGGATGGTTTAAAACAGGCGACATTGGACAACTCCCTGCCAGAAAATATCTGACCGTTTTGGGGCGCAGAGACAACATGTTTATCTCCGGCGGCGAAAACATCCAGCCCAAAGAGATCGAAAAACATCTTCTTCATATTGCGGGGATCGAAAAAGCCCGCGTGCTTGCCAAAGATGATCTTACCTTCGGCAAACGGCCGGTGGCGTTCATTAAGTTAAAAGGAAACGCCGCGGCAAACAAAGAACGAATCCTCAAAGAGCTGAGCAAAACCCTTCCCAAGTACAAGTTGCCGGATGAATTAAGTATCCTGCCTTAAAAAAAATAAATAAAAACTTTTTAACGCGAATTAACGCAGATCACACGCGAATTTACGCGAATGATTTGTCCTTCGACTTTGCTCAGGATGGCTCGAAGGATGGTGAGCGCAGCCGAACCACGACCATCAGCGTTAGATTCGCGGTAATTCGCGTTAAGAATTTGTTCTTTGACTATCTTCTTTATGAAGCTGTTCGATCTTCTTTCTCATGTCAGGAGGGATGGGGATCTTCTTCTTAGCGGCCTTGTCCATGGTGACATGGACGGTCTTGGCGGTGCCTACAAGCTCTTGCTTTGAGTTCAGCAGCTTATAACTGAAGGTGAAAGAGGTTTGGCCGACTTGAGCAACGGTTACCTGGATCTCGATCACATCCCCGACGAACAAAGGGAGCTTGTAATCGGCCTCGGCATGGACGATAGGCAGGAAAAAGGGCTTATTGCGGATCAGTTCAGCGAACCCAAAACCGATCGTTTCCAATAACGCCTCATAGGCATCATGAATAATCTCAAATTGGTGGCTGAAAAACAGTAATCCGGCCGCATCGGTCTGATGAAGTTTGATCTTTGTCTGGTAGGTGTACATGACGCTATATCCTAGCATGAAAAATAAAAAATAAACTTAAAATTTTACACTTTCACGGACACGAAGGGGTTGACAAACAAATAAATTAGAGTAAGATAATACAACATCGCATTAATCAGCTGTTCAATCAAAAAATTTTATCAAAAAGGAGTTCCTGATGTCCACCGCCACCAGCGCCGTTACGATGAAAGGCAATCCCGTGGCCTTGCTCGGCAAAGAAACGCAAGTCGGCCAGCAGGCGCCGGATGCCACCCTGGTCGCCAATGATCTTTCAGAATTCAAACTGTCGTCACTCAAAGGAAAAAAACACATCCTCTCCGTTGTTCCTTCTCTAGATACAGGCATCTGCGACCTTCAGACCAAACGCTTCAACCTGGAAGCCGCCAAATTAGGGAAAGATGTTCCCGTTTTGACGATCAGCATGGACCTGCCTTTCGCGCAAAAACGCTGGTGCGGGGCGACCAACAGCACTAATGTCATGACTCTATCGGACCATCGCCAAGCGTCTTTCGGGGAAAGCTACGGCGTTCTTATCAAAGGTTTGCGCCTATTGACGCGGGCTATCTTTGTTGTTGATGCCACCGGCGTTATCCGCTACAAGCAAATTGTCCCCGAAATAACAACGGAACCTAAATATGATGAGGTGTTGGAGGCGTTACGACGATTATAAATTTACCGTAGGGGCGTATTGCAATACGCCCCTACATAAACCTGTAAAGGAGATTTATCATGGCCCATACATTACCCAATTTACCTTACGCGCTCGATGCGCTGGAACCGCACATCGACGCCAAGACAATGGAGATCCATCACGGCAAACATCACGCCACGTATGTCAGCAAACTCAACGATGCCATCAAAGGCACGGACCTTGAATCAAAAAGCATCGAGGATTTACTCTCCCGCATCTCGGCAGTGCCCGAGAAAATCCGCGGAGCGGTGCGCAATCATGGCGGCGGGCATTTTAACCATTCCTTATTTTGGACCACGATCGGCCCCAAAGCCGGGGGAGAGCCCAAAGGTGAATTGGCCGAGGCCATCAAAAGCGATCTGGGTGGTTTCAGTGGTTTTAAGGAACAATTCAGCGCAGCCGCAACGAACCGTTTCGGCAGCGGTTGGGCTTGGCTTTGCATCAGTAATGGTAAACTATGCGTTTGCTCGACACCCAATCAAGACAGCCCGATCATGGACATTGCTGAATGCAAAGGAACTCCCATTCTCGGCATCGACGTCTGGGAACACGCCTATTATTTAAAATATCAAAACCGACGGCCGGATTACATCAGTGCTTTTTTCAATGTCATCAACTGGGACGCTGTCGCTAAAAGATATAAATCGGCTCTTCAAGCAAAATAAATTGATCGTGTCATTTTTGGGCATTTTCCGTCGGAGATGATAGCAGCATAAATTTCGAAATCAAACAAAAAATTGTAAAATTTCGCTTGACTGTTCTTTCGGATTTACATACTATATATAGTGTAACAGCTAGGAAATGCCCTATATATTGTATCTGCCGCCATATGTTGAAGCGGCAAGGGAATTTTTCCCTCCAAGCGATAAGTGATACCAATGATTAATGTTATTACTACTTCTTCCTTCCCGATCACCTCATTCAGATACGACAAATCGGTCAACATATCCTGTAAAATCCATTTCCCAAACAGAGGAGCGCTCTAGCCATGTCCAATGACATCACAACGGGGCTGAACATTAAGGTCAAAAAAAGGAACAACCAGATCGTTGCTTTTAATGAGATCCGTGTCAAAAAGGCCATCGGGAACGCCTTCAAAGACAATTTGGAATTGCCCCGCGAGGTCGAGCTGCCCATTACCGCTTCCCGTGATGTGGAAAGGATCACCAAGGCCGTCTTTCATGTTCTGCAAGAACGCACCAAAGAAAAAGACATCTTGACCGTTGAAGAGATCCAGGATGAGGTCATCCGCCAGCTTTATGAAAACAGTTTTAAAGATGTCGCGGAGCTATATGCCAATTACCGCAAAGCCCATTCCGCCAAACGCGCCCTTTTTGAACTCTATTCAACGACCAAACGCGATGGCAAAGTCGTTTCCTTTAAACCGGAAAAGATCACCAATGCCATTGCCAAAGTCTTTCACGCCTGCAACAGCGGCATCCTGACCGAAGAACTTCTCCAACAAGCCCGCTCGATCTCCCAAAGCGTTGTTCATGAGATCCAAGACACCTGGCCCAATGGTAAATGCATTCACATCGAAGAAATTCAGGATATGGTAGAAAAAAACCTTATGAAATCCGGCTACCATGAAGCTTCCCGCCGGTACATCCTTTATAGGGAAGAGCGGGCCCGCATCCGCCGCCAACAGCAATTGCAGGCCAAATACGAAGCCGAGCATTTTAATTTTGACTGGGCCAAGACCATCAGCTACAAGACAAAAACGGGAGAGCTTAAACCCCTGCCCATCGATGACATCCGTTTCCAGATCGACACCTGCTGCCAGGGATTGGAAAATGTTTCGGCGGAAAAAATATTGGCCGAGTCTTTAAAGAACTATTACACCGGCATCAGCGAAGAACAGATCATGGCCTCCAACATCATGGCGGCCAAAACCTTTGTCGAGGTCGAGCCGGAATACGCTTATGCGGCGAGCCGGCTTCTTTTGCTGAAATGTTACCAGGAAGCCATCGGACATCCGGTCAGTTTTGAACGGATAAAAATGGAATATCCGACGTATTTCGCCGATTATATCCACAAAGCCGTTGAGCTGGACCTTTTAAGCCCGGACTTGCTGCAATTTGACCTTAAGATGCTGGGCAATCATCTGCAGCCCAAAAGAGATTTCCTGTTCAAATACTTAGGCCTTCAAACGCTGTATGACCGCTATTTCATCCATGAACGCGGCCGGCGCATTGAGCTGCCGCAGATCTTCTGGATGCGGGTGGCGATGGGCCTCGCCAGGAAAGAAGGGCACCAGAAGAATCAACGGGCCATTGAATTTTACAACACGCTTTCAACGTTCCGTTTTACGTCTTCCACGCCGACATTATTTAACTCCGGCACCCGCCATTCCCAATTGTCTTCATGCTTCCTGACCACCATTGAAGACGACCTGTTCCACATTTTTAAATGCATCCAGGACGACGCGCTCCTTTCCAAATGGAGCGGTGGGCTGGGCAACGATTGGACCAGCGTGCGCGCCATGGGAGCCGTCATTAAAGGCACCAACGGAAAAAGCCAGGGCGTCATCCCGTTTCTCAAGGTCGCCAATGACACGGCCATTGCCGTCAACCAGGGCGGCAAACGAAAAGGGGCCATGTGCGCTTATCTGGAAGTATGGCACCTCGATGTCGAGGAATTTCTGGAGCTTCGCAAAAACACCGGCGACGACCGTCGCCGCACGCATGATATGCACACCGCCAACTGGATCCCCGATCTATTTATGAAACGCGTCAAAGAAAACGGCGATTGGACGCTTTTCAGCTCCAATGACGTCCCTGACTTGCATCACATTTACGGGCGGGAGTTTGAAAGACGCTACACCCAGTATGAGCAAAGAACGAAAGACGGAAAAATTAAACTTTTTAAGACCGTCAAGGCCCTTGATCTGTGGCGGAAGATGCTCAACATGCTTTTTGAAACGGGGCATCCGTGGATCACCTTTAAAGACCCTTCCAACATCCGCTCCCCGCAAGACCATGTGGGCGTCATCCACAGTTCGAACCTTTGCACGGAGATCCTTTTGAATACCTCAAAGGATGAAACAGCCGTTTGCAATCTCGGCTCCGTCAACTTAGCCGCCCATATAACGCCCAACGGTTTAGAGCGCGAGAAGCTGCGCGAAACCATCACGACCGCCATCCGCATGCTGGATAACGTCATCGATATCAACTATTATCCGACCGCTGAGTCGCAAAACGCCAACCAGCGCCACCGTCCGATCGGTTTGGGCATCATGGGTTTCCAAGATGCTCTTTTCATTAAAAACTTAAGCTACGCTTCCAATGAAGCCATTGAGTTTGCCGATGAAAGCATGGAGGTCATATCCTATTATGCCATCGAAGCCTCTACCAAATTAGCCGAGGAACGCGGGCCTTATTCGACATTTAAAGGCTCGAAATGGGACCGCGGCTTTTTGCCCATCGACACGATCGACCTGTTGGAAAAAGAGCGGGGAGGTTACGTGGATGTGAACCGTACCATCCGCCTTGATTGGACGCCGGTCCGCGAGCGGATCAAAAAATACGGCATGCGCAACAGCCTGGTCATGGCCATTGCCCCCACCGCTACCATCGGCAACATTGTCGGCGTGACGGCTTCCATCGAACCGATCTACAAGAACATCTTTGTCAAGAGCAACTTATCGGGCGAGTTTACCGTAGCCAATGAATACCTGGTCAAAGAATTAAAAGCGTTAGGCCTTTGGGACAAAGAAATGATCGATGATTTGAAATACTTCGACGGCAGCATCCAGGAAATTGAGCGCATCCCGCAGGAGCTGAAGCGTAAATACGCCACCGCCTTTGAAATTGAATACGAATGGATGATCGAAGCGGCCAGCCGGCGGCAAAAATGGATCGATATGGGCCAATCGTTGAATCTCTATCAAGCCAAACCCAGCGGTAAAAAGGTGAGCGACATGTACATGCTCGCCTGGGAAAAGGGGTTGAAGACCACGTATTACCTGCGCTCCATGGGCGCAACGCGGATCGAAAAAAGCACGCTGGACGTCACCAAATACGACAACATTGTCGGGCAACGTGAGCGTGATGATTTCGGCCACGTCATTGATAAGGACGCAAAACCAACTCCCGAAAAATCATCCGTCAGCGCTGAACCAAAAGAAGATTGCGAAACTTGTCAGTAAACGGAGAAGTTTAATGACAGAACCCTGTTTTGGAATGTCCAAACATCGCGTAACGGTCGATAATAAACGGATTATCAACAACGACCGGACCGTGGATTGCAACCAACTAGTTCCCATCAAGTACAAATGGGCATGGAATTTTTATTTAGACGGCTGCGCCAATCATTGGATGCCCACGGAAGTGTCCATGCAGCGGGACATCGAACAGTGGCGCGACCGTAATGGTTTCACGGATGAAGAGCGCCATGTCATTAAACGCGTCATGGGATTTTTTGCAACTGCCGAAACTCTCGTTGGCAACAACCTTGTCCTTGCGGTATACCGTTGCGTTGACAATCCGGAATGCCGTCAATACCTTTTGCGCCAGGCATTCGAAGAGGCTATCCATGTCCATGCCTTTCAATACATCGTCCAATCGCTCTCCCTGGATGAAGGGGAGATGTTCAATATGTACCGGGAGGTCGAACAGATCTACAATAAAGATCAGCACGCTATGAGCTGTACGAGCAGCGTCCTTGAGATGAACCCCAGCGACCTTAAAACAAGAGAAGGGCTGCAGACGTTCATCAAGAATCTGGTCGGTTTATATGTGATCACCGAAGGTATTTTCTTTTACGGCGGGTTTGTCACCATGCTCTCGTTCGGGCGTCAAAATCGGATGCCGGGTACCTGCGAACAGATCCAATACATTTTACGGGATGAAAGTATCCACATGAACTTTGGGATAGAACTGATCAATGCGATTGTGGATGAGAACCCACAGGTTTGGACAGAGGACTTCAAGAATAAGATTATTGAATTTATCAAAAGCGCCGTCAAGTTAGAGGGCGCATATATCAAGGAATGCTTGCCTAACGGCATCCTTGGACTAAATGTTGAGCTGATCACTGAATACATTCAATATTTGGCAGACCGACGCTTTGAACGATTACGTCTACCGCAATTTTACGGCTCCTCCAACCCATTCCCCTGGATGAGCGAGATCATTGATCTGAAAAAAGAGAAGAACTTTTTCGAGACCCGCGTCACCGAGTATCAAACCGGCGGGGCGCTGGAGTGGTAGCCCACCATGCCTTGTTCAGATTCATCATCTAGCTTAATGATCCAACTTGACCCTCAAGAGCGTTTCTTGCATTTTGAGTACGCGAAGATCACCTGCGGACAGGATATCGGAGGGGGAACGGGCCTCTCCGCCTATCTGATGGGCCGCAGCTTAACGGAAATTTTAGAGCTTACCTTTGAAAGAATTGCCCAAGACCTTGTCCCGAACGACGAAGAAAAACAATTCATCCTTTATCTGGAATGGGACGTGCTTCGCTGCGCGATCGCGTTATACTTAGGCATTGAAAACCCCCATATAGACACCGACCGCTGCACCATCACCTCCATTGAACACAACGAACACGGCATTGAAGTGGCGGAAGTCATCCTGCCACCCAAAGAACTGCCAAAAATCCTCCCGTGTAGCTTAGCCAAACAAAGAGAAATAAAAGAGTTGGAATAAGACTAGGTGGGTTCGCTGCCTTTGGCCATTACGAGTTTTCCGGAACGGACCATTTCAACGATATGGAATTTCTTCTTGAGTTCCTCTTCGAGGGAATCCAGCTCATCGGTCGTTCCCATCTGGCCGATGATCACGACCCCTTCGCCCTCATCAAGAATATGCGTATGAGCGTGACTGAGAATAAGCTTCTTTAGATCCTGAAGCGTTGATGCGCTGGGGGATTTCACTTTGACCAAAGCATACTCGCGGTCGATGGAATCTACACCTGTGTGCTCCACGCAATGCAAGACATCCACTAATTTCGCCGTCTGCTTGATGATCTGCTCCAACGTTTGAGGGTCGCCGATGGCCGTTATCGTCATGCGGGAATATCGGGGGTCCACGCTGGGGGACACGACCAACGAATCAATGTTATAGCCGCGCCGGGCAAAGACCTGGGCGCAGCGCACCAAAACGCCGGGTTTATTGGCGACGTAAACGCTCACCGTGTGCATGTCCGGTCTTTTTTTCGCCTGTGCCATTACGTACTCCCCGTGGGTTTCTCAAGTTTTGTTTTGGGCGGCTCAATGATCATATCGTAAGCGGATTTGCCGGCCGGGACCATCGGGAACACGTTATCCACCTTGATGACTTCGCAGTGCACCACAACAGGCCCTTTATGATTAATAGCTTCGCGTAATTTCTTTTTGCAATCTTTGACGTTATCGATATGGACACCCTTGATGCCGTAGGCTTCCGCCAATTTCACGAAATCGGGATTGCCTTCTAGGTCAACGCCAGAGAGGCGGTTATCGAAAAATAATTCCTGCCACTGGCGCACCATCCCCAAATATTTGTTATCGACAACGATCACTTTAATGGGAAGTTTATGGATAAAGACGGTCGATAGCTCAAAAAACGTCATTTGAAAACCGCCGTCGCCGACGATCGCGCAGACAAGGTCTTTCGGGCGGCCGAACTGCACGCCCACGGCCGCAGGAAAGCCGAAACCCATCGTTCCGGCACCGCCGGAGGAGAGCCATTTGTTGCCCTCGTTGCTTAAATAGAACTGGGCCGCCCACATTTGGTGCTGGCCGACATCCGTTGTGACATACGCATCGCCTTTGGTGACCTCAAAAAGATCGGCAATGACCCGCTGGGCGGTTAAGCCCTGCGCATCGTTGATCTTTAAAGGATACGATTTACGATAACCGGCTAATTCTTCCAGCCATTCTTTGGTATCAAGGGATTCAACATGTTTGATAAGCTCGGCCACGATCTCTTTGGCATCGCCCACGCAGCTGGCATCGGGACGGACGATCTTGTTCACCTCAGCGGGATCAATATCGATATGCAGCTTCTTTGCGCCGATACAAAATTTACTGTTATCGCCGTTAATGCGGTCGTCCCAGCGGGAGCCGATGGAGCAAATCAGGTCGCAACGCGTTAAAGCCTTATTGGCATAGGCGGTCCCGTGCATCCCCAGCATGCCCAAAGAGAGATGGTCTGTTTCGGGAAAAGCGCCTTTGCCCAAAAGAGTATTGGTGACAGGGGCGCGCAATTTACGCGCCAACGCCATCACTTCTTTGCCGGCTCTTGAGAGAACGGCGCCGTGGCCGATCAAAAGCAAAGGCCTTTTTGAGCCCTTGAACACTTTAGCCAGCTTAATGATGTCAGCTTGAGGACATTTGGCCAGAAGTTTATAGCCGGGAATGTCCATCTGCGGGTCCAAGGTGTTTCCCGTGAATGGGGCGGAGGTGATATTTTTAGGCAAATCGACCAAGACCGGACCCGGCCGGCCAGTGCTCGCGATATGCCAGGCTTCTTTGATGACCCTGGGGATATCGTTCGTATTTTTAACGAGATAGCTGTGCTTGACGATCGGCATCGTAATGCCGAAAATGTCGGCTTCCTGGAAAGCGTCTTTGCCCAGCATGGGGGTAATGGTCTGGCCCGTCAGAACGATCATGGGCACCGAGTCCATGTGGGCGGTCATGATCCCGGTGACGGTATTGGTCGCGCCGGGGCCGCTGGTTACCAAAACCACGCCGGGTTTGCCCGTGGCCCGGGCATAGCCATCGGCAATGTGGGTCGCGCCTTGTTCGTGGCGCACCAAAACGAGCTTGATTTTGGAGCCCACAAGGGCGTCAAATATCGGAATGGCCGCCCCTCCGGATAAGCCCCAAATATATTCCACTCCGAAGTTTTCGAGGCAGCGTATGAGGGCATCCGCGCCGTTCACCACCTTATTAGGCGCAGCGGGAATTGTTTTGGGTGTTTCTTTTTTCGTTTTCTTAACCATCGTAAATGTCCTAACTTACGCCATTTCACCGAATTAAAGGAAGAATCATATTATCATAGACAAGCTGGATATTGCAAGAATTAATCCGCAGATGGTAAAAAATGCTTGCCTAGAATATAAATTAGAATATTATAGTATTACGCTATGTGCCTCTAATTATGATTAATATTAATAAACAACCCTCAAAAACCGTTAAAGCCGTGGGCCTCATTTCCGGCGGCCTGGACAGCTCGCTGGCCGCGAAGATCGTCAAAGACCTTGGCGTTGATGTTACGGGCGTGTATTTTGCCATGCCTTGGGGCTGCTGCGATAAGACCAAAGCCATTGAAGTCGCCCAAAAGATCGGCATCAAATTCATCGTTCTCCAATTGGATGAACGGTACTTGGAGTTGGTGCGAAAGCCGAAATACGGCTATGGCACGGCCATGAACCCTTGCCGGGATTGCCGGATCCATATGTTTTCGCGGGCCGCCCAATACATGCGCCACATCGGGGCGGATTTTGTTTTTACGGGAGAAGTGATCGGCCAGCGGCCCATGAGCCAGATGAGGGAGAGCATGAGAATTATCGAGGAGGAAACCGGGCTAAAGGGGAAATTGCTCCGGCCTTTATGCGCCCAGTTGTTGGATCCGACCGAGATCGAAAAACAAGGGCTTATCGACCGCGAAAAACTTTTAAAGATCAACGGCCGCGGCCGCAAAGAACAGCTGGAGCTGGCCGGGCAATTGGACATCCCTTACAATCAGCCGGCAGGAGGATGCCTTTTGACGGACAAAAATTTCGCGCAGCGCATGAAAGATACCCTTGATCACGGGTACCGTAATTTCTATGAGACGATCGCTCTCAAATGGGGAAGGCATTTCAGGTTCAACAAAGACATTAAAGTGGTCTTGGGCCGGGACTCGGCAGAGAACGAATCACTCATGCGCCATGCCCATCCGGAAGACACTATCATGCAGCTGACAGATAACCTTGGGCCAACGGCCATCCTCAAAGCCGACGCCCCGTCAACGCAGACCCTTGCCCAAGTCGCCGGATTGATCCAGCGGTTTTCCCGTTACAAAGATAACGAAACCGTTGAAGCCAGATACTGGCTGAAAAAAGATAAAAACCAAATGCGCCTCATCCATTCGCAAAAAATGGATGAACAGCAGATCATTGCCCTAACCATCTAGCCATGACGACCGTTAGCAAAATCTTTGCCGTCTTAAAAGAGGTCATTGACCCAACCAAAAACCGTGATATCGTGGAGTTGGGATATGTCCAAAATATTGCCGTTTCTGAAAACAGGGTGACCTTCGACATCGTCCTTGAAAGTCCGGACCATCCTTTCGTCAGGCAATTGAAAGAAGGGGCTGAAAAGGCCGTCCGGCAATTGATCGGGATCACTGAAGTTGATATCCAGCTGAAGGCCCACCGTAAGGGAATGAACGCGGCAAACCCTTTAAAGAACATTAAATATATCATCGCTGTTTCTTCCTGCAAAGGAGGCGTGGGCAAATCGACGCTGGCGGTGCATATCGCGCAGGAATTGGCGAACCGGAACTTAAAAGTGGGCCTGGTCGACTGCGATATTTATGGGCCGTCGCTGCCGACTTTGTTGAATTTGCCCAAAGTCAATATTTATACCAACGAAAATCAAAAGCTCATCCCGGTTGAACATAACAAGTTAAAATTGATGTCCTTCGGATTTTTGTTAGGGGACAACGCAGCGGTCATGCGCGGGCCTATTGTCACGCGTCACATCCAGCAGATCCTCATTAATACCGAATGGGGGGATCTGGATTATCTCATTATCGATATGCCGCCGGGCACGGGGGATGTCCATTTGACCATCACCCAAACGATCCGTTTGACCGGCGCGGTGATCGTCACGACCCCGCACACGCTTTCTCTGATCGATGTGGCCCGCGGGATCCTGATGTTCGAAAAGGTGAGCGTCCCGATCCTTGGTGTGATCGAGAACATGGCTTATTTCCAATCGCCCGGCTCTGCGGAGAAACATTACCTGTTCGGCCAACCTTCCGCCCAAACCCTGAAAGACCGCTTTGGCGTATCGATCCTGGCCGACATTCCTGTCTTAAAAGCGCTCGGCCAGCTGCAAACGGCGCCGCAACAGAACGCTTACATCCAACAGGCGGTTGATGAGCTGCTGAAATCATTGGAACGTATCAAAGCGCAGCAAAAAGAACTTCCCGATATCCACCCGGACAGCGAAAAAATAAGATTGATATGGCAGGACGGGCGAGTCTGGGAAGTCAAGAATTTTGACCTGCGCCTCAACAGCCAGGATGCGCTCAGTATCGATGAAATGACAGGAAAGAGCCGGTTGAAACCGGCAGATATCCGCAAAGACATCGCGGCCAAAGAGATCACGCCGTTAGGAAATTATGCGATCGGTATTACGTGGAATGACGGCCATTCGGCAGGGATATATTCGTATAAATTGATCGAACGGCTGGCCCAAAAAACGTAGGGGCAACCTTTACGGTTGCCCCTTGTTAGGGCAGGCGCAAGGCCTGCCCCTACATATTACACGCCCAACAATTCTTTCAACTCACCGTTATTGTGCATTTCCATCATGATGTCGCAGCCGCCGACAAACTCGCCGTTAATGTAAAGTTGAGGGATGGTCGGCCAATCGGCATATTCTTTGATGCCCTGGCGGATGTCTTCATCATCAAAAACGTTGAATGATTTAAAAGGGACGCCGTAGTTTTTCAGGATGCTGGTCGCCTGCGCCGAGAAACCGCACTGCGGGGCCTCGGGGGTGCCTTTCATATAAAGAAAAACCTTATTCTTTTTCACATCGTTTTCAATTTTTTGTCTAATTTGATCGTCCATGATAAACCTCCTGTTAAGTCGTCAGTCATCAGACGTCAGTCTTCAGAAGTCATTAGTCTGACGACTGAAAGCTGACGACTGAAGACTAAAGTCCATATTTCAATTTTTCTATTTCCCATTTCTGCGGTGTAAACGTTTTTAATCCTAACGCGTGCACGGATCCTGCGAAGGCTTCCTTGAGCGGCTTCATCACCATCTGATGCTGTTTCACAAGCATCATGCCTTCAAAAACAGGGCTGACAACGACCGCCTGCAAGTGCTGGCCGTCGTTCATCGGGTCAAAAATATATGCACTCGAGCCGGGGATAGAACCTTCAATAACATTTTTAATTTCTTCTAGTGTCATTTTTAAGTAATAAGCAATAAGCTGTAAGCAGTAAGCAAAACCTTACGGCTTACCGCTTAAGGCTTACGGCTAACAATTCTTTTTTAACCACTCAACAATATCATCTGATTCATATTTAGCCACGCCATCAATGACCAGGCAGGGGACTTGCGTTTTTCCACCGATCTTTAATAGCTCTTCACGGTATTCGGTCTTTTCATGGATATTCTTAAACGTGATCTTTATGTTCTTGCCCTCCAGTTGCCGCATAACTTTCTGGCAATACGAACAGCCGGGAAAACAATATAGCGTCAGCTGGTGCATGTTATCGCGTCTTTTTCTTAGTTAAATTTTCCGCGAATTCGATCACCTGGTGGTGAAGCTTTGATCCTTCAAGCTTGTTGATCTCCTGCATGCAGGTAGGGGAGGTGACGTTCACTTCCGTCAAATAATCGCCCAAGATGTCAATGCCCACCAAATAAAGGCCTAACTTTTGCAGATGCGGCTTTAATACGCTGATGATCTCGCGGTCGCGCTTATTGACGTCCGCTTTTTGCGCCTTGCCCCCGGCAAATAGATTGTTGCGGTGATCGTCCCCGGTCTGAACACGCATCATCGCGCCCAATAATTCTCCGTTCAATAAAAGGATGCGCTTATCGCCCTTTTTAGCCTCGGGAATGAATTTTTGGACAATGATCTCTTGCGAGTAATTCTTCGACAGGGTCTCCAAAATAACATTCCTGTTGGGATCATTTTGTTTAATCAGAAAAATGGATTGGCCTCCGTAGCTATTGGTCGGCTTGGCTATGACATCGGCGTGCTTTTTAATAAAGGCAAGCATGTCCTCACAGTTTCTGGTAATGCACGTCGGCGGCATGAGATCCGTAAATTGGGTCGCCCATACTTTTTCATTGACCGTGCGGATACCTGAGGGGTTATTGATAATGGCAATGCGTTGGGGCAACAGGTCCAATAGCCACGTATTCAATAAATATTCGCCGTCAAAGGGAGGGTCGCTGCGGACAAAAATGACATCAACATCGTCTTCACTGAGGATCTTAGCTTTTTGATCGGCAAACGGCGCTTTAGGATCTAAACGCGGCGTTAAGGAAATGACATTAAAGCTGGTTTTACCGTTTTGGCGCGTCATGCCGCCATCGGGCAGGAAAAAAACTTTGTGCCCACGTTCATGGGCGCCGACCATCAAAGCAAGGGAAGTATCTTTTTCCGCAATCACGGTATGAAGCGGGTCCATTAAAAAAATGAAATTCATTTTTTCTGTGCCTCGAGCTGTATGATTTCACGATGCGCGGCAATGCCGGCAATGCGGGCGAGGATGCGGTAAACGTCAAAAATGTTCATGTCCGCGCGCACGCCGCAATCGCCGTATTTGCTTAAGCGCGGGCAAATCTTTTTTGTAAAATCCGCCCCTTGGGTATTAAGATTCTCCCGGTCGCTTTTTTGGGCATGGGAGCGGTAAAATCCGCCCACCAAATTGTTTTCAATTTGGTAAATCACGACTTCACTTACCTCATGTTCAATATTATAAATGGTGGGCACGCCTTCCTGCAGAAGATAGCGCTCGATAGTCTGGGAACTTTTCCCTTTATATAATTTATTCTTATCTTTTCGATTCAAACTGATTATATCCTCCGGGTTTTCAACGGGCAAAACACCCATGCCGTAGGTTCCCGCATCCGCCTTAACCATCACGTAAGGTTTTTCTTTGATGTCATGCTCTTTATATTTCTTTTCAATTTCTGTAAAAAGCTTGGCCGCCGTCTGAGCCAATCGCTTTCGATCCGCTTCCTCATTGATGTTGATATGGTCTTCCGCATAAAAGGGGCATGAAAAAAACCATGGATCGAGTTCAACAATCTTGGCAAACTCGGCCATTAAATTTTTGGTATGGGTAAAATGATTTGATTTCAATCGCGAATGCCAACCCGCCTGGATCGAAGGGTAAATAGGCTGTTTAGCGTTCTTAAGAATTTCCGGGATGCCGGTTGTTAAATCGTTATTGAGGATGATCAAACAAAATTGCTCTAGGCCCGCTTCAAAATCCTCCAGGATCCTTTTTAAACAATAGATCCGCACCGATTGTTTGGTTGCCGTCTCGAGCTCTACGAATCTTGTCCCTTCGCAAAAGGCCGGCTGGATGCTCAAGAAGGTTGCGGTCTTGACGTTAAACCCCGCCTTGCGGATGATCTCTTCCAAGATGCGGATGTTCTCCAAATACCACGTGTTGCGGGTATGCTCTTCAGCGATAAGCAAAACATTTTTGCAGTTGCCTGAAATACGCCTGATAAGCGCTTCACGGATGAACTTGACGGCGTCTTCAAGCCCGTGCTCACAAAGATTATTGAACCCACCCGGGAAAATATTGGTATCGACAATGGCTATTTTGAACCCGGCATCACGGATATCAACGGAGGAATACAGAGGAAGCTCCTTGGAGCCTTCGTAAGCCTTCAGCCACTCGTGGATCTTCTCCTGCCGGGCCTTGACCCGCTCGATAAAGAGATTGCGGCTTTTGAGCAAAACATCTGTCATCATTGGGTTTGTATCCTCATTTTAGGATATGTATTATCCTATAATTGCGAAAAAATGTCGAGGGGTATTTGGGCGGGAATTATCTTTTCCGCGTCGTCAAATGCTGAACGATGCAGCTTCCGATCGCATCGCCTTCCACGTTCACAACGGTACGGATGGCATCTAAGGGGCGGTCAATGGGGATCAAGATGGCGACCGCCTCGACCGGAAGGCCGACGGATTGCAGCACCATAAGCATCGTGACAAGCCCGGCACTGGGAATGCCGGGGGCGCCGATGGAGGCGACCATGGCCGTAAAAAAGACAATGACCTGTTGAATTAAATTGAGCTCGATGCCGACCAAATTGGAAACAAAAATAGCGGCCATGGCTTCGTAGATCGCTGTCCCGTCCATGTTGGCCGTTGCGCCCAAAGGCAATATGAACCCGGCAATGTCCTTATCGACCTTTAGATTATTTTCGACGCACTTCATCGTGACAGGGAGAGTGGCGGAGGAAGAGCTGGTTGAGAACGCTGTTATCAAGGAATCACGCATGCCGGTAAAAAAATCAACCGGGCTGCGCTTCGTGATCAGCCAAAGGGCAGCCGGCAAGCTGATAAACCCATGGAACACTGTCGTACCAACGACGATCAACATGAACTTCGCTAAACTTTTCAATAAAACTATGTCTTGCGAAGCAAAAAGATCTGTCAGCAAAGCGAACAACCCGATAGGCAATAATTTCATGATCCAACCGACCATCATCATAACGATATTGAAGAACTCTTCGCAAAGCCTTAATATTGTCTTGGCCTGGCTGTCGCCCGCGATGACAAGGGCGACCCCCATGAAAATGGCAAAAATGATGGTCGGCAGGATGTTGCCCGTGGCCATGGCCTTGAAGGGGTTCATGAACATCCCGGCCATAAATTCTTTGATATACTCCGCCAACCCCATCGCTTTCGCCGGAAGATCCCCCGCGGCTACGGGAAAACCGATCTCTAGGCCGATTCCCGGCTTAAATATATTGACAACGATCAAAGATGAAATAATGGCCAATGAGGTGCTGCAAAAAAAGTAAAGAAGCGTCAGCTTCCAGACCCGGCCGATCTGCGCATGGGCGCGCAGGTTGGCGATCCCGACAACGATGGAAGTGAAAACAAGCGGGATCAGGATCATGTTCAAAAGGTTGATGAAAACCCCTTTACCGATTAAGTTGCTAAGATAAAGGATGGGGCCTTTGAGAGCAAAAGAGGGGTCAGCCGCATTAAGCGCGATGCCTAACGTTACCCCTAAAACAGCGGCGATCAGGACTTGCTGGTTAAATGTCGGTCTCATCATATGGATATCTTAGTTTTATGGTACAATGATTTCCCATGAACACCAAAGAGAAAATCGAAAAAATCCTGCTCAATGCCTTTCGGCCACAGCGGATCCATATTGACGACGAAAGCGCCCTTCACGCCGGCCATGCGCAGGCCATTCAATCGGGGGGCGGCCATTTCTCGCTAACCATTGTTTCCGAAATGTTCAACAACAAACGCCTCATCGAACGCCACCGGATGATCTATGATTGTCTGAAGAAAGAGATGAAGGGTGGGATCCACGCCTTGAAGGTCAAAGCCTACACCCCGCAAGAGTTCGCCTCAAGTCCTTAATTTGTACCCGACGCGAAAAAGGTGGACATTAAAGAAAAAGAAGCTCACCGACAAAACGAGCGTCACCAGCGCGCAAACCAAGACGGAAACATCCGATATGCCCGTCACCGCGTAACGCATCCCTTGAACCAAATAGAACATGGGATTAAAATGGGAAATGTCCTGGATCAGCTGCGGCAGGACGTTTAACGGATGGAACACGCCTCCCAAGAACACGAGCGGCAAGATCAAATAAATGTTCCAAACATTCAGCATGCCGAAATCCTCCGCCCACAACGCGGCCATCATGCCTGCGCAGGAAAAGATCACCGCTATGGTCAGGATAAAATAGATGAGAAGCAGCGGATGATGGATCGGTGTAAAGCCAAAGAACGTCGAAATCAAAAAGACACCGACACAAACGATCGCCCCCCGCACGACGCCTCCGGCCAAAAGCCCTAAAACCATCTCAAAATAAGACAAAGGGGAAAGAAGGATCTCCTGAATATGGTTGTGCCAGCGGCCGATGAATAAAGAGAAGCTCGTGTTCTCATAGGAGCTGGAGATCAAGTGCATGGTCATCAGCCCCGGCACGATGAACTCAAGGTACGTAAGTCCGGTCGATGAAAAATCGATCCGGCTTCCGATGGCGACCCCGAAGATGTACATGAACAAAAGAGAGGTGACCAAGGGCGGAAAGATCGTCTGTCCCATCAGGCTCATGAAACGCACGATCTCTCTTTTGGACAATGATAAAACGCCAACGGGATTAACTATCATAGCTAGCTCAAATAGATATTTGGTTACCTGTTACCCGTTACCGGTTACCAGTAAAAATTTGTAACAACGGGTAACGGGAAACAGGTAACTGGTAACCCAAAGGTTTATTTTTATTCCAACCCTGTCAGTTCAATGAAAACGGATTCCAATGATTTGTCCTTGATCAATCCCTGCTTTTCTCCCATGCGCACGATGCGCCCGTGATTAATGATGGCGATCGTCCGGCACAATTTTTCAGCTTCTTCCATATTATGCGTGGTAAGAAAAATGGTCTTTCCTTCGCGGTTAAGCTGCTTAAGATAATCCCAGATCTGATATTTTAATTCCAAATCGCAGCCAGCGGTGGGCTCATCCAGGATCAAGATCTCCGGGTCATGGATCAACGCGCGGCAAAGAAGCAACCTTTTTTTCATCCCGCCCGAAAGCGCCCGGTGCTTGCAGTTTCTTTTGTCGTAAATCGAAAAGCGCTTGAGAAGATCATCCGCCCGGCGGGCGGCCACATGAGGCAGGACCCCAAAATAACCGGCCTGATAAACGAGCAACTGATGAATAGAGAGGAACGGATCGAAATTAAATTCCTGGGCGCACAAGCCGATGAGCCGGCGCGTCGAAACATATTCCCTGGTCACATCATAGCCAAAAGCCCTGACATCGCCCGCCTGATAATTGGAAAGGCCGGTGATGATATTGATGGTGGTTGTTTTCCCAGCGCCGTTGGGCCCTAAGAATCCGAAAAAATCACCCCGCTTGACCTCTAGAGAAATTTTATCCAACGCCTGAAAGCCGTTATAAAATTTCGTCAAATTTTGAATGGCTATCGCCCGGTCAGAGTCTCTCATATTAAAAGAAAGACACAAGAGCGCAAGCCACAAGACACAAGAAAGCTTGTGCCTTGTGGCTGGTGTCTTGTGACTTTCGCCCTTCTTCTAAAGCTGATTTGGCCTTCCGCGCCGCATTGCGAACGATCTCGGGAAGGGCCGGATGAATATAGATCATGTTCAGCAGATCATCCAACGTACCGCTTTTGCTCATAAACGCGATGAGCACATGAATCATGTTGGAAGCTTCCGCGCCGATGATGTGCGCGCCCAAGATCTTTTGCGTCGAACGCTCGATCAGGACCTTGCAAAAACCATGCTCGGAAAGCAGCGCCATGCCCATGCCACTTTTTCCATAAGGGCTCATGCCCGTCACATAATCCACGCCTTCTTCGATAAGTTCCTGCTCGGTTTTGCCGACCCCGGCCACCTGCGGGTTGGTAAAGATCGCGTGGGGGATGGGAGGGTATCGGATCGGCTCATCAGAATTCTCGAGGACAACCGTCCTGAACAAATACTCGCCTTCGAAGTTAACGCTGTGCCGGTAGAAATACCGGCCGATGCAATCGCCCATGGCGTAAACCCCCTTAACGTTCGTGCCCAAATGTGCGTCCACTTTTACAAAACCATCCTTGGTCAATTTGATATCGGTATTCTCGAGTTTTAAGGTGTCCGTGTTGGGGACAACGCCTGTGGCAACCAATAACCCGTCAGCGGCGATCTTTTGTTCGCGCCCATCTTTGCCTTTGTACGACACTTTAAAAACGCCGGCTTCGTATTCGACCTTGGAAGGGAACGCCCCGAAATGACAATGGTATTTTGAAGAAAACACCTTCGTGAATTCCGCCTGCACATCTTTGTCTTCTTTGCGCAGGAATTGGCTTCGCACGAAGAAATGAACTTCGCTGCCCAAAGCCCCGTAGGCATGGCCAAGCTCGCAGGCGATATAACCGGCCCCAAGGATGATCAAACGCTTAGGTAAATGCGTGTTGCGCAACGCTTCGGTGCTGGTCATGAACGGCGTGCCCTTGAGCCCGGGGATCTGAGGGATGTGCGGACGGCTACCGACCGCAATGAAGATCTTATCGGCAACCAGCTCTTCATGGCCGACTTTGAGAATTTTATTGGAAATGAATTCGCCTTTGGCGTGATAATAATCGATGTTGGGGTTGCGGCTGTAACCGTTTTCGATGCTGGCGGAATCCGCATCAACGGTTTTTGAGATCCGTGTGATCAAACGCTCAAAGTTGACCGTAAAATTGGTGTCGTTTCGGATGTCGAACTTGCGAGCGCCCTTGATCTCATCGGCGACATCGGCCGGATGGATGAGCATTTTGGATGGGATGCAACCGCGGTTCAGGCACGTGCCGCCAAGCTTATCTTTCTCGATAACCGCGATCCTTAGCCCCAGGCGCGCGGCCGGGGAGGTGATCTTACCTCCGCCGCCCGAACCGATCACAATGCAATCGTAACGTTTCATGATTCTCTCATGATTAGTGGGAATTGAAAAACGACTTTATTGTATCAAGTTATTTTTTGAATGCAACGAAAAGATTCGCTTAAGTGATTTCCGCATAAGCCAAATACCACAAAAGGAGGATGTTGACACCAGGGACAAGTATCAAGACGCCGTACCAAGTAGGACGATGCAGCATGTCGCAGATCTCCATGAAAATACTGGCCAAAAGAACCAAGTTGGCGATGGGTATAAAAAAAACAAGCAGAGCCCAATTGGAGCGTTCCGTCATTCTCAATAACAAAACCAGCTGAAGAATGGGCACCCAGGCCATCCATTCATCATGAGCAATGATACGGCCGATTTTCATAAGAGGGAAGGAAACCAGGCCATATACCAGCACCGCCAGCAGAATCTGAACAAATTTAGGCGGGGGGTTACGAACGATGGGCCATTCTTTGACGACACCCATCATAAAAACAAATTTATCTAAAATAATGCTGAAGACTTTCTTATAACCTCCTTCGACTTCTCCCAAATACCCTTTCAATTCATTAAGGTTCTTGTCGATCTGTCGGTCGATATAAGCATCTTCTTCTGGAGAAACTGGCTCTGGCGGCGTTACTTGTCTATCATACTGGCTGATCAACTGGTCCTGCACTTTTTTCCTCGTATCAAGGCCGCTTTCAACATGCGTTTCCTCATCGGAGAGAATAATTCCCTTTTCAGGGTCAAACTTGATGTCGCCCTCATCAGCGGCAGGCGGCGGGGTTTCCTGTGCTTGTTTCGGCAACTCTTGCGTTACGGCCTCAAGAGGTGACTCATACAAAGGGTTGTATTGGGCATAGACCGGCAGTAAAAAAAAACCGGTAATAAGAAGGGCAAACCAGAAAATTTTGAATAAAAAAAGACGGTTCATTTTAGGCGACCGCCATAACGGATGATTGCTCATCCAGGAATTGGTACAGCCGGTTTATTGTCGGCTCAAGCTCTGTTAACTGCATCAGGTCGCTGCGCAACCGCGCCACATGAGGGATCCCCTTAAGATAAGCCGAGAAATATTTTCGAAAGGGAAGAATGCTGTTACGCAGGCTTTTTAGTTCAACCGCCAACTTCAAATGCTCAACACAAAATTCGATCCGGTCCTTTATCGAGATGGGCTCAGGCAGAATCCCTGTCTTAAGATAATGCTTGGCTTCCTGAAAAATCCATGGGTTGCTAATCGCCGCCCGGCCGATCATAACCCCGTCACAGCCGGTCTCAAACATGTTCTTAACGTCTTCGACCGTTTTGACATCGCCGTTACCGATAATGGGGATCGACACAGCTTTTTTTACTTTTTCCAGCCAGCACCAATCCGCCTCGCCTTCATGGGCCTGGCTTCGGGTGCGACAATGAATCGTCAAGGCCTTGGCACCGGCTTGCTCGACCATTTTCGCCGCCTCAACAATGACAATGCTTTTATGGTCCCAGCCGAGCCGTGTTTTGACGGTCACGGGCAGTTTGGTCGCCTGAACAGTGGAGCGGACAATGCGTTCGAATTGAGGGAGGTCCTTAAGGAGGGCGGCGCCTTCGCCACGCGCCACATGATTTTTAACCCAGCACCCGCAATTGACATCAATCAAATCCGGCTGAAAGCTTGCGGCGATTTTGGCCGCTTCTTCCATGGAAGATTCGACCCCGCCAAAAAGCTGAATCCCAACGGGCCGTTCTTCCTCATTAATGGCAATTTTGGAAAGGGCGCGGGGGATCTCACGGATAATCGCCTCGGAGCTGGTAAACTCCGTATAAACGATATCGGCGCCCAGGCGTTTGCAGATAAGGCGAAATGCCTGGTCCGTGACATCTTCCATGGGAGCCAGGCAAATGGCTTTTTCTATTTCGATATTTCCAATTTTCATCATTAATATTATCGATTAAAAAAACTGATTATAGGGTCGACCAACGCCTGCTGCAGCGTTGCGCCGTTTAATAAGCGGTATGTTAAATAAATAGCCAAAAAAACAAGTAACGTGACGACTTTTTCGGTAAATGACTTTTGTTCGCCAATGACAAACCAAGCAAAAATAATAAGTAAGATCAACGCGGCAATCAACATGGGGGGCATGACGGCACCTCCTTGCAACGCCTCATTATACTAAAAAAGAAGTCAAATGCAACCGGACAAAACCTTCCATAAGGAAAGTTGATTTTTCAAGATATACTAAGTATACTGTGAGCTCGAGGCTCTTACTAATAATAATTTAAATATTTAAAATGGTTACCCTAATTAATCAGAGTGAACCCTCCCACATCCGGGCCATCAAAACCGTCGGCATCGGTAAAAAGGGAAGCCGTGCCATGGACAACGCGCTTGTCCAGGAACTGACGAACGACTTAAAATCAAAAAAAATTCCTTCCGCCACGCTGGGGGCGATCCTCGGCGCGCTCACCGTCAAAGGCGTTGAAAAAGAAGAAAGGGGCCTGGAAGACATCCTGCCGGTGGGCGTTCTCTCTCATCCAATGGCGCTCATCGATTTTCTTGATGAGGGCGCACCAGAAAATGTAAAGAAACTTTTCGTCAAACTGGCGCGGAAAGAAACATTAAACACCAAAGAAGCCAAAACATTAGGCGGGTTCCTGTTTTCCGAAAGGGCCGGTGACGGCTTAAGGGGGTTGGCTGCATCCATCATGCGCATGCGCTACGAAACGGATGAAGAGTACGCCGGGCTTCTTCAAAGCGCCGCAGGTACATTTGCCTCAGCGTTTAAAAAACGGCCCCCCAAAGGCGAGCCCATTATCACGATGGCCGAACCCTTTGACGGCGTTGACCACTCCTATTTGATCACGCCGCTTGTCGCCGATTATTTACAAACATTAAATTACAGGGTCGTTAACTTGACCGGCCGCAACAGCGGCCCGAAAGCCGGCATCAATTTATTCGATATCGCCAAGGAGCTGGAAGCTTCCTTTCTGACCGCCGGCCATGAATGCGGCCAACGCAAACCCCGCTTCGGCTGGTATTTGAATCAGGCCGACTTAAGCAAGGCGCTGGACCGTTGGGTCGACATCCGCCGGCAAACGGTTAAACGCCCGTTTCTGGCCACCATTGAGCGTTTTGTCAACCCGCTTGAGAGCGACATCCACATCGCTTCGGCGTTTCATCCGCCTTACGCTGAAAAGATGCTGCGGCTTTGCGAAAACACCGGCTTCAAAGCCGCCATTATCGTGCGCAACGGCATTGAAGGGACCATGGCCTTTCCTTTAATGCGGGCAACAAAAATACTTTGCACTGCGCGCATCTCGAAAGGAAAATACGTGCGCCATGAAATGGAATTCGAGGCGCAAAAAGAATTGGGCTGCCATGTTACGCTGGAAGAAAAATTGGAAACCGTGGATGCCCGAAAAAACGCTGATCTCATCATTACCTATAAACAGGTCGGCGCAACGCCCGTTGAATTATTCGACTGGCGCGTCCAAGCCACATGCCATGGCCTCAAAAAAGCCATCGAATGGATCCGGCAATGCCGATGAAGAAAACCGTTTCCTTAATGGCGGCTTGCGTTGAAAATGATGGTGGAATCATTGGAATATTTATGAAAATTTCCTTTTAATAAAAATATTTTATGATATTCTTAATCTATGCGATCAAACAATAAAGCTTTCACCTTAGTGGAAATCATGATCGTTGTTGCCATCATCGCGCTTTTGGCCGCGATCGCGATCCCGAATCTGTTGCGCTCGCGCATCCAGGCCCAAGAGGCGACCGCCCAGGCAAGTTTAAAGCTGATCGCCAGCGCCCTGGAAAACTACGGCGCGATCAACAGCGACTACCCCACCACGACAACAGCTTTAATGGGGGTTACACCGCCGTATTTAAGCGTTGATTATTTTACCGGTACTTATAACGGCTACACCTATACGAATAGTTTAGCCAGTTATTCCTATTTGATCACGGCATTTCCGACAACGGGTCAGCCGACGATGGCGAGCTTCACCATTACAACCGGCGGCATCTTGACGCGATATTAATACAATCATTTCAAATATTCCTTCCGCCGCGTGTTTATGAAAAAACGCAAAGCACCTATTCATGTCCTGGTTCTAGGTATTATTTTTTTATTCTTTCCGAACCTCTGTGAAGCCCAGCAAAATTCCCTCCAGCCTCTAACCAGCTCCAAATGCAACGAATTCACTTTCGACGCGACCGGCTCTTATGACCAGGAGGGCGGGGCCCTGAACTACGAATGGAATTTCGGGGACGGCATGATCAGCAGCGAGCCCGTTGTGACGCATACGTATAAGAACGCCGGCGTTTACACCGTAACGCTGACCATTGCCGATGACGAGGGTTTAAGCAGCCGCTCCTCACAAAAAGTGCAGGCGGGCATCGCGCCGACCGTCAATCTGGTGGCGCCGGATAAAACTTGCGTTAATGAAGCGATCCGGATGGATGCCTCGGCCAGCTTTGCCGATTCGCGCAAAAAAATGACTTTTTCCTGGGATTTCGGTGATGGCACAACAGCGCAGGGCAAAGACATTGTTACTAAAACATACTCGCGCGGCGGCAATCATAAAGTGCGCGTAACAGCCAGCGACCAAAGCGGCTTGGTGTGCGGCTCCAAGACGGTTGAACACGTTGTCAAAGTCAACGCCCCGCCTGTTGCCAGCGGTGGAACACCGGAGATCTTAAAATGCGGCGATGCTGAAAATGCCTTAAGCGTTGATTTTGACGCCAACGCCACCTATGACGTCAACGAAGACGCGTTAAGTTACCAATGGGATTTCGCCGATGGCAAAGAGCTGGGCAAAGGGGAGAAGCTCACCTATCGCTTCGATGATTTCGGCGTTTACGATGTCAAATTGATCGTTGATGACAACGCCCACATGGGCTGCGGCACCTCCGTGGATTTCATCAGAGTGCAGCTCAATGAATCGCCCAAGGCCGAGGCCGGGGAAGAGGTTTCCGCCTGCGCCGGAGAAACCATCGCCTTTGACGGAAGCGGTTCCTACGCCAACCCGCCGGGCACTAACCTCGGAAAATGGAGCTTTGGCGACGGCATGAGCGCCAACGGCTTGAGCGTCAACCATACTTACACCAAGCCCGGGACTTACGAGGCCTCGTTAACCGTTGAAAGCAAATTGAACGCGGCGTGCGCCCCTTCGACCGATGCCAAAAAAGTGGTGGTCAATTCAACGCCTACGGTTTCTTTCAAAAACGAGGAGGCCGTTTGCACCGGGACGGAGGTTGCCTTTGAGGCGGACGCCTCCGATGCCGACGGTGATGAGCTGGAATATTATTGGAGTTTCGGTGACGGGATGATCTTACGCGGCGGCGCCAAAGTCACCCACATCTATGAGCAAGGGGGGAGTTATCAAGTCTCAGTTATTGTGGATGATAAAAGAGGCACGGCCTGCTCGAGCGCAACGGTGACCAAAACCATCCGCGTTAATACGCCTCCCGAGGCCGACGCGGGCGCGAACCAGTCCTGTTGCGTGGATGTAGCGGCAACATTCGATGCCAGCGCCTCCAGCGACCCCGATGGGGATAGGCTCCTGCACACTTGGGATTTTGGCGACGGCAACAAAGCCAACGGCGCGGTTGTTTCCTACACCTATAAAAAGAACGGCAATTTTACGGTTACTTTAACCGTTGATGACGGCTCCCAAACCAGTTGCGCCAGCGCGAGCGACAGTTTCACCACGCAGATTAACACAACCCCTGTTCCGATAATCAATATACGTTAAACAAGAACCATGAACCCAGTTATCTCCATAGAACTAACTATTCTTGTCGCATCTTTTCTGCTTTTGCTGAGCATTCTTTCCAGCAGAATTTCAGACCGTTTTGGAGTTCCCGCGCTGCTATTATTCCTTATTTTGGGAATGCTGGCCGGCTCGGAAGGGGTAGGAGGGATATACTTTGACAATCCCTGGCTGGCAAAATTTATCGGCACCATTGCCTTGACCTATATTCTGTTTGCAGGAGGCATCGAAACCAAATTCAAAGATATCCGCCCGATTATCTGGGAAGGGATAAGCCTTTCGACCCTCGGTGTCCTTTTAACAGCCGTATGTGTGGCCCTTTTCGCCATATCTGTTTTAAAGTTTACTTTCTTGGAAGGCCTGCTCTTAGGGTCCATCATTTCCTCAACGGATGCGGCTTCTGTCTTCAATATCTTACGTTCAAAGAACATCAACCTGAAAGGGAACCTGCGCCCGCTGCTTGAGCTGGAATCGGGAAGCAATGACCCGATGGCCGTCTTTTTAACGCTGGGGACCATACACTTGATCACCGAGCCTGATTTCACTTTCTCACAATTGCTTCCCCAGTTTATTATTGAAGTCGTGACCGCGGCGGGGATCGCCTACTTGATGAGCTGGGCCTTCCTGTTCCTTATCAACAATTTCAAATCCGCCTACGAGGGTTTATATGCTGTCCTGACGCTCGCTTTTGTCCCGCTGATCTATGCCGTCACCACCCTCGCTCAAGGCAACGGTTTTTTGGCCGTTTACCTGGCCGCTCTGATCCTGGCCAACAAAGAATTCCTCCACAAAAAAAGCCTCATTAATTTCCACGAAGGCATTGCCTGGCTCATGCAGATCACCATGTTCCTCATCTTGGGGCTTTTGGTGTTCCCCTCAAAAATGATCCCTGTTATCGGGGTAGCCTGCTTGATATCCGCTTTTCTGATCTTTGTGGCGCGCCCGTTGAGCGTTTTTATCTCGCTGCCGTTCAGCAAAATGAAGCTGAATGAAAAACTGATGGTCTCATGGGTCGGCCTAAGGGGGGCGGTGCCCATTATCTTGGCGACATTTCCGCTGTTGGCCAACATTCCCCAATCCGATATGATATTTAACATCGTTTTTTTCATCGTTTTAACTTCAATATTCTTTCAAGGGGCATCCATACCTTACGTTTCCAAATTGTTAAAAGTGAGTGCGCCCCTGGAGCAAAAGCTCGCGTTCCCGATCGAATTCGAACAAAAAGAGGGGGTCGATGCCAATCTGGAAGAGATCATTGTTCCTTATGGAGCGCCGATCATTGGAAAAAAGATCTTTGAGATCGGTATACCCGATGAATGCCTTGTCGTCCTTTTGTGCCGTGACGGCAAATTCTTTATCCCTAACGGAGCGAGCGTTCTGGAGGAAGGCGATGTCCTTCAAGTCCTAGGGAAACCGACGGCTATTAAAGAGTTGGGAAATAAATTACGGAAAATTTTATAAGATAATTCCCGAGTTTTCAATTGACTTGGCCTGATGCCCTTAATATAATCGAAGAAGATTTGTACAAAAATAAAATCATCTCGCCACCGATCATTAACCAACCAAAAAGGAGGAAGCCTTGAAAAAAGCATTGATCATTTTACTGCTTGTCTGCTTCGCAACGACCGGCTGCACGGGCTCGTTCAACCTGACCAAGAAGGTCTACAACGCCCACCGCTCCCAGGATGACAAATGGGCCGATGAGATCATGTTCTTGATCTGCGTCATGGTCCCTGTCTACAGCATAGCCACATTCGCCGATGCCGTCATTTTCAACTCGATCGAATTCTGGACGGGAGAAAATCCGGTAGACTCGGTCAAAGCCGACACCAACGAAAAGTTTGTCAAAGCGGGCGATATCGAAGGCACCATGTCCTATGACCCGCAAAGTAAACGCATTACCGTCACCGCACCATCCGCTTCCGCAGCGCATCCGGTCATCCAACTGGAAAAACTGGATGGAGTTGTGCGCGTGAACGATGCAAACGGCAACCTCCTTTACACAGCAACGAAGAACCAAAAGGGAGAACTCGTTGTTTATGACAGCAACCTCGAATTAGTCAAGAATTACTCTCCTTCACAGATCGAAAAGATCAAAGAAACATACGCAAAATAACATCGGATGGGGGGCAGGCCTTTTAAAGAAGGCTTGCCCCCATTCCACGCAAAGAACACCCTTGCCAAAGCCGTCCAAACTGATATACTAAAAACTTAATATTGTCGGCAAGCAACGGATCTGCCCGCTATGAAACTCCTTTACACAAAGCGCTCCCCCTATGCCCGTAAAACCAGGGTGGTGGCGCTTGAAAAAAACATCAAACTCGATCTCATCGAGGAAAACCTGACGAAAAAATCCGGCCAATTGCTCCGGGCAAACCCCATCGGCAAAATCCCAACGCTGATCCTGAATAACGGCGAAACCCTCATCGACAGCCCCGTTATCTGCGAGTATTTAGACGGCCTGAACGACACACCGGTTTTAATCCCCAAAAATAACAAAGAGCGCATCGACGCGCTCCATCTTCAGGCCATTGCGGACGGGCTCATGGATGTCACCGTCGCCCTTTATATGGAGAAGGTGCGCCACCCCAATGATTTCAACCAGGCCTTTGTTACCGCCCAGCAAGAGACCATTGCCAACACCCTGGCATACCTTGATAAAGATATTACTCAGATCAAGGAGCTTTCCTTGGCGGCGATTGCCGTAGCCTGCGCGATCGGTTATCTGAATTTCCGTTTAAGTGAATTAAACCCCCAAGGGAGATTCCCGAAGCTCCAGGCATGGTTTGAGGAATTTTCCAAACGCCCAAGCTTGGCGCAAACGGCGCCGGTAGCATGAATAAAATAAATTTAAAAATAATAATGCCGATCGCTTTGGCCCTCCTGGTTTATTGTTACGCCTTTCAAGGTATGCGGGGGCTGTGGGAGAGGGACGAGGGCCGTTACACGGCTGTCGCGCTGCGGATGGTCGAAACGCGCGATTGGATAAAACCGCAGATGCACCACGAGGTTTCCCATTTCAGCAAGCCTCCCATGATCTACTGGTTGACCGCGGTGAGTTTTCAGTTATTCGGCAAAAATGAATTTGCCGCCCGCCTGCCCAGCTCGAGCGCCTATCTGGCGACCATCATCACGATGTTTTTCCTGGGCCGCGTTTTTCTCACCCAAAACCAATGGGCTGCCGCACTTATTTATGCGATGCTTATGTTTCCCTTCGGTGCCAGTAATATCCTCACGACCGATTCGCTCCTGACATTTTTTGAAACAGCCGCCGTTGCCTCGTTTGCTTATGCTTATTGGCAAGCCTCCCCCAAAGACAAATTTAAAGGAACCTTGTTGATGTGGCTTTTCTTTTCGCTCGCCTTTATGACAAAAGGGCCGCCGGGAGTATTGCCGTTTTTAAGTATTCTGGCATTTCTGTTTTTTCGCCCCAAAACCAACGCCAGGCCTTTTGCCATGCACTGGCTGTGGGGAACCCTTATCTTTTTGGGAGTCGGCACCAGCTGGTATTTCCTGATCATATTCGGTGAAAAACACTCCGCGGGGTATTTTCTATGGAACGAATTCATTTTAAGGATTTTTAGCGGTGGGTTTAGACGCAACCCCCAATGGTATGGCGTCTTCATGGTGTACCTGCCGGTTTTATTGCTCGGATCATTGCCCTGGACCTTTGTCATTTTAAAAGGCTTCTATCGGTCGCTTCGCTCCTTTAAAAAAATCGCCCAAACGGATAACGGACAAAATTTATTTCTTCTGTTTTGGCTCCTCATACCAATGGCGATCTTTACGTTGGCCCGCTCCAAGCTTCCGTTATATGTGCTGCCGCTTTTTGCTCCTCTGGCGATCTTGGCGGCCAAGCAATTGGAATACAAAAATTTTTCTTTTCAAAAATTTCGGTACCTGCTGGGCATCTGGATCATCGCCATGCTGGTCTTACGCGTAAGCGTTGCGCATTATCCTCTAAAGTCGGACGCCAGGGCGTTTTCAAAAAAGTTGAAGGAAGTCTATCCGGGCCATATGCGGGAAATTCTATTCATTGACC
This sequence comes from Candidatus Omnitrophota bacterium, assembly GCA_035292445.1. Taxonomy (GTDB): domain Bacteria; phylum Omnitrophota; class Gorgyraeia; order Zapsychrales; family Zapsychraceae; genus DATDQB01. The sequence goes on from DATDQB010000007.1 coordinate 41,051, forward strand.
GCGTGCCGATCATGGGCTTGTATTTCTATACGGGCGCTGAAGTCGAGCGACTGACCTTTGAGGATAACAGCATCGACCTTGAGCTGGTAGAAAAAGACAAAGGGCCGAGAATATGGCTCGTCTATCAGGAACAGGCCATATATTTCGAAGAAAAAGCGAGGGCGAACAATAAAGAACTTGAACTCATCAATACATTTTCCTGGTACAACAATTCTTATCATTTGTATTTAGACACCCGTCCTATAGAAAAATCTGATGAAGCAGAAGCCAAGGCGGAAATTTAACATTAAATTAAAAAACCCTACCCAACCAACAAAGGAGAGAAACATGAACGCTAACACACTCAAAAACACGCTTTTCGTATTAGGCCTCGCCGCAATGGCGATCTTAAGCGCCGTTGTTTGCGCGCAGGAAGAAGCTGCCGCACCAGCGCAAGAAGAGGCTGCCGCTGCCGTGCAGGAAGAAGCCGTTGCCCCGGCCCAAGAGGCGGCTAAAACCGAACTGCCGCCGGGCATGACGGAAGAAATGATGGCTAAAATGCAGGAATACGGCGCGGTCAACGAAAACCATAAAGTCCTGGAGAATTTTGTCGGCAGCTGGGATTACACCATGAAATGGTGGATGGCCACCGATTCCACGGCTGAAGAATCAACCGGCACCAGCGAAGTCAAATCGATCATGGGCGGGCGATTCATTGAACAAGCCGTTTCCGGGACATCCATGGGCCAACCCTTCGAAGGCCGCGGCACGACCGGCTACAATAACCTCACCAAAGAATACACCTCCATATGGATCGATAACATGGGGACCGGCACGCTGACTTCCACCGCCAGCTATGACCCGGCCGCAAAAACATTGACCGAAACCGGCAGCCACACCTGCCCGATCTCACCTGATGGAAAACGATCGTTCAGGGCCGTAACTACGATCGTGGATGAGACTGCGTACACCTATGAGATGTACACCAACGACGAGGCCGGCAAAGAGTTCAAGAACATGGAAATCACGTATAAGCGCAAATAAAAATGCCCGTTAGCTGGGAAAGAACTGCTCAAGAGAAATTCAACCAAATGATCGCGAAAGTCCCCGGCCCCATGCAGGGTTTTGCCGGGGACGCTGTGGCCAGGAAAGCGCAAAAAATCGTTGAAAAAGACGGGCGCAGCGAGATCACGCTAAAAGATATGGTCGATGCCTTTTTTGAGGCGACACCTTTCGGCTTCCATGGCCCCATGAAGACGGACATGGAAGCGTTGGGGATAAATTATGAGCAGTATGGGTATGAAAAATAACACCCGCCCCTAATCGTCTTTCTTTGCATAAACAGAAGTAGCAACCCATAAGGCTCCTCTTAGATGCTATTTACTGAAATCGTATTCATCCCTTTCCTTTTTATCACCTTCATTCTTTTTTTCCTGCTCAGGAAACACCGCCGGTTACAGATCTTACTTTTGCTCATTGCCAGCTATATTTTCTACGGCTGGTGGAACGTCAAGTTTTTATGGCTGCTGGTATTCACGAGCCTGATGGACTACAACCTCGGCAACTGGATCTACAAAGCCCGTAAGCCCCAAAAACGAAAAGTCTATTTGTGGGTAAGCCTAATCGTTAACCTGGGGGTATTGGGGTATTTTAAATATGCCAATTTCTTTATTGAGAGCACGAAAGCATTATTCACAACGTTTGGCATCACTTCGGGGCTTCACACCCTCGATATTATCCTGCCCGTTGGCATATCTTTTTACACGTTCCAAAGCCTAAGCTACACGCTGGATATTTATTTCGGCAAGATCAAGCCGACCAATTCCATGCTGAATTTTCTCACCTTCGTGGCGGCTTTCCCGCAGCTGGTGGCCGGGCCGATCGTGCGCGCCCAAGAACTCCTGCCGCAGTTGGATAAGAACTTTTTTGACAAAAGCGATGACAAGGGTGTTTACTACATTTTTTACGGGCTTATCAAAAAAATGCTCGTGGCGGACATGCTGGGGTTCTATTTAGTCGATAATATCTTCGCTGACCCCAGCGCCCACAGCTCATTGGAGCTGATGGTGGGCCTGTACGCTTACGCGTTCCAGATATTTTTTGATTTCTCGGCCTATTCTGATATCGCTATCGGCCTGGGGAAAATATTCGGCCTGGATTTTCCCGTCAATTTCCGGTTTCCTTACACCGCCCGAAACCCGACCGAATTCTGGCATAAATGGCACATCACGCTCTCAACATGGTTCAGGGATTATTTGTATATCCCGATGGGAGGGAACCGCGTCAGCCATCTGCGGCATATCTTTAACCTCATGGTCGTGATGCTGGTGGGTGGGCTGTGGCACGGCGCCAACTGGACATTTGTGGTCTGGGGCGGGTTGCACGGGATCTATCTGGTGGTCCATAAGCTCTTGCCCAAACCGAAACAGGTGAATGCCAATATGGCCGTTGATATCCTCAAAATTCTTTTCTTTTTTCATTTAGTCTGCTTAACGTGGATATTTTTCCGTTCCCCTGATCTGACATCGGCCCTTGCCTATCTTAAAGGCATCTTGAATTTCTCATTTGAATTTAAAAAATATCCCGCTTCTTTGGTGTCCTGGCTTTTGGGGGTGTCTGTTTTCCTTCATTATGTTTGCGAGCCCAGGCTTGAGCGCATCGTCAATAAATTATCCCGCGTGCATTGGATGGTCTCAGTCGTCATGTTTTTTGCCTTGTTTGCCCTGCTGTCCTATCTGGATGAGCTTGAGATCAGGCATCAGGCGTTCATTTATTTTCAATTTTAATCATGCATACATTAAAAATAATCCTTGGTCTTATATTTATCAGCCTTATTTTGGTGCTAGCGACCGAAATAAGCTCCGTGGATGACCTTAATATCATGACCGACAAATGGCTGTGGACACGCGAAAAAATCATCAAAGAGCCCCGGCAACAGATCGACTACGCCCTCATTGGCTCCTCCCGTATCTGGGGCGCGATGAAGCCTCACCGGATGGCCGAGGTGCTTCCCGGGGCGCGCATCTGGAACTTGGCGAACCATTGGGTTGGGCGGGACACGAATTATTTTTTCATTAAACATTTATTCAAGCATCATGATGTAAAGAACCTCCTGGTCGAAGTGACGGAAATCGAGCCGCACCCCGATTATATAAGGCCGCATCCTTACGCGAGGTACCTGATCGAGCCTAGCGATATCATGACCGAAGCCGACTTTCTTTTTAGTTCGCTTGAACCGCAGGAAATCCTTACCTATTCCACCGAGTTCAAAGATGATATCAAACTGCTGCTTAAATATGTGGGAGAGGTGACTGTGAGAATACCACGGATCTTCTTAAGGACAGCGGTCGATCGCATTAGGGGTAAGCAAAGATATAAAGATGAAATAAAGATGAACGAGGAATCGCTCGGCTTTAACATCAGCGACCCGGATTTTATACAGGATCAAAAATTCTTTAATCAATTCAATCGGTTTAAAATGGGGGATCTGCGCTCCGCCCAAGCCAATATGCCGTTAGGATCACGCTCTGATTATTACCTGAAAAAAATAGAAAAACTGGCCAGGAAGCACAACGTACGGTTGATATTTGTTTACCATCCAACATATTTATATAGCTTACCCAGCCCTCAAGTTTTTTATTATTACGAAACGCTGGGGGATTTCTTCCTGCCCAATTTGCTCAATATCTATCACATCGAGTACTGGCGCAACTACAGCCATATGTACGGCAAGGGAGCGGATGCCTTCACTGATGAGATACTTTCATTGCTGAAAAACGGCCACAAATCCTCTCCCCATTATAATGTCTACAAATAGGAGCACTCGCCCAACGGTTATAAAAACATAATATTCTAAGGAAGGACGACCATGACAAAAAAGATCATATTCAGCAAAGAAGCACCCAAGCCCATTGGGCCGTATAGCCAGGCCGTTAAGACCGGCAACCTCATTTATTGCGCGGCCCAGATCCCCATTGACCCTCAAGCAGGAAAAATAATAGCGCAGGACATAACGGCGCAGACCCACCAAGTCTTTAAAAACATCCGGGCCGTCTTATCGGCGGAAGGCTTGACGCTTGAACATGTGGTCAAAACAACCGTCTTCCTCAAAGACCTCAATGATTTCGCAAAAATGAACGAAGTGTACGCGCAATATTTCAAGGCGGAAACCGCCCCCGCGCGCTCAACCGTTCAGGTCGCACGCCTCCCGATGGATTCACTGGTGGAAATAGAGGCCATCGCATCAACATAGGCGCCCAAATAAGCCCTAAACCGGTAATTTAGGTTGACAAGCAAAGAAAAAGCCTCATACTAGAAATGGGCTAACGAGCAAAAAAACTGAGAGTTTTCAAACCGCTTTTCAAACCGCAAGGGAAAAAATTCTAACTTGCGGTTTTTTGTTCTTTGCCGCCCAAAGACTAAAGAAGAAGGTACTTATGACCAAAGAAGAAGCCATCGAAGTCCAAGGAATCGTCAAAGAAAACCTGTCGAATTCCAAGTTCCGCGTTGAGACCGAGAACGGCCACAGCATCATCGCCCATCCGGCGGGGAAGCTGCGCAAATTCTTTATCCGCATCCTTCCCGGAGACACCGTGACCGTGGAGTTATCCCCTTATGATCTGAGCAAAGGACGGATCACGTTCCGCCAAAAAACATGACGCAAAGAGGAACCAGTGCTGCCCCTGATATTGCCCCTGCGCGCATGCGCACGCGGATCATCATGATTGGATAATGCGATGTACATCCGAAAATATAAAAGAAACGGCCCCGTCAAAAGATCCAGCAAGGGAAGGGTCTGCAAAAAATACGGATGTAAACAGCGCTTGAGCGTTTATAATTCGGCCCTGTACTGCAATGTGCATATCAGGGAATTTTTGGATTAAAATATCCTTCATTTTTTCCCGCCAGCCATAATTCTCGCCAAATCACACCTGAAATGATAGAATATCTGAACTTTAAAAAGGAAGAAAACATTGGAAAAAAATGTATTAGGAACACCTCTTAAACCTTGCTGTAAATTCCCGATGACCGGATTTTACAGAGACGGCTACTGCCGCACGGGCGATGAGGATCTCGGCCGGCACACCGTCTGCATCCGCTTGACGCAGGAATTTCTCGAGTTCTCCAAAGAGGCGGGCAATGACTTATCAACCCCGCGGCCGGATCTGGATTTCCCGGGCTTGATCGAAGGCGACCAATGGTGTTTATGCGCGCTTCGCTGGCAAGAGGCCTTTGAGAATGATGCGGCCCCGAAAGTGGTCCTAGAGGCCACCCATGAATCATCGCTGGAATATATCGACCTTAAAGATCTAAAAGCTCATGCCGTTGAAGACAGCAGGGTGTTTTAACAAATGACCATGCCCCGGCAACGCGCTGACTCGCCAATGCAAAAATACGAAATCATCAACACCACGGGCTCAGGCACGCAATCCCTTTCAAACCTCAAGCAGCTTTCCCGGTTCTCTTCCAGCCATAAATGGGGCCGGTGGCGCGCGTTTTTCTCCCTTTTCAAATGGTATCAGTATATAGATTACATGATCCGCGCCAAGCGCCATATGTCCTACACGGATCGCGGCGAGCGGGAGCTGAAAGTTTTGAAACAGTTCGTAGACCCCCAGCGCGCCTCCATAGACGTCGGGGCCAACAAAGGCATTTATACCTACTGGCTGGAAAAATTCTCCAAGAGGGTCTACGCTTACGAGCCCAATCAGATGCTGGTGCAAACATTTTTGCAGGGCGTTCGCGGTAACGTGGATGTTCGTTGCATCGCGCTTTCCAACACCACAGGCAAGTCAAAATTCTGCATTCCGATCGCCGGCGTTAAAAGAAAATCAAAGAACAGGAAGATGCCGTATTTAGAGCACCAGGGCGGCAATATGCGTTCACAGCCAGGGGCGGTCTACCTGGAACAGGAGGTCGAGGCCTTCCGGCTGGACGATCTGGAACATGAACCCGTTGGATTTCTCAAGATCGACGTTGAAGGGCATGAAATGGAGATCATCCAGGGGGCAAAACAATTGATCCAAAGGGACCGGCCCGTGATGCTGGTTGAACTGGTGCAAGCTTTCCATGAGCGTCCTTTGCTGGATGTTGTCCGTGAAGTGGAGGGCCTTGGCTACCGGTCGCAAGTATTGCTTTCTGGGGAGTTTCTTCATCCTTCCCAGGTCAAACCGGAATATTTTGTGAACGGCCACCCACAGTTTATAAAAAATTTCTTTTTCATCCCCTGTTGATTATGATCAAGTTGACTAAAAAATATGGGGAAATGTGACAACCATCTTTAAGAGAACATGCCTATAATACGCCTTCAGATAGGAAAGATAATAGTTATATCCTTGGTTTTGTTTACCATTCAACCCACCGTGGGGGAGGAAAAACCTGTGCAGAATACAGCTGAAACGATCCGTATTTACGATGCCGCCAGCGGCGCGTACAAAAATGTCGAAAGAATCGTTAAATCCGACCAAGAATGGAAAAAGGTCCTGACGAAAGACCAGTACCGCGTCCTACGCGAACACGGTACCGAGAAACCGTTCTGCGAGTTGCCGAACAAAAAACTCAAAAAAGGGATCTATAAATGCGCCGGCTGCGGCACCGACCTTTTTTTGATAGATAATAAATTCGAATCCGGCACCGGCTGGCCGAGCTTTGTTAAGCCTATTGATGAAGCAAACGTCGGTTACACGGAAGATTCCAACTTCGGCATGGAGCGTGTTGAAGTGCATTGCGCCCGCTGTATGGGGCATCTGGGCCACGTTTTTGATGACGGCCCGCCGCCGACCCATAAGCGTTTTTGCATCAATTCCGTTGCGCTCAAATTCGCGCCGAAAGAGGAATAATTTTAATCTTCCTGCACCAGGGGCCTTAGATAGTGTTAAAAAAAATTGCCTTTTATTCGGTTTTTATCCTTCTATTAATGCTTGTCACCGTGGCGGCGCTGGAGATATTGGCCCGCTTGAATATCCTGCCGAATTTGCCTTACCATAACTCCGACGGCTGGTGGCGGGAACAATATTTGCGCGAAGGGCAGCAATATTTTACAGAGAATTCCTTGGCCAAGTATGACCCTGTTCTGGGATGGGACCTGCGCGAAAACATTGATAACCTCCAGCGGAATGGCTGGGCCATCAGCTCCAACAACCTGGGCATCAGGGGCAAGAAACAAACCCGCCTTCAGAAATCAAGGGAAAAAAGGGCCGTTGTTATCGGCGATTCGATGACATTTGGGCAAGGCGTTGAGGATGACCAAACGTACGCCGCCTACCTCGAAGGCTTCCGCCAGGATTATGAAGTGCTGAACATGGCGGTGATGGCTTACGGCCAGGACCAACAATTATTAAAGCTTAAATTTTATGGATTAAGGCTTCTCCCCGATGTGGTGATCCTCGGGTTTTTCCCGCCCGACTTGGAGCGCAACGCCACAACCTTCAGGGATTATGAGAAGCCCAAATTTGTTTTGGAAAATGACACCGTAAAGCTCACTAATGTCCCGGTCAAGGACCCGAAGCATTATCAGAGGTTTTGGGACCTTAGGCTGTTGAACTACTGGAAGACCATGCGCGACCGCGCCAATTTCCAAACGATTTATAAGGACACGATCAAAACCACGGTCTGGATCCTGGCTCAAATGATCGCGGAAACACAAAAGGCCGGCGCCAAAATGGTAATCGTCTATATACCCACCGTGAATAATTTGACGCAAAATACGCCGCCGTATTTTCTGTTCACCAAAATATGCGAGAGCCCTTCGGTCTTATGCATTGACCCGACCGCTTCGATCAAGGAATATCTAAAAACAGCCCCAGACCCGGCGGCCGCCTTAAACGCTGACAGCCATTATGCTTCCCAGATCCACGAAGTCATTGCCAGAACGATCAGCCAAGCCCTGCCTTAGGGGGGCTGCCTTATTTTTCTATTACCAGCACACACTCATTGACTTACCAGGGGTGTTAGAGATATAATTTCTCACCATATAGAAAGAACGCTCGCGACCGTTCTAACCAACAAAAACACGAAAGGAAAACACATGGCAAAAGACCTCGGAAAATCATCAACAGGAATACAACCCAATGTAGCCGGACTTTTATGTTATCTGGCGGGCTTCATTACCGGGATTATCTTTCTCGTCCTTGAAAAAGAAAACAAGTTCATACGCTTTCACGCCATGCAGTCGATCATCGCCTTCGGGGGGATCTTTGTACTGCAGATCGCCTTTGTCACCTTGGTTTTTACGATCTTTCTGGTGCCGATCTTGAATATTGTCGGCTTGATCCTGTGGGTCATTTTGATGATCAAGGCCTACCAGGGCGAGATGTTCAAGCTGCCCGTTGTGGGCGAGCTCGCCGAAAAAAAGATCTAATTTGAGGGGAATACGGTGGCAGAACAAAATCCCCCCAGGATCAGCTGGGATAAATCCACCGAAAAAAAATTCCAGCAGATCCTGATGAAGATCCCTGACATGATCCGCGGCATCGCGGAAACGCGCATTTGCCGCAAGGCCGAAGGCCTCATCCAACAACAGAACCGCTGGGTCATCGAAGAGAAGGACATGGTGGACGCCTTCTTCGCCGAAACCCCGCCCGCCTTTGTGGGCGCTATGAAAGACGGGATGGTGGAAGTCGGCATCGATGTCACGAAATATGGGTACAAAAACTAACGCAATTAATAGGCAAGGATCGTTACTGATCTCTTTATTGTTGGTGCTGGCCATCATTGGGTTTATCTATTGGGTCATGACGAGAACGGCCCGGCAGAACGCGCCCGATGGGACCATGATGAAAGACGCAGGGATAGATACCTCAAGCTACAAGTCGATCATCGATTCCGCCAAAAAAGTCGC
>DATDQB010000008.1:0-154242 GCA_035292445.1 Candidatus Omnitrophota bacterium
GGTGTATATTTTTACGGCATATTTTTGACAGGTATCTGAAAGCATGTTTTTCGCTCTTTATGACCTGATATAAGTCGAGAAGTCGCATACGCACAGTTTAGCAATTACGCTAATTCTGTGCCAATTGTTTTATAATCACCAAAAATTTAAAAGGATGGATTTTTGGTGGTGCTCATCAAAAAAAGTGGACTCAATCCTTAAAAAGAAAAAATACGCTGTATAGCCTATTTAATAAATACACATTTCAATTCCAAAACCCCTTATACCAGAATTATAAACATGTAAAAGCCGTCCAGAACTTCTTAGGCGTGGGTTCAAAATCCATATTCAATGTTGTCGTTTTTGTTGGTGATAGTGAGTTTATGACTGACATGCCTGATAATGTTATGGAGTTACATGGCTTTCTTCCATATATAGAATCGTACACAGAAAAAGTCTTTAGTGGTGAAAGAGTAGAAAAATTCTCACAAAAGCTTAGAGATTATACCGATCAAGCTGTTATCAGTGAAGAAGATCATATGAAAAATCTTGAACGCAACATGAGTAATCCAATCTGTCCTAAATGTGGGAAGCCAATGGTTATTCGAGTGGCTCGAAAGGGGACGGGCGCGGGGTCTGAATTTTGGGGCTGTCCCAATTTTCCTTCTTGCCGGGTGACTAAAAGATTGGTTTATTGATATTCAAAAAGATGGCAAACACTACAAAGAAATCACCAATTTTATTATATAAGTACATGTGGATTAACCCAGAAGTATCCAAAATTGATCCAAATTATCACCAAGAGATATTTACAAAGAATCTGCTCTACCTTCCAACCGTTAAAGAGCTTAATGATCCTTTTGACTCGATCCCCGTGCTCTCCACTGTGGGTTGTAATAAAGATGAATTAATAGACATCACTTGTGCAGTGAATTCGAAGCTAAACATTCCAGCCAATGTAATAGCCGAGAACAGAAGAAAATTAGAATCAGATCGGATGGGCGTCTTTGACTTTATTAAGAGTAACTATCAAAATCGACACAAAGAAAATATACGAAAGCATAGGGTATTGTGTTTCTCGGAATCCCCTGACAACCCATTAATGTGGGCTCACTACGCAATGAATTATTCTGGTTTTTGTCTAGAGTTTCAGTTTGATCGAGAGATGTTTAATGAGGTATTAATGCCAATTATCTATGGCCCCCAAAGGCCTTCATTTACGCCCAGAGACCTTCTTGATCCAAAATTTGATTACCTATTGTGCTTTTTTACAAAGTCAGAGCTCTGGGCATATGAGAAAGAATGGAGAATGTTTGGGCATTGGCGTCTTTTGAGAGGCAATACCAAATGGAAATTTAAGCAAGACCACTTAAAAGCCGTAATCTTTGGAAATAATATGAATTTGAAGGCAAAGAATCTCTTGAAATCTTGGGTAGGCGAGTTTCAAGGCAATATTCAGCTAAAGAGTATAGAGTTCGACGATGATGACTACCGCCTAAAGGTTGTAACTAATTAATGATATTTATTCACGAAAAACAGTAAATTTTCACTATTTTCGCACATCAGCCAGTTGCAAAATTCTTCCGCTAGCCAGGGGGAGTATTTTATAATGGATCGCCTTTTCAGGCGGCCCATTTTTGTTGATACTTGTGATTGTCAACGCAGGGATTTCTGGTAAAATAACCACCAATGGAAACACGGGCGACTTGCCTTAACTGCATGGACGGGCGCGTGCAATTGCCGGTCCTGACCTGGATCAAAGCCAATTACCCTGTCGATTTCGTGGATGTGATCACGGAAGCGGGGATGGACGCTGTGTTGGCCGAGCAAGAAGATATTTCCGAAGTCCTGCGCAGCGTCAAAGTTTCCGTTGACCGCAACAAATCCACCCGCCTTTTTGTCGTAGGCCATTATGACTGCCGCGGCAACCCCGTCGATGAAAAACGCCAACGCCAACAGATCATTAACGCCGTCAAGCGGCTAAAGCCTCTTTGGCCGTCCCAGGAAGTGTTCGGCCTTTGGGTCAATGACCAATGGCAGGTTGAGCAACTAAACTTCTTGCCATGAAATGATGGCGGGCAGGCCGGGAAAGATACTGTTGGAAAACGTGTCGACGGCCTCATTGACCGCCACCGGATCAAAGGTAATATCCGCATCCCCGGTCACCTTGGTGTCCAAAACAGGATTCCCGTCCACAAAGACCGCGCCGTTGATGTTGGAAGTCCCTTTGATCTCCGCTTCTCCGATGATCCAGATGATACCGCGGAACGTTAAACCCCCATCAATATGGACTTGGGGCGGCTGTACGCTTTGACATTGGGTCGTGTCAATGATAATAAAGGCGGCCTGGACCGTATTGCCGCTGGGGTCGGCCACAAGATCTAAAGGCATATTGGCTGTACTGATGTTGACTTTATTTTTTACGATCAGATCAATCCAGGTGACATCTTCAACAGGGTCAATATCCCCGGAGTTGTTCGGGTCAAGATAATAAAGGTTGGCGGCCTGCGCTTGGTTTAAAAAATCGCCGGATGAGGTCCCGTTAAAAATGCTTTCAAAGCTAAAGTCGGTGTTTTGTTCGCAGGTTCCGGTGATGGTCGCGCTTCCATTGGGCGTGCAGTCATCGTTGACCGTGCCTTGGGCGGTGATGGCATTTTCGATATCGTAGCGGGCGACGATCGATTCAATGGCTCTTTGATGGGTCAGTTGGGTTGAGCCGGTATACGCTCCCGTATTGACGGCTCCTTGCGAGCGAGCGAACCAGCGGTCCACACACGTCGGGCAATCCGGATCCTGTTGAGAGAAGACGTCATAATTCCCTTTGCCCATGTTTACGGGAGCATCAGCAGTGTCTATTAGGACAGGAGGCGTCTTGCGAAGGTAGTACCTGGCTTTTTCAATGCCGGCATCGGCCAGCCAAAAAGCCTGGGACAGGGCCCTTTGTTTTTCGGCGATCTGATTTTGCAGGGACGACACGTAAACCGAAGATAACCCCAGCAGGGTGAAGACAAAAATGGCCCCGACCGTAATGATCAAAACAGAACCCCGATTGTTCAAATCCATGTTTTTCATCAGCTTCGCCGTAGCACGGTGCTGGTTAAATTAAAAGGGACATCCCCTTTTGTTCCCCAAACGGTAATCGTTACGGCCCGGCCGTTAATGGTCACGGAAAAATCCAGCGTATCCGCCAGGGGGACCGCTAAGATCACTTGCCGGTTTGTCTCGTCGTTTATGTCCGGCAGGTACACAAAATCCTTGGTCGCGCTTCCGCTCGCCTGATAAATCCCGAAAGCGAATTCATTATTGCAGATCAGCTGCTCGCTTAGCCATTGGCCCGCCACCGCCTGTTCCTCTAGGAATTTCGATTTATGGACCCGGTTTTGGATCAGCTTCAACCCGTACATGAGGGAACTGTTGACGCTGCTTTCGCGGACCGTGCTGGAATAGGAACGGCTGCTTAAGCCGATAAAAGAACCGAGGATAAAGATCAGCAGCGTCCCGATGACCAGGGTGACGATCATTTCTACAAGAGTAACGGCTTTGTTGGTCTTTAAGTTCATGGCGTTATATAGGTGGTCAGCTGGATTTCGTGGGCATTGTTGGCCCCGACTTCCTGCCAGCTGACGAGCACATCCACTTTTTTAAATTCCGTATTTCCCGAGACGGGATCAAGGATATCGTCAACGGTCACGGAGCGTTGGACCGTCATAGTTCCGAAATGTTCGGCAAGAACGGGAGGGGTGCCGGTATTGACATTGATGTCCTCCATGAGTGTCACCGTTGCGGGATCCGGAAGGCTTAAATACCCGGTCCTTCTTAGGTCCTCAAGTTTTGAATTGGCGATCTCGGTGGCGACCCGTTTATGCATGGCGATGCGCTGAAGCTTGGCGGCGTTCCTATAAAACGAGAGCCCCCCGAGTGTCACCAGGCTGATCATCACCAAAGACACGAGGGCTTCCATCAGTGTATAGCCGTTTTTGTTTTTTGTTAACGGTAGGGCGTCCAATTGGTCCCTCCGTCATAGGAAACGAATACGCGGTCGGTGTTGTCCATTTCCAATCGGTAATCGGAAACAAGAGCGGCGCTCGTGGCACAGTTGGAGCTTCCGCAGGCGACGCTCGCGCTGCCGTCCACCGAAATGATAAAATCGACCACAGAAGGATTGGCGAAGCGGGTTGACGTGGGGCTGGTCGCGTCCACGGAATAGGAGGCGTTCGAAAAATAATGGGAAATGCCGGCATCGGCGTTAACGCCGGCCGTGCTGGGTGTGGGGATACCGCTCGCGACGCTTGTCGGCAGGCCATTGGGAATGTTTCCCGAGCCGATATCGAAGAAGGTGTTATTGTTGATATTGTAGTCCCGCAGGCCTTCGCGGACCATGGCCATCAGGGCGACCGCCTCGGCGGCCGTGGCCCGCCTGACATGTTGCATATAGGAAGGCACGGCAATCGACGCTAGCACTGAGACAATCGCGACGACGATAATGGCTTCGATCAACGTAAAGGCTTTTTTATTCAACATCGCTGGGTTAAACCTCCTAAAAATAGGCACTCTCATTATTGCACCAACGCCGCCACATTGAAGATCGGCAAATACAAAGCGACAATGATGATGCTGATAAAGCCGCCAATGACAATGATCAATGCGGGTTCGATCAATATCGTTAATCGGCGGATCGTATTGTCCAACTCATCGTCAAAATAGTCTGCGGTCTTTTGCAACATCTCCGCAATTTTCCCGGTTCTTTCTCCCACGGACACCATTTTGGCCACAAAAGTCGGGAATATGGGGAAGTTCCTAAGCTGTGTCGATATGGTGCTGCCGGCAATAATGCGTTGGCGCATTTTTTCGATACTTTTAGTGAAGGGGTGGTGGTTGACAACCTCGGCGGTGATCGAAAGGGCCGTGGAGATGCCAACCCCGCCGGCCAATAGAACGCCGAGTGTCCGGCAAAATTTTGAAATGACGAATTTATAAATGATCAGCTCTCCCACGATGGGGATCCGCAAGGCGATCAGATCGTACATATTTTTTATTTTTGGAATATGCCTGATCCTGAAAAGAAGGGTCGTTAAAGCAATAAAGCCCAAGCTCAAAAGAACCGAATGATGAATTATAAGATCGCTGATGGCGAGCACCACCTTCGTCAAATAAGGCAGAGGGGCGTTGACCTGAGCGTACATTTCCTGGAATTTTGGTATCAAGAAAAGGACAAGAAGGGACGTGATGAGCAAGGCAAAGACGAACACGAAGGCGGGATAGGTGACGGCGCTTTTGATCTTTTCTTTCAACTGTTCCGCGTTCTCGAGGAACTTGGCGAGGTTGGCCAGGGTCTTGTCAAGGTTGCCGATGGCTTCTCCGGAGCGGACAATGGCCACGTAACTGGTGGAGAAGATCTTTGGGTATTTGGCCAAGGCGCAGGAAAAATTTGTCCCGCCGTGGATATCCCGGCGCACTTTCGAGATGACCCTGCCAAAGTACTCATTGTCCATTTCCCCGCCTACGGCATCAAGCGCTTCGGAAAGGAGCAGGCCGCTGGCCAGGGTCGCGGCGAGTTGCCGCGTGAGGACGGCGACTTCCCAGGGCGTCGCGCTCGTCCGCTTGAAAAAAGACCTCTTCTTCTTTCTTCGGGGGGCGAAGGCGATACTTTCAATCTTTATCGGCTTTAAACCTTGATGTTTAAGGTTGGCAACTAAAGAGGAAATACTGTCAGCGGATGCAATTTCCCTGATCTTTTTACCGATCCTATCTGTAACTGTATATCGAAAGTCCACTGGACATCACCACCTCCATTAAGTATATTAAGCTTAAGTGTAGAATATATAATGTGAACAGTCAATATGACAAACCCCCTCAAGGTTGCCCATACCAGGACACCCAAATAATCCATTGACACCTACTCAAAATTAAGCTATTTAAAAGGCATGCCTACCGCCATAGCCGAAAACCAATACACGGTAATTCTTAACGACATCTCCAGCATTTACCAGGAAGCGGACGCGAAGCTGCAGAAAGCCCGCAACCAGATCCTGACCCAGGCGTACTGGGCCATCGGCCGGCGCATTGTGACCGAAGAGCAGGAGAATAAATTCCGCGCCAATTACGGGGAACAGCTCATGGAGCGGCTTTCCAAGGATTTGAGTGCCCGCCACGGTAAAGGCTTCTCTACCAGGAACTTAGCGTACATGCGTAAGTTTTACGTGACCTTCCCAATTTTGCAGACGTCTGCAGAATTGCCTTGGAGCACGTACCAGGTACTTTCAACCGTTAAGGATAAAGAGGATCGGGAGCATCTTTTGGAAGAAGCGGTCCGTAAGAATTGGAGCGTGCGCGAGCTTAAAGAGACGATTCAAAAAGAAGACATTGATACCCAGCCTGTTGATTTTAAGGAGCTTGGCGAACAACGGACAGCGAGTAGCGAGCAACCGTTGAAGGAACAGCGCGGCCTTCTTTACACGTATAAAATCCGGATGTGCCCGGTGGAAGGAAAGACGGGGCTTGTGCCTCTGGTCGATTGCGGATTTACGGTCCTGCGGGATGTTGAGCTTGAGGGCTTTAAAAGTGCTCGTGAGGGGATGCTGGTTGAGTGGGACGGCAAAAAGTTCGAAGAGTCCAAAGCCAAGGAAACGCAATTGTACACGTTTAAAGCAACGCTCGAACGGGTCATTGACGGCGACACGTTGTTGTGCGTGATCGATTGCGGTTTCGGCACCTGGGTGCGCCAGAAGCTGCGGCTGCGCGGTATTGATTGCGCCGAGCTGGTTACGCAAAAAGGGCAGGCCGCCAAAGCATTTGTTGAAAGCGAGCTAAAAGGGAAAGCGCTCGTTATCAAAACCTACAAGACCGACAAATACGACCGCTATTTAGCCGACATATTTTACGCCCCTGCAAAGACCTCCCCCGAAGAAACGGCCACAGAAGGCGCCTTTTTGAACCAGCAACTGCTCGATAAAGACCTGGCCGTAAGGGTCGATTAAGTAAAACTACTTATTTCTTTAGGTAGATTAGCGGCTATATATGAATACGCAGGGGTTTATAATGAAAGTGTAATAAGGTGAGCTAGATCGGAATAAATCGTTGATAACGGACCGCTAAGACAAGGAGAATGTCATGAAAAACACAATAACAATATTTAAAAGAAATAATAAGAAAGCGACCCTAGTAAAAACGAAAAAAGAAAAGTCAGTGGAGGCAAATGTTTATGCCGAGCTGGTTGAGAAGAAAGCTTATGAGCTTTATGAGAAAAGAGGTGGCGAGAATGGCAATGATTGGGATGATTGGTTTAAAGCAGAAAGATTGGTGGAAGAGGAAATGATCAAAGAGGCATAGGACAACCTCAATGACAGCAGTTATGTTCAATTTTCAAAATGAGTTAAAGAAAAATTCGATTGGAATGAGGCCGGATTATGGAAGATGCAAAACTGGCCACAACGGGTACTTCCCCAAGGCTTCGGGGAGTAAAGGCGCTCATTCTTCAACTGTTGAAGGAGAACAATACCCCCCATGAGATCGCCTTGGGGACGGCCATCGGCGTCTTTATCGGCATAACGCCATTGTACGGTTTCCATCTTCTCATGGGTGTCATCGCAGCACTTCTTTTCAGCAATATTAAAAAGATCGCGATTTTCTTGGGGATGAACATTTCCGTTCCTCCCACGATCCCTTTCATCACCTGGGCAAGTTATACCATCGGACGCCTGTTCGTGGGTAAGGATTATCCTGCGCTAAGCTGGGATTCCTTCAGGTCAATTTCGTTTAATACGATTTTTCAATTTTTTTATCCATTGCTGGTCGGCAGCCTAATTCTGGGCACAGGGCTGGCCGCGTTTTTTTATTTCGTGACATTGTGGTTTATCACGAAACGAAGGGAGCAACAAAAGCAGCTAAGGAAATTGTAGAAAGTTGAGGGCTGAGCCATGTGGTGGAAATGGTTACCCTGGAGATTCGTGGTCAGAGACATCGCCCGCCGGCAGGGATTTTTAGACCCGATCAAGGTCCTATCCCAATTACAGAATTTTGCGCAGCCTTCCGAGGTCGCTGCCCCGACAGAACTCCTTCGCTCGGGCGTTGTGTTGCACGCCCGCGGGTTAATGAACAGCTTGGCGATCCAGCATAACTTGGATTGGGTTTGGCCTTATTGGGTGGAACGTCAGTATAATCCCCAAAACGCGGCGTTTATCCCAAGGTCGTTCTCATTAACCCAGATCAATCTCACTCACCGTAACTGGACAGCGGTCGGGATCCCCGATTGCAGGGAATACCCGATCGTTGATCCTAGAGGGCTGGTGACGCCACTTTATGACGGATGGTCACTTGATGCCTGGATACTTGTTCCTCAAGGGCAATCATTGATCCCTTCGCGTTCGTCCGATACAACGCAGCAACTTCTCATTAAAGATAATCTTACGGTGGTGACGAGAACGCAGCTTGGCCCGCTGTCGTTGTCTTTAAGCGTTCAAGTCGTTGGCACAAAAGAATCGCCCTTCTGTCATATCCAATATACAGGCTTGTCTCAATCAGCCGCCCAAAATGCCTGGTTGGTAGTTTCCTTAAGGCCGTATAATCCCGAGGGGGTAAGTTTCATTCACGATATTGAGCTGTTGGATAAACGCCAGGGGTGGCTGGTCAATAAAGAAACAGCCGTTTATTTCGATAAGCCGGCGGGCCAGTACGAATTTTCCTATTACCGCCACGGGGATGTGTTCAGCCGCCTGCCTTCGCTCGAAGATAAAAGTAAAGTTTACTGTAAGGTGGGGATGGCAACGGCGGCAGCGCTTTTTAAACTTTCTCCCGATGCGCCCCGTCAAGTGACGGTCCAAGTGCCACTGGGACAAAAGAAAGAACAGAAGCATCCAACGACACAACCGCCATCATTGATAACAAATTGGAATGACCACCTGCACGGCCAGTGCCAGTTAAAAGTTCCAGATGAACATTTTCAGTTTCTTTATGAGGCGGCGATAAGGACCTTGATCTTGCACTCACCCAAAGAAGTTTATCCCGGGCCGTACACGTACCGCCGTTTCTGGTTCCGGGATGCCGCGTTCATTTTGCACGCGATGTTGTGCGTCGGATTTACGGATAAGGTGCGCCGGGCCATTGATTGTTTCCCTTCGCGGCAAATGCCGTCTGGGTATTTTCTCTCCCAGGAAGGGGAGTGGGATTCAAACGGCGAGGCCCTGTGGATCATGCGCCGATTTTGCGAGATGACAGGGCTGCGTCCCGACAAGCGCTGGCTTAAAGTAACCGATAAAGCCGGCCGGTGGATCTCAAGGAAGAGGCTTGCTTCGAACGGCTCCTTAGCTCATGCGGGGTTGTTGCCGCCGGGTTTCAGCGCCGAACATCTGGGGCCCAATGATTATTATTATTGGGATAATTTCTGGGGGATCGAAGGCCTACGTGCCGCCGGTTATTTAGAAAAAACGTACGGAAATCCTAAACGTGCACGCCATTTTAATAAAGAGGCGGAAGATTTTTTCATGAGCGTCAATCAGAGCTTAGCACATGTTAAAAGGCGTTTGGAAAGGCCTGCCATGCCGGCCGCTCCGTACCGGCGAATGGACGCGGGTGCCATCGGTTCGCTCGCTGCCGGCTATCCGTTGCAGATTTTTGCCGCTCACGACCCGCGGCTTCTGGACACGGTTGAATATTTAACACAGCATTGTTTTATGGACGGCGGCTTTTTCCATGATATGACGCATTCGGGCATCAATCCTTATTTGACCTTGCATATCGCCCAGGTGCTTTTGCGCGCGGGAGACCCGCGGTATTTCGAAATGATGAGCGTAGTGGCCAAGCTTGCTTCCCCAACAGGACAGTGGCCGGAAGCCATCCATCCGATCACCAAAGGCGGATGCATGGGAGACGGCCAGCACGTGTGGGCCGCAGCGGAATGGATTTTAATGTTAAGGAACTGTTTTGTCAGGGAAGAAGGTGAGCGGTTGATCTTGTGCTCGGGGATCCTGCGCGTTTGGCTGGAGAAGAAACAAGCCATGTCATTCGGCCCGGCGCCGACGCGATTCGGCACCATCCAAATTTCCGTTAAGCCGCTGGGACATAGCATCCTGGTTGAATGGAAAGGGAGCTGGTTCTCTAAAGAACCTCCCATTGATATTCAGCTGCCTGGGTTTGTGAAAGTGACGGCAGGGCCAGGGGCCCTGGCTCTTGAGTTAAGTGATGGGGATAAGCGATGAAAATTCTCATGATGACCAATACGTACACGCCGATGATTGGAGGGATCGAGGAATCCATCCGTTCCTTTACGGGCGAGTTTTCTAAGCTTGGGCATGAGGTCGTTGTGATCGCCCCACAAGCCGCGGGCGCGCCGCCCGATGAAAAAGGCGTGATCCGTTTGCGTGCCATCCAGAAATTCAGCCACACGGATTTTTCGATCGCCCTGCCGATGCAAACGTTGCTGCCTAAACTGATGAGAACGTTCACGCCGGATATCATCCACAGTCATCACCCTTTTTGGATGGGGGACGTTGCCCTGCGTTTGAGCCGGCAATATAGTATTCCGCTTATTTTTACGTATCACACCATGTTCGAGCAGCATATGCACTATCTGCCGTTGCAGAATGAAGGAATCAAGCGTTTTATCATTGAACTTTTTACCGGTTATGCGAATTTGGCCGACCAGGTGGTCGTGCCCAGTGAAAGCGTGCGCGATATTCTGTTGGAACGCGGCGTTAAAACGCCGATGGCGGTTGTTCCAACGGGTGTGAACCTGCAGCGATTTTCCCGGGGAGACGGAGGCATTATCCGCAAGCGTTTCAATATCTCTTCCGAGGCCGCGCTTATCGGTTATATCGGCCGTTTGGTTTTAGAAAAAAATTTAGATTTTTTGGCGCGAAGCGTTGCGGAATATATGAAAAAGGATCATACAGCACATTTTTTAGTAGCCGGTAAGGGGCCGTTGGAGGGAGACATCAAAAGGATATTTGATGAAGCAGGGCTTGGCAAAAGGCTCCATCTGGCAGGATTACTGAACGGTCAGGATTTGGTTGATGCATATTACGCTATGAATATTTTTGCATTCGCTTCTTTAAGTGAAACGCAGGGGGTTGTGCTTGTTGAAGCAATGGCCTGCGGTGTTCCGGCGGTAGCTATCGATGCTCCTGGCGTACGTGAGGTTGTCAAAGACAGTACCAACGGTCGGCTGATCCCAAAGGAAAACAAAAATGATTTTATCGAGGCATTGTCGTGGTGTCTGAAGCGCCCGCCTGGCGAAATGCGCCGGATGAAACAAAACGCCATTGATACAGCGGTGCCGTTTGCCGTTGAGCTTTGCGCCTCCCGGATGCTCAAAATTTACGAGGAAGCCCGGGGCAGAGAATGTGTTTCATCGGAGCAAAAGGATAATGCTTGGTATGCTTTGGCGAGCCGTCTCAAAGTTGAATGGAACATGTTTAAAAACATGATGGAAGCCGGCGGCGCGGCCATGACAGAGGTATCGTTAAAACCGAAGCAACCAGTGGCAAAGAGATCAAGGGGTTGGTTGGCGCAGTTGTCGGGGCTGCTTAATCGAAGCGAGTGGTCCACAAGACTGTTGCGCCTCAATCGTTCTGAGCAGACGGAAACGCAGCCCGGAGTTGTGCTGATACAGATCGACGGCTTTTCCATGACCCAGCTTAAACAAGCGTTTGCCAACAGGGAAATGCCCTTTCTTAAAGGGCTTCTCCAAAAAAAATATTATCGGCTTTATTCTTTTTATCCAGGGTTGCCATCGAGCACACCATCGGTCCAGGGAGAGCTGTTTTACGGCATCAAGCAATGCGTGCCGGCTTTTTCGTTTAAGGACACAAAAACTGGCCGTATTTTTCGGATGTATGACAGTGAGGCGGCCGTAGAGATCGAGCAGCGGCTGGCCAAGCAAGGGGAGGGTTTGTTGAAGGGAGGCAGTTCGTATTCGAATATTTTCTCCGGCGGTTCCGAAGAATCCCATTTTTGCGCCACGCTCTTGGGATGGGATCGGATATGGAAGGACATCAATCCCATTAATTTAATTATATTGGCTTTGACCCACCTACCATCATTTGTGCGTATGTGCGTATTGACGGCATACGAGATGTTCTTAGGGGTTATTGATTTCTGGCGCGGCCTTTATGAAGGGGAGAATTTCAAGAAAGAATCGAAGTTCATTTATCTTCGTGCGTTGATCTGTATTCTGCTGCGGGAGTTGGTGACGGTCGGGGCGAAGATCGATATCACCCGCGGGTTACCGATCATCCATTTGAATTTTTTGGGTTATGATGAGCACGCCCACAACCGTGGGGCTTCATCGAAATCCGCCCATTGGGCGTTGCGGGGTATCGATCATGCTATTGAGCGCATCTATCGTAAGGCCTTACGCTCTGCCCGCCGCAGTTATGATGTTTGGATCTATTCCGATCATGGCCAGGAAGATACAGTTTCCTATGCAGTGAAATATGGTAGAAGCGTTCAAGAAGCCGTGGCCGAGGTTTTTAAAGAATTCGGCGCGACCGACGGCTTATCCCATCACCAGGAGAGGAAAGGCGTACAACTGCATCGTGCCCGGCTTTTAGGTTTTCCTTTCATCGAAAAAATGTTCGGTAACATGGAGCGAACACAGAAAGATTCCCCACCGGAGGGACTTGTAGTGACGGCCATTGGACCAACGGGGAATATTTATTTGCCGCAACCGTTCGATGAGGAGCAAAAGAAGTCCTTTGCTAAAAAGTTGGTTGAAACGGCGAAAATACCCGTTGTTATGGTCCCGTTGGGCCAAGGGGAGATTTATGTCTGGACCGAAGAGGGGGAATTTATCCTCCCGCGGGATGCCGGAAGGATTTTGGGAGGAGACCATCCTTTTTTAATGCAGGTGACGCAGGATCTGATCAGGGTATGTCATCATCCCGATGCGGGAGATTTTACCTTTATGGGATATAGGCCCGGCAAACAGCCGATGACTTTTCCGGTTGAAGACGGCGCTCACGCCGGGGTCGGCCCGGAAGAAACGAATGCCTTTGCTCTACTTCCGATCGATGTCATTAAGATGCTGCCGGAGCGAAGATATTTGACGCCGATGGACCTGCGCCATGGGGTCTTCCGGTTTTTGAAACGCCCCATGCTGCAGGAACCGAAGAAAGCGTCAGGTATTTTTGTCCCTGCGAAGGCCGCTGCCGCATCCGAGACTGTACGCATCATGACGTATAATGTGCACGGCTGTATCGGCATGGACGGAAAAATTTCTCCCGAGCGGATCGCGCGCGTCATCGGGAGGCATCAACCGGATATTGTCGCGCTTCAAGAATTGGACATGCAGCGCAAACGCACCGGTGGCATCGACCAACCGCACGTGATTGCCAAGCAGCTGGAGATGATGTACCATTTTCATCCTTCTATCCAGGTTGAGGAGGAACATTACGGTAACGCGGTCTTGAGCCGTTATCCAATGGAGCTTATCCGCGCAGGGCGGTTGCCGGGTAGGATCAAAAATTCGATGATGGAACCAAGGGGAGCGGTTTGGACGGCCATTAACGTGGCGGGACAATGGATCCATTTTTTTAATACGCACCTAGGCCTTTTCCCCCAGGAAAGGATCCTTCAGGCGAAATCATTGCTGGGCTCGGAATGGCTGGCCCATCCGGCCTGCGCAGGGCCGGTCGTCCTGTGCGGCGATTTCAATGCGTTGCCCAATTCGCAGCTGGTTCGCCAAATCAAGAAAATTCTTTGCGACGCCCAGGCAAAACTTAAGGATCACGATCCGCGCCCAACATGGTTCAGTCGCTATCCCATGGGCAGGATCGATCATGTGTTTATCAGTCCAGGCATCGAGGTGACGCATGTTGAGGTGTCGGGAACGGACCTGGATAAGCTGGCCTCGGACCATCTGCCGTTGATTGTTGATCTGAAGATCCCCATAAAGGGGGCCTTTAAAGAAAGAGAAAATAAGCTTATTTTATCCGAGATACTAAAATGAAAGAAAATGCTATGAACAAAAAAATCGTCTTTATATTATGCATTTTTAATATTCTTATTTTCTCAAGGGCGCAAGGGCAGGAAGATCCAAAATCGACTCCTCAAGCGATAGATTCTCAGATGATTGATCAGTGTATGAGTTTTCAGCACGGCATCATGGTGCGATGTCTCCGGACAGGCATAGAAACTTTCGAAGAAGATGAGAAGACAAATTTATTTTTAAGCAAGGACCTGGATGAATCCCTGAAGTGGGAGGCCCCCGAAGAAGCCCTTGAAGAAACAAGTCCATTTCCCGCTGACGCTGCGTCACAGGAGCAGGGCAAGATCATTTATGGGCAACATTGCCTGCCTTGTCACGGCGTTTCGGGCCGCGGCGATGGCCCGATGGCACAGTATCTTGGCAAACGCTTGGCTGATTTAAACAAGTCGAGTCTTAAAGAAGCCACAGATGGGGCGCTTATGTGGAAAATCACTGAAGGCGGCTGGCCCATGCCGGCATTCAGCGCGGGAGATGCATTGAGCCGGGAAGACATCTGGCACGCCATTAACTATATCCGCGCGTTGTCGCAGATTAAATAAAGGAGGATGCCATGGACACAAAAACGCTTATTAAAAATTTAAACGAAGACCTGGCCAATGAATACAGCGCGATCATCCAATACATTAGTTATGCCGCCAAAGTGACCGGGCCGTACCGCCCTCAACTATCACAGTTTTTCCTGACCGAGGTGGCGGATGAACAAAGGCACGCCCAGTTTTTGGCGAATAAAATCGTTGCGATGGGCGCGGAGCCCAACACAATCCCCTTTCCTGTTAGAGCAGCTAAAACGAACAGGCAGATGATGGAAGCCGTATTGGAGGCTGAAATGAAGGCCGTCAAAAGTTATACCCAACGCGCCAAAGAAGCCGAGGTCCTTGGGGATAAGGGATTGTCGGTGCAGCTCGAAGATATGATCCGTGATGAAAGCAGCCATGCGGAGGAGACCGAGCGCATCTTAAGGGATTGGCCGATTTGAGTTGAGAAAAGGGAAGCGGAGGAGAAAATGTTAAAGACCTATAAACTTAGTGACGGCAGGCTTGTTGAATCGGATGTACCGAGCGCCGTGGTGCTCGTTTATGCTCATCCTAATGAGCAGGAAAAAACGCATCTGATCAAGCAAGAACTGGTCGCTGCCCACGCGCTCAGTTCTTCGTTGGACCCGGATGAACTGGGAAGGGTGGATTTTGAGGCCAACCACCTTTCGGCCATTATCAAGAACCCCAAGCGTTATCAAGCCAAAGACCATTTTCTGCTGAAAGTTTCTTCCATCGGCTTATTTCTTTTCGCGGACAAATTGATCATTGTGCACACCAAAGAAGACGGTTTTTTTGAAGAGTCGGCGTTCCAGCGGGTCGGGTCCGTTCAAGATGTTTTTTTAAAGGTCATTGCGAACACCATCTTTCATTTTCACGAGCATTTGCGCGTCATCCAGAAGATCTCCGATGAGTTGGATGAGGCCATTCAGCAAGCCGTTTCCAATAAAGACCTTTTCAATATGTTCCGGCTGGAGAAAAGCCTTGTCTACTACGTCAATGCCATCAGCTCTAACAACAAGGTTATCGATAAGTTAAAGCTTAATGCATCAAAGATCGGGTTTTCACAGGAAGCCAGGGAGTCTCTGGAGGAGATCTTTATTGAAAATACGCAGTGCCATGAACAAGCCAATACCTACACCGATGTTTTATCGAATTTGATGGACGCCTTTGCCTCGATCATCAACAATAACCTTAACGTCCGCATCAAAACGTTCACCATTTTATCGTTATGCATCATGGTGCCCACCTTTATCGTCAGCCTTTTCTCCATGAATGTAGCGTTGCCGCTGTCTCAAACGGGGACGTTGATGCCCTTTTGGGTGATTGCAGCACTTGCGTTCGCTTCGGTAGTCATGATCTTTTTATTTTGGCATTACCGAAAGTGGTGATTCCCCTTGCGTGTCTACGTAGTACTACCGATTAAGCTGCGTAGAGCAGACAATATATTGATTTTTCCTCTAAATCTATAATAAAGCTGGAAATAGGGAAGCGGAGAAAGGAGGGCGTGAGATGAAAAAACTCACCGGAATCATCCTCCTTAGCGGTTTAATCGCCGCTTTCAATATCAAAGCAGAAAGCGAAGTGACTGATTTAAAATGGGAAACGTGCGTCAGCGAACGGGCCGGCGTTTCTTTCTTGTGCGATCCCTCCTGGAAGCTCAATCAGCAGGGGCGAACGCTCACCATCACGATTGCCGAGGAACCCAAAGTAACAATGGTTGTTGAGGAAACCGAGCAGGCGGTCCATTTTATGAGCGAATTGTCGCGCTCAGGGCTCGAGAGCATGGGCCGTTACGCGCCGGGTTTTCACATCGAGCGCTTTCGCCATTGCGAGCGTGAGACGGTCAAGGTCAACGGTTATCTGAAAGATGATCCCGCCACCCGTGTTTCGGATTTTTATTTGCTGGACCATTTACATCTTCACGCCGTTAAATTTAGCGTAACCCCCCAAGAGGTTTGGGAAGATTATAAGTGGGTTGTCAAAAAGATTGTCGACAACATAGAGTTCCGCGGGTACGAACTACCGCTTAAGTTCACAACCGAAGAAACGGATGAAACGTGTGAGGAGTTGATATCAACTCAACCGAATTGAGTTCATTTAAAATTGTCCGTAAAAAAAGGAGGAAGCTATGAAAATCATCCCATGGAAAGAAAGAGAAACAGGGTTGGATGTGTTCCAGGATATTGAAGACATCCAAAGGGAGATGAACCGTTTGTTTGATTTCTCCCTGCACCGCCCTTTGAAAGCGGGAAACGGCGGGAAACTCTGGGCACCGGCGGTCGACGTCGTTGATGAAAAAGACGTGATCAAGGTGAAGGCCGATTTGCCGGGGTTGAAGAAGGAGGAGATCGAGGTAACGGTGGACAACGATACGCTGTGCATCAAGGGTGAGAAGAAACAGGAAAAGGAGATCAAAGAAAAAGATTACATCCGGTCAGAGCGTTATTATGGGTCTTTCAACCGTTCCTTCACGCTTCCGGCCAGTGTTGATCCGCAGAAAGTGAACGCCAGCTACAAAGATGGGGTTCTTGAGATCACGCTTCCCAAAAAGGAAGAAGCCAAGAAAAAAGAAGTGAAGGTGGAGATCAAATGAGCGATGTATGAAGGGGCTTTTTAGGGAAAGGAGCGTGCGATGATTAGGGAAAGTGGAAAAACACAAAAGGTCAAGGCATTGGTTCAAAACCCCGAAAAAGCCCCTTATCTGAAGCAACTTGGTAAGCTTTACATGATTTCAAGAAGTGAGGAACCGTTTAGGGACCGTCAAGAAGCCGGACGGTTGCTTGCGCAAACACTTTTAAGATACCATGGTGAAAAAACAGTTGTTTTAGGCATCCCCCGCGGTGGGGTTGTGGTTGCCAATGAAATTGCAAACGTTTTGAGTGCGCCATTGGATGTGGTCTTTGCCCATAAGCTCGGGGCGCCTGAAAACCCCGAGCTGGCCATGGGGGCCGTTACGGAAAACGGCGCGTTGTATCTTAACGAAAGAATAACCTCACGGCTTATCATCCTTCCGGAATACATCGCTGCCGAAAAAGAGCGGCAGTTAAACCATATCAAACAAAAGAGCGCTTTATTCCGCCGGCTGCGGCCGAAGATCCCTTTGAAAGGAAAGACAGTTATTATCACCGATGACGGGGTGGCAACAGGAGCGACCTTGCAAGCGGCGTTGTGGAGCGCGCGGATGGAGAAGCCGAAAAAACTTATTGCCGCTGTCCCGGTCGGCCCCGAGGAAACCCTCAGGCAATTGAGCGTTGACGCTGATGAAATGGTTTGTCTGCGGGTACCGGCCTTTTTAACGGCCATCGGGCAATTTTACATTCATTTTGGTCAGGTGGAAGACAGCGAGGTTCTAGAAATGCTTAAAAGAAGCGTCAAGAGGAGACGAAACCATGAACATAGAAACGCTTGAAAACGCCGTTCATTTAGCCAAGACAGTCGGGTACTCTTTTATCGCCACCACGAATGTGAAGAAAGTCCCTCATATCAGCTTGGTTTCGGATATCGACATTGATTTTCAGGGGCGCCTGGAGGTTACCGGCTGGTTCTGTCAATTCACCTCGGCCAATCTGGAAGTGAACAGAAACGTCACTGTTGTCGTTTGGGACCCGCGAAACGATATCGGTTACCAGATCACTGGGGAGATGGAAAGGGTCGATGAGGTGGAAAGGCTCAACGGTTACGCCTTCGGCCTTGAACAGGAAAAGCCGATGCCTCAGGTTGAGAGAATGCTCCATATCAAGGTTCATAAAATCCTGGACTTTAAAAAGGCGCCGCACATGGATGTGGAGATGAAAGGGTAACCGGGATAGGGGGTATACTATGGAAAATTCACCGATAGCGCAAAAAGGGCAGTATGAAGTCGAGATCCAAACAAATAGTGGCGCAGTCCTTAAAGCGGACTTGACCATTCCCGCAAATGTCAAAGGCGCCGTGCTTTTTGCCCACGGCAGCGGCAGCAGCCGCTTCAGTTCCAGGAACCGTTTCGTGGCCGAGCAGTTGCAACGCGCCAGCTTTGCGACACTTCTCCTGGACCTTCTAACCCATGAAGAAGAATTGTTGGACAGGGTAACGGCCAAATACCGTTTTGATATTGAGTTTTTGACGCAAAGGTTGCTGGCGGCCACCGATTGGCTGAAGAACAATACAACGCTGGCGGACCATTATTGGGGGTATTTCGGTGCCAGCACCGGGGCCGCGGCCGCGCTCAAAGCATCGGTAGAACGGCCCAATGAGATCAAGGCCGTCGTTTCGCGGGGCGGGCGCACCGATCTGGCCAATGACTCAATGCCCCGCGTGAAAGCGGCCACGCTTTTCATCGTTGGCCAGCTGGATTGGGAAGTGAAAAAGCTCAATCACAAATCAATGATTCTTCTTCACTGCGAAAAGGCCATTGAAGTTGTGCCCAAAGCCGGGCATCTCTTCGAAGAGCCGGGGGCCCTGGAAGAGGTCGCGCTGTTGGCCGCCGACTGGTTCAAGAATTACTTGAAAGGCTAGGAAGGAGGGAGGCCATGAAAAAACGGGACATATTAAAAGTTTACAGGCCGAGAAATACGTCAATCGAAAATATGACCGTTGTTTTCAAGTCCTCAACGCACAATAAATCGGTGCCGTTAGCAAACAACAAAGGATTGTTTAAAAAGGGCCATATTTTGGAAAAACATGAAAGCGCATTGTTAAACCGAAAGGAGCCGGCCATGCCTATCAAACACCTAAAAAAGTTTTTGGATGATAAGAGGATCAAATATGAAGTCATCCCGCACACCACTCAATATACCGCCCAGGGGGTTGCTCAAGTTGCCCATATCTCCGGTAAGGAGATCGCCAAGACGGTGATGGTCAAACTGGATGGGAAAATCACGATGGTTGTCATTCCCGCTTCAACGAAGGTCGACCTTGAGCTGTTGAAGCAAGAAACGAGGACCAGGGAAGTTCAATTGGCCAACGAAGACGATTTCAAGGAAATATTCCCTGATTGCGAGATCGGGGCGATGCCGCCTTTCGGGAATTTGTACAAGATCGGTGTGTACGTTTCTAAAAGATTGGCGGAAGACGAGGAGATCGCCTTCAATGCCGGCAATCACCACGAGCTCATCAAGATGAAATTCAGCGACTTTAAAAAGCTCGTCAAGCCCAAGATGCTGGATGTCACTTATGGTTCGAGCAAGCAGGAGGTAGCTTCTAAATCATGCTGCGGTTGATTGTCAGGCAAGTTCCAGGCAGGGCGAAATGAAGGGCGGGCGCTAAACGCAGGTGCTCCCCACTTTTTAGGATTAGTCCACCCTTTTAACCCGCCGGTGTGGTAGAATAGATACAAGATTAGGGGATTTCAAGCCGCAGGACAACTAACCTGGCGGCTTTTTTCTTTTAGGCATTTCCCCGAAGGAGCCCATATCAAAAAAATAATGACGTCCCAAAAGGGAAGAAAGTGCAAGCACCCGGGGTGCAAGCAGAAGCTCAACATATACAACCACGAGATCTATTGCCACGTTCACGGCAGCTTTTCATCGCACGAACGCATCGCCAAAGTGAAAAAGTAGGAGTTTAAAAATCAGGGGACAGGTACCGCAAGGGATTGGGCAAAGTAATACTTGACAATACTTATATTGCCAAGTATACTTTTGGCAGGTGAGCGATATGATGAAACCCATTACCTTAAAACTGGAAGAATCCCAGATCAAGCTTCTGGAAACTGTTTCTAAGGAAACGCACATCCCTAAATCCGCGCTGATCCGCCAGGGGATCGCGCTCATTATCAAACAACACAAAGAAGACATCGTCTCCGCTGACCTACAGACGGAAATCCAAGCCCTTCTCAAGGAAGACAAGACCCTTCTTAAACGCTTGGCGTAAGATGCGCTATCTTTATCCCAATCAGGTTATTTATCTCCACAAAGAGATCATTAAGGCCATCGGCGGCTTACCGGGGGTGCGCGATAAAGGTCTTTTGGAATCGGCTGTTTACCGGATGCAGGCTTCTTTTGGCGGGCAAGATCTCTATCCTGATCTTTTTTTGAAAGTCGCGGTTTTGGGCCATTCATTGATTTCCAATCACCCTTTCGTTGACGGCAACAAACGGGTGGGGTATGAAGCCATGCGCCTGATGCTGCGCTTGAACGGTTATGACATCAAGGCGTCCGTTGATGAGAAGTATGATTTCGTCATGGCCATCGCGGGCAAAAAGATGGATGAGCAGACAATCGCCGCATGGCTTAAAGACCATTGCAGGGAAAAGTAAGAAGCAATAGCTAACAAGCAAATCCCGCTAAAACCTTTCTAGTACCCCGTCACATAAATTCTTAAGCCGCTCCTATTAGAAAACGAGTGGGTACTGTGCCCAACTTTATGTTACGATGCACTAGGCATTTAGCGGGATTTTTGTTAATATAAGAAAGAAAAAAAAGACTTCGGGTTACCGGTTGCCAGTTACCTGTTTCCAGTAATGTCGGGTAACCGGTAACAGGTAACCAATATTGTGGTAGCCCCAAATGTTTATTTAGGGAGGATATTATGAAAGAATTCTTTGTAGGCCTGTTGGTTCTATTAATGCTCTTATTTTTGAGCGTGGTTGGGGTATTTTTACTGCCCTTCATCGTGGTCTTGGGATTTTTCCTCAAATGGCTCATCACCGTTGCCTTGTTCATCTTCGCCATCTGGCTTCTGGGCGCGACCACTTTGTGGGTGATGGGGAAGGTGAAAGAGAAGGGAAAGTAGAATTACGCGGAAAGGGTTTAACAGATGAATAAAATCATCTTTCCTTTAGTTTTGATTTTGGCTGCGGCCGTTGCGTACGCGCAGGACACGCAGCAGGTGGTCAGTGAATTGGCCCAGGTTTACACGGGTGGCGCTTCCCAGAACGGCCTGATCGGCGGCTTTAGCGTGAGTGCTTTGGTCGCAACGCTTATCTTCGGCGCGATCGGTTTTGTTGCCTTTAACTACGGCCGGAAGAATTCCGAGTTTAAGCCGATGGTCATCGGCATTTGCTTAATGGGCTATCCCTATTTCGTGAAAAGCACGCTGACCATATTACTCATCGGTGTCGGCCTCACGGCCGGGCTTTATTTCTTTCGGGAATAAGGGTATCGATAATTTTATTGTATTCCCTGCAATATGTGCCACAATAGCTAAAATAATAACGATAAAATAAGGGTATTTATGAATATTCAACAAAGTAATTTTTACGGCCTCGGCATCGCGCCGCAGCTTTTAGAAACGCTTCTGAAATTAAAATTTCACACGCCCACACCTATCCAGCACCAGGCGATCCCTATCGCGCTTGAGGGCAAGGACATCATCGGCATCGCGCAGACCGGTACAGGCAAGACCATGGCCTTCGGCATCCCGATGCTGCAGCGGCTCACGGCCCACAAGGGCAGAGGGCTGGTGTTGGTCCCGACCAGAGAGCTCGCCGTGCAGGTCAAAGAAGCGATTGACAAGATCGCGCACGCCTTCCATTTGAGGACCGCTGTTTTCATAGGCGGTGACCCTATCCACCTGCAGATCAAAGCCCTGCAACGTGACCCAAGAGTTTTGATCGCCACCCCGGGCCGGTTGATTGATCTGGTGGAGCAGCGCAAGTTGAATCTGGGCGATGTCTCCATCCTTGTCTTGGATGAGGCGGACCGCATGCTGGACATGGGCTTTGCCCCGCAGATCGAGCGGATCTTGCGCATGCTCCCGCGGGCGCGCCAGACCATGCTTTTTTCGGCGACCATGCCGCAGATGATCTTAAAAATCGCCGCACAGCACATGAACGTCCCGCTGCAGGTTGAGGTCGCGCCTTCCGGAACGGCGCCTGCCCAGGTCACGCACGAGCTTTTTATCGTCCAGAAAGAAAAGAAGATGGATCTTTTGAAGAAAACGCTGGAGAAATACCGCGGCTCGGTCCTTATGTTCTGCCGGACCAGGCGCGGGGCTACCCGGACGACCAAATCCATCCGCAACATGGGGTTTAACGCTGCCGAGATCCATTCGGACCGAACCCAGGCGCAGCGGCAACGGGCCTTGGAGGCGTTTCGTTTGGGCAAAATACGGATACTGGTGGCGACCGACATCGCCTCCCGCGGCATTGACGTCACCGGCATTGAGCTCGTCATTAACTATGATCTGCCGGATGAAACGGAAAATTACGTGCACCGCATCGGGCGTACGGGACGTGCCGGCCGCGCCGGGCACGCCATATCTTTTGCCATGCCGGACCAACGCCAGGACGTCATGAAAATCGAGAATTTGATCAAAAAGACGCTTCCGGTCTCCCAACACCACCCCGATATTTCTTCAACGGAGTTCAACAAGCCCCAGAAAGTCTTCAGTTACAACAGGTTCCGATCACGCGCCCCGCAGCGCAGGCGAAGAAGATAGAAGCGGCAGCCAGCCTCCTAAAAATGTTATACTTATAGGAAGAAAGAGGTGATGATTGCCATGCACCGCAAACAGTGTATTTTGTTGGTGGAGGATGAGCAGGATACTATGCAGACGATGCTCAACAGCCTTTTGACCAAGCGCCACGATCAATACGAGCCGCTGGTCGCCATTGACGGCTACGAAGCCCTGGACTTTTTATTCAATAAACAGATCGACTTGGTCGTACTGGATTTGAACATGAGCAATTTAAACGGCATTGAGGTCTGCCAGCACAAATTTAACGACAAAGATCTGCGCCACATCCCTGTCATCATCAGTTCGGCTTTTCTCGACCCGTCCATGGAGGTGCAGTTACGCTCCTTGGGAATACAGCATTTCCTGAAAAAGCCTTATAAGATGGAAGTCCTGCTTGCCAAGATCGATGAACTGATGGGCTGCCCCGCTTAAGCGCGCCTCATCAGATCCTCCCAATTAGAAATATTTCTGCTTGTCCTGAGGAGTGGAGATGGGCGCTTATCCCGCCTAAACGTTTCTTGCGTTTGGCGGGATTTTTGTTATTCTATTCTCATTGAAAAGATAGCATAGAGTTACCAGTTACCTGTTTCCTGTTACCAGAAAATACAGGTAACGGGTAACCGGTAACAGGCAACCACATTTCGTATAGTTATTTTATGCTTACTGCCATCCGCGCGCGCGACTTGCACAAATCCTTCACCTCCCAGACCAAAGGACTGCAGACCATCAAAGCACTTGATGGGCTGTCGCTGGAGATTTATCAGGGCGAAGTTTTGGGCATCCTGGGGCCCAACGGCGCGGGGAAGACGACCTTCCTTAATATCCTTTCAACGCTTTTAACGCCGGACAAAGGCAGCGTTGAGATCCTGGGCATTCCTTTACTCGAACGGAATTTCCCCCGGATCCTCAGGCTCATCAACCTTTCTTCCGGGTATCCGAATTTTCCCTGGAGCCTGACCGTGGAGGAGAATTTAAAATTCTACGGGCGGCTTTACGGGCTTGGCGGGAAAGAGCTTAACGCAAAAACGGCCCAGCTGATTGAGATGTTCAAGCTTGGGTCTTGTTTTCGCCAGCGTTTCGATGAACTCTCCAGCGGGACCAAGCAGCGGCTGTCATTGGCCAAGGCGTTTTTGAACGATCCGAAGATCATCTTTCTTGATGAGCCGACCGTGGGGCTTGACCCGGACGCGGCGGTGCAGACCAGGGAGATCATCAGCGCCACGATCAAAAACCGCGGCGTCACCGTGATCTTGACCACCCATAATATGCCCGAGGCGCAACTGATGTGCGAGCGGATCGCTTTTATTAAGGAAGGGAAAATTTTGCAGGCTGGCGCCGTCAGTGAGATCAGGAAAACGTTCGGCGGGAAAGACCTGGAGCAGATTTTTATTGAACTGGCCCGCAGCAAGGTTGTCCGGGCCAATGAGGCGGCGATCTTTTCCGGTAAGATGGAGAATGTCGCTTCGGGGCATTCTTCGCCGCGCCCAGGCAACGCGTTGGCTCAATGGTTGAACCGCGTGGGCGCCTTTTGCTACCGCAATTACCTTTTTGCGGTACGCAACGTGTTCACTTTTATGGAACTTGTTTTTTGGCCGTTGGTGACGTTCATCTCGATCGGCCTTCTAGGAGATTTTCTCTCCGTAGGGACCAACGCGATGGCCTTCATTTTAACAGGCGCCATTGCTGGCGGCATCCTGCAGGTGACGCAACTGGATGTCGCCTACAGCCTTTTATATGAAGTCTGGTCCAAGAGCATCAAACATTTATTTTTGACGCCGATGGGCATGAGCGAACATCTTTTCGGGTCGTGGCTCGTCGGCATGGCCCGCGGCAGCGCGTTATTTGCCGTGTTGGGATGGGCCGCGGTGCGCTTCTTCGGGTTTCCTCTACCGGCGTTTAAGGTCACGGCTGTTTTTCTTTTGGGGATTTACGCTTGCGCGGTCCTTTTGGGATTGCTGGTCAGTTTTCTCGTTCTCATTTTTGGGCAGAAGGCCGAGGTCACCGCCTGGATGTTCGCTTACGTCGCCATGCTGGTGAGCGGGATCTATTATCCGATCGATATCCTGCCGCCTTTTTTTGTCCAAGTGGCCAAGTGGGTGCCGGTCACGTATTTCCTGGAATATTTCCGGCGGTCGTTCGGCTTTGAAGGGGAGCTGGCACACCCCATTCTTAAAGGCTTCGGGCTGATCGCCATGTATTTGGCGATCGGGTTGGGCATGCTTAAGTTTGCGTTGCGCCAAGCGAGAAAAAAAGGCACGCTGGTACGGTTGTCGGAGTAATCAGCCGTAAGCAGTAAGCTGTAAGCAGTAAGTTATAAGGGGTAAGGAAAAAATATGTGCGGCATTGCGGGGATCATTTCACAACATCCGCTTCATAAGCAAGACCAGGACGCGCTGAAGGAAATGACGCGCCTTCTCAAGCACCGCGGCCCTGATGATGAAGGATTTTTCTTTCATCAAAATTGCATTTTAGGCCACCGGCGCCTTTCCATCATCGACCTTTCCAAAGATGGCCACCAACCCTTTGTCAGCGATGACAACCGTTACCAGCTCGTCTTCAACGGGGAGATCTACAATTACATCGAATTGCGGGAAACGCTCAAGAAAGAAGGCGTCCGTTTTCGCACCAAAACGGATACGGAAGTCCTTCTGAAAGCGTATCTTCGCTGGGGCGCGGATTGCCTGCATGCCTTTAACGGGATGTTCGCTTTTGCCGTTTACGACGCCCAGGAGCGCATCCTTTTTATGGCGCGGGACCGCTTCGGCGTCAAGCCGTTGTATTATTTAGCTCATAATGATAAATTGTGTTTTGCCTCGGAGCTCAAGGCGCTCTTAAGTATCAACGGCATTCCTAAAGAGATCAATGAGCAAGCGCTGTTCGATTATTTCATTTTCAGCCGCACCGACATTCACGAAGAGACATTTTTACGCAACGTTAAACGCCTGCCCAAAGGGCACAAGGCGGTTTTCAAAGACGGCGAGCTCAAGGTCTCCCGCTGGTGGGACCCGGGCCATTATTTGAACAAACACATCTCGGATTCGATGGAGGTTTGCGCCCGGACCGTCAGGGAGCTTTTGATCGATTCGGTGAAACTGCGTTTGCGCAGCGACGTGCCGGTGGGCTCGTGCTTGAGCGGCGGGTTGGATTCGACCATTTTGACAGGGATCCTTTTCGAGGAATGCGCGGCTAAAGAAGGGTACCCGACTTTTACCGCTTCCTTCGCGCCGCACAGAATCGATGAAACCAAGTATATCGACGCGCTCAACAAACGACTGCCATTCAGCAATCACCGGGCGTACCCCAAAGCCAGCGCCGCCTACGAAAGGCTTAAAGAATTTGTGTACACCAATGATGAGCCGACAACGAACGCGACTTTCTTCTCCCAGTTCGAAGTAATGGAGTTGGCCAGAAAGCAGGGGGTAACGGTACTCTTGGACGGCCAGGGCGGGGATGAAGACTTTACCGGCTACCATTATTTCCACGGATTTTTAGGCTACGGGCTTTGGAAAAGAAAGAAATGGGGTGCTTTTTTATCGCAGCTGTTGGCAACGCTCATGCGCGGGCAGGATATCTTGGGTTACCAGACTTTCGGGTTTCTTCTTTTGAACGACTCTTTACGGAAAAAAGTCCTAAGAAAGAAATTCCCGCACGTGCAACAGGATTTTTTCAACCGCCACGCGGGCCAATCCGTGATCTATAATGAGTTCTTCGACGTTGACGGGCTCAACACCGCCCAACTGCGGCATTTCCAGTACAAGCTGGAACATCTCTTGCGCAGCGAGGACCGCAATTCGATGCGTTTTTCCATCGAGGCGCGCGTGCCGTATTTGGATTATCGCCTTGTCGAATATGTGCTGGGCATCCGCGAAGAGTTCAAGATTAGAAATGGCGAGACAAAATACATCCAGAAAGAAGCGCTGGGCCGTTATACGATCCCACAGATCCTCAACCGGCGTGATAAATTAGGTTTTGCGACCCCCGCTGATGAATGGATGCGAATGGGCTTCTGGCGGGAGTTGACCCAAGCTAATTATACAAAGGTCCAAAAACGTTTTCCCCATATTTTTTCGCAGGCGCAGGCGCCAAGGGATGCCACTGAAGCCTGGAAGATCAACCAGCTGGCCGTGTGGCTGGAGGTGTTTCAGTTATAAGCAATAAGTTGTAAGCCGTAAGCTGTAAGTAAAGGCTCATCAATGAAAAAAAATATTGTTTGTATCTGTTTGATAGCAGGTTTTGTTCTTGGGCAACAGGCGAAGGTGACTTTTGGTGAGCGGCTTTTTACCCGCAATAACCAGATCTTTAATTTGAGAGGCTTCATTGTTGAGATCGACCAGGCCGAGCACATTCTCGTTATCGAAGATGAACTCACCAGGATCAGGCACCGTTTTTACGTCCATTACAAAAATATCGACCGTTTTCAGGGAGGGGATGAGGTCCGGGTGTATTACCGTTCGGGAAGCTATGAGGCGCTGAGCATCACCAAGATGACGCCGGTTGAGTACATTGAGGAGAAACAGAATAAGGGATATCTGTTGAAATCAAAGGAAGGAAAGGAATAGACTTCGGGTAACCGGTAACAGGTAACCACTCTTTATTAATATTTATTTTTCTTTCCTACTTTTCAAATATTCCACAACGGCCGGAATGACGGAAATGACGATAATGACCAGGATGACCAGCGAGAAATTTTTTTTCACGAACGGGATGTTGCCGAAGTAAAAGCCCGCCAAAGAAAACAAGACCACCCATAAAACCCCGCCAACGACGTTGTAAAGGATAAACCGCCCGTAGCGCATGCTGCCGACACCGGCCAGGAAAGGGGCGAAGGTGCGGATGATCGGCACAAATCGCGCGATGATGATCGTTTTGCCGCCGTATTTTTCGTAAAATTTTTCCGTGCGGCGCAAGTATTCTTTTTTGACAAATCGGATCTCCTCATGGCGGAAGACCCGCGGGGCCAACAGATGCCCGATCCAGTAATTAACGCTGTCGCCCAGAATGGCCGCGGTGATCAAAAGCAGGATGAGCCATTCGATATTGAGCGCTCCCTGGGCGGCGATGGTGCCGGCAACGAACAGTAAAGAGTCCCCGGGCAGGAAAGGGGTCACCACAAAGCCGGTCTCGCAGAAGACAATGAGAAAAAGGATCAAATACGCCCAGGCCCCGTAGTCAACAACGATCTCGCTGACATGATGGTCAAGATGAACAAGAAAATCAACGCAATGGTAAAGAAAGTCCATGGATTAGAATTTTTTCATCACGCCGATCATGGCGCCGTGCGCATTGATGCCGGTATTCTTATCGCGTAAGTGCAAATTGGAGATGTGGACGGCATGGTATTCCAGGAAGAACGCCTGGTCTTCGTTGAATTGGTAGGAAAATCCGGCTTTGGCGGTATCGAAGAATTCAAACCCGGCGGAACCCTGTTCAATGGTGTCGATGCCGAAATACATCGGCCCCGTGCCGAAACCGGTCAGAAACGATAATTTTTCCATGAGAGGGTAGGAATATTCAAGATAGATTTGTTTACCCAGCACCACGCCGTCTTCCGGCGAAAAAACCGTCCCAATGAACGGCTGGAGGTAAAGGCTGATGGTGCCTTTGTGATCTTCCAGGTTAAACCAGTGGTTGATCTTCTTGCCGAGGCGCAACATCAGTGTAATCATTTCAAGGTCGCCGTCATTGCCGGATTTGAGGTTACCGAAGACGTGCCCCAGCGACACGGCGATTTTATCAAATTCTATGCCCAGGATTTTTATCGTGCCCTGGGAAACGGCAGGTGTTTCCTGGGCAAAGCTCAAAGGTTGTACGAGAAGAAGGACAGCTGTTGTTATAGCTGCGGCGAGTTGAAATGGTCGGCGTCTGTTCATAAGTCGGATTTAATTAAAATACATTCTAGCATGGGCGTTTGAGAATGCATCTTATTTTTTGTAAAAACTTTACCTGATTGTCACAAATATTTCTCAATGAACGGATACAATTGGACAAATCTGGCGTAGGCTTTTATACTAGTGGTTCGACAGCGCAATTCTTTACCAGCCTCACTGGGAGGAAAACGGATGGAAAAAGAAAAGGCCATGTTCGGCGCCGGATGTTTCTGGTGCGTTGAAGAAGATTTCCAAAAAGCCCCCGGAGTTGTTTCCACCCGCGTCGGCTACTCGGGAGGAAAATCCGAGAACCCCACCTACAGCCAGGTCTGCAGCGGCACAACCGGCCACACGGAAGTCACGCTGGTCGAGTTTGATCCCAAAGTCATCAGTTATGAGCAGTTGCTGGAGGTGTTTTTCAGTATTCACGACCCGACCACCTTAAACCGCCAGGGGCCTGATATCGGCGTGCAATACCGTTCGGTGATCTTTTATTTTGATGATAAACAAAGGAAGGCAGCCGAAGAAGTAAAGAAAAAACTTCAGGCCTCGGGGCGGTTTCCTAAGCTGATCGTCACCGCCATCGAGCCGGCCCAGGCGTTCTACAAAGCCGAAGAATACCACCAAAATTATTACTGCAAGCTGCGGGGGAGTTGATGAAAAAGGCTATTTTATTTTTGATAAGTTTGTTCATTTTGGTTCTGCCCGCCCATGCGGGAGCCCAAGAGGCTTATGTCCAGGTATTCCAGCAAAGCGCTGGCGTAGGCCCCGAGGAAAAAAGAAACGCCTATGAGCTTGAAGGAATCTTCAAGGACCATCAAGGTGGGGGCGTT
The DNA here is from genome assembly GCA_035292445.1 of Candidatus Omnitrophota bacterium. Lineage (GTDB taxonomy): Bacteria > Omnitrophota > Gorgyraeia > Zapsychrales > Zapsychraceae > DATDQB01. The sequence goes on from DATDQB010000008.1 coordinate 29,573, forward strand.
GAAATGCGCTTGGTCGAAGGCGACCATAAGGAAGAAAAACACGAAGGCGGTACTCGTCAGCAGCCTGAAGCCTTTAAGCACCAGCAATTCTTTCCGGAATCTATAAATGCAAACCAGCCCCAGCAATCCGAAGATGGCCAGCAGCAGGCCGTCAAAATCGAATAACCGGGCTTTGTAGCCGAGCAAACTAAGAATAACATGATCCATGCCTTCATGGATCATGAAGAATTCATCAAGGCACAAATAGAAAAAACCAACGACGGAAAAGCTCCAAAAATTGAAAAACGGATGGGCCTTGGCCTGTTTAACGTGCAGATAGGATAAAAAGACGCTTAAAAAGGCCGTTAAGCCAAGGAATAAGGCGCAGAAGAAAGTGACGGATTTTTCTTCGCCGAAATAATAGGTGACGTCGCCTTTGCGGGCCCCGCTTAAAATGCTTCCCGTGATCAGGAGAAAATCGAAGATCGCGATTGCGGCAGGTATCTTCAAGGCCCTTTTCATAGATCCTATTATATAAAAAAGAACCGTTGTATTTAAACAATTATTTCATTTTAAACATATGGAAGTTTTTAAGATTCTTTGTTGACACAGCCGCCAAAGCGCCGGATACTAAAATTAAATGGAAGAAACCCCCGAATTCTCTAGCCAGGAAAAAAGGCGGCATCGCCGCTATAAAGGCGTCATTCTCGAATACGCCATTGTCAAGTATGCCAAAAACAAAGACGTGGCCGATTTTAAGCCGGCGCTCATCCGCGATGTCAGTATAGGCGGCGTGAGCATTTTTGTCGATGAGCAGATTGACTCCGATGAGCAATTGATCCTTCGGCTGTATTCCTCTCAATCCAACGCTCCCATCATGGCCATCGGGAAAGTTGTTTGGTCCAAGTTGGACCAAAATTTACCCCACCATGGGAAGAAACATTTTAACCTCGGGATCGAGATCGTCGATATTGACAAAAGAAATAAAACGCAGCTGGATCGGATGATCCAGTTGTTTGACACGCTGGAGCGCAAACACTCGGACGATATAACAACAATATAGCGTCCAGGCGTCGTTTGCCCCTTGAAAGTGATTGACATTTATTGGCGGTTCAGGCATACTTACACCTGAAGTAAATAAGGCGGTCAAGAAAGACGCTGCCGCCGCTGTTTACTTGGGTTAAAGACAGGCGAAAGACAAGCAACAAAGGAGTGGATAATGGCTCGCGGTAAAGTCAAGTGGTTCAGCAATCAAAAGGGTTATGGTTTTATCACGCCCGAATCCGGTAACGATGTTTTCGTCCATTTCAGCGCCATTCAGGGCGACGGGTACAAGTCATTGGAAGAAGGCCAGGAGGTCAATTTCGAGATCACCAAAGGCCCCAAAGGAGAACAAGCCACGAACGTGACAAAGGCTTAATACATGATCCCATCAAGACCCGGCTGCATCAGCCGGGTCTTTCTTTTTTAGAAATGAGAACGGGAGGCAGGATTGAAGTTAACCAAAGAATTGGTCATTTTGGATCTAGAGGCCACGGGCACATGGCTTGAGAAAGACCGGATCATCGAAGTCGCGATGATCAAATGCGCTCCCGATGGATCGCGGAAAACTTACCAACGGCTCATTAACCCCGGCATCCCCATCCCGGCGGTTGTCAGACAGTTGACAGGCATCAAAGACGACGATGTCGCCAAAGCGTCAAAGTTCAAAGATGTCGCCCAGGAGGTCATTGATTTTATCGGGGCCGCGGATCTGGGCGGGTTCAATATCGAACGCTTTGATCTGCCGCTACTGGTCCGGGAATGCAAAGACGCCGGGCTGAACGTCAATTGGGACAAGCACGGTATTTATGACGCCCAAAAAATATTTCACGTCAACGAGAAGCGTGATCTATCCGCCGCCTACCGTTATTTCTGCGGAAAAGATATGAAGAACGCGCATTCCGCGCTGGACGATACCCAGGCCACGCTGGAAATACTGGAGGAACAGGTGAAAAAATACGGCCAGGACGGGTCCCTCCAAGCGTTGCAGGCCTTCCAGTACCGAAAGCTCAGCGAATTTTATGATGCCGAACGCAGATTCCGCTGGTGGAACGGCAAGCTGTACATGATGTTCGGCAAATACGCCAAAAAAGTAAGCCTCCAGGATATCGCCAAAAGCGACCGCGGTTATCTCGAGTGGATCCTCGCTTCCGATTTCAGCGAGGAAGTCAAGCGATTGGTCGCCGATGCGTTGCGGGGGCGTTTTCCCGCCTATAATGCCGCCCCTCAAGGCGAGTTGTTTGATGAAACCGCTGAAGAAAATTAAAAAATTCCAACACATGTACAGTCAAATCCGTTAAGATAATCAAACATGGAAATAGGCATTGTCGGTTTACCTAACGTGGGCAAGTCCACTTTGTTCAACGCTTTGACCGGGGCCGGAGCGGCCGCGGAAAACTTCCCCTTCACCACCATCGAGCCCAATGTCGGGGTGGTGCCTCTGGCGGATGAGCGGCTGAATAAGCTGGCCGAGGAGTTTAACAGCCAGAAGATCACGCCGGCGGGCATCCGGTTCGTTGACATTGCCGGGTTGGTCAAAGGGGCCAGCCAGGGCGAGGGCCTCGGCAATAAGTTTTTATCCAACATCAGAAGCGTGGATGCCGTCGCCCATGTGGTGCGGATGTTTCAAGATGAGAATGTCATTAACGTCTTGGGGGAGCTCAACCCCTTGTCCGCCGCGGAAATTATCGAGACGGAGTTGTTGCTGGCGGATCTGCAGCAGGCGCAAAAAGCGCTGGAAAAAGTGGAGAAACCCGCCAAATCCGGTGATAAAATAGCTAAAGAAAAATTTGAGATTCTTCAGGAGATCATCAAAGGGTTTAACGAGGGCAAATCCGCTCGGGTCTTAAATGTCCCGAAAGAGATCAATACGGAATATCAGTTCCTCACGGCCAAGCCGGTGATGTACGTGGCCAACACGGACGAGAGCGGGGCGAGCGAAGAGCTCTTAAAGCCGTTAATGCAGAAAGCCAACAAAGAAAACGCGAAAGTGGTTGTCCTGTGCACCAAGATGGAGGCGGAGATCGTTGAGCTTCCTGCCGAGGAGCGCGCCGCGTACTACGAGGCGGCGGGGATCACTTCCCCAGGGCTAGCGCGTTTGGCCAAGGCGGGCCAGGAGTTGCTGGATTTGGTTTGTTTTTTTACCGCCGGGCCAAAAGAAGCCCGGGCCTGGCTGATCCCCCGCGGCACGATGGCACTCAAGGCGGCCGGGAAAATCCACACGGACATCGAGCGCGGGTTTATCCGGGCCGAAGTTTACAAATACGACGATTTGATGAAATACGGCAGCTACAAAGCCGTCCAGGAAAAGGGATTGGTCGCCCTCGAAGGCAAAGAGTATTCGTTGGAAGACGGGGACGTGGTTTATTTCAGGTTCAGCGTTTAAAATGAGAAAATAAGGAATGGGGTTACCAGTAACCCGTTTCCTGTTACTAGAAACAATTGGTAACGGGCAACCGGTAACAGGAAACTTTAATCTGAATAACATGAGGTTTTTATATGTTTGATTTCACTCAATTTGGCATGGGAAAAGCGGCAACGGCATTTGTTTATCCGGCCCTGCTCATTCCTTTTGTCGCGTTCTTGATTTTTTTGTATATCGTTAAAAAGTTATAGAAAGGAAAATGTATGATCCAGGCAGAACTAGCCAAACAGCTCATGATCCGCGTCAACAACAAAGTCGGGTCGCTGGCGCAGATCGTCAGCGTTATTTCTTCTCGCGGGATCAACATGGTCGCGCTGTGCGCGTACGAGATCGGCCAGATGGTCGCCATTATGTTCGTCACCGAAGACAACAACGCGGCCAAGCAACTGCTGGAAAAGCATGGTGTCGCCGTTGTGGAAGAAGAAGTCATCATCCTGACCGTTGATAATAAGGCGGGCGCTTTGCAGCATGTCACTGATAAGATCGCCGAAGCGGGTATTGATCTGGCGCTCATGTATGGCAGCGCCGCCCAAAGCGCCGAAACCTGTTCCATCGTTCTGATCGCAAAAAATAATTTAGACGTGATGATGCTGATCAAAACGGAGTTGGAAAGAAGTTAAAAATGTCGTACAACATCCGGCGGATAGTTGTCGCCCTTTTTATTGTTTTTTTTCTGATCGCAGGATATTTTCTTATCCGCTCCACGTGGCCGCTGGAGCATTACCTTCTTTTCCAGATCCGCCGCAGTGCCCCGCAGGTCCAGGTCAGCAAATTAATGATCGGCAGTGCCCGCTTCATGGCGGATGATTATTTCATCATGAAAGATGTTTTCCTGGAAGGGCAGTGGGAGGGCAAAACCGGGCAGCTTGCCGTTCAAGAGGTCGCTTTGAGGGATTGGAGGGAGCTCCTTCAGAACCCCCAAAAAGCGAACGCGCTATTGAAAGGCATACACTTGATTTCTTCCGAAGCCAGCTTTACCAATGCCTGGGCAAAGGTCAATTTTTTTAAAAAAGGCGACACGGATTGGGCCGTCAACGGACATTTGGCGATTCCTTACATGAGGCTCCTCAAGCAGGGCGTTGAATCGGTTTCGGCGAATTTTCTGGCCACGCCACAATCCTTGAAACTTTTTGACATGAACGCCAGTCTAATGAAAGGAAACGTTAGAGGTCAGTTTGTGCTGGATTACGCGGAAAATTTGCCCTATAGTATGGATATATTTTTAAGCGGGCTTAACACGGCTTCGCTGCCGCCGGAGGCGGCGGGTTTGAACAAGCAGATCCGGGGGATGGTTGAGGGCTCTTTGAAGTTAAGCGGGAACGATAAGCGCATCATTCATCTCGATGCGAAAATCAACGCCCCGCAGGGCGCGCAGGTCAACCCGCTTCTGCTCAAATTCTTGACAAATTACATCCCGCAAAGCGAGCAGAAGAAACGGCTTGAGACAATCATCGCCAAGGGTGAATACGTTTTTCTCGACCGGTTCGTGCTGGATGTTAAGAATGATAACAATAATCAATTGAAAACGGCCTTTGACATGAAAAGCGTGGATTTTAATCTGGATATTAAACTGGGCGTTGACATCAATGTGGACAGCGGATTGATGAGCTTGTTTCAATCATCTTTGCAGTTCATTCCGAAGGAGTTCAAATGAAAACTATACTTGTTTTATTGGGGTGCTTCTTGATTTGCGGCTGCACCGTGAAAGCTGTCGGCGACCCGAAGCGGCCCATTACGATCCAGGCCCATGTGACGCTCGATATCAAAGGGCTTCAAAACACGGCCACCAATATCGAAGATTATGTCAGCGGCGAAACGACCAAAGAAAATTTGATAAAAAAGTAAGGAGAATCCCATGAGAAAATTGTTTATCATTGCTTGTTTATTAATGTTAAATGTTTTTAGCCTTCCGCCCGTTGCTTATGCCCAATATGATCTCAAAGAGATAACCCCCGCGGTCCAGCAGGCCTTGGACAACCGTCGTGGCCGTTTCGAGACGCTCAACGCTCTTAAGGCCAAAGGCGTTATCGGAGAAAACAATAGCGGCTATATTGAAGCGTTGGACGCAAGCGATCCCGAGGCCGTCCGGATCGTAACCGCCGAGAACCAGGACCGCCAGGTCATTTACACAGCCGTTGCTGAACAAAACGGCATCATGGACGAGATGAAAACGATCGAAAAAGTTTTCGCCTCCGTCCAAAGGGAAAAGGCCAAAACGGGGGAGAAGATCCAGCTGGAAGACGGCCAATGGTCAACTAAATAACTGATGAGCCCCAAGACCTCCGATAAAAGGAAAAATAAGCGGTACGACACCAGCGTTAAGGTCTATTTCCACTATCCGTACGACATTAACACCAAGGTTGATTATCAGCTGATCGACAAAAAGCATGAGAAGGTGCTCTCCCCCAAATACACCGGTATCAGCAAAAACGTGAGCGTTGAAGGCCTGTGCTTTCATTCGGAGCAGCATCTTCACGGGGGAGACAACTTGCTTATTGAACTGCACTTGCCCGGAGATAGAGGGCCTGTCTTGATGGAGGGCCTGGTGCGCTGGTGCGAAGAAACCCTCAACAACCCCGGCTACGATACCGGCGTTAAGCTCTTAACGGTTGACGGTAAGTCGGTCGCCGAAACCGTCCACTACGATAATGCCTACCACGTTGAATGGAGCGCTGTGCTAGAGTCTGTTTTAGGAAAATTCCGTCTTCTTTCCAAAAAAAGAAGGAAATAGGCTGCGGCGGAAAAGAAAGCGTTTCCCAATTTTCCTTATTATATTAGTAAAAATAGCCTGATAAGTTGTATACTTATTTATGTTAAGCATATCAGGCAGGGGGCCATGTTTTCATTCCGGAAAGCTAAAAGACATGTTCTAACCAGATTCCTCACCCTAGTCACCGTTTTTACATTCTCCATAACAAATGTCATACCAATAAGTTACGTACAGGCCCAGGAACTGTGGGATTTGCCTGTGCCGGGCACGATGATCTTACCGACCCTTAATTTTACCCCGCCTTTGATCAAAGGTATAACGGTTTTTCAGGACAATCCCTTGAAATTCGACTTCTTGATCCACAACGGCCAAAGCAACATTGACGGCGTAACGCTGGAAGAAGAGGCCATGAAGCAGATCAAATATTTCCTGGCCGCTTTGACCACTCCGGAAGATGAGATGTGGGTCAACCTCTCGCCCTATGAAAAGGACCGCATTATCCCGGAATCCTTCGGCGTTACGGAGATGGGCAAAGACTTGCTGATGCAGGATTACATCCTCAAGCAGCTGACGGCTTCTTTGATCTATCCGGAAGATGAGCTGGGCAAAGAATTCTGGGAACGCACCTACAAGCGCGCGTACGAGCTTTTGGGCACGACCGACATCCCCATCAATACCTTCAATAAAATTTGGATCGTCCCGGAAAAGGCGGTCGTTTACGAGAAAGGCAGCACCGTTTTTGTTTTGGAAAGCAAATTAAAAGTCATGCTGGAGGAAGATTACAAAGCGTTAAAACATAATTTGTACAACGAGCAATTAGGGACGGATCAGGTCAGTGATAGCCAGGTGGAGCAGTTGAATGAGGTTTCCTCGCAGATCGTGCGCGAGGTCTTGATCCCCGAGATCGAGCGCGAGGTCAATTACGGCGAGAATTTTGTTGAGTTGCGCCAGATATACAACGCGATGATCCTGGCGGCCTGGTATAAAAATAGGCTGAAACAAAGTTTGTTGGGCCAGATCTACGTTGACCAGAACAAAGTCGCCGGGGTGGATGTCCAGGACAAAGAGATCAAATTAAAGATCTACGGCCAGTATGTGGAAGCCTTCAAAAAGGGCGTTTACAACTTTATCAAGGATGAATATGATTCCCAATCGCAGGAAATGGTTTCCAAGACTTATTTTTCCGGTGGATTTGATACGGCGACGCTTTCTTCGCAGATTCTTGAGGTTGCCCCGCGCGATTCCGCTTTGGTTTCAGAAGATGTGGAAGAGTTCAAGGCCGATGTTTTAGCGGGTCGCGTTAAAACCGTAGAGGCTTACGTAGGAGAGACGCCTGACGCGGCCATGACGGCAAGCCCGCAGTTTCCGACGTTGCCCGGGGGGATCAAGATCAAAGAGGACCATTATACTAGGGTTGGGCGAAGCAACGAGGACCGTTATGTGGATAGCCCGGTCGTTATGGATTTAAGCGACGGTAGAAAAATTATCGGGCGGTTAATGGCCGTTGCTGATGGTACACTTGGCAGCGAAATAGCCGATCTTATTAAAAATACTTTATACAGAGTATTTAAAAATAGCCTTGTTGCAGCTAATGGCGATGAAGAAGAAGCCATGCGAAAGACGTTTGCCTATTATGAAAATCTTAGCCTTAACGGAAATTACGTTTCCGGCGCTTCCGTTTCGATTGTGTTTGCTAACAGGACAGGTTCTACGGTTACCGGTGGTATTTTGGGCAATACAAGAGTCATCGTCCTTAATCAAGAAGGGCGGGAAGTATTTAACAGCATGGGCATTGAGCATTCTATGGGAAATGGGGCCGTCAAGAATGAGGTTGAGCGAAGAGGTGGAGTATTTGGGATGGCGGGGGAACGATTGATTTTTGTGGCTGATAAAAAGGCTCGTGCCATCAATTTATTAGGCGGCGTAGGTTTCAGCGACCTACAAGGCACCTTAATACGAACACCGCATGTTTTTAAGATGCCTTACCAAACAGGTTTTAAAACGGCCATCTTTTCAGATGGTGTTTACTCCCTAGGAAAACTTGAAAGGACACCGGAACAAAGAGAAAAGACGGATAAAGAAATCAGGAGATTGCTTATTTTAAGTCCGTTCGGACGCATCGCAGAGGTTTTGGTGCAGCAGGCTTTCGGCCGGGGGGCAAGCGATGATTTGACCGCTATTGTGGATGAGTCTGAACCGATCCCTTCACTGGCCGCAACGGCGGTTAAAGGATGGAATACCATTGAAGGGCTCTCGGCGCATTGGCAGCGGATCTCAAATTCCGAATTTATCAGCGAGCATTTGGCCTTCTTGAGTAATTTTGAAGATATTGAAAACACGGAACTGCAAGTGACGGCGGGTTCGGTGATACGGGCACTTCTTTATCTGACGCAATTCAACCGCGGCCGCATCGGGAGCAGGGCCGAATTGGACCGATTATTGGAATCGGCCAATCAATTATCAGAGGCTTTTAGCGGGTATTTAAGCGCAACAACCGATGAACAGCAAGCCCTTGTCATTGTAGGGCGCAGGGTGGTCAATCTTGTGGCATGGATTAATGGCTCACGGTTTATTCAGAAGCAGTTGTATGACCGGGTGGAAGGCGGCGCCATCCAAACGCCTTTTGCCCCAGGCGATGCCGCGATGGTCACTCAAGAGGTGCGGGATTTAAGGAATCAGATCCAGGCGCAAGGCATTGTCATTTATTCAACGTATGTGGGGTTTGACTGGCTTAGAGATGGCGTTGCCCAGAGGGTCGAAGGGTTATATATGGGTATAACGGATGATGGGAAATTTCGCGTGATGGTGGACCGCTCGGATGATTCAACGCAAGTTGGAAAATATGTGGAAATTGACGCGGAGGCCATCGTGAAGACCGAGGACGGGAAAATAAGTCCGGAGGTTTTAGCCCAACAAGATGAAGTGGACGAAAGATTTGAGCGAGAGATGGTCGAGCAAATCAGGGAAACATTAAAGCTGGATATCGACCATCTCCCAGCCGATTGGCCGCTTCAGCGTTATCAAGTTTTGGATGAAGATCAATTTCTTAGTGAAGTTGCTTCCTTCAAATTGCGGTTATATTCTATGGATTATTATCGCATGAGCGCCCAACAGCTTAGGGACTTCATGAAATTAAATCTCGGTCACTTATTCTTGCAATCAACAACGACTAAAGAAATCTTTTTTATTCCCAATCGCGCTGATACGGCGATGACAGCTATTGAGAGCCTGTGGCAAACAGAAAGGAGATTAAGCGTATATTGGGAGATGATATCAGCATATCCGAATGAATTGCAAAGGCATTTAAAGACGTTGGATGAGTTGAGAGCTTCTCGAAGCCCTAGTGTAGTCGGGGCCACCATTCGCATGTTGATATATTTGACCCAGTTTCAACAGGGAGTTGTAAGAAACGAGGGTGATGTGGAGGAATTAATAGCGCAAGCCAAGAGATTGGCTGAAGCGATAGAAAAGAACGTTCGAATTGAAGAAGGAGAAGAAGGTTCGGATAAAGCAAGGCTCCTTGAAACAGGTAAAAAGTTAAACGGGATAATCCAATGGCTGGAGAGCGCTCCTTATAGTGTTCAGCTATTAAAGCAAAGAGCTCAGCGGGTGGTCCAAACAAGAATAAACGAACGTTTTCTTATTCAGGGGGGTGTGGAATTCCTTTCAACTATTATAGAAAGGCAGGATTTTAGAGGGCTCGCGATGGTTTTCCCCAAAGGAACACCCATAGCAAACATGCCACAAGGGAGATTCATTGTCAGAGTCAATTGGGGAACAGGGGCTATTATCGGGAGGGATGAAAATGTTAAAGGCAGTTTAAAGAAGAGTTCTTTGGCTGTTACTTTAGAGGTCGATGCCAGCAACAGAATGAGAGTCATTGCGGCAGACGGCTCAACGGTCCCCCCCGGGTTTACGGCTACTCTCGATGCTTTTAACCGTCACCAAGGCACCGATGCGGCGATGGTGGCCAATGAAGCATTTGCTGTGGCCGAAATATTTGTACAGGAATTAATACAAAACAGTTATCTAAATGAAGATGAAATAGCGGCATTTGAGCAGGACCCCGAAAGGAACACTCAGAAACTGGCCGACCTTTTAATGAAAATTCAAGGCGCTGGGTCCTACGACACCGTTGTGATAGGTGCCATTGAGGCTGAAAAAAGGATGTGGACCGCCAGACGCACCATCAGAACTTTAGATGATCTCAAAACGGATCATAAGGGGGCTTTTGCCGTTGGTCTCGCGTCACTTTTCAACAACAACCAACAAGCAAGGATCATCAGAGCGGGCGATGCGGCGATGGTTGGCGAAGAGAAGGAAAACGTCGGTGGTATTGATCTGGCGCCCGGATTTCTGGACCTTCAAATCAAGCGCGATGGAAACGGCGTGCCACTTCCGGTCAATATGCAGGATCTGCCCGCCATTCAGATCGACGGGCTTTATCCCGTCATCATCAACATCACCCCCGTGACCAACCTGCCGCTGTTATTGGGCGAGATCGAGAATGAAGAATCGATCGCCTCATCTATTTAAATATTGTTGTGATTTTCTTTTAATGAAAGATTGCCCTTTTTGTGTTTTCCCTTAAAAATGCTCTGTGCTATACTGTAAGCAATATAACTCAGGAGACCTTATGGATTTAAATGGCTCAACAGTTTCGCAAATTCAAAGAAGATGGAATAAATACCAGGCTTATGCGTTGAGAGAGAAAAAAGCATATCTCAAAAAGTTATCTTTCAGCCAGGGCCTTCGCATCTTCAGCGACCTCCATTCTTTTACCCGCATTTCCTCGTGCGAACAACCCCCGATGTTTCATATCAATAAACGTAACACCCTAATCCGTATTCACCGGATGTTTTCAAGAATAAAATTGTGAACAGCTTAAATCAACAATTACGGCAGTTGGTTGAGTTCCTGTCTAATGAAAGAATTAAATATGTCGTTCTTGGCGGTGTGGCTGTTTCTGTGTATGGAGAGCCGCGGCTGACAGCGGATATCGATGTTAACGTTCTTTTACCTAAAGACAAAATCTTTGATTTTATCAAGAAGGCAAAAAAATACGGGTTTTATTCTTTATTCCCGGGTATGCGAAAAATGGCCCAAAGGGCGGGTGTTATTTCATTCGGCTTTAAAAAAGGAAAGATATCAGGTAAATTTGATATGATTATTGCGGAAAATATCCTTGAATATAATGCCATTGAGCGGGGGAAAATAAAGAAAATCGAAGGGACCTCTTTAAGGTTAATCACGCCGGAAGATCTCATTATTCACAAGATAGCCAGTTCGCGCCCCCGGGATTTGGAGGATTTGAAAGGGGTCCTTTTACGCCAAAAAGGAAAATTAGACAATAAGTATATCCAGTTTTGGTTAAAAAAACTTGATCGGGCAAACCCTGGAGCCAGGCTCCACCCTCTTTTTAATCAAATACGGAAGGGATGTGCGTAGATTCAGCCGCCGTTTTGATCTTGAACGTCCTCCATGAGCAAAAAGAAAAAAAGGTACAAAGCCGCTGCGCCGCAAATGGACGTTACCCCGAAGCCTCCCGCCGTCAAAGGGCATTGGGTCGGCTTGGTAACGATTATCCTGCTGGGCTTTCTGATTTATTCCAATTCACTGCGCGGTGAATTCCAATTCGACGACTGGCACTACATTGTCAATAACCCCACCATTAAAGATGTCGGGAACTTCCAGCTTTTCGACCGCCTGAGCACGAGCCTGCGGGTGCGTTACGTGGCGTTTCTGACGTTCGCGTTGAACCACCACTTTCACCAGCTAGACACCTTCGGGTATCATCTTGTTAATTTGTTGATCCACCTCATCAACGGGATGCTGGTGTATTGGCTCGCGTTATTGGCGCTCAATACGCCAAAAATGAATGTACGGGGGCCTGTCCCCAGGCCCCCTTCGGAGGGCGGCTGGGGACAGCCGCCCCTACATGAGCATCATGGCTCGGCCGCCTTATTTGCGGCATTGATATTTCTGGCGCACCCTCTTCAAACAGAAGGGGTGACGTACGTGGCGCAACGCTTCACTTCGCTGGCCGCGTTATTTTACTTGCTGTCCGTTTGTTGTTACATGCAGGGGCGGTTATCGCAAATACGCAACAGCACGTTATTTTTTATCGCCTCCATCTGCGCCGGCGTTCTGGGCATGTTCACGAAACAAATAACCATCACCCTGCCCGTAACCATCCTTTTGTGTGAATTCACTTTTTTCGAGCGCCATAACAAAAGGGGTAGCGTTTTCTGGGTTGTGTCGATCATTTTTCTTTTGGCGGCCCTTTTTATTCCTTCAATCTATTCCTTTAAGTTTTCAAATATTTTCTTCACCGAGAGCGCTTCCCATTCCCATTTCGGGGACATATTAACCGGTAAGACGTATTTTTTAACGCAGGGAAGGGTCGTGGCCACATATATCCGATTGCTCTTTTTTCCGTTGAACCTGAACTTGGATTATGATTTCCCGATGTCCCAAAGCTTGTTGGAACCTAAAACATTGGCGTGTTTTGTTCTTCTTTTTAGTATCGTGGCGGCGGCCGTGTTTCTTTTTCCGAAACGCCGGCTTATGGCATTCGGAATTTTGTGGTTCTTTATTTGTTTATCCGTTGAATCAAGCTTCATCACCATCGCCCATGTCATCTTTGAACACCGCGTGTATTTGCCGATGGCCGGGTTCGCTTTGTTTTTATCGGCCGCAATCTTTGAATTGATCCCTGTAGGGAACGGTTTGCCCGCCAGAGGCGGGTCCGCCTTTGGTGGAAAACCGTTCCCTACAAGGATTTTCGTCATATTCATTATTATCACCATTTACGCGACCTTGACTTATCAGCGCAACAAGGTTTGGCAGACGGAAATTGCGCTTTGGAGCGACGTGGTCAAAAAATCGCCCCGCAAATACAGAGGATACTACACCCTTGGCATGGCGTACGGGAAAACGGGGGACAGGGAGAAAATGGTGGACCTTTTTAAGAAGGGCCTTGAGCTTGAGCCGGTAAACCCAAAGGTTTATAACAATTTGGGGATCGCTTATAGCAAGATCAACGTCACTGAGGCTATTGGATATTTTGAAAAGGCCGTTGAGCTCGACCCGCAGTTCACGGAAGGCTACACGAATTTAGGAGCCATGTATGTCCAGTATAATGATATGGAAGGGGCGATACGCGCGTTCAGGAAAGCGGCGCAGCTGAACCCCAATTACGCGCCGGCTTACAATAATCTCGGCGTCCTTTTGATGCGCCAGGGGGATCTCAAAGAAGCGAAAAGCCATTTCGAGAAGGCCGTCACCCTCGATAAAACGTACAAAGACGCCCACATCAACTTGAGCCAAGTCAATAAATTCCTGGCCGGCAAGAAATAAGGAAGTTCCATGGAACGAAAATATAAAATGATGCTCAAAGGGATGTTGCGCAAGGAAAGGCGGGGAAGAAAAGAAACGTGGTTCATCTATGTCCTTAGGTGCAAGGACGATACTTTCTACACGGGCGTGACAAAAGATATTGACCGGCGCCTGAAAATGCATAATAATGGCAAGGCATCACGCTACACCCGTACCCGACGGCCGGTCGCCTTGATATATCAGGAGAAGGCCAGGGGGAGGGCCAAGGCGCTGGTGCGCGAATGCGCGATCAAAGCGATGTCGCGTAAAATAAAAGAAAAATTAATTAAAGGCAAGAAACAGTTAGCAGTCGTCAGACGTAAGTCATCAGAAGTCGTCAGGCTGATAGCTTCTGAAGACTGATGACTGATAGCTGACGACTAAAAACAGAAAGGAGTTTATAATGCCCACGATTTTTACTAGGATCATCAACGGTGAAATACCTTGTCATAAGATCATGGAAGACGATAATTATTTCGCTTTTTTGGATATCAAACCGATCAACCCCGGGCATTGTTTGTGCATCCCCAAAAAAGAGGTCGACTATATTTTTGACGTGGACGATGAAACGCTCAAGGGCCTGATCGTTTTTTCGAAGGCCGTGGCCAAGAAGATCAAAAAAGTGGTTGAATGTAAAAAGATCGGCGTCATGGTGGCCGGCCTTGAGGTCGCTCATTGCCATATCCATTTGGTGCCGATTCAGAGCTTGGGAGACCTGAACTTCGCCAAGTCAAAAGCGGCTGACCAGGCTGAGCTCGCGAAAATAGCCGAGAAGATCCGCAGCGCTTAAGAATTCACGTTTGACAAAAGAATAAGAATCCTGTAAGATGGCTGCATTAACTTTTAATATTTTCCAGGAGGAAGAAATGGGAAGTTTGACTTCGAACAAGCCTAAAAATTGGAACGCTGACCAGAATGCTGTTTGGCAATCCTTAGAAGATCACTGGGACCATTTGATCAATAAACGCGTTGATAAGTTCATCCAATATATCCATCCCGAAATGATCGGCTACGGCCACGAAAGCCCTGTTCCGGTGGACCGCCCATGGCTTGAGAAATGGGTAGGCTTCTGGACCAAAACAACTGACATCGCCATTTGCGAACTGCGCCCCATTGACATCCGTATCCACGGGGACATCGCCATCCTCCAATACCTGATCTTCACGGTTGAGAAAAATGCCGAAGGCGGTAAACGCGTCATCCGCCGCTACACCATGACCTGGCAGCGCGGGCGCGACCACTGGGTCGTCATCGGCAGCCACAACAACCTCATGAACGAGACCCTGAGGGACTAAACTCCCGTCGGGCGGCTTTTCAGCCAAAAATCTTCTCAAAAAATCCCAAATTCCCGTTGCGCCTGCCGTTTTCCCTTCCTATAATTTAATTACATTAATATAAATATTCTTACTGCTACTAACTCTGAGAATACTTAAAAGACAAATTCTTCTTACTTGTATTCTTGGCGCGCTTAGCCTAACCTGGGCGCACGCCGAAGGGGAGTTGTCGCCCCCGCAGCCGCCACCTACCGAATCCCTTCTGATCGTTCAGGATGACAAGCCCATTTTAAGTCCTCCCGTTTACCCGTCCATTCTTGTATTTCAGGTGCCCTCAACAAAAAAAATCAGCGTTCTTCAACCCATTGGAACAGTGCCGCTAATGAGCGGACAAAATTTCATGAAGCACTATTCAGGGGCTATTTTTTTAAACACAGCCGATACTATTCAAGCGCAGGAAATGCTTGAGAATCTACCGGATGTCCAGGTGCCCCAGGAATCTCAGAAACCTACTAGCGTGCTTGTGCGGCGTTCTTCCGGACAGAGTTCTTCAGCACCGGAAGGGGAAAGCGAGGAGTCCCAGCTTGTTGTTTTATCCGATAAAGCTATTCTTGTTTCCAATGAGCCTTCCGCAGAAGATCAGTTGGCGTTGGCCAGCGAAGATTTAGACGGCAGCGTTCTTGTTCATGCCTTTGAAAAAGACAATTACTCATTAGAAAAAGATGTCCTGAATTTATCCAAAGTAAAGGCTGTTTTGGTTACCGATAGTTTGATGATCGATGAAAAAGAGATCGTTCCTGAAGTTTCTTTGACCGATGCCCAGGATGACGCCAAGGATAAGCCAGCGGGATCAGCGCCAACGGAGGTGACAACGGAAGGGACCGTCTCCATAGAATCTGAAGAAATCGTTTACAAAGCCCCGGAATCAGTTTCCTTGATCCGTAATTTGCGCATTATCGATCCGGATGATTATGCCAGTGATCCGCTGACGATGGCCAATATCGATGAGCACATCAGCCTGGTCAGTCAAAATGTCCAGTTGGTTCCAAGTACCGTGGTAACAGCGGAAGGAACACAACAGGCCGAGGCGCCCGTTGAGGAAAAATACTACAGCTATGTCCCGGGACGGTTTATCGTCCAATTCAAAAGCGACTGGCCGCACGCACTGGAAAGATGTGCCCAGAAGATATTCACCACCGGAGAGTCTTTCCAGGATTATCTTTCTGACGGCTCTTCTTCCATCGACCAATTAAACAAGATTTGCCAGGTAAGAAAAGTCAAAGGGTTGTTCGTCAGGCGGGGGAAGTTGTCCACGCAGGAAGCGCAGACGATGCAGGATGAGAAGGTCAGGGTCATCAAGAAGAGATTCGCCAAACGTGCGTTAAGGGCCAAGAGGGATGGACAGAAGGCTCCCGAGCTTTTTAACACGTATATTTTTGAGGTGCCGCCGGGCAGTGACATTAAGAAGATGTGCCAGTTGTATGAGGCTGACCCGCACGTGGCCTTTGCCCAGCCAGATTATCTGGTGTTCTCAACCGTGTTCCCGGCCACGGCGCCGGATGACCCTTTGTATGAACCTTTGATGTGGGCGCTGAACAATACGGGCCAGACAGGAGGGGCAACCGATGCCGATATCGACGCCCCGCAGGCCTGGCTTTTGAATTTGGGAGACAACATCATTGTGGCGGTCAATGATACGGGTGTTGATTATGAACATGCGGACTTGGCAGATAACATCTGGATAAATCCAATAGAAGACATAAATAGTAATGGGGTGGTGGATGGGACAGATACCTGCCCGACAATTAACGGCGACTTTAATTGCCTCGATGATGACGGCAACGGTTATGTTGACGATATTCGAGGCTATGATTTCGCCAATCTGGATACGGATCCTATGGATACGTATGGCCACGGAACAATGGTGGCCGGGATTATCGGGGCTGTTACGGATAATGATGAAGGTATTGCGGGTGTTGCACCGAATGTGAAGATCATGGCCCTGAAGGGTTTTCCCGATGGAGAGAATGTATTAGGCTCTACGTCAGACTTGGCGGAAGCTATTGTTTACGCAGCCATGAACGGTGCTGATGTCATTAATAACAGTTGGGGATGTTTTCCGCCGAGCTGCCCTTCAAATCCGGTTGCTGAGGCAGCGGTCAACACAGCCTATGGTTTAGGTGCTGTTGTGGTGTTTGGCGCTGGCAACGACGATTTGGATATCAACGATATAAGCCCGCAGAATATGCAGCCTGAAACGATTGCCGTGGCAGCGACCGACCACGATGATGTAAGGGCCATTTTTTCCAACACGGGGACACTGATCGATCTGGCAGCTCCCGGCGTGGATGTCGTCTCAACGTGGCCGCTGAACAATTATGCGTTAGCTGACGGGACATCGTTTGCCGCGCCTCATGTGGCGGGTGTGGCAGCATTGATCATCTCCGAGTACCCGAGCTATACCAATGACCAGGTCCGGATTATCCTGCGCGATTCAACCGATGATATCGATGCCGCAGGGTTCGACAGCAATACGGGGATGGGGCGGTTAAATGCGCAGAAAGCGCTGGCGCTGACAAACGTTTCGCCGTTTTTGAACCCTGTTGGGAACAAGACGGCCAATACAGGCATTCTTTTGCAATTTGACGTGACGGCTTTTGATCCCAGAAGTGACCCCGTGACGCTTTCGGCGCAACTTTCCGGAGGCGCTGCTTTGGGCACCATCGGCGCGACTTTTGTCGATAATGGAAACGGGTCGGGGACCTTTTCCTGGACGGCGAATGTCGGCCAGGGTGGATTGGACCCGTCGGTTGAATTCACTGTCACGGACTCTCCGGGAGGTTTTACGGATTCAGAAACCATTACGATTACGGTCAATCTCACCGGGGCTACTTGCGGCAATAACATCCTTGAGCCGCCCGAGGAATGTGATGACAACAATCTGGTCAACGGTGACGGATGCTCGGCCTCCTGCACGATCGAATTGTGCGGTGACGGTGATGTTGATTTCGGTGAAGAATGCGATGACGGCAATCTCATTGACGGCGACGGTTGCGACGGCATTTGTGACATTGAATTCTGCGGGGACGGAGCGATCAATAACGGCGGCGGTGAAGAATGTGACGATGGGAATTTTAACAGCGGAGATGGTTGTTCCAGTACTTGTTTGGATGAAATTTGCGGCAATAGTCGCGTCGATTTCGGCGAAGGATGTGATGATGGCAATTTAGTTGCCGGGGATGGCTGCGATGGCAGTTGCCAGATCGAGCCGGATTGCGGCAACGGGGCCGTTGAAGCGGGCGAGGAATGCGATGACGGCAATCTGGTTGACGGGGACGGCTGTGACGAGCAATGTGTCGATGAGCTTTGCAGCGATGGGATCGTCAATGACGGCGGTATCGAAGAATGCGATGACGGCGATCTGGATGACGGGGACGGCTGCTCTTCCGTTTGTTTGTTGGAAGTCTGCGGGAACGGGATTACGGATCTCGCTGTCGGCGAAGAGTGTGACGATGGCAACGTGAGCGATGGGGACGGGTGCTCATCGGATTGTTTCTTAGAAACTTGCGGGAACAGCCGTACGGATTTCAGCGAAGAATGCGATGACGGCAATGCCGTTGAGTTGGACGGATGCTCTTCAACATGCCAGATCGTCGGCGTTTGCGGTAACGGAGTCTGCGAAGTGGACGGCGAGGAAACGTGCGTCAACTGCCAAGCCGATTGCGGTTATTGCCGGGGGCTGCGCCCCAGGGATTAAAAATGTCAAAAAGACGAAACGGTAAATATCTTTTTGTCCTGGTCTTGGCGATGATGGTCAGTGCCGTTTCCTGCCTGGCCCCCAGCGCCGAAAAAGGACTACCCGAACAATCATCAAACACCCGGATAACTGTCCAATTTGAGGATAATATTTCAGATGCTGTGCTGGAAGAGGAGATAGAATTCATAAAAAGCACCTATGCCATCAAAGAGATCTCAAGGCCTTTTGAGGCGGCTCAGACGGTCGATGAGGTAAAAAGAAAATTCCCGGAAAGGACAAGCCGTATTCCGGTGGGCGTTGAGCCTCCTGACATTTCACGGATGTTCGTCATCGAGTTCACGCAGCAACAAAAAAACATTGACCGGGTTTGTGAGGAATTGACGCAAAGGCCAACGATCAAATACGCGCAACCTGAAATTTTAGCAACTTCCGATCAAGTGAGTGATGAATAATAAATTACTCAAATCGTGCGTTCCAGGGTTTGCTTTTGTAGCGATCCATTTGGTTTTGGCGCAATCGGCCGGGGCGCTTGACCGGCGTTCGGCCGCCGTTACAAAGGAATTGGATTGCGTGGCAGAAGCGTTTCAGGATGGCGCTGAGCTGACGTGGGCCGATGTGTGTTCCACAAATCCCAGAAAGGCACAGCAGGATGCCGTCACCCAAGAGTTGGATGCCTATGAAATCGAATATGAGTACGGCCGACAGAACCAGTATGAATCCTCTGTTGAATACCTACAGCATTTTATGAAAACAGCCCAAGACCGCCCGGTAGCTTATGAGGACAATGGGGGTGCGCCTTACGCGCAACCCATCCGGCGCAACGAGAGAATTTCCTCACCGGCGCTTGATCGTAAATATACGCAAGAACAGTACCGCGACTCAGGAAAGTTTATTAAAGCCAACATCGACATCAGGTCAGGCTATCGCTTCGATAATCTGGATTGGAGCATCGCCGGTAATTTGCAGGGGGCAAACCCCAATGTCTTTGCTGAATATTTTTTTGAAGACATCGAGGCCGCGCAGATCAAAGCCAAAGCGAATATCATTTTGGCCAACCGGCTGGTTTTTGATGGTTACGCGGCGTACGCGGAAATTTTGGACGGGGACAGCGAGGTTTCCGAATACGATGGCAATAACAGGACCGATCTGGCGATCAGGGACGAAAGCGACACCAACGAAGATAAATTGCTGGATTTCTCCGGCGCGCTGGGCTGGCGTTTTAAGATCGATGAAAACGATGTTTTAAGCGAGTTTTTTTCGCTGAACCAACTGTATTTGACATTTTTACTCGGGTATTCGCGCCATGAACAGCAGTTGAGTTTAACGGACGGCGTTACGGTGATCGATAACACCGCCACCCCCGACTTAGGGGCTTACGATGGATTGGACAGTAGTTATGACGCCGAATGGAAAGGCCCTTGGGCTGGATTAGAGCTTTTCGGCCGAAAAGATAGAATCATGGGATTGTTTCGGGTAGAATATCATTTGGCGGATTATTACGGCTGGGGGCAGCTGAACTTGCAGCCGAGCTTCCAGCAACCCAAAAGTTTTGAGCATACGACGGAAGGCAACGGCTGGATCTTTAATTTGGATCTGGGTTATCAATTGACCGAGAACTTTAGTCTTGATTTTGCGGGGGACCTTCAGCTGTGGAACGCCAAAGAAGGCGTTGATCGGCTATTTCTGATTGATGGGAGCGTTGATGAGCGCCAGTTGAATGAAGTCAACTGGGAATCGTATGCCTTAATGTTGGGAGCCACGCTACGGTTTCATTGAAATAGCCGCAACATGGTGCGGTAAGAGGGAAGGGTTGACAAATGTCGTTTAGATGTTGTATCCTTAAAACAGAGAAGTTTATTAGTAAAAAGCCTGTAAGCAAAGCCTGTTATACAAAAATCATTGGCCACGGATCGTTGTTTGATAAAGTCCGTGGTTTTTTATTGTCCTAAAGGAGACTTTATGGCCGATGAAACCTTCACGGATTTTACGCAGCCTTTAAAAGTACTGGTCGTTGAAGACAGCAACATCGACCGGCGCATCTTGGAGTCGATGCTCCAGGAAAAGGAAGAATACAGCGCGCTTCTTAAGGTCGCTGATTCGTTGGCGAAAACGCTTCAGCTCTTTGACGAATTTGAGTTTGATGTGGTTATCCTTGATCTGAATTTGCCCGATAGCCAGGGTGAAGAAACGCTCTTCAAACTGACGGCAAAGAATCCTAAAATTGCCGTGGTTGTCAATACGGGAGCCTACGAAGACCGGGTGGGCTTAAAGACGTTAAGCATGGGCGCCCAGGATTTTCTCGTTAAAGGTAAATACACGGCGTATCTGTTGAACAAGGTCCTTCATTACGCCGTTGAGCGCAAACGTTTCGAGCTCAAGCTCAAGGATGCCTACGAAAAACTGAAAGAAACGCAATCGCAGCTGATCCATGCCGAGAAAATGAAGGTGATCGGCGCTTTGGCGAGCGGGGTCGCCCACGAGGTCAAGAATCCCTTGGCGACCATCCTTTACGGGATCACGTACCTGTCGGAGGTACTGGACCCAAAAGATGAGAAGCTTCAAACGGTATTGCGCAATATCAAAGACGCCAGCGGCCGGGCGGATAGGATCATCACGGATTTGTTGGATTTTGCCCGGTTAAGGCAGTTGAAAAAGGAAAAACAAAATATCAACGATGCCATTGAAAAAACACTGGGACTGATCAAGCACGAATTGGACCGAAAGCACATTCAAATGGAAAAACGATTAAGCAAAGATCTTGCGGCCGTGGAAATCGATGCCAATAAAATCGAGCAGGTATTGGTCAACTTGATGCTCAATGCGATTAATGCGATGGAACGTGATGGGCGCTTAACGGTGACCAGTGCTGCGGTTGAACTTTCAGAGGATTTGCACGAAATCCCCGACCTTCACCGCCGGCACTTTAAGCCCAACGATAGGGTCGTTCGCGTGACAGTGGAGGACACCGGAGGCGGCATACCGGCCGGTGAATTGGATAAAATTTTTGAGCCTTTTTTCACCACCAGGCGCGCCGAAGGCGGCCTGGGTCTGGGGCTGTCGGTTTCCAGGAACATCATGGAAATTCACGAAGGGAGCATCTCTATTGAAAATAAGAAAGAAGGGGGTGCGCAAGCAGTGCTGCATTTCAAAATTTGACACCGGGAGGTAAGTTGCTTTATGGAAGAAAAAAAGAAAATACTTATCATCGATGACGAAAAAGGCTTCACTTCCATGTTGCAATTGAATTTAGAGTCCATAGGAGAATATGAAGTGAGGGTTGAAAACCGGGCTGAGAAGGCCCTAGAGATCGCTTTGCAGTTCCAGCCCGATATTATTCTTCTTGATGTCATCATGCCAAATGTGGAAGGGCCGGACGTGGCCAACATCATTCACACCAATGAGGGGTTAAAGGACATCCCTATTATTTTTCTTACGGCCACCGTTACCAAAGATGAGGTGGATGCCCAGAACGGGAAGATCGGCGGGCATACTTTTGTCGCCAAGCCGAGCAGCCTGTCCGATTTGACCACTTCCATCAAAAGAAACCTGTTACCCGCGTTTTAGAAGTATTTTTAGCTTTTATTTCTGCCCCCAAGCCAAAGATCACCAACTTGATAAATGTTTTATTATTCCCGCCGTAGTGCTATACTCATCCCATAATCATTGACGGCCAATCATGGGAAAAATCAATAATCAGGTAGTTTTATTATTTTGCGCGTTTTTCTTCTTGCCGGGTTTAAGTTCGGCCGCGGATATCGACCCTGCCATCATCCGGACTTTTCTTGAACAAAGCAAGGCGCTGTTGCAACAAGGGCAGGCCAACGAAGCGGCGGATCGTTTGGGCCGGGCGTTTCTCCTGGACCCGCAAAACAAGGACGTGCGCGAGCGCCTGCTTGAGGTGAGCAACCATCCTTCGTTGAGGGCAGAGCAAAAGCTGCAATTGAATTTATTCAACGGATTGTTGGGCTTTCTCAATAATTTGGAAGAAAAGAGAAGCTATTTTGAGCAAAAGAGAAAAGACTTACTCCAGCAGCTGGTGCGCGAAGGCACCGATGAAGGGTATCTGACGCTGGAGATGCGCTTGATCGAAGATGCCGCGCAAAAGGAGCTTTCCTTAAAAGAGGCGCAATGGCAAAAGTGGTTCCTGGAGAAAAAAGACCCCTTGGGGATGATCAACGCTTCTTTGCAACGCTCCCGTCAGGAGCTTTTGGCCCAAACGCAGACGCTTCAGGAGCAATTCACCCGCCTTAAAGAAATCAACAAAGAGCGATCCGCACAGCAGGCGCAAACGGCAAGAATAGACGAAAAAGATGCTTACCCTCCCTTAAAGCAGACGCAGTTTGTCAGCGCTCAGGAACCAGCCTTGGACCAGACGATCCAGGCGAAGATGGCCGCGTTGTCCAAGCAGGTTGTCGACCTTTCGCTGAAACTGGAAGAGGCTAGAAACGTGGCTCTTAAAAGCTCAGAACAGATCGGATTCTTGAAGGAGCAGATAGACGGCTTTAAGTCAAGGCATGATCTAAGCGAACGGATCATTGATGAGAAGAATCAGGAAATGGTGTTGATGAACCAGCAAATCGCGGATCTGCAGGCGCAGTTGAAATTAAGGGAACATTTTGTCCAGGAGAAAGACGACGATTTGACACATATGCAGCAAAAGAGCTCCGATGAAACACAGGGTCTTGTGAAAGAAAACCAGGAGCTTAAACAGCTGGTCAGGGCACAAAGAACTGAGATCCGCCAATTAGACGCCATGCTGGAAGTTTACCAGGAACGATCGGCGTTTTTTGCGCAACCAACGGCCAGTGTCACAACGGACCAGATCGAGGAATACAAAGGGATCATTGAGATTTATCAGTGGTTTTTAAAAGAAGCGCGCGACGGAGCCCTGGCGGCAAACAAGGAGTTCGATCATTTAGAAAAGGACCTCGAGCAGATAAAGGAGCAACTCACGCTTAAAAGCCAATTGCTTTTGGACACGGAGTATAAGTTGATGACCATCAAACGGGACCTGACGGATGTTCAGGCGCAATTTGCCGTTGTAAAAAATCTGCCGGAAGCGCAGGAACACGCCCAACTCGAAGCCCATATGGACAGCTTGGAGGAAAAACTGCAAAGTATCCATAAATTTCTATTGCAACAGCTAAGCGATTTTGAGAAACTAAATAGCCATAAAATGGCGGGGGAGCTTAAAGACATCGACCGGGTTTTAAAGCTTAATATGGAGCGCATTGAAAAAGAATAACATGAAGAAAATGTCCTTGCTGGCCATTGTTTTTGGCCTTTTCACCTTTTTTTTCACGCCAGTCGTTCACGCCAAAGATTTAACCAACAGCGTTATCAAGATTTTTGTTACATCCAATAAGATCGATTATTACCGTCCCTGGCAGTCTTTGGGGGTCGAAGCGGCGGCCGGCTCCGGGGCCGTGATCGGCGGCAACCGCATCTTGACCAACGCCCACGTCATCGCCGAGTACACCTTCATCCAGGTCAAGAAAGACGGCGATCCCAAGAAATATTCAGCCAGCGTTCTGGCTGTCGGTTATGACTGCGACTTGGCGCTTTTAACTGTTGATGATCCGGAATTTTTCAAAGGGGTTATGCCCTTGGAAATCGGCGAGCTGCCTCAAATGCAGGATGCGGTGACGGTTTTGGGTTATCCTCAAGGAGGCGACAAACTTTCCATTACCAAAGGAGTCGTTTCCCGCATCGAGCTCATTTCGTATTCGCAAAGCGGCCGCAACTTGCTGACGGTGCAGATCGATGCCGCCATCAATCCCGGCAACAGCGGCGGGCCGGTCATTAAAGACGGGAAATTGGTGGGTATCGCGATGCAGGTTTTCCAGACGGGCCAAAATATCGGTTACATGATCCCGCCGCCGGTCATCAGCCATTTTTTCAAAGACCTGGATGACGGGCGTTACGACGGGTTTCCCGTTTTGGGCATTGATTTCGACACGGCCGAAAATCCGGCCTTGCGCCGGTTCCATAAAATTGAAAACATCGAAGGTGGCATCGTGGTCACCCGCGTTCTGCCCTTTTCTCCGGCGCACGGCAAAATGCAGGAAGGGGATGTTGTCCTGGCTGTGGATGGGATTCCGATCGGCGAAGACGGGACGTTTGCCTTTCGTGGCCAGGAGCGGCTTTCCATGCCGCATTTAATCACGATGAAACAAAACAATGAAAACGTCAGTTTGCAGATTATCCGCGACGGGAAGCAGGAGGAAGTCCAAATCCCGCTCAACAATTTCAAGCCGCTGATCCCTTACCCTAATTATTTTGAGAAGCCGCCGTATTATATTTACGGCGGGTTGGTTTTTACCGTTTTAAGCGCCGATTTGCTGCAGGCTTGGGGCAATGCCTGGTGGGAAAAGGCCCCGCTGGATTTTACTTATTACTTGGTCGGGTCGGGGCGGTTGAACTGGAAGGAAAAAGAGGATCTGATCGTGCTTCTTAACGTCCTGCCTGATCAAGTTAATATTGGTTATCACGAGCAAAGCAATCAAATCGTAACGACGGTCAACGGGCAAAGTGTATCTTCGTTCAAGGAGCTTGTTTTGCTGCTAAACCAAATAAAAAAGTCACAGCCCTTCACGGTCATTGAAACGGAGAACGGCGTTAAGATAATATTAGACAATAAAAATATTGATGGAGCGACAAAAGAAATTCTTGAAAGAAACAATATCCCCACCCAGTACTCTAATGATGTGGCGCAGTGGTTAAACCAAGAAAACCAGCCTGGTTGACATTTCCCGATGAAACAGAGAATACTATTTGTTTGCATTCATAATAGTGCCCGAAGCCAAATGGCGGAGGCGTTTGTCAATACGCTGGCCCCCAAACGGTTTTTCGCTGAGAGCGCCGGAATCGAGCCTGGGAAGCTGAACCCGTTGGTGGTGGAAGCCATGAAAGAAATCGGCATTGACATTTCAAATAATAAAACAAAAAGCATCCAGGATTTTATCAAGGCAGGGAAAACGTTCGAGTATCTGATTACTGTCTGTGATGAAACGGGCGCACAGCGCTGTCCCGTAGTACCGGGAACCGGCCAGCGGCTTCATTTCGGGTTTGCTGACCCATTGGCATTCACGGGTTCTAAGGAAGAAAAAATGGAAAAAATAAGGAAAGTGAGAGACCAGATACGGACCGCCATCGTGTCATGGCTCAAGTAAATGAAAGCGGCGCATGGGTAATCAAGACGCCTCCCGGTGCACCCAATATTCCTATATCCCTGGGAATCAATAAGTTGCATCTTATCAGACGCGTGTTATACTTAAAGAGAGCTAAAGAGGATAAATGATGCGCGTCAAGCATAATCAAAAATTCGTAGGGATACTGATATTCTTTTTCCTTTGCTCCGGGGTTGATCTGTCGGTCGCCGGCAATGAGGCGGATGTGGTGTATGCTATCCGAAAAGCCTTTTGGGACAGCACCGGTAAAGAATGGGATGGGGCAACTGTTGAAGAAAAGGAAGAATTTCTAATAGAATATGAAAAAGAGCAGCAAGAATTGGCCAAGGAAGAGCGTCTCAGGCAAGAAGAGCGAGAACGGCACGAGCAGGAACTGATCAAAAAAAGAGAGAAAGAGCTCAAAACGCTTCAGCGGCTGGAAAAAGATCGGCAACGGAAGAAGCGCAATGAACAAAAACAGCTCGAACGAGAGAGGAAGGAACGGACAAGACAGATGCTGGATTTGAAACGTAAGATCCAGGAGCAACGCAAGAGGAACCGCTAGACCACCCCTCCTTATAAGATCCATCAACGTTTTTTGTCCTTGTTATTTCAAGCTTAAGCCGTATAATGTTGTTCATGTCCAGGAAACGTATGAAAGTCAAGGCCGTTATTTTCGATATGGACGGGGTTATCACCAACACGATGCCGGATCATTTCCGCGCCTGGCAAAAAGTGTTGGCTGAAGAGGGGATCAACGCCACGCACGAGGATATTTACAGCCGCGAAGGGCAAAAAGGTTTGCAGAGCGTCAGGGAAATCTTTGCCGAACACGGCAAGCCTTTTCATTTGAAAGAAGCCAGGGCCATTCTAAAAAAGAAAGAGGAATTATTTAAGAAAATTGTCAAAATAAGGTTTGTCCGGGGGGCCAGGACATTACTAAGAAAGTTAAAACGAAAGAATATCGAGTTGGCATTAGTGACCGGGACCTCGCGGCACGAGCTTCATAAAATTCTTCCCCATTCCATTTACCGGCTGTTTCGCATCAGCGTAACCGGCAGCGACGTCAGATGCGGCAAACCGCACCCCGAACCTTATTTGAAAGCGTTAAAAACGTTGGGGGTAACGGCCCGCCAAACAATTGTTATTGAAAATGCGCCTTTCGGCATCCGGTCGGCGAAAGGTGCCGGCATCCGGTGCCTGGCCCTGGAAACGTCATTGTCCCGGCGCTATCTTAAGGGAGCGGATGCGGTTTTTTCATCCGTTAAAGAATTGGAAAACCAAATTCATTTCTCCAGCCATGTTTAAAAACATCCTTGTTTTATACAAAAAAAGCGCTTATAAGATTTATTTCGTTGAACGCAAAGGCTCCATCAGGACCGCCCCTAAAGGGGTTATGGCCGCGCAAATCAAACATTTTCAAAACGCCCATGAAGTCCATTACCGTGCGCTCAAAATTGTCACGCGGGCCCTCCAAGAGAATGCCGTCCGATTTACAGCTCTTTCCCGCGGGCAAAAAATCAATTACGGCCGGTATGATTTGATTATTACGGTAGGAGGGGACGGGACGTTTCTTGAGGCCGCCCACAACAGCGACAAACAGGTCTTGTTGGGCGTCAATTCGGCGCCAGGTTACAGCACGGGCACTTTTTGCATCGCAACGGCGAATAATTTCAGAAAAGTTCTCAATAAGATATTAAAGAAAAGGTATACGATCGTTCCCCTGCACCGATTGAGGATGGAATTCAATAATTCTTCAAAGGCGTTGGACGCCCTTAACGATGTTTTGATATGCCACGAGAATCCGGCCATGGTAAGCCGGTATATCCTTAAAGTTAACGGGCACCAGGAAGACCAGCGCAGCTCCGGCTTATGGGTGTCAACGGCGGCGGGCAGTTCCGGCGCCATCCATTCGGCCGGCGGGAAAATTTTGCAAAAGACGAAAAAAGCCATCCAGTACAAGCCCCGTGAATTGTACCCCCGGAGTTTTAAAAAATACCGCTTAAACGGAGGCATTTTATCCACCGGTCGGTCCATCAAGGTTATTTCCCTGATGAGAAAAGGGGTGGTTTACGCCGATGGGGCCCATATCCGTTTTCCTTTTGAATACGGAGTAACGGCACATATCCGCGTCTCACCGTCACCCGTTAAAACGGTACGCTTAAAATGAAAGCCGCCCTTGTTATTTCCCATGGAAGCCGCTCATCAAAAACCAAAGAAGAAGTTGCGGCGCTTATTCGAAAAATAAAAAAAAGAAGCTCAATTACCATCATCGAATACGCTTTTCTGGAACTGGAATCGCCGGATATTTCCACAGGCATCGGACGTTGCATCGACAAAGGGGCGACGGACATTTTAATCATGCTTAATTTTCTGAATGCCGGAAGGCACGTTGATCAGAATGTCCCTGCCATTATCCGCAAAACCCGGGAAAAATTCCCTTCCGTAAAAATAAAAATCTCCAAGCCTATAGGTCAGCATAAAGGCATTGTTGATTTGTTTGTTGATAGCATCCAATCCGCATGACGAGCGATGCCAAACAGTTAGCACCGGCGTTAAACGCTTGGTACGTTAAAGGTGCCAGAGACCTTCCTTGGCGGCGCACGCGGGATCCCTACAAAATTTGGATTTCGGAGGTGATGCTGCAGCAAACGACCGTACCAACCGTCATCCCTTATTATAAAAAATGGACCCAAGATTACCTCACCGTTAAACACGTTGCCGGCGCTTCTTTAGAGAGAATACTTAAATCCTGGCAGGGTCTGGGCTATTATCAGCGCGCCAGGAACATCCACAAAGCCGCCAAGTTGATTGTTGAAAAATACAGTGCAAGAATCCCGGATGATTACGAAACATTAAGGACAATTCCCGGGTTCGGCCCGTACACGGCGGGGGCGGTTTTAAGCATTGCCTTTGATAAAAGATATCCGATCGTTGATGCTAACATAAGGCGCGTGGTGATGAGACTGTTGGCGATTAAAAAGCAAGCAACGGCTCAGGTAGACAAGGACGTTTATGCCTATTTGGACAAAATAATGCCCAAGAGAAATTTGAGGACCTTTAATCAGGCCTTGATGGAACTTGGCGCGCTTGTTTGCAAGAATAAAGAGCCGCTATGTTCGATGTGCCCAATCAAAGATCGTTGCAAAGCTTTTAAACGGGGCATCCAGGAATTGATCCCGCAAAGAAAAGAAAAATTGACACACGAAATCGATGTGGCCGTGGGCATCATGGAACGAAGCGACAAATTTTTTATCCAAAAAAGGCCGCCCAAAGGCCTTCTGGCCGGTTTATGGGAATTTCCAGGCGGTAAAGTTAAAAAGGGAGAAACCCATCGGCAAGCCCTTAAGCGCGAATTAAAAGAAGAATTGGGCATCACTGTTAAAGATGCAGCATTTTTAACCCGCATCAAGCATTTTTACACCAAGTACAAGGTCAATTTATACGCTTATCTCTGCAATACAGAAGCTGTCCTTTTTGAAGACCGAAATAAAAAATGGGTAGGAAAGGGAGAGTTCTTTCGCTACCCCATGCCGTCCGGAACAGCTAAATTAGTTAAACATCTCGAAGATACCTTATAATTAATCCTTGACAAAAGAGAAGAAATGTTGTAAATTTTAAATAGCTTAAAACATAAGTAACTTAATTAAGTTAGTAAAGATTACTGGATTCGCGTGGATTTTTAAGTTTTTTGTGGTAACCCCTCGACTTCGTCGCCTTCGGCGACTTCGCTCGGGGTGGTTCAACGCGCTGATCCAGTGGTGAGTCCCTCGAACTTACTCGGGATCCTTCGAGGGATCCTGAGCTTGTCGAAGGACAAGCGGAGCGCGTCGAACCATGAAAATATCAGCTAAAACAGATTACGCGTGCCGGGCATTAATGGAGTTGGCGCTGCATTGGCCCAATCAGGTGCCGTTGCAGATAGGCGTTATAGCCGTTCATCAGAAAATCCCGGTTAAGTATTTGACCCAGATCTTGATCAGTTTGAAGCAACTGGGATTGGTAGAAAGCATTAGGGGGCAAAAGGGGGGATATATTTTAGCAAGGCCGCCTCAGGAAATTACGTTAAGAGAAGTTATCCAAAGTTTTGATGGGGTGGGTCAGGGAAGCCAAAAGAAGAAAACATCCGATATCTTCTCTTATATATGGCAAGAGATTGCCGAAGAAACGTGGCGGATCATGGACAAGATCACTTTTGATGAGATCATCAGGCGGGAGCGCAACCTCAACAAGGTTGCGATGTTCACTATTTAATGGAAATCATTATTTTATTGGTAGCGGCGTTTTTTGCGTTGAACATGGGGGCGCCGAGCTTTGCCGGGTCTTTTTCGACCGCTTGCGGTAGCCAGGCGCTCGGCCAGAAAAAATCCGGCGCACTTTTTCTTGTTTTTGCTATTGTCGGCGGCGTGATCTTTGGGGAGGCGGTCGCTAACACATTGAGTAAAGGGATTATTTCCGCAGAGTTGATTACGACAAAAGCAGCGTTGATCATATTGACCGCAGCGACTTTAAGTTTATTTATCGCCAATATGATGCATATTCCGCAATCAACATCACTTTCAACCATTGCGGCTATTTGCGGAGTGGGTTTATTTCATGGGAATGTCAATGTTGATAAGATCAATTATCTGGTCGTTTGCTGGGTGCTATCGGTCATTGTTAGCTTTATCCTGATTTATGCGGCGACTAGAATCGTTTATCCACCGCGCGCCAGTAATTTTTGGATCTATGAACGGCTGGTCAATAACCAGGAATGTTTGAAAGTATTCGTTATCTTGACAAGCTGCTATAAAGCTTTTGCCCAAGGGACGAACAATGTGGCCAATGCCGTTGGGCCTTTGGCCGCAGCGGGCCTTCTTGATGTTAATCCTGGTTTGTGGATCATGGGGTTATTGTTCGGGCTTGGGGCGTTTGCATTTACCGGCCCTTTAAAAATGGCCAGCGAGAAAATAGTTCCTCTGGGGCTGTTGACGGCCACTGTTATCAATGTGGTCAGCGGCACGATCACGATTATTGCATCGAAACTCGGGATTCCGCTGCCAACGGTCATTGTCTATACGGTCGCCATTTTTGCGATCGGCACGATCAAAGACGGAGCACAGGTAACGATGGAGAAGCCCGTTACCAGAAAAACATTCTTTAATTGGGTCGTTAATCCGGTGATCACGCTGGGCGTCAGTTATGTTCTATCGTTGATTTTTTTAACTAAATAGCGAGGATAAAATGGCATATCAATCAAGAATAGTTAACGATGTGACGGAGCTTATCGGTAATACGCCGCTAGTCCGTCTTCATAAGATCACGGGGGCCAATAAAAACGTTGAGATCCTGGCAAAATTGGAATCATTTAACCCGGGAGGCAGCGTTAAAGACCGGCCATGCTTATCGATGATCGAGAATGCCGAGAAGGCCGGGACGCTCAAAAAAGGCGCGACGATCATTGAGCCGACCAGCGGCAACACGGGGATCGGCCTGGCCATGATCTGCGCGGTCAAAGGTTACCGCTGCGTCCTGACCATGCCGGAGGCCATGAGTTTGGAGCGTATTTATTTGTTGCGCCTTTACGGGGCAGAGGTGGTCTTGACACCGGCTAAAGATGGCATTCAGGGGGCTATAAAAAAATGCGAGGAGTTGCATAAGAAGACCCCAAACAGTTTTGTGCCGCGTCAATTTGAGAATGAAGCTAATCCGCAGGCGCATGAAGATACGACGGCTATTGAAATCCTGGAAGCCTGCGAAGGAAAACTTGACGTATTTGTAGCGGGAGTAGGTACGGGTGGTACAATAACGGGAGTTGGCAGAGTTTTGAAAAAAGAAATCCCCCACATTAAAATTATAGCCGTGGAACCGACTGCAAGTGCCGTCCTTTCCGGGAAAACAGCGGGACGACACAATATTCAGGGGATCGGCGCGGGGTTTGTGCCGCAAATTCTCGACCGTAAAATTATAGATGAAGTGATTTCTGTCAATGATAAAGAAGCTTTTGAAATGACACGGCGTTTAGGAAAAGAGGAGGGTTTAAGCGTGGGCATTTCAGGCGGTGCGGCCTTGATCGCGGCATTAAAGGTTGCCGGGAGTTTGAAAACAGGACAGCGGGTTGTTGTGATCCTGCCGGATACGGGCGAGCGATATTTTTCAATGGAACAATACTTTCAGGCATAAAATGAAACCGGAAAAACAAATAAAAAATTTATTGGAAAAATCCAAAGGTAAATCGGCTGGAGAGATTATTCAGCTTGCTTATGAAGCCTTTGGCCAACGGATCACTTTTGCCACAAGCCTTGGCGAAGAGGACCAGGTGATCACGGATATGATCGCCAAAATCGCGCCGCAGATCGAGATCTTTACCCTTGATACGGGGCGCTTGCACCAGGAAACGTATGATCTTTTAGCCAAAACGCAGAAAAAATATAACAAGGTTACGTTCAAAGTATATTTTCCCGATGCCAAAAGAGTTGAAGATATGGTGCGTATCAAAGGCATCAATTTGTTTTATGAAAGCATTGAGAACCGCAAACTCTGCTGCGGCATCCGTAAGGTTGAGCCGCTACAGCGTGCATTAAAAGATGTCGATGCCTGGATAACGGGCTTGCGCCGCGCGCAGTCCGTTACTCGCGCCGATGCGAAAGCTTTCGAATGGGACGAAGCGAATAAAAAGATTAAAGTCAACCCGTTGGTCGATTGGAATCTGGAGCAGGTCAAAGAGTATATAAAAAAGAACAAAGTTGACAGTAATCCTTTGCACGCCAAAGGATTTATCAGTATCGGTTGCGCCCCGTGTACACGCGCCGTTAAACCCGGTGAAGACATCCGCGCCGGGCGGTGGTGGTGGGAGGAACCCGAACAGAAAGAGTGCGGGTTGCATAATAATCCAAAGAGAAAAAAGGAATGAATTGTTAATAGTCAATAGTAAATAGGCGGTGTATTCAAAAAAGACACAATTAACTATTTACTATTAACCATTAACCATTAACAATCATGTCAATTTAGATATGAACAAACAAATGACAAAACTCGACAGCCTGGAATCCCAGAGCGTCTTTATATTAAGGGAAGCTTACCGGCAATTCAAAAGCCTGG
Source organism: Candidatus Omnitrophota bacterium (assembly GCA_035292445.1). Lineage (GTDB taxonomy): Bacteria > Omnitrophota > Gorgyraeia > Zapsychrales > Zapsychraceae > DATDQB01. The sequence continues at coordinate 62,385 of DATDQB010000008.1, forward strand.
TCATGCTTTGGTCCATCGGCAAAGACAGCACAGTCCTTTTGTGGTTGGCCCGTAAAGCCTTCTTTGGTCACGTACCGTTTCCGCTGGTCCACATCGATACAAGCTATAAAATTCCGGAAATGATCGCGTATCGGGATAAGTTAGCCAAAGAAATGAAGCTAAATATGATCGTCGGTCAAAACAAAGCTGCCTTACAATCTAAGCGGACGTTCCCAGACGGCGCCATTACCCGCATGGATTGCTGCAAGGCTTTAAAGACGGAAGCATTAAAGCATACCCTTGCCGGTGATTGGCCAAGATATAGGCTCAATCATGAGACTGGAAAGTATGAAGAAGATAAAAATAAGGAACCTTACACCGGTGTCATCGTTGGCGCGCGCGCGGACGAAGAGGGAAGCCGTTCCAAGGAGCGGTATTTTTCCCCGCGGGACCGCAACAGCGATTGGGATGTGGGCGACCAGCCGCCGGAATTATGGAACCAGTTCAAGACGGATTTTGCGCCCGGGACCCATTTAAGGATCCATCCGTTATTGGATTGGACCGAACTTAACATTTGGGAATATATCGAGCGTGAGAATATCCCCATCACCAAATTATACTTCGACCAAGGGGATAGTAAACGGTATCGTTCGTTGGGTTGCTATCCGTGTACAACACCGGTTGAATCAACAGCGAAAACCGTGCATGACATTGTGGAAGAATTAAGGGCCGGAAAATTTGCCAACATCGCGGAGCGTTCCGGCCGTGCCCAGGATAAGGAAGACGGCGGCGGGTTGGAGACGCTGCGCCTGGAAGGGTATATGTAACGTAGGGGCGACCCGCCGGGTCGCCCCTACATTTTCATTATGAAAACAATCGAAAAAGAACAAATGAACGTTGTCATCGTTGGTCATGTGGATCACGGCAAAAGCACACTCATTGGGCGATTACTTGCCGATACAGGCTCTTTACCCAAGGGCAAGCTTGAAGCTGTTCAAGAAAATTGCCGCCGGAGTGCCAAACCTTTTGAGTATGCTTTTTTACTGGATGCTTTAAAAGATGAGCAATCCCAAGGGATCACTATTGATACGGCACGGGCGTTTTTCAAATCCAAAAAACGCGACTATATCATCATCGATGCGCCCGGGCATATCGAATTCTTAAAGAACATGGTCACCGGTGCCGCGCGGGCCGAGGCGGCCATATTGGTTATCGATGCTAACGAAGGTATTAAGGAAAATTCCAAAAGGCACGGCTACATGATGTCGTTTTTGGGCATCAAAAATTTGACGGTGTGCGTCAATAAAATGGACCTTGTTAAATACGATCAGAAAATATTCGATAAAATAAAAGAAGAATACAACGAATTCCTTAATGAGATAAATTTGCAGCCGCGTTTTTTTATCCCGATGAGCGCCCGGGAAGGGGATAACGTAGCCCAAAGATCAAAACATATGCTTTGGTACAAAGAAGAAACCGTTCTGGAAGCGCTTGACCAATTCGAGAAAGAAGCGCCCAAATACGAGCAGCCTTTCAGGTTTCCCATCCAGGATATCTATAAATTCACCGAGCAGGGAGATGATCGAAGGATTTTTGCCGGGAGGGTCGAGTCCGGAACGATCCATACGGGAGATGAAGTGATCTTTTTGCCTTCGGGCAAGACTTCCCGTATTAAAACCGTTGAGGGTTTTAATCGACCGAAAACAGAGGAGGCCTTTGCCGGCCAAAACACCGGTTTTACGCTCGACACCCAGATTTTTATTAAGCCCGGTGAGGTTATGGTCCATCGTAAACAGACGCTTCCGTATGTCAGCACCAAGATCAAGGCCAATATTTTTTGGATGGGCAAACAACCCTTTGTCAAAGGCAAGAACTACAAATTAAAATTGGCCACCCAGCAAGTGCCGGTCGTATTAAAAGAGATTTTGGGAGTTTTAGACGCCTCCGAACTATCCTCCATCGCCAATAAGCCGCAGGTGGACCGCCATGATGTGGCCGAGTGCGTTTTAGAAACGCTCAAGCCGATCGCTTTTGATGAAGTCAGCCAGATCTCGGAAACGGGACGGTTTGTGCTGGTGGATAATTATGAGATCGTTGGGGGCGGGATCATTTTAGCCCCGATATTTGAGGAAGGGTCTTCTTTAGGCCAGTATATCAAAGATAGGGAACAAAGCTGGGTCAGAAGCGATATCACGGCTTCCAAGCGCTCGCAGCGGCTTAACCAAAAGCCGCTGTTATTGATCATCACGGGAGAGATGGATACCGGTAAAAAAGAGATCGCCAAGAGAGTGGAAGAGGAGTTATATAGCCAAGGAAAGTTCGCTTATTTTTTGGGGATTTCAAACGATGTGTTATCCTCAGCTGAAAAAACCAATGACCGGACATTGGGCAAGGTCCAACATATCCGTCAAATAGGTGAACTGGCCCACGTCATGACCGATGCCGGGCTAATCTTGATCACGAGCGTGTCTGACATGGATGAATACGACTTAAATATGATCAAAACCCTTAATCGCCCCAACCAGACGCTGGTCGTTAATTTTGGAGAAAGCGCGATTCCCCCGAACCAGATCAATCTTCAAATCGATCAATCCCCAGACAAGCAAGAAGCCGTCCGCAACATCTTACAGCTCATCAATCAAAATGCTTTCCTAGATCCAGAATTCAATATCTAACCGTTTAAAATACGTCATCAGAAAACGTAGTTTTAAAAATTATTTGACAATAAACCCCACCGGTGTTATTATCCAGAAAGCTTAAATAAGTTATTAAATGACTTAATTACTAAGAAATGGATGGGTAATGAAACTCAACAATTTTTCGACTTTTTTAAGAGGCGGCTTGGTCTGTTTAGGGATTATTTTCAGTTTCAATGATTTGGCCGTTGCCCAGGAGGTGGTTGTTTTTTCAGGCCGCAAAGAAGCCCTTATAAAACCGGTGCTTGACCTTTTTAAAGAAAAGACCGGTATTGATGTCGTTCTTAAAGCAGGTGACTCGGCGGCTTTGGGCCAACAGATCATTCAAGAAGCCTCCAACCCAAGCGCCGACATTTTTATCGCTAAGGAATCCGGATCGTTGGAGTATTTAAGGTTAAAAGGCGTTTTTGAGCCCTACGTATCGGACGCCACAGCCAAGATCCCCGAAAGATTTAAAGCCGGTGACGGGACCTGGATCGGCGTGTGCGGCCGTTCCCGCGCGGTTATTTACAATAAGGGTCTTATCGCGCTTGAGGATGTGCCGAAAACTTTGGAAGATCTGACCCGCGAACAATATAAGGGAAAGATCGCGGCCGTTAATGCCAGTAACGAATCATTTATCGCCTGGGTCAGCGCCTTACGTATTTATTTCGATGATACGTATGTAAGAAATTTTCTGAAGAAATTAAAAGCCAATGAGATCCATTTGCTATCCGACAGCCACACGGATGTCCGCAAAGCCGTCGGCCGCGGGGAATACCCATTGGGGCTCATCAATCACTACTATTATCATTTGCAGCGTGAAGAAACCGACCCGGCCGTGACCAATGTCGGTATTGTTTATCTTGATCAGGGGCCCAATGACAGGGGAGAGATCGTCAATGTCTCCGGTGCCGCCATTATCAAAGGCGCCAAACATTTAAAACAAGCGCAGCAGTTTATCGACTTTTTAGCCTCGCCGCAAGCGCAACAACTTTTTGCCGAATCTAATTTTGAATATCCTCTTGTTAGCGGTGTCAATACGCACCCGCAGGTCCTTGAATCGCTCAATTGTTCCCAAGCTTCTGCTTTGGATTGTCTTCATGTCATGGAGGTCAATCTGGACAGATTCGGTGAATTACTGGAATCGACAACCGATATGCTCGATGAGGTGGACTGGCATTGATCAAAAAAGGGCTGGATATTATAAGGGCGCTACCAAGCTTTTTAACGGTCGTCGTGATGACGGTGCCGATATTGTGCGTCTTTAGTTTTGCCATGGGCGTTGATGGGCAGTTATGGCAAAGATTATGGGCAACACGCATCCCGGCGTTATTTACCAGTTCGTTCCTGCTTGTTGCGATCGTCACCTGTACCACGTTGGTCCTGGGTGGTATCCTGGCGTATCTTGTTGAGCGTACGGATCTGCCGCTGCGCCGATGGCTCAAGCCGCTTTTGGTCACGCCTTTGATCACGCCTTGCTATATTATCGCCATTTGTTATGTCAATTTTTTTGGCATTAACGGGCTTGGAGAAAAATTTTTTTACGCTTTGGGATGGGAAATCACTTTACCGGCGATTTATGGGTTTTGGGGGACGGTATTCGTTTTAACCTTCGGTACCTATCCATACGTTTACACGATCGTTAGTTCATCATTACATCAGCTTGATCCGCATTTGACAGAGGCTGCCCGCTGTTTGGGCGTCAGCCGTTGGGCAAGGTTTTGTGGCCTAATCCTGCCGATGTTATTGCCTGCCTTTAGCGCCGGAGCCATTTTAGTGACCATGTATGTGCTTTCCGATTACGGTGTTGTCAGCATGTTAAGGTACCCCACTTTTGTCAACGCAATCTATGAACAGATAAGCGGACGCTACAATTATTCGACGGCCGCGGCACTGAGCATGGTGTTGATTGCTGTCACGGTTCTGTTGGTCCTCGCGCAGGGAATGCTGACAAAGAAGAAATATTACGCCTCCGTCCACATGCGAACCAAAGGCATTGTTTTACACCGGCTAGGCTGGCTAAAGATCCCTTCGTTGTTTTTTGTCGCAGGCGTGTTGGTTTTTGGTCTGTTGCTGCCCATCGGCATCCTTATTTTTTGGTTTATGCAATCATTACATTTAAGCGCATTACACCGTATTTGGGCCATGTCATGGACAGAGCTGGCGCATTCCGGCTTCAACAGCATTTTCATTTCATCGTTGGCCGCAACGGCAGCGGTTGTTCTGGCGTTACCATTAGCCTACGCAAGTGTGCGCCGGCCTGAGAGTCTGGTTGGAAGAGTGTATTTCTTTTTATCGCAGTCAGGAATAGCGTTGCCCGGAGTCCTTATCGCTTTAGGCTTGTCGCTTATTTTCAGTCGGACCGTACCGGCGCTTAATTTCAGTGTCTTTGCTCTTTTTTTGGCGTTTCTCGTACATTTTTTCGCGCAGGCCCTGCAAACTTCCCAGGCCGGTTTACGGCAAGTGTCCCCGAAATTTGAGGAAAGCGCACGGCTTTTGGGGTTTTCACCGATCAGGTCATTTTGGCTTGTCACGCGCCCGCTTTTTACGCCGGCCTTGATGACGGCGTGGATCCTGGTGTTTTTAAGCTCAATGAGAGAATTGCCCGCATCGTTATTATTGCGCCCGGCCGGGTTTGACCCGTTAACGGTCAAGATATGGAACGCCGCCAGCGAAGGATTTTATGAACAAGCCGCTGCCCCGGCTTTATTGGTGGTCATTTTAAGCTTGCCGCTTATCTTTGTTATCATAAAAAGTCAGGGTAAATACACGCCGTCGCCGGAGTCGAACTGATATGGAAACGACGAATATTAATTATCAAATTAATTTAAGAAAAACGGTGAAAGAAAAGGTCCTTGTGCGCTGCAAGGATGTCAGGTATTGCTATAAATCAGGCAACGAGGAGGGGCGGCATTGGCATTTGGGCCCATTTTCGTTGGAAATTTATGAAAGGGAATTGTTGGGCATTCTTGGGCCCAGCGGTTGCGGCAAGACAACCCTTCTTCGCGTTTTGACCGGGCTAGCCACGCCTAAAACAGGGGCTATCACCATCGCCGACAGGATTGTTTTTGATGAAACGCTCAATGTTGTTCCGGAAAAAAGAAAAGTGGGGATGATGTTCCAGGAGCATGCCCTTTTTCCGCACTTAACGGTTCGCCAGAACATTGTATTTGGGATAAGGAATTGGCAAAGAGACGACCGGGAGCGGCGCCTTTATGAACTGGAAAGCCTTTTGGGGCTTAATGAATATTTGAATCGTTATCCGCATGAATTATCCGGCGGGCAGCAGCAGCGTGTAGCGCTGGCCAGAACACTCGCCCCGAAACCGCAAATTATTTTATTGGATGAGCCCTTAAGCAATATTGACGCCGATTTACGGATGAGCCTGGCGCAGGAATTAAAAAGCGTTCTTAAGCAGACGAAGACAACGGCTGTTTGGGTCACGCATGACCAGACCGAGGCTTTGGATCTGGCGGACCGGATCATGGTTTTAAATGACGGTAAAGTTGAACAAGTTGACACGCCGTGGAACCTTTACAACAACCCCCGGACGCGATTTGTCGCCGATTTTGTTGGGCACGCGGTATTCATCAATGGAGAAATGAAGGGGAAAACGATCCTGACGGAGGTAGGCACCATCGATTATTTGCCGTGCCTTGAAAGTTTCAAGAAACTTGAGGTCATGATCCGCCCCGATGACGTGCAGGCCTATCCGTACGATGCGGGGATCGGCACCGTGATGAAAAGGCAGTTTTTAGGTTCCAACCAGCTTTATTCGATTCGTTTACCTTCCGGGCAAACGCTTCTTTCCAACCAACCTTCCCATATCAATTGGCCCATCGGTACTAAGATGCGCATTGAGCTCAAGTTAAAAAGCATCGTGGCCTTTCCGAAACTTAAGTAATATTATTTTTAGTATGTATAGTAATGTAGTTGCCCAATTTTAACTTTTGTGATAAGGTATTTTATCTTATTTTTCACTCGACTAACCCTGCCTTAAAGTATGAAAATACTGCTGACAAACGATGACGGTATTTACGCGGATGGCCTCAGCGTTTTATACCGCGAACTCTCCAAATTTGCCGACTGCTTGGTGGTGGCCCCGGACACGCAAAAAAGTTCGGTCGGCCACGGGATCACGCTAAGTTACCCGGTTTGGGCCAAAAAAATTCATCGCGACGGTAAATTGTTCGGTTATGCCATTAGCGGAACGCCCGCTGACTGCGTTAAATTCGCCGTGAGCGTTTTGTTAAAGCAAAAACCGGATATCGTTGTTTCCGGGATCAATTTAGGCGATAATGACGGTTGCAGTGTGTTTTATTCCGGGACGGTCGCTGGTGCCAGGGAAGGGGCGCTTCTGGGTATTCCTTCCATGGCCGTGTCTTTAGCCGCCTTCGTTGATCCTAACTACACTTTTGCCGCCAAATGTGCCGCCAAAATAGCCCGCCAAATGAAAAAAAATAAGATCCCCAAGGGTACGTTTTTGAACGTCAATGTTCCTAACAAACCCTCCCGCACCATTAAAGGCGTTAAAATGACCAAGCAAGGGCTTGAGCCCATCCATGCCCGATTTCATAAAAGGAACGATCCTCAGGAGAATGTTTATTATTGGCTTAGTGGCAAGCCGGCCTTTGGCAGAAATTATGATGGCAGCGACACGATCGCCTTAAGGCACAATTATGTCACGGTGACACCTATACACGTGGATTCAACCGATTATGTATTTTTGAACGAATTGAAAAAGTGGAAGCTTTAGGATATGGTGACCGAAGAACAGATCCTTAATGCCAAAATACTCATTATCGATGAAAAACAAGGGGCTGTCAGCCTGCTGATGGAGATCCTTCAGCGGGCCGGGTATCGTAACATCACCTTTACGCATAACCCCGTACGGGCCATTGACCTTTACAGCCAGATCAAGCCGGATTTGGTTTTTCTCGACATTGATATGCCGCATTTGAACGGATTCGAGATCATGGGCCAGCTTAAAGCCATTGAAGGGAGCAGTTATTTGCCCGTGGCTATTATTTCGGACACCCCTGATCAGGCCATTCGTCATAAAGCGCTGGAATCCGGGGCCAAGGATTTTTTAAATAAACCGTATAACCGTGTTGAGGTATTGGTGCGGATTCATAATCTCATTGAGGTGCGCATGCTCCATACCGAAGTGCGCCACCAAAACAAAATATTGGAAGACAAGGTCAAGGTACGCACCCAGGAGCTGTATGAAACGCAGTTGGATGTTATTCAACGCCTCGCCCGCGCGGTGGAATACCGCGATTCCGAAACAGGGTTGCACGTCATCCGCATGAGCAATTACGCGGCTTGTTTGTCAGCGGAATACGGACTGAACATGGAACAGTGCGAGCTTATTTTAACGGCGGCGCCTCTTCACGATATCGGAAAGATAGGCATTCCCGATGCGATTCTACGCAAACCGGGAAAGTTAACACCGCAAGAATGGGAGATCATGAAAACGCATACGACTATTGGTGCGGAGCTTTTGTCCGGAAGCAATTCGAGGTTCCTTATCATGGCCAAAACGATCGCCCTGACGCACCATGAACGCTGGGACGGCAGCGGTTATCCTTACGGGCTCAAGGGCGATGAGATCCCCATCGTTGGCCAGATCTGCGGGTTAAGCGATGTCTTTGATGCGCTCACGACAAAGAGGCCGTATAAAGAGGCCTGGACTATGGATGAAACGCTCAAGGCGATACAAAAGTTTAGCGACATACAGTTCAATCCAAAATTGGTCGAGTGTTTCTTCAGAGTCCTTCCCAAAATCAAGCACATCAATCAAAAATATATTGATCCGGTTGAAGCACGGGATGAAGGGTTTGAAAGATGACATCGGGAGCCGTCAAAAAGTTTTATTTTTTTATTCTCATGGTATCTGTTTTTGCCGATCCATCGCCGTGCTTGGCCGCTAAGCCGCCAAAGACGACCGAGTATCAGGTAAAAATTGACCTTTTGGAAAAGCTTGTCAAAGAATTGCAACATAATTTGGAAATGAAAAGCTCGATCCTCGAGACTTTAAAGGAAGAAAAATACCGGCTGACCGAACAGCTGGGCATACTAAATACATCCAATGACGAGTTGACCAGGAACATCATTCGCTTAACCAGCACCATTCAAGATTTGCAGAAACAAATGATGCAAAATGTTTCTGAGACCGGTTCAAACGAAGCGGTCGAACTTAAAGGACAGCTACGGGAAATTAAAAAAGCCTTGAAAGAAAAAGAGCATGAAATTCAGGAAGTTAATACCAAGCGTGCGGGCCTAAGCCAGGAATTTTTGCGAATCAAGAAAGAGCTGGCCGGGTTGCAGGAGAAAAAGGCGCAAACAGCAATTTCCGCAGAGCCGATACAGCCCAAGGCGCAAAAAGAAATACCGTTGAAAGATAACCGCCTGATCAAATTGGAAGAGGAAAACATTTTTCTCAACAAACGCATCCGTCAACTGGCGGATAAAAATAAAGAAATTCAGGATGAGCTTATCTTCGTCAAGAACGCCTATCTTGAGCGCGAAGGGGCTATCCCGCAACAGATAGCCGCTTTAAGCAGGGAATATAAAGATAACATCGAAAAACTTTCGCAAGCGCTCAAAAAGAGTGAAGCGGATATCACAAAGATTTTGCCGGAACAAAAAAAGCTGCAGGAAGACAATGAGCAACTGGCAGCTGCTAATAAGGAGTTGCGTAACCAAGTTGACGAATTTCGTCAAAAGGCCGATGCAAGCCTCCGGCAACGGACGGATCTGCAGGAACAGGTACAAGCGCTGCAAACGCAAAGGGATGATTTGGAAAATCAACTTAGCCAAATAAAAGTAAAATATGAGGAAGAAATCGCCGCCTTTAGCGCACAAATCGACCAGGTCACAAAAAAGGAACAAGACGACGCGGCTGGCTTGAAAGCGATGGAAGGTGTTCTGGGTATTGAACTTAATAAACTGGAACAATCGGTCGCTGATCAGGTCAAGCGGGAGAACAGCAGATGAAAATGAATCATCCCGTTGCGCAAATCGTGGTAAGGTGCCTGTGTCTGACAGCTTTCATATCTTCAGTATCTCTTCTGACAACCCATATTATCCTCAAAAGAAATATCGACAAGAAAATACAGGAGCTGGACCGCACGGCACGGTTGGTTGCCAACCAGATCAAAACCGCCAATATAAATTCAATTTTGGCTTTTACAGGAGAGCACTTCATATTTATTGTTCATCAGCGCGATGGGCGGCTGCTGTTCGAAAGCGCCCAGCGGCCCGAAGGAGAAAAAGCTGTTTGGGAACAGTTGAAGATCCCTTTGATCAGCGAAATGATTCAAAACAAAGAAGGCTGGCTTTATTTTCCGAATAAAAGGGTCTGGCAGTTTTTATCTCTTCAGAAGGCGATCCGTTATGTCTATTTGACTGATTTGAACTGGATCGTGGCGGTTGAAGTTCCCGCCAGCGTTTCATGGCATAGGTTAGCGTCCATTTATTCACCCGTTGTCTGGGGCGCACTCATTTCATTTTGCTTCATAGTTACGGTTTTATTGTTTCCATTAAAGAAAGAAAGGCCGGTTATTGCTCCAAAGCAAGAAATTAAGTCCTTTCAAGCAACGGGAACGGAAAATAAATTGACGGTAAGGCTGGTGGAAGAGGCCAAGAAAATGCTGGAAGAAAATAAAATGCCGACAGCGCAGCAGGAAGCCCAGCCCGCCATAGAACACGCCAATGAAGAGGAGAAGCCGCAAATAAAGGAGGTAAAAAAGCCAGCCGTTGTTTATTTTGAAAAAATAATGGAAAAAAAATCTAAGAAACTGCAGCCGGATACGATTATCGGCAGGGCACTTTCCAAAAAGTCCAACCGGGAGAAAATGGGTTCCTAGTTGGTATAACCTATTGAAATTGAATAAGATTTGTGATTTATGAACCTTGAATTATCATTTTTTTCTGTATATAATACAAACGTTTTTAAATGCCAATCTTTAATAAGGGAGAAAGTTTAATGGAAGAAAAAGTCAAGATCACAATCGAGGGGAAAACGTATGAGTTCCCTGTCATTACGGGAACGGAAAATGAGAAGGCTTTTGACATATCGGCACTGCGTTCGCAGACCGGGTACATAACTCTTGATAACGGTTATGGCAATACCGGTTCATGCACCAGCGCCATCACTTATCTTGACGGGGAAAAGGGTATTTTACGTTACCGGGGCATTCCTATCGAAGAACTGGCCGAGAAATCAACCTTCGTTCAAACGTCCTATCTGTTGATTTACGGCGAGCTGCCCAACGAGAAGCAATTGGAAGATTTTGTCGCGGCTTTTACGCAACAAGCCTCGCTTCATCCCGACATGTTAAGGTTCTTTGCCGGTTATCCCAAGCGGGGGCACCCGATGGGCCTTCTTTCGGCCATGGTCTGTTCGTTGTCAGGCTATTACCCCGAGCTTTTAAAGTCGGAATTAAATGAAGAGGACATGAAGGATACGGCAGCGCAATTGTTATCAAAGGTCAGGACGATCGCCGCCTATACGTATAAAAATTTGACCGGTGAAGAGTTCGTTGAGCCAAGGGAAGACTTAAGGTATGTCCACAACTTTCTGCACATGATGTTCTCCACCCGCAAAAAAGAATATAAGATCGAAAAAGAGGCTGTCGAGGCGCTGCAGACGCTTTTGATCCTTCACGCCGACCATGAACAGAACTGCAGCACCTCAACGGTGCGCATGATCGGAAGCTCATGGGCCAACTTGTTCGCTTCCGTTTCCGGCGGCATTTGCGCGCTGTGGGGGCCTTTGCACGGCGGGGCGAACCAGGAAGTCGTTGAGATGCTGGAGGAGATCCAAAAAGCCGGGGGCAATGTCAAAAAATTCGTCGAGCGGGCCAAAGACCCGAAAGAAAGTTTCCGTTTGATGGGCTTCGGCCACCGCGTTTATAAAAATTACGACCCGCGCGCCAAGATCATCAAAAAACGCTGCGATGATCTGTTCAAAAAAATGGGGATTCACGATCCTTTGCTGGACATCGCCTTAAAATTGGAAGAGGTCGCGCTTAAAGACGAATATTTCATCCAGCGCAAATTATACCCGAACGTGGATTTTTACAGCGGCTTGATTTACAAGGCCATCGGCATCCCGACCGTCATGTTTCCTGTCATGTTCGCTATCGGGCGCATGCCGGGATGGATCGCCCACTGGAAAGAAATGCGGGAGAACGAAAAAACGAAGATTGGCCGCCCCCGGCAAATTTACACAGGGGCCAGAGAACGAAGTTATATCCCTGTGAGCCAACGTCAAACTTAAAATTTCCATCGAAAGGGGTTTAAGGTGATCAGTTACCGTGCCAAAGCGCAATTCGACCAACCAGCCACTATATTGCTGGCGACCGAGGAGCAGATTAAGGGGAAGGGGCTATTGCTTAAGCAAGAGTTGGCGCCTTTGATTCAATCCAAGCAATTTTCAGCCGAGTTCGAGCAGCTGTTTCCCCTTTTTATCAAAAAGAAGTTGATATTGCTTGTCGGTATCGGGAAAAAAAACCAAACACTGACCAACGTCCGCATCGCCGTCAAAAACGCCCTCGGGTCTTCCTATCTTAAAAAGATCGACGCTTGCGAGCTTATTGCGTATAACCAGGATGAAGCGACATTAAGGGCGGTCGTGGAAGGGGTGCTGTTGGGCGGTTATGTCTGGAACAAATATAAATCGGAGGCAAAAGCGAATAAAAAGAAGGTCATTCTTGTTACCGATCAGAAAAAGATCTGCGATGAAACAGCGGTCATTTGTGAAGCCACCAATTTTGCCAGGAATCTGATCAATGAAAACGCCGGCATTGCTAATTCCGCCTTTTTAGAAGCTACCATCAAAGGCCTTGTCAGGGGCAAGAAAAATATCTCCCTTGAAATTTTAAAAGAGAAGGAAATGAAGGCCAAAGGGCTTGGGCTTCATCTGGCTGTCAATCGGGGCAGCGAAAACGAACCGCGGCTGGTGATTGTCAAATATGCCGGTGCGGGGACAAAGGCCCCTTATACGGCGTTGATCGGCAAGGGAATGACGTATGATACCGGAGGGCTTAATTTAAAGCCAACGGGTAGCATCGAAACAATGAGGATCGATATGAGCGGCACCGCCGCCGTCATCGGCACGCTCAAAGCTGCGCTTGATCTGAAGATAAAAAAGAATATTCTTTTCGTTTGCGCCATCGCGGAAAACGCCATTGATGCCAAATCTTACCGGCCAGGCGATGTTTTTAAGGGGTATTCCGGCAAAACCGTTGAAATCGGGAATACCGACGCTGAAGGCCGGTTGGTGCTGGCTGATGCGATTTCCTATACCGCGCGAAATTATAAACCAAAACGTTTGATCGATATCGCCACGTTAACTGGCGCCTGCGTTGTTGCCTTGGGCCACGAATATACGGGGTTATGCACGAACGACGATTCGTTTTCGAGAGACATTGTCCATTCATCCAACGCAACGGATGACCGCGTGTGGAGGCTGCCGATCTTTCCGGAGCTCAAAGACCACGTCAAATCCAAAATCGCCGACATCCGCAATATCGGTTTGAAAGGCGCGGCCGGAACGATTTCCGCCGCGGAGTTCTTGCGTCAATTCACCGAAAACACGCCTTGGGTCCATTTGGACATCGCCGGGACAGCGTTTGTCGATGGCGACAACCGTTGGTATTTTAACCACGGGGGCACCGGGGCAGGGGTACGGCTTTTAACCCATTATCTTCAAAACTACGCGTAAGGCTTATGTGCAAAAGACTTCTTAAATTTTTTATTATTGGCAGTGTTTTCTTATGTGGCTTCGGTCCGATTATTCCGGGCTTTGCCGATAGCGCCAACAAAGTTTTATTTATTCAACTTGAAGAAGACACGATTAACCCTGTCACAGCGGAATATATTTCCCAAGCCATTGAAAAAGCCATTCAAGACAAAGCGCAGTGCCTTGTCATCAAACTAGACACGCCCGGCGGTTTGTTAACATCGACAAGGCTCATTGTTAAAAAGATGCTAACTGCTAAAGTCCCGATTGTTGTTTACGTTGCCCCCAGCGGCGCTCACGCCGGGTCCGCGGGCGTTTTCATTACCTACGCAAGTCACATCGCCGCCATGGCGCCATCGACTAATATTGGCGCGGCGCATCCGGTTCAGCTGGATCAAGAGAAGCCTTCGCGTTCAAGCGAGTGGGAAGACCTAAGAAAACTGATCGAGGAATTGAAGGAAGACAAGGGTGTCAAAAGAGAAAGCAAAAAAAATTCTGAAAGCGAAGAACCTCTTGTTGCGGATGAAAACCCCATGGAAAGCAAAATTCTTCAAGATACGGTTGCCTTTATCCGGGGGATTGCCGAGATGCGCGGGCGCAACGAGGAATGGGCCATTGAAAGCGTAACGAAAAGTTTATCCATTACGGGCCAGGAAGCACTGGAAAAAGGCGTTATCGAGATCATCGCCCAGGATGACAAGGATTTATTAGAGCAATTGGATGGGAGGATCGTCAAGATTGAGGGGCAAGAGGTGACACTGCAAACAAAAGAGGCGAACAGCGAATACCTTAAAATGGATGCCCGTCAGATTTTTTTTAACATTTTAGCCAACCCGAACATCGCGTATTTTCTGATGATCCTCGGATTTTACGGCCTTTTATACGAAATGACTCACCCGGGCTTTGGCCTACCGGGTGTTTTGGGAGCCATTTTTCTCATTTTGGCCTTTTACAGCATGCAAACCTTGCCGACCAATTACGCCGGCTTGGCTTTGATGGGCTTGGGGATCATTTTGCTGGTTGCCGAAGCCTACACGCCAACTTTTGGTTTGTTGGTATTCGGAGGACTGGTCTGTCTTATTTTAGGTTCGTTGCTTCTGTTTGAATCGGTCGACCCTATTATGCGCGTTTCTATCTCGGCGATTCTAACATTTTCAGCCTCAACGGCTGTTATTACACTTTTTCTGGTGCGCGCCGTTTTAAGATCACAGCGCTCCAAAGTCAAAAGCGGCCAGGAAGGATTGATCGGCGAAATCGGCGTGACTAAAACCGATATTGAGAAATCGCATCCCGGCAAAATTTTTGTTCATGGGGAAATATGGAATGCCACATCCGATGCCCCTATTAAAAAAGGTAAACCTGTTGAAGTATTAGAAGTCAAAGGCCTGACGCTTAAAGTCGGCCTTTTGGTAAAGGCCGACCCGCCGTAGGCGGGCGAGCCTCGTTCATTTCCTTTTTAAAAGGAAATGAGGAAAAATGAACGGGAGGAATAACATGTCGAGTTTATTTTTCTTGGTGGCCATAGCTGTTATGCTGGCTTACAACTGGCTTAAATTTCCCAGGGAATATGAGCGGTTGGTTGTTTTTCGTTTAGGCCGAGTGATCGATAAGCCACGTGGACCTGGATTTACGTTTGTTTTATGGCCTATCGAACAGGCGGTGATGGTTAGTTTACGTCTTGTCACGTTGGACGTTCCGCCGCAGGACGTCATTACCAAAGATAACGTCTCAGCCAAGGTCAACGCCGTGGCGTATTTTAGGGTGCTCGATCCGATCAAAGCCATTATTGAAGTCCAGAATTTTGAATATGCCACCTCCCAAATGGCCCAAACAACATTAAGAAGGGTGTTGGGGGAAGTCGAGCTGGACGAACTGCTGGCCCAACGGGAACAGATCAATGAGAAACTTCAAACGATTCTTGACGCCCAAACAGACCCCTGGGGCATTAAAGTCACCAACGTCGAATTAAAACACGTGGATATCAGCGAAGATCTCCGCCGGGCCATGGCCAGGCAGGCCGAGGCTGAAAGGGAACGGCGCGCCAAGGTCATCGCGGCAGAAGGTGAGTTCCAGGCCGCTGAAAAGATCTGTGCCGCGGCAGAGATGATGCAACGTTTTCCCATGTCGCTTCAATTAAGGTACTTACAGACCCTTGTTGAGATCGGTGGAGACAACAACACGACAACAATATTTCCTATTCCGATGGACATCCTTGAAGTTTTTAAAGGCTATAAGAAAAGTTGAAAAATAGAAGGAGATTTCTATGAAATTCAGAATCGAATCGGACAGTATGGGGCCTGTCAAAGTCCCGGCCGATAAATATTACGGCGCCCAAACAGAACGGTCCCGGCATAATTTTAAGATAGGCGGCGAGACATTCCAGCCGGAGCTGATCCGCGCGATCGCCATCGTCAAAAAAGCAGCGGCCCAAACGAATGCGAGTTTAGGCGTGCTCCCTTCCAAGAAAGTTAAGCTGATCGTCCGGGCTGCCGATGAAGTTATCCGCGGCAAGTTCGAAGGCCATTTCCCGCTGGTTGTTTGGCAGACGGGAAGCGGTACTCAAACCAATATGAACGTGAACGAAGTCATTGCCAACCGCGCCAACCAATTGGCCGGGGGGAAACTGGGCAGTAAAAGTCCGGTGCACCCTAATGACGATGTCAATAAGGGCCAATCGACCAATGATGTTTTTCCGACGGCCATGCATATCGCAACTGTTGAACAGATCCACGAGCGGCTTATTCCTGCGCTTGTCAAACTCAACAGGGCCATTGATAAAAAAGTGAGGGAATTCCGGCCCATTATCAAGATCGGCCGGACGCATTTGATGGACGCAACACCTTTAACGTTGGGGGATGAGTTCTCCGGTTACAGCCAACAGCTTGCAAACGCCGTTGATCGCGTTAAGGCGGCGTTGCCGCGGCTTTATCAATTGGCATTAGGCGGGACCGCCGTGGGGACCGGGCTTAATGCCCATCCACGGTTCTCAAAAAAAGCTGTCACAAGGATCGCCCGGTTAACGGGATATCCATTCGTTAATGCGAAAAATAAATTTGAGGCGTTAGCCACGAATGACGCCATTGTGGAGGCCAGCGGCGCTTTAAAAACAGTTGCGGCGTCTTTAATGAAGATCGCCAACGACATCCGCTGGTTAGGCTCGGGGCCGCGCAGCGGTATCGGGGAAATTATTCTACCGGCCAATGAGCCGGGCAGCTCGATCATGCCAGGCAAGGTCAATCCCACTCAATGCGAGGCCATGACCATGGTCTGTATCCAGATCGTTGGCAACGATGCCACGGTCACATTTGCCGGCGCCAGCGGAAATTTTGAATTGAACGTTTTTAAGCCTCTTATGATCTATAACCTGCTTCAGTCGATCCGTCTTTTGTCTGACGCCTGCGACAGTTTTTGCGATAAATGCGTTGTCGGTATCAAAGCTAACAAAGCGACCATTGAGAGAAATTTAAAGAATTCGCTGATGCTCGTTACGGCGTTAAGCCCATATATCGGTTACGACAAAGCGGCCAAAGTTGCCAAGAAAGCCTACGCGGAAGGCATTGGCCTTAAAGAGGCCGCCGTCGCTTTAGGCTACGTTACGGAGGGCGAATTCGACCGCATCGTCGTACCCAAGAAAATGATCCGGCCGCATAAAAATTAAGACTTGAGACTTGACGAAAAAATATCAACGGGTTATTCTATAGGTAGTTAAAAATGGGTAAAAAGAAAATGGTCAAACAAATGACACAAGAACGACGCTTCTGGGTTCGCGCCAAACGCGTGCTCAGCATTCAATATCGGCTCGTCAAGAGCCGTAGGAAAAACTTGGACACTTCTTGGCATTTATCCATGACTGAGGACATGAGCTACGGCGGTTTATCCTTTTATACGGACCAGGAATATAAAAAAGGGGAAGTGCTGGAACTTCATGTCGTGATGTCCGGCATCCTTGATATTTTTAATGGCTTCGGTAAAGTGGTGCGCGCGCAACGCAAGGCCACGGGAAGTTATTTTTTGACCGCCGTTGAGTTTGTCGAGAGGACAAGAAGGCGCGGGGCAAAATCCTACCAATCATCTCATCAAAGAAAATCCGCCAGGACGAAACTCTCATCCCGCAAGAGAAAACGCGTTTAATTACTTACCTTTAAATTCTGCGATAAGGCCTGATAGGACTTCTTTGGCGTCCCCAAAGATCATGCGGGTATTGTCGAAATAGAAGAGTTCGTTTTGGATGCCGGCAAAGCCGGTGTTCATGGAGCGCTTGATGACGAAAACCGTTTTGGCCTTATCCACGTTAATGATGGGCATGCCGAAAATGGGGCTTGATTTATCGTGGCGGGCGGCCGGGTTGACGACGTCATTGGCGCCGATGACGATTCCGACATCAATGGTTTCGATGCTTGGATTTATATCATCCATTTCGATTAATTGGTCATAGGGCACATTGGCCTCGGCCAGTAAAACGTTCATATGTCCTGGCATGCGCCCGGCCACAGGGTGGATGGCGTATTTGACTTCCGCGCCGTTAGCCTCCAACAACTGGCCCAACTCGCGCACGACGTGTTGCGCCTGGGCGACGGCCATGCCATAGCCGGGGACAAAAATGACCGACCGAGCGGCTTCCAAAATGTAATAAGCGTCTTGAACGCTAATGGCTTTCACTTCGCCCTTGATGCCTTCGCCCGTCGTTTTTTGCACCGCGGCGCCGAAGCCGCTGAATAAAACGTTGGCTAACGAACGGTTCATGGCCTTGCACATGATCTGCGTCAAGATAATGCCGCTGGCCCCCACCAACGCCCCGGCAACAACAAGGATATTATTGTTAATGACAAATCCCGTAGCGCCGGCTGCCATGCCGGAATAGCTGTTCAATAAAGAGATAACGACCGGCATATCCGCGCCGCCGATGGGGATGATCACAAGGACCCCTAAAATAAGGGACAGGATGACGAGGCCGATGAAAAGAGGATAA
The DNA here is from genome assembly GCA_035292445.1 of Candidatus Omnitrophota bacterium. Classification (GTDB taxonomy): domain Bacteria; phylum Omnitrophota; class Gorgyraeia; order Zapsychrales; family Zapsychraceae; genus DATDQB01. The sequence continues at coordinate 80,761 of DATDQB010000008.1, forward strand.
TTTTCTGCCGGATAAAGGCAGTAAATCGCTCCGCCGATTAGAATTGCGATCAGTATAAGAACATTAACGATCTGTTGGCCCTTATAAAGGATGGGTTTGCCGGTGATCTTTTCGCTTAGCTTGGCCCAAGCGATAACGCTTCCTGTAAAAGTTACACCACCGATCAAAATCGAAAGGAATACCGTGAAGGTCGTCAAAAAATCCGCATTCGGTGAGTAATCATAAGCAGCCCAGCCGACCAACAAACTGGCCAACCCTCCCGAGCCGTTGAAAAGGGCCACCATTTCCGGCATCGCGGTCATCGCGATCATATAAGCGGCCACGGCCCCAATGATGGTCCCGATAACAGCGCCTAAAATGATCCATTTAAAAGAAAGCCCTTGCGACATAAGGGTTGCGATAATAGCGAGCGCCATGCCTAGACCGGAAAGCCAATTGGCTTTGCGGGCCGTTGCCGGGGAATTAAGTCTTTTGAGGCCGATGATAAAAAGAATGCAGGCGACAATATAAATGATATTTTGAACGGCAGGTAAGCTCACTTTTTCCCTCCGGGAGCTGTTGGCGTTTCTTTCTTCTTGAACATGGCCAGCATGCGGTCCGTCACCAGATAGCCGCCAACGACGTTGATCATGGCAAAGATCACCCCCACGAACCCTAAACTGTAGGTGAAAGAATTGCCTACCCCGCCGGCAGCAATGAGCGCTCCAACGATCGTGATGCCTGAAATCGCGTTCGCTGCTGACATTAAAGGCGTGTGAAGGGTGGCCGGCACTTTTGAGATCAGCTCAACACCCAAAAAGATGGATATGGTGAAAATAAAAACCAGAATAATAAATGCGTCTATGTTCATGGGTTATACCTTTGTCATTAATTTTTTAATGGCCTCGTTGACGATCTCGCCTTTATGGGTGATCAGGCACCCTTTGAGAAGTTCGTTTTGCGGGTCAAGATTGAACGTCTTTTTGTCTTTATCCCAGAATGTTTCGAAGAAATTGGTGATATTGGCCGAATACATTTGGCTGGCGTGAACGGCCACGTGGCCGGGCAAATTACCAAGCCCGATGAGGCGCACGCCGTTGACGATCACTTCTTCATCGAGCTTTGAGCCTTCCACATTGCCGCCGGTTTCGACAGCCATGTCAACGATGATGCTGCCCGGTTTCATGCCGGCGACCATATCTTTGGTAACAATCACGGGCGCTTTGCGTCCAAAAATCTGGGCGGTCGTAATAACAATGTCAGAATTGGCGCATACTTTAGCCATGCCGTCGCGTTGTTTTTTTAATTGTTCCGGTGTCAATTCTTTGGCGTAACCGTCTTTGGTCTCGCCCGTTTCGCCCAGATCGATCTTTATGAATTTAGCGCCCAAGGATTGGACCTGTTCTTCAACGATAGGGCGGGTGTCAAAAGCTTCCACGCGCGCGCCCAAACGTTTGGCGGTCGCGATTGCCTGCAGGCCAGCCACACCGGCACCAATAACAAATACGCGGGCGGGGGTGATCGTTCCTGCCGGGGTCATCATCATGGGAAGAATTTTATTGGAACGCTCGGCCGCCAAAACGACCGCCACGTAACCGGCCAAATTGGCTTGAGAGCTCAGCGCATCCATTTTCTGGGCCAACGTGGTGCGCGGGATCATTTCCATACTGATAGCGCTGATGTGGTTTTTGGCAAAGCTGTCGATCAGATCTCTTTCGTTAAACGGGTCCAGGAAGCTGACATGAATGGATTCTTTTTTAAGCTTGGCGATCTCTTCTTTAGCGGGTTTGCGAATGCGAAAGATGATATCGGAAGAAGAAAGGACTTGCTCGCGGGAAGCCACATGGGCGCCGACTTTCGTATATTCGCCGTCGCTTATGTTGATAGAGCTTCCCAATCCAGTTTCAACGGTAATGGTAGTGCCTTTTTTGATCAATTTTTCCGCGGAAGCCGGGACAAGGGGAACACGAATTTCTTTAGAGAATATTTCTTTGGGAACGCCAATTTTCATACGTTTAGAATAACAAATGAAAAAGTAAAGTCAAGGAGGAAAATGAAGAATTTGGAATTGACTTTGGACCATGTCGCATATATATTGGGAAGAGCATTTTGCCCTAAAAATTCTCATGAAAGGATTGTACGATGACCACCCTCGGGAGTGAACAACGCCCTTTACGCGTGGCTATTGTTGGTTCTGGACCTAGTGGATTATACGCCGCAGAGGCGCTTCTGCGGGGTCCGCAGAAAGTAACGGTAGATATTTTCGAACGCCTGCCAGCGCCATTTGGTTTAGTGCGCTACGGCGTTGCCCCCGACCACGCCAAGATCAAGAACGTCATCAAAGTCTATGAAAAGACCATGGAGAAAAGCAATGTTTCCTTCATCGGCAACGTTACTGTTGGCCGTGATGTCAGCGTGAATGAGCTTAAGAAATATTATGACGCGATCCTTTTTACTTGCGGCGCGGAAACGGACCGTAAATTGGATATTCCGGGGATTGATTTAGCTGGAAGCTACACGGCAACGGAATTCGTCGCCTGGTACAATGGCCGGCCGGAATACCGCGACAGAAAATTTGATTTATCCGGTGAAATCGCCATTATCGTTGGGCAAGGGAATGTGGCGGTCGATGTTTGCCGGATCCTCTGCAAGACAGCGGAAGAATTGAAGGCCACCGACATCGCCAAACACGCGTTGGACGCGCTCGCCAAGAGCCATATTAAAGAGGTCCATATGATCGGCCGCCGCGGCCCGGCGCAGGCCGCCTTCACGCCGGTTGAGATCCGCGAATTCGGAGAGCTTGGCCATTGCGATGCGGTTATCGATCCCAAAGACCTGGAATTAAATGAAGCGAGCCAAAAAGAATTGGCAGATCCTAAAAACGCGCCCAAAAAGAAGAATTATGAAATCCTTAAAGAATTTGCGCAGCACGGCGAAAGAGGGCGCGGCAAAAAATTCGTTATCCATTTTCTTGAAAGTCCTGTTGAATTGAAGGGCGCCGGAAAAATTGAAAAACTGGTCTTAGAAAAAAACGTGCTTTCGGGGGAAGCCAATGACCAGAAGGCAACCGGAACAGGTGAGAAGGTTGAAATGAAATGTAACATTTTCTTTCGCAGCGTGGGCTATAGCGGGGTGCCTATTGTAGACGTGCCCTTTGATGAAAAAAAAGCTGTTTTCCCAAATCAACTCGGACGCATTACAGGGGCCTCGGGCCTTTATTGCGCCGGCTGGATCAAGCGCGGGCCATCGGGCGTTATCGGCACCAACAAACCTGACAGTGAAGAGACGGTCGCTAACATTTTAGCTGATATAGGAAAGCTCACGCCATGCGCCAGCCCTGACACCAACGCGCTTCTTAATGAACTCAAGAAAAAGGGCTTACGTACCGTCAGTTTCACCGATTGGAAAAAAATCGATGCCGCCGAGATCGCCAACGGGAAAAGAAACGGAAAAACAAGGGAAAAATTTGTCAAAGTGGAAGACATGCTCGCTGTATTAAGATAAGTTCATTTTTTTCATTGACAAAAAGGCCTTCGTCCGGCATAATTGTATCAGAGTAAATAGGGAAGATAGCTTTAGCCGCAAGGAAGAAGTGATTGTCCTCGCGGCTTTTTTATTTTGCGTCTGTCATTATTTACTTAAGTTTTTCAGAAAAGGAGGTAGTAAATAATGGCAACAGGAACTGTAAAATGGTTTAGTAACGAAAAAGGTTACGGCTTTATTACACGTGAGTCAGGCCCGGATGTGTTCGTTCATCACAGCGTGATTCAAGGCGACGGCTATAAAACTTTGACTGAAGGTCAACAAGTTGAGTTTGAAATCACCAAAGGCCCAAAAGGCGATCAAGCCGCTAACGTTGTAAAGTTATAACTGAAAAAGTCTGGTTAAGTGACCGGGCTTTTTATTTGAAAGGCCGGGATTGAGAAATCCCGGCCTTTTTTATTCCAACATAAAATCAGCCGGAAACGGCTTGAGCATGAGATCTGCGGTTGCGGAGTTTTCTTTAAGATGGTTAATGATCGCTTCAGCGCCGATGCGCCGGTGGAAGGGGCCCATTTCCTCATTGGGTTCTTTATTTTTTTCGTAAAACTTAAATAACGTATCAATGACAACGGCACATTTGTCCCGTGGGACGGTGCGTAAGTATATTTTCTCACCATCGTCAGAGGTCAAGGGCCGTCCTTGAGTGCGGGCCGATTCTTCTCCAAATAACTTAAACATATAACGGTCCGCGCCGGTGCCGACCAAGCCGATCGTTTTGGTGGCCGGGCGGAAGCATTGGCGTTCGCAGCCCGTTATGCCGATCGATTCCTTCATATGGCCCCAGCCCATTTTTTCCAATTGGTCCAATAATTCCGGCTCGAATTGTTCTGATTCCGTGTAGGAAAGCCGGCAGGTATTAAGACCTACGCAGGCGCCGGAATGAAGGCGCAGCTGGGTGTAGGATTTTCCGTTGATCTGCCCAAACCCAAAATTTTTTAATTCGTTCTCAAAATCTTTTTTAGCGGCTTCGGGAATGTTGGTGAAAAGCGCGTCTTGATTCGGGGTCACCATGATCTCAATTGGATATTTTTCCATGGTATGGCGGATCATGCTTTTAAGTTTTCCGTTACGGCCGGCATCGCTGATACGCCCGTTCTCTAAATAAGCGCCGTAGGCCCAAAGGCCGTTACTGGGTTGTTTGTGCCAGCCGAAGTGAAGGTGCCGTCGGCCATAATCAAGGCTTGGATCAGGTTTTCCCAGCGGGAAGCCGAGCCGGGCGCTGACTTGATCGCGGTACCAGTCAGCGCCTTTTGCTTTAATGACATATTTTAACCGCGCCCAATGGCGGTTTTCTCGGTCACCCCATTCTTCATGGACCTTAACCACCGCGTCCAATACCGGCATCAGTTGTTCTTGAGTAACAATGGCCAATGGCTTGGCGAGTGCGGCCATCGTCGGGTAGCCATTGCGTTCTCCTTGGCCACCGCCGACATACACTTGTAGATGCTCGACCTTGCCGTTTTGCACAATGGGGGCAACGGCCAGATCATGCGTCAATAGTTCCACGCAATTATCTGGTATGAAATTGCCTGTCGTCCCATCACGATGGACAGTAGAGAAGGCGATCTTGAACTTACGGTTGAGCATGCGTTTGCCGTATTGATACGATTCGCCGGGCTTGCGTATTTTATTAGGGTCGATCTCGAAGACCTTAATGAACGGCTCAAGCGGAAGCTGAAAGTAAGCGCCCGCCTTTCTCGCCCATTCCCAGGCGTTAAAAACATCGGAGAAGCGCGAGAGAGGGCAGCCCATGACATTACGCGTATTGTCGCCGCAGCCGTTCATGCTGCGCAGGTCAACCTCCGCCAATGTTCTGATGATCTCTTTTAAGGCGGATTTTTTGATCCAATGGAATTGGATATTTTCGCGGGTCGTGAAACGGATGGAAGAATGCCCTTGCGGGTCTTTGGTATATTTTTCAGAAAGGTCATCCAAAAGCCGCCATTGCTCACGGTTGATCGGGCCACCTCCGGGATTGCTGAAACGGATCATGTACATCCAGTCCTGGTCAAATCCCCGCCCGGGCTTATCCCGGTCAAATTCCAGGTAAACGCCCATGGATTTAAGCATGGTCTCGACATCGGAGGTCACGTAGCCGTAATCAAGCTGCTTGAGCTGAAGCTTCATTTCCCGGTACACAAAAAGGGCGTTTTGCTTGATAACCTCAGTGCGGGTCAAGGCTTCCGTAGGTGTTTTAAAGTTCGGCGTAAATGGTTTTTTAGGCATCGACGGTTCTTTCCTTGAAGAGGATTTAGAATATCTTATCTAATGGGAAAGTAAAGTCAATACCTTTTTGCCCGTATAAGCATTAGGAAATTCCACTTCTTTGTATTAAAATGTAAGTATGATCAAACAGGATACACAGCATTTCCCGGGCCGTTGGTGGCAGAAGCTGGAAGGGGAGCAGATCCTCTGCAACCTTTGCCCGCGGCATTGCAAAATACATGAAGGCCAGCGCGGATTTTGTTTCGTCCGCCAAAATATCGGTGGTGAAATGGTCTTAACCACGTACGGGCGCAGCAGCGGTTTTTGCATCGACCCGGTCGAGAAAAAACCGCTTAATCATTTTTATCCCGGCACGAGCATTTTATCTTTTGGCACCGCTGGGTGCAATTTAGGGTGTAAATTTTGCCAGAACTGGGACATCAGCAAATCCCGCGAATTTGACAAGCTTGCTGATAGCGCCAGCCCCCAAACGATCGCGCGCGCCGCCAAGCAATTGGGTTGTAAAAGCGTCGCCTTCACTTATAATGATCCGGTTATTTTTGCCGAATATGCCATCGATATCGCCAAGGAATGCCATAAGCTGGATGTCAAAACAGTGGCTGTCACCGCCGGCTATATCACGCAGGAAGCCATCGGGGAATTTTATGAGCACATGGATGCAGCCAATGTAGACCTTAAAGGGTTCACGGAAGATTTTTACAAAAATATCACGCTCGGGGCTTTGCAGGATGTGTTGAATACGCTCGTTTTCTTGAAACACAAAACAAATGTTTGGTTCGAGATCACGACGCTTCTAATTCCCGGTGAGAACGATTCTGCCGAAGAGATCGATAAAGAAACACGCTGGATCAAAGAAAATTTAGGGCCTGATGTGCCGCTTCATTTCACCGCGTTCCACCCCGATTACCGGATGCTGGATAAGCCCAACACACCGACGCAAACGCTTACCCGGTCACGGGACATCGCCCTCGCTAACGGCCTGCATTACGTCTACACAGGCAACGTCCACGACCCTCGAGGCTCCAGCACGTATTGCCCCCAGTGCGGGCAAATCCTTATTGAACGTGATTGGTATGTTTTGGGGGTCTGCAATCTTAAAAATAAAAATCAATGCTCCCAATGCGGCAATGTTGTTCCCGGGCATTTCGAAGGCAAGCTGGGAACATGGGGAGCGAAAAGGTTGCCCGTGCGCTTATCGGAATTTACATAATTTGTGAATTCCCCCTTACCAAATTATAAAAACGGGCGTATACTACAATTAAACAGGAGCGAGCATGATCGCCGTTAAGACCGTCATGACAACGGACGTTAAATATGTAACCCCGGACACGCCTATTTACGAAGCTCTCGATATTTTACAAAAATTCCACATCAGCGGATTACCGGTCGTTAACGGCAACATGGAGGTGGTCGGGCTGCTGTCCCAAAAGGATGTGCTGGAGATCCTGATCGACAAGAACCTTGATGTCAAAAATAAAGTGGGCGATTACATGACGCGGGAGGTTATTTGTTTTGAGGAAAACGACAATGTCGTTGATATCTGTAAATTCTTTATCAAAAGCAACATTCGCCGCGTTCCCATTGTCCGCAACGGGAAATTGATCGGCATTGTCAGCCGCCGGGATATCGTTACCGTTATTTTGGAGGCCAGAAGCAGGCTCAGCAATTTCCGCTACGACTAAATTCCCCGTCTAATGTGTTGACAAAATCAATTCCCGCCATAAAATCAAAAATAGAGCATCAACCGGTAAAACAATGTCACCCCAAACCATTAATAAAGAAGAATTAGCCGAGACATTCCGCCGTTGCGTTCAAAGGTCTTTGGAACAATACTGCCAGGTCGTTTTTACGAAGGACCCCAAGGTCGAGCAGTTGGACCTCATTGAATACGAGAGCCGCATGCGTATTTTCGGCCTGGAGAAATTTAACGGCACGTGCTACATCTCCCTGGTCAATCTTTACGAATCGCCGCTGGAGGCCGAACACAAAGACCCTTGCGGCGTTCTTTTAGTTTATGTCGAAGAGGAGAATGCCGAACGCCTTTTCAAGGCCTTGTTAAAAGGCGTCCAGGGAGAAGACGAAGAATTGATCGCGGAGAATACCCAAAAATTATGTATTGCCGTCTTTGAGCAGCTTAAAAAGGAATTGAGCCAATTCGGCTATCCCGGTATTTTGATGTCTGCGCCGGAAAATTATTTAAGCAATGCCGAACAGGGCGTTGATTTCCCGTACGATGAAGACACGCTGTACCAAGTCAGCTGCATTCTTTGGCGGGAGAAAATTGTGGTGGCGGAACTCGTCCTCGCATCGGCCAAACACGGATAAAGCGCATGACACTTTTCTACAACCCTAAAACAAGAAAGACCCACCCGTGGGTTTTTACCGTTTTTGTCATTATGCCTCTTTTATTGACAGCAGTGGCCGTTTATTACGGCCAGCAGCATATGAAGAAAAAGATGGAAGAAGAAAAACGAAAAGCCCAAACGGACGTTTTTGAGAAGTTCTAAAAAGCCCACCCCAAGGCCATTCCGTTTTTTCTGTTGAAGTCGACCCCGCTTAAGTGTAGAATCTTGAGAAATATTAATATATCTCTATATACTTATGAGATTTACTACAGATAAGTCGGTTTTATTGGTCATCGATGTACAGGGAAAGCTGGCCCACCTGATGCATCAAAAAGACGAACTTTTTCGCAATCTCCAAACGCTTATTAAGGCGGCCCACCTTTTTGCCATTCCCGTACTTTTAACGGAGCAGGCCCCGCAGAAAATCGGAGAGACGATCGAGGAAATTAAACAGGTTTTGAAAGAGAAACCTATCGGTAAAACAGCGTTTAGCTGTTGCGGGGAAGATGAATTTGTCCGTCGCCTTCGAGCGCTTAAAAGAAAACAAATCATCGTTTGTGGCATTGAAACGCACGTGTGCGTTTATCAAACCGTATGCGACTTGCGTGAAATGCAATACGAGGTCCAGGTTGTGGCTAATGCCGTTTCTTCAAGGGTTGAAGAAAACAAAAATTTAGCGCTGGGGCGCATACAATTAACGGGAGCCACTTTAACTAGCACAGAAATGCTGATCTGCGAGCTGATGAAGGGGGCGGATCATCCGAAATTCAAAGAAGTCATGGGTCTAATCAAATAATACAAGGAGCGCCTTATGCCACCGACAAGCCAGAAACTGGGGGACGCAACATTAGAGGCCTTGCTGGAAGAAAACCGCTCGTTCGCGCCATCAAAGGAATTTCAAAAAAAAGCGTTTGTTAAAGACGCCTCCATTTACGAAGAGGCACAAAAAGACCGTGACGCTTTTTGGGGCAAACGCGCCGAACGCCTTGACTGGTATAAAAAATGGAAAAAAGTGCTGGAATGGAAATTGCCGTTTGCCAAATGGTTTGTCGGGGGCAAGCTCAATGCGTGCTATAACTGTTTGGACCGGCACGTCAAAAATGGCTTAGGACAAAAAACGGCGATCATTTGGGAAGGCGAAGTGAAAGGCGAGAAAAAGTTGACCTACAAAGAAGTCTATGTAGCGGTCAATAAATTCGCCAATGCGATAAAAGCATTAGGCGTTAAGAAAGGTGACCGGGTCGCCATCTACATGCCTATGATCCCCGAAGCTGCTTATGCGATGCTTGCCTGCGCGCGTATTGGTGCTGTCCATACGGTCGTTTTCGGAGGCTTCAGCGCTGATTCATTAAGGGAGCGCATCCAAGACGCCAAGGCCAAATTATTGATCACGGCCGATGGCGGATACCGCAGGGGGAAGGTCGTCCCGCTTAAACAAACCGCTGATGAAGCGGTTGCCCAATGCCCGTCCATCAAGCGTGTGGTCGTTATAAAACACAGCGGTGAAAATATTACCATGGCCAAGGGGCGCGATCTCTGGTATCACGAAATTGTTGCGAAGGCCAAAGATTTTTGCGGACCGGAAGAAATGGACTCGGAAGATTTGCTGTTTATCTTATATACTTCTGGCACAACGGGAAAACCTAAAGGCATTGTCCATTCAACCGGCGGTTATATGGTCGGCGTCAATGCCACCACTCAATGGGTGTTTGATCTAAGGGCGGATGATATTTTCTGGTGCACGGCGGATGTGGGCTGGGTCACCGGACACAGCTATATTGTTTACGGGCCACTATCCAATGCGGCAACCGTTGTCATGTACGAAGGCTCGCCCGATTTTCCCGAGCGCAACCGCTTCTGGAAGATCATCGAGAAATACAAAGTGTCAATCTTTTACACGGCGCCTACCGCCATCCGCACATTCATGAAATGGGGGACCCAATGGCCGCAAGGATGCGATCTGTCGAGCTTAAGATTATTGGGTTCGGTCGGCGAGCCTATTAACCCAGAAGCCTGGGTGTGGTACCATAAATATATCGGACGTGAAAAATGCCCGATCGTTGATACGTGGTGGCAAACAGAGACGGGATGCATCCTGATTTCTCCTTTACCCGGGATCACGGCCACCAAACCAGGCTCAGCGACAAAACCGCTGCCTGGCATCGAAGCCGTTCTTTTGAACGATGAAGGCAAAGAACTAAAAAAAGGCGGAGGGTACCTCGGCATCAAAAGCCCATGGCCTTCTATGTTGCGCGGGATTTGGGGCGATGATAAGCGCTACAAAGAAACGTATTGGAGCCGATTCAAGAATATCTATTTTGCAGGGGACGGCTTAAAGATCGATGATGGCGGTTATTATTGGCTTCTTGGGCGCGTTGATGACATCATGCTCGTTGCCGGGCATAACATTTCGACCATGGAAGTGGAAAGTGCGCTGGTCGATCATCCTAGCGTGGCCGAATCAGCCGTGGTCGGCGTTACCGATGAGATCAAGGGTCAGGCTATCGCGGCATTCGTTATCCTTAAGGAAGGCCATGAAGCAACGGATGAGGCCATGGAGACGCTGAAAGAACATGTGTCTAAAAAGATCGGGGCGATCGCTCGGCCGAAATCGATCATTTTCACGGCCGATGTCCCGAAAACGCGCAGCGGGAAAATCATGCGCCGGCTCCTGCGTGATATCGCCGAAGGCCGCGCCTTGGGGGACGTCACAACGCTGGCAGACCCAACGGTTATCCAAAAATTGAAAGACAAATATGATGAGCCATAACCGCTTAGAAACGGACATGGCTTTCAAATGCGCCGAGCTGATTAATCAAGCCGAGTCCATCGCCGCCTTAACAGGGGCCGGCATCTCAACCAACGCCGGTATTCCCGACTTTCGCGGCCCTAAGGGGCTGTACGTCACAAGAAAGTACGATCCGGACAAGGTCTTTGACATTTTTTCTTTTCATCAAGACCCCAAACCATTCTTTGATTTCGCCAGGGATTTCATTAACCTTTATGAGACGATCCAACCAACCTTTACGCACCGGCTTCTGACAGAATTGGAACGGAGAGGGAAATTAAAGGGGATCATCACGCAAAACATCGATGCGCTGCATCAGATGGGGGGATCCAAACAGGTTTATGAGATCCACGGCAGTTTCTTAAAAAGCACCTGCCTTGATTGCGGATGCGCCTTTACTCTGGAAGAGGCCAAAAGAAAACTTTTTGAAGAAATTGTTCCACGCTGCGATTGCGGTGGTATTATAAAGCCAGACATCGTGTTCTTTGGGGAAAACGTCAAGCATCTTAACGAAGCGGCTGATTTGGCCGCTCGTGTGGATCTATTTTTTGTTATCGGGACCTCATGCGTCGTTTATCCTGCGGCCATGCTGCCCTCGTATGTTTCGGGAAAAATTGTCGTTGTCAATCAAACGCAGACGCCGTTACGTTTGCCGAATGTCGTTTTAACCGTCAAAGACGAAGTGGACCAGTTTTTTAGAAAGGTTGCCGAATATGTTTAACAAAAAAAACTTCGCTTTTGTCGTGTGTTTTGTTTTTTTCTTAACGCCCACCCAGACCTTGGCGCAAAAACCAGCCTATACCAACAAAGGATTGCCGATTAATAAGCTTACCGTAGCCCCTGGATTTCGGCTTCATGTGTACGCGGACAATGTTCCTTTTGCCCGCCAAATGGCTTTGGGGGATAAAGGCACGGTATTTGTCGGCAGCCGTGAATATGACAAGGTCCACGCCCTTGTCGATACCAACAAGGATAATGTGGCCGATGAAATTTATGTGGTTGCCGAAGGACTTAATTCCCCCAACGGTGTCGCTTTTAAGGACGGCGCATTATACATTGCCGAGATCCATCGTGTTATTCGTTTGGATAATATTGAAAATAATTTGGCGGACCCGCCACAGCCGGTTGTCGTCAATGATACGTTCCCGCCTGATACTTGGCATGGATGGAAGTATATCCGTTTTGGTCCCGATGGCAAATTATACATTCCTGTCGGGGCACCATGCAATGTTTGCGAAAAAGAAGACGAACGTTATGGCACCATTATGCGGATGAACGCTGATGGCAGCGGGTTGGAAATTGTCGCCAAAGGAGTACGCAATTCGGTTGGTTTTGATTGGCATCCTTTGACCAACGAATTATGGTTTACGGACAACGGGCGCGATCTTTTGGGAGATGATTTACCTCCGGATGAGTTAAACCTAGCGCCTCAGACGGGGATGCATTTCGGGTTCCCTTATTGCCATGGAAAAGATATTCCTGACCCGGAATTCGGAGACAAACGAAATTGCAGTGAATTTACTCCGCCGGCGACTGGATTGGGAGCGCATGTAGCGGCCTTAGGCATGAAATTTTACCGCGGAAACATGTTCCCTGAGGAATTTAAGCACAAATACATTTTTGTTGCCGAACACGGTTCATGGGATAGGACAGAAAAGGTCGGTTATCGTGTGGCAGCAGCGCGGCTTATGGATAATGTACCTAACTTTTACGGAACGCTTGTTTTTGGTTGGTTGGATGGTGATAAAGTTTGGGGGAGGCCCGTAGATCTGTTGGAGCTTCCTGACGGCTCTATGTTAATCTCCGATGATCATGCGAGCGCCATTTATCGACTTTTCTTCTAGTTTCGATAAATTTGATAAAAGGCTTTTTATGTTGGATGCATACCTAAAATCTTCTATTGGGCGAAAACAAATTGTCGCGGTCACCGGCTTGTTATTGATCGGATATTTAATCGCTCATTTGGCCGGGAATCTCCTTATTTATTTGGGACCGGAAGCCTTCAATCACTACGCGGAAAAATTGGCCGGTTTACGCCCCGGGCTTTATGCTGTTGAATTTGGCCTTTTGGGCGTTTTTCTCATCCATATGCTTTTTACCGCCACGTTGGTTCTTGACAACATCCGCTCCAGGCCCGTTGATTATAAAATGAAAACGGCTCAAGGAGAGCGTTCTTGGGCCACGCGCCTCATGCCTTACACGGGAACAGCCATCTTGTTGTTTGTTATTTGGCATTTGCTGGATTTTACTTTTACCGACAAATTCGGGCCCAGAAGCATTCTTTCTGATGGCCAAAGCTACGGGCTCTACGGTGTTGTTTACAACGCTTTTACCGACCCCTTCCACAGCACGCTTTACATTATCGCTATGCTTGCCATCGGCCTTCACTTAAGCCATGGGGTCGAGAGCTTCCTACAAACATTTGGGCTTAACAATGCGCAGCACGCTATCACGGTCAAAGAAATAAGTTATTGGTTTGCGATTATTATAACAACCGGATACAGCTCCATTCCCATTTATGTGATGATTCATTACTATTCACACTGATCATGCTTGAATCAAAAATCCCAGCAGGCCCCTTGAAGGACAAATGGGCCAACCATAAAAATAAGATCAAGTTGGTCAACCCCGCCAACAAACGTAAATACCATATTATCGTGGTGGGGACGGGTTTGGCCGGAGCTTCAGCGGCCGCATCCCTTAGTGAATTAGGTTACAACGTTAAGGTTTTTTGCATTCAAGACAGCCCCCGGCGCGCCCACTCTATCGCCGCGCAGGGAGGTATCAATGCCGCTAAAAATTATCCCAACGACGGCGACAGTATTTACCGGCTTTTTTGTGACACCATTAAAGGCGGGGATTTCCGTTCACGTGAGGCCAACGTTTACCGTTTGGCCGAAATCAGCAACAATATCATTGATCAGTGCACGGCCCAGGGCGTGCCGTTTGCCCGGGAATATTCAGGCTATTTGGACAATCGTTCTTTTGGCGGGGCTCAGGTTTCGCGTACGTTTTATGCCCGAGGGCAAACCGGGCAGCAACTTCTTTTGGGTGCCTACAGCGCTTTAATGAAGGAGGCCAATAAAACGAGCCTTAAAATTTATCCTTGTACGGAAATGCTGGATCTGGTGGTTATCAACGGCATTGCCCGGGGCATCGTCACCCGCAACCTGATCAATGGTGGAATAGAAACCCATGCTGCCGATGCCGTTGTTTTGGCTACCGGGGGCTACGCCAACGTTTATTATTTATCAACGAACGCCAAAGCCTGCAACGTCACTGCAATATGGCGGGCCCACAAAAAAGGCGCTTTTTTCGCCAACCCTTGCTTCACTCAAATTCATCCAACATGCATCCCGGTCCACGGCGATTACCAGTCCAAGTTGACTCTGATGAGCGAGAGTTTACGAAACGACGGGCGGGTGTGGGTACCCAAAAATAAAGAAGATGAGCGCCGTCCCAACGATATTCCCGAGAACGACCGCGATTATTTCCTGGAAAGAAAATACCCGAGTTTCGGCAACCTTGTCCCTCGGGACCTGGCCAGCCGCAACGCCAAGTACATTTGCGATGAAGGTCAAGGGGTCGGCCCCAGCGGCCAAGCTGTTTATCTGGATTTTACCGAAGCGATCCAGCGCCTCGGTGCCAGCACCATCAAAGAACGCTACGGCAATTTGTTTGACATGTATCAACGGATCACCAGTAGCGATCCGTACAGGAACCCGATGATGATTTATCCGGCGCCGCATTACACGATGGGCGGGTTGTGGGTGGATTACAATTTGATGAGCAATTTGTCGGGCCTTTTTGTCATTGGTGAGGCTAACTTCTCCGATCATGGGGCGAACCGCTTGGGGGCCAGCGCCCTCATGCAAGGGTTGGCCGACGGGTATTTCATTTTACCCTATACAATCGGTGATTATTTGGCCGGGTGCACGCCGGGTAACATTGACAATGAACAGCGGGCCTTTATTGACGCCAAGCAGGAGGCGGCAGAGAAAACAGATAAATTGTTGAAGATTAACGGGCAAAGGACGGTCGATGAATTTCACCGTGAGCTCGGGCGGCTGCTGTGGGATAAATGCGGCATGTCCCGAAATGCCGGAGGGCTTAACGAGGTTTTAAAAAAGATCCCGCAGATCCGAGAGGAGTTCTGGAAAAACGTCAATGTCCCAGGCTCAGGAGATGATCTTAATCAATCGCTGGAGCGGGCGGGCCGCGTTGCCGATTTCCTGGAATTTGCTGAACTGCTGTGTCTTGATGCGTTGGAGCGCAAAGAATCCTGCGGCGGGCATTTCAGGGAAGAATATCAAAGCGAAGATAGTGAGGCCTTGCGCGACGATGACAATTATACGTACGTCGCCGCTTGGGAATTCCGCGGCGTTGGCAAGCCGGCCGTTCTGCATAAAGAGGGGCTTACTTTCGAAGAGGTCAAATTGACCCAACGAAGCTATAAATAAAATGAGCGTATCCATTAATCTCACATTAAGAATTTGGCGTCAGAAAAATTCAAAAAATAAAGGACGTTTCGAAACGTATAAGCTTGAAAATATCGATACGGCCAGCTCCTTTTTGGAAATGCTGGATGTCCTTAATGAGCGCTTGACGAAAGAAGGGAAAGAACCAGTTGCTTTTGATCATGACTGCCGCGAAGGCATTTGTGGCACGTGTGGGGCCATGGTCAACGGCAAGGCGCACGGGCCTTGGTGGGCAACGACACTTTGCCAGCTCCACATGAGGGAATTCAGAAATAATGACACGATTGTCGTTGAGCCGTGGCGTTCCAAGGGGTTCCCCGTTGTCAAAGACCTGGTCGTTGATAGAAGCTCCTTCGACAGGATTATTAAAGCCGGCGGGTACATATCCGTCAAGACCGGTTCGGCGCCGGAAGCCAATGCAATGCCTGTTGCCAAAGAAAAAGCAGAATTAGCCATGGATGCGGCGGCGTGTATTGGTTGCGGGGCTTGCGTGGCCGCTTGTCCCAATGCCTCGGCCATGTTATTTGCGGCGGCCAAAATAAGCCATCTAGGCCTTTTGCCACAAGGTCAGATCGAAGCCCAAAAGCGGGTTGTGGGCATGGTCGAACAAATGGACAAAGAAGGTTTCGGCAATTGCTCTAACGAATATGAATGTGAAGCCGCGTGTCCCAAAAGGATTAGCGTTTCCAACATCGCGCGGATGAACCGCGAATACCTCAAAGCCAAGTTGATTCCATAAATTTTTCTATGACGATTACGATCGACAAACAGACCATCCAAAAATTTGATGTGCCTGGCCCGCGCTACACTAGTTATCCAACTGCGCCCGTTTGGACACCTCAAATAACACAAAACCATTATATCGAAAGATTGAAACAATTCGGCGCCTCAGACAAAACATTGTCTTTGTATATCCATATACCGTTTTGCCGGTCCATGTGCACGTATTGCGCCTGCAGCGTTGTCATAAGAAAAAATGATGAAAAATATGGCGAAGAATATATACGGTATTTGACCAAGGAAATAGGGCTTGTGAGCCGGCATATTGGCAAAAGAAAACTTGTTAAGCAGTTCCATTGGGGTGGGGGGACGCCGACTTTTCTTTCCGAAGGGCAGATCCAACGGCTCTTTCACGTTGCTGAAGAAAAATTTGATATTGACCGCGATGGCGAGATCGCCATCGAGATCGACCCGCGCACCATTGATAAAGGAAAAATCAAAACAATACGGGAGTTGGGTTTCAACCGCATTTCTTTGGGCGTTCAAGATTTTTCTTATGATGTGCAAAAAAACATCAATCGCATCCAGCCGTACGCATTGGTTAAAGAAGTTTACGATTATTGCCGGGCCCTTAAGTTTCTTTCCATCAACTTTGACCTCATTTACGGCTTGCCGAACCAAACCAATGAAAGCTTTAAAGATACCATCAACAAAGTCATTGCCCTAAAACCTGACCGCATCGCCCTGTACAGTTTTGCGTATGTCCCGTGGCTTAAAAAGCATCAAAATAAAATAGATCCCGGTGCGCTGCCCAACAACAACGAAAAGATGGAGATTTTTCTTCAATCAAGGGAACAGTTCACATCCGGCGGCTATGAGGCCATCGCCATGGACCACTTCGCTCTCAAGAACGACGAACTGGCCAAAGCTTTTCACAAAGGGAAATTATATCGTAATTTTATGGGATACACCGTTAAACCGGCCGACGAATATGTCGGCTTGGGCATGACCGCCATCGGTTTTCTTGAAAACACGTATTTCCAGAACGAAAAGACATTGCCGGAGTATTACGCCCGCTTGGACCAAAACCAGCTTCCTATCGAGCGGGGGAAGGCCCTGTCCCAGGACGATCGGATCCGCCAATGGACCATCAATTCGCTGATGTGCCAATTTTATGTTGATAAACCTTTGTTCCACAAATTTTTTAACATCCCTTTTGATGAATATTTTCGCCGTGAGCAAGGACAGATCCAGCGCTGTGCGGATGACGGGCTGCTGGAAATTTCTGTTGAGCGTATACGGGTGACGGAATTGGGTAAGGTGTTCATCAGAAATGTGTGCATGCACTTTGACCAATACCTTCAACAAAAAGATTCACCTAAACGTTTTTCACGAACAGTTTAGCGAGGTGCCCTATGAAAGAACGCCGCTATTATCAAAGAAGCCCGGTTGAGTTAGCTGCCTATTACAGCGTTGTCGGCTCGGGAAGTTTAACGCACGAGGCAACCGTCATCAACATTTCTGCGGGCGGTTTTTGTTTTTATGCCCAGCAAATGCTGCCGACAGGAACGCCGGTCGAGTTGGTTATCGATTTAAAACCTAAGGAAGAAATTAAAATCAAGGTGAAAACGGCATGGTCTAAAAAAATCGGGGATACCGGGGATTTCATGATTGGTGTCAAAATCGACGATGCCACAGGGACGGATTTGGAGAAGTTCTTATCCTACTATTGCCACGAAATCTCCCAGTTTCTCGTTGAATTAAAAAATATCAAGAAAGATAAAAATAAAGCAGCTTAACCCGCCTGTATTTTTATCAAGAAACGAAACCCTCATGGATAAACCACTGTTACTTCAGGCGTTTGAAGGGGTTAATAAAACCGTCCCCGTCTGGTTTATGCGCCAAGCCGGACGGTATTTGCCCGAATATCAAAAAATCAAACAGAAATATTCTTTGGAAGAGATGTTTCGTACGCCTGATTTGGCCTGCGAAATCACCTGCCAGCCCGTTAAAGCCCTTCATGTTGATGCGGCCATTCTTTTTGCGGACATCCTGACATTACCCGCCTTAATGGGTGTTAACGTCAGGTTTGACAACAACAATGGGCCCGTTATTGAGCAAAACGTCGGGGTGGATTCGCTTAGAGATTTGGAACACGCTGAGCATGTCCAGGAAACCATCAGGCAAATAAAGGGAAAACTTTCACGCGACATTCCCTTGATAGGTTTTGCTGGTTCGCCTTTTACCGTTTTGGCCTATTTGCTTGAGAAAAAATCATTCCTCACCCTGCACCAAACTGTCAAATTGATCGAAGAAAACGAAGAGATGTATAAAAAGTGGATGGAGAAATTGACGCGTAATACGATTAAATATATCCATTATCAAATAGAAGCCGGGGCGGATGTGATTCAAATTTTTGATACGTGGGCCGGGACATTGCGGGCGACTGATTACGCCCATTGGGTGCTGCCCTATGTGCAGAGAATTTTTGAAGACATTTCTGTCCCGTCCATTTATTATGTTAAAAATTGCCGGCATTTATTGGCTTTGATGGATAAAACAAAGGCAGATTTTCTATCGGTGTGCCACACCGTTGTTCTGGGCCATCATAGCGTTCTGGAAAAAACGAAAAAAGGCATCCAGGGCAATCTTTATAACGGCCTTTTGTACGCCGACCCCAAACGGGTGGAGAGGGAAGTCAAAGACGTTTTAATGGGTGGGAAAAAACACGACCGGTATATTTTTAATTTGAATCACGGCATCTTGCCGGATGTTCAACCCGATCAGCTTAAAAGGATTGTCGAGCAGGTGCATCGGTTCCCATGGACCAGTTAAAGAAAAAAAATATCGTCATCATCGGCGCGGGTATAACAGGTTTGACCTTATTGCATTTTTTGATGCAAAAGTACAAAGACCGGCCGGATGTTGATGTTTGGTTGTTTGAAAAAAATGACCAACCCGGAGGCACTATCCGCTCGATTTCAAAGGCAGGAGGATTGTTTGAGGCAGGCCCTAGCGGATTTCTGGGAATAAAGGAACGGACGTTTCAGCTGATCGATGCGCTCAATGCGCGCGATGAGCTTCTTGAGGCCGAAGCGCAGGCAAAGGCGAGGCACATTTGCGTCAACAATATTCTTTATCAGCTTCCGGCTGACTTTAAAACTTTTTTTGGCTTTAAACTTCTCAATATTTTTGAAAAGATGCGTTTTCTCAGCGAAGCATTCGTTAAAAAAACGGATTGTCCCTCCGAAAGCGTTTATGATTTCGCCAAAAGGCGGTTTGGCCAAAAGGCCGCTGATTATTTGGCCGACCCTTTTGTAGCAGGCATTTACGCGGGAGAGGCGCGGACCATATGTCTGAAGGCGGCATTTCCCCAAATATATGCCTGGGAACAGCAGTACGGATCTATTTTAAAAGCGGCTCGACGCACGGCCAAGAACAGAACCAAGCCCGTATTGTATTCCTTCAAAAATGGCATGGGGCAAATCATCGATATACTGTATGAAAAATATAAAGACCGCATTAAACTCAAAGAAGAGATCATAAAAGTTTTTCTTCGGGAATCGCGTTATGTCATCAGCACGGATAAAGAAAACTATAAAGCGGATGAACTGTACGTCTGCACGCCGGCTTACGCGGCGGCGCAATTAATGAAACATTTGGACCAAGAAATCGCCGATGAGCTGATGTACATTACGTATGCGCCTGTTGCGGTTGTCGGCCTGCTGTGTCCCGATGATGTTTTTAAACGAAAACCATACGGATTCGGCTATCTTGTTCCCTCGTTGGAAAACAAGGAAATTTTGGGTGTTTTGTTTGAAAGCAATGTTTTTGCCAACCGTGCGCCCAAAAACCATATTTTGTTTCGTGTGATGGTGGGGGGAAGCCGCTATCCGGATATTTTCCAAAAATCTAAAAAAGAAATATTGGAACTGGCCATGGAAGAGATCGGGACCGTTTTCCCGACAAAAGGAACTTCGGCTTTGACAAAAATTGACCTTCGCAAAGTTATGCGGGAAACCTTTTTAAGTGTTTGGGACAAGGCCATCCCCCAGTATGACCAGGTCAACACGCAAATGCAGGAGCAGATTGACAAAAAATTAAAACGTTTTCGTGATTTATATCTTTTGGGTAATTATCGTGACGGTGTTTCTTTTAACGATTGTATCGAGAGCGCCTATCAAGCCGCTTTAAGTTCTTCTCTCTAGAACGCTCCTAATAATCTTATGGACAGAGATTATTTTTCACGTTAAAGTAGGTAAATTGATCACAGCTTTGGTGGCGCATAAAAGAATTAAAGAGGTTGGAGCATGATCAGCGTTTCGGAAGTAGATAAAATCATCGCGGAAAACATAAGAAAATTTCCCATCATAGAAATCCCCCTGGAAGAAGCCGGAGGGGCTATCTTGCGCGAAGATATCAAAGCCGACCGGGATTTGCCTCCCTTCCACAAAGCTCTTATGGACGGGATCGCGGTTAAATATTCCGCCTGGAAAGCGGGCCAAAGGAATTTTAAAATCGAGGGAACGCAGGCAGCCGGCGTTGATGCATTGGCATTAAGGAAAGAAAGCGGTTGCACCGAAATCATGACGGGTGCCGTTCTAAGCAAGGGCGCCGATTGCGTTATTCCGGTTGAATATGTTCGTATTGAAGAAAATATAGCCAACATCCACGATGACATCAAACTCAAGCGCATGCTCAATATCCGTCCTAAAGGGGCCGATCATAAGGAAGGGGATCTTTTAATAAAAGCGGGGTGTATCATGCGCCCAGTGCAAATAGCAACCGCGGCCGCTATTGGTAAAGCCAAAATAAAAGTAAGCTATCGCCCTAAAATCGCTGTCATTTCCACCGGTGATGAGCTGGTTGAAATCAATGAAGACATCATGCCGTTTCAAATCCGTAAGTCAAATTCTTACTTCATTAAAGCGGCGTTGGATAATACGCGTTTGTTTGAGACTTCAGTTTTCCATTTTAGAGATAACAAGAAAGTGTTGTTGCGGCAAATCAGCGCCATTATGGAAAAATTTGACGTCCTTATCATTACCGGCGGCATTTCTATGGGCAAATTCGACTTCATTCCCGAAGTCATGAAGGTGTTAAAAGTGGATGTTCTGTTTGAAAAAGTCAAACAGAAGCCCGGCAGGCCGTTTTGGTACGGCCGCACGAAAAGAAATCAGCCGATTTTTGCGTTGCCAGGCAATCCCGTCTCGACGCAAATCGGGACCGTGCGCCATTGCATCCCCAACCTCAAAAAAGCGCTTGGTTTAGAGAAAGAAGAGGAAGAATACGCCCAATTGAAAGAAAGTTTTCAGCTCGATACGCCTTTTACGTTTTTTCTTCCTATCCGGATCACTTGCGCTAAAGACGGGCGGCTTACGGCCACATCGGTTCCGGGGAGCGGTTCCGGGGATTTCGGAAGCCTTGCCGGAGCGGACGGATTCATGGAAATACCTGCTGAAACAAAGGTCGCCGAGAAAGGATTTACCGGTAAAATCTACCGTTTCTAACATGGTTAAGACTGTTTCTTTATATTATTATTCTATTTTCCGAGAGCAAAGCGGGGCGCGTGAAGAGTCTTTTGAAACGAATGTTTCAACTGTTTCTGAGCTTTTCGAGGAACTTAAAGCTAAATATAAATTTTCTTTGTCCAATCATCAGGTCAAAGTTGCCGTTAATGATGAATTTTGTGATTGGCAAACCCCTGTTTGCACAAAGGATAAAATCGTTTTCATTCCACCGGTAGCCGGAGGTTAAAGATGATTCTTAAAAATTTTTTTACATTCGGCCTTATTGCGTTAACGATATCGATACCTGTTTATTCTTGGTCCGATGAAGCCCGCAATGGCGATGAAATTACCGGCGTTGCCTTGAAATGGCTGGGCTGGGTCGATGAGGGGCGGGATGAAACTTCATGGAAAGACGCCGCCAAAGCTTTTCAACAAGAGATGGCTAAAGAAAAATGGAAGGCAAATCTTAAGGCGTTACGAACTCGTCTGGGGAAGCTTCGAGAACGGTCTTTGGCGACGTTGACATATTATGAGCCCACGAACACGGTTCCCTTAAGCTGCGTGCTTTATTTTACGTCAGTATTTGAGCATTTGACAGTTCGTCAGGAAATACTTTTTCTTATATATGACAATAACCAATGGAAAGTCGCCGGTTATTTTGTCCATTTCAACGGAGGAGAACATGGCTCTTAAAAAATATTCTATTATCTTCCTAGGAAGCATGGTTGTTTTACTGATGTTTGTGGTCCAATTCAAGAATTCCTCGGCCCAAAACAGTTCCTTTGCTCAAGTCATTCCAATGGATGGCGGGCAAGGGGCTATCCGATTCTTCGATACGGCCACGGGCAAGCTTTACACATATGACCGCACCCTTCAGGACTTAATATCTGTCGTCCAAATCGAAGAACTGGGCAAACCTGCCAAGGTTATTTTTACAGCAACTCCTGACGCAGAACTGAAGTATACCGATCCTCAAGAGAAATAACCGCAAGCCGTCATTAAAACAATGAAAAAAGGCGTTCTATTAATCAATTTAGGCACTCCCGATAGCCCGAGCGTAGCGGATGTGCGAAAGTATTTGCGCGAGTTTCTTATGGACGGGCGGGTGATCGATATCCCGTGGCTGAACCGTTTCTTCCTGGTGAATGGCGTGATCGCTCCGCTGCGCGCCGTTTCTTCCTCGAAAGCCTATCATCATTTATGGACATCCGATGGCTCACCGCTAAAATATTATGGGATACGGGTCAAAGAGATGCTTCAAGAAAGCTTGGGGACGGAGTATACCGTCTCCTTAGGCATGCGTTATCAGAATCCGAGCCTACGGGCGGCGTTGGATAAGTTGAAAAAGGAAAACGTTGGGGAAATAACCGTAATTCCGCTTTATCCGCAATACGCCTCCGCTTCGACCGGCTCAACGATCGAAAAAGTTTTCGATGAATTAAAAAACTGGGAAATCATCCCATCTATGCGCTGCATCAGCCAGTTTTTTGACCATCCTCGTTTTATCAAAGCCTTTGCCCGCAAGGGGGAGGAGCATCTAAAAAACCGTCAGTACGATCACGTTCTTTTTTCTTACCACGGCTTACCGGAAAGGCAGATTTTAAAAGCTTCTCGCGAGCGTTATTGCCAGCTCAATGAAAAATGCTGCCGCAGCTACCATGTCAAAAACCAATTTTGTTACCGAGCCCAATGTTTTGAGACTTCACGGTTATTAGCAAAGGCTTTAAATTTAGAGATAAATCGATATTCAGTATCTTTTCAATCCCGCCTCGGTAAAGAACCGTGGATAAAGCCTTATACGGATGAGATCATCAAAGAACTGGCGGCCAGAGGATACAAACGCGTCCTTTGTTTTTCCCCATCCTTTATTGCCGATTGCCTGGAGACAACCGTTGAAATAGGGATGGAGTATAAAAATCTCTTCTTAAGCCTAGGGGGTGAGCGCTGGGACCTGGTGGAAAGCTTGAACGACAGCCCCACCTGGATAGAATGCCTAAAAGCGCTTATTTTGGAAGCAAAACCAGAATCCGTCATGACCGCAAATGCTCCCTATTAAAATTACTAATATTATTGATTCACTAAAAGGATTTTGGTATACTCCCATCAACATTAAACTTCTAATAAATATTTCCTCATGAAGATAACTGTAATCGGAACAAATCACAAGACAGCCCCGATCGATATCCGCGAGAAATTCTACCTGAACCAGACGCAGCAGGACCTTTTGTTGGCCGAATTGAAAAATTCCCCCAAAATCGCCGAAGCCATTGTCATATCCACCTGCAATCGCACGGAAATTTACCTTCATGCCATAGAGCCGATCGATGTTGAATTTATCGTCCGATTGATCATGAACATCAAGGAGCTCACGTTCCAAAGTGCTCTTAAAAAATTCTTTTATTGTTATGAAGACCGAGAAGCTCTCAAGCATTTGCTGCATGTCGCCTGCGGGCTAGACTCTTTGGTCTTGGGGGAAAAACAGATCTTGGGGCAAGTGAAGACGGCGTTTATGCGCTCCCAAGAGCGCGGGTTCCTGCTTAAGCCTTTTAACGTGCTTGCTAACTTGACGGTCCGAACCGGAAAAAAGGTGCGCACGGATACGGAAATCGATTTCGGAGGTTCATCCGTAAGTTGGGCCGCCATTGCCCAGGCCGAGAAAGTCCTCGGCTCTTTATCGGGGGCAACGGCGCTCGTCATCGGGGCGGGGAAGATGAGCAAGCTGGCGGTGGGGCAGATCGTCAACAAGGGGTTTGAGAAGCTGTATTTAATGAACCGCACCCATGAAAACGCCCAGGCGTTGGCCGAACAATTTAACGGCGAAGCCGTTCCTTTTTGCGACATCAAGGAAATTTTGGCCCAAGTCGATCTGTGCATTTGTTCCTCAAGCGCGCCGCACTACATCCTGGATTTCGAAACCGTCAACAAATGCATGCCGTCTCGAAAGAAAAAGCCTCTTCTTTTCATCGATATTTCCATGCCGCGCAACATTGACCCCAAAGTCGCGGATATCAAAGGCGTTGAGCTGTATTTCATCGATGATCTGGATGCCGTTGTTGAAGCCAATATGAAAAAACGGCAGAACGCCGTTGCTGCGGTCGAAGCGATCGTTGAGGCCAAGCTTTCCCAGTTTTATCAAAAGTTAACAAAATTCCAATCGCAGGAATATGTTGCCCAAGAGGAGGTATTAAACACTTAAAATGAACCTAGCCACGCTGACAAATATTTATTTGTTGTTTTATGGCATCATGCTTTTAACAGGCGCTTATTTTGGGATCAAGGCCGGCAGCAAGATATCCCTCATCATGGGCCTGGTGTCCGGAGCAATCGTCCTGCTGGCTTTATGGCTGAGCAAACAATCCCCCGTGACCGGATATGCCATCATAGCCATTGTGGGGGCTTTGTTAACGGCTGTTTTTCTCATCCGGCTATTGAAAACAGGCGCTTTCATGCCTGCCGGAATGCTTTTGACTCTAAGCGTCATCGCCTTGATCGTTAGTTTGTTACGGTTAAAGGGATGAAAACAGAACCTGTTATTGAATTATCATTGATTTTGTTGTCTTTCGGCGTTGTCTCTGTCATCTCTGTCGGCGTATTTTCCCAGTTACGTTGGACAGAAACAATAGCGGGCTGGGGCATTGCTTTTCTAAATCACTTGGCCGGTAAGTACATTAAACAGATCGGGATGAAAAAGAAGGGGCAGGAAGCCATTCAACACTTATCCGTTTTTAATTTTCTTCGGTTTGTTTTGCTAGTGGCATTGGTGTTTTGTGTGGTCAGCTATTCTTTCATGGATCATCAGCTTTTTATTTATGCTTTGTTGGCCAGCTATATTATTTTTATGACGAGTGATCTGGTCCAATTTTACCGGTTTTACCAAAGGAAACCATGACGGCCACCTTCGATCTCGAATCTTACATGATGCACCATATGCTGGACCAAAAGACGTGGGAACTCCCATTTTTGCCCCCGATCCACCTTCCGGGTTTCCTTTCCGTGCACGGCGTCATGCTCATCATTTGCGCCGTTGTTTTGTTCGTTATTTTTGGGGTTTTGTACGATAAAAAAGGTGGCGCGCCACGCGGATTGACGAACGTGCTGGAGGTGTTCATCCTTTTTATCCGCGACCAGATCGTCAAACCTTATTTAGGGGAAGAAGACGGCAGGAAAATGACGCCGCTTTTTTGCACATTCTTTTTCTTCATCCTCTTTCTTAATCTCTTGGGTTTAATCCCTCTTTTTTCTACGGCCACCTCAAATATTAATGTAACGGCCGGATTGGCGTTGATTACATTTTGCTTTATGATCATCGGCGCTTTTTATAAGAACGGCGTTAAAGGGTTCTTCCACGCCCTGATACCAAGCGGTGTGCCTGTACCCGTATTGTTTCTGCTTGTTCCGATCGAAATAGCCGGATTATTTATCAAATGTTTCGCCTTGATGATCCGGCTTTTTGCCAATATGCTCTCCGGACACATTGTCATTATCGCTTTATTGGGCATTGTTATCCTGATGGGGGCAAAGGCGCTTCCGGCCGTCATTCTAGCCGCCTTAGTCTATGTCCTAGAATTGATGGTGGCTTTTTTGCAGGCGTACATTTTTACTTTATTGTCGGCCATGTTCATGGGCCAACTATATCATCCAGAGCATTAAAGATCAAATTTATCAACAACCCGTCTTAAGAAAGGATAAATAATGACTCCAGGAACATTTGCCGCCGTAGGTGCGGGACTTGTCAGTATCGGTGCAGGAATAGGCATCGGCATTTTGGGCGGCTCAGCCATGGAAGGCATCGCCCGCCAACCCGAAGCTCTCCAAAAGATCCAGACGGCCATGCTAATCGCCGCCGCCTTGATCGAAGGGGTTGCGTTTTTCTGCGCTGTTATATGCCTATTAGCCTTAAACAAGTAATCTTTATACGCTCATTTTATGGCTAATCCATCGACAACTGAAACAATTGTTCACGCCGAAGAATCTCACGAGGCTCAAGCGAGTTTCTTTTCTCCCAATGTGTCTTTACTGCTTCTGACGTGGTTCACTTTTTTTACTCTTCTGGCCGTTTTGTATAAATTTGCCTGGAAACCTATCCTGGCAGCGTTGGACGCCCGCGAAGAGACCATCCGCTGCAGTTTAGAGGAAGCGCAGCGGCTCAAGAATGAACTCGCTCAGATCGAACAAACAAGGCAGGAGATGGTCAAAAAGGCCGAAATGGAGGCCAAATCGATCGTAGATGAATCGCGCAAAGCCGCTGTCGAGGCCGCGCACCATGTCCAGCAGAAGACTAAAGAAGAAAGCCAGATCCTTTTGGACAACGCTAAAAGAGAGATCAAGAACGAAGTCGAAAAAGCGCAGGCCAAATTGAAAGCAGAAAGTATCGATCTCGCGATCCAGTTAGCTGGCAAATTGATCGAAAAAAACCTGGACGCCGAGAAGAACAAACAGCTCATTAATGAATTTATAAAGAAAAGCTGATGAACGAACAAGCCGCCCGACGATACGCTCAAGCTTTATTTGACCTAGGCCAGGAAACGAAAGAATTGGATACGATCCAACGTGATCTGGGAATGGTCAAGGAAGCTATCGGTGTTTCGCAGGAATTCAACGCCTTTTTATTCAATCCGGTGATCCCTAAAGGGAAGCAACAGTCCATTTTGGAGGAAATTTTCAAGAAAAAGATCCATGCGCCAACGCTCCATTTCCTGTTTTTCCTGGTAGAAAAGGGGCGGTTGGGCTTACTCAAAGAGATTTGCGCGCTATTCGAAGGGCTTTATCTGGAATTTAAAAATGTCGGGAAGGTCAGGATCGTCACGAGCGTTGCGCTGAACAGCCATCAGGAAGGCGCTATCAAGAACCATTTAAAGGACGAATTAAAAAAAGAAATCCAGGCTGATATATTCGTTGACCCCAAGATCATGGGCGGGCTCAAAGTGCATATCGGCGATGAGATCCATGATTACACGATCCAAACACAATTAGAAGAATTCCGTCAAAACTTTTTAAAAACAGGATAACTATGACGAGTCATATCAAACCCGAAGAGATCACATCCATTCTTAAGAAACAATTGGCCGATTTCCAGAAAAAAGCGGTCGTTTATGAGGTCGGCACGGTCCTTCGCGTGGGCGATGGGATCGCGCGCGTCCACGGCCTGGCCAGCTGCATGGCTGGGGAGCTGGTGGAATTCCCCAACGGCATCAGAGGCATGGCCTTGAATTTGGAAGAAGATAACATTGGTGTCGCAATTTTTGGCGACGTTGATACGGTCAAAGAAGGCGATGAAGTCCGAAGGACCAAAACGATCGCTTCTGTCCCTGTAGGAGAAGCGCTCACGGGCCGGATCGTTGATGCGCTTGGGGTCGCCATTGATGGTAACGCCCCGATCGAAACGAAAGAATTCCGCCAGATCGAGATCAAAGCGCCCGGCATCATCGCGCGCCAAAACGTCCACGAGTCGCTTCAAACAGGCATCAAGGTCATCGATGCGTTGACTCCTGTTGGCCGAGGCCAGAGAGAGCTTATTATCGGGGACAGAAAAACAGGAAAAACATCGCTCGCTATTGACACCATCATCAATCAACGCAGTGAGGATGTCCATTGTTTTTACGTAGCGATCGGCCAGAAACGCTCCACCGTAGCCCAGGTCTTTGAAACCTTAAAAAAACACGGGGCCATGAAGTACACCACGATCGTGGCCGCGACAGCCTCTGACCCGGCGCCGATGCAATTTTTGTCACCTTACTCGGGCTGCACCATGGCTGAATATTACCGCGATAGCGGGCGCCACGCCTTGATCATTTATGATGACTTGACCAAGCAAGCCCAGGCCTACCGGCAATTATCGCTTTTACTGCGCCGGCCGCCTGGCCGCGAAGCCTATCCCGGCGATATTTTCTATCTTCATAGCCGCTTGCTGGAGCGGGCCGCCAAAATGAGCAAAGAAAAAGGCGGCGGCAGCTTGACCGCGCTTCCGATCATTGAAACGCAAGCCGGCGACATTTCCGCGTACATCCCGACCAATGTCATTTCCATAACCGACGGCCAGATCTTTCTTGAATCAGATCTGTTTAACGCAGGACAGCGCCCGGCGATCAATCCCGGTATATCTGTATCTCGTGTCGGCGGCGACGCTCAGATCAAGGCGATGAAGCAGACCGCCGGGACGCTACGTTTGGACTTGGCGCAATATCGGGAATTGGAAGCGTTCTCTCAGTTCGCCTCCGATCTGGACGAAACGACGCGCAAACAATTGGAGCGCGGCAAGCGCCTCATGCAAGTCATCAAGCAAGGCGTTCATGAACCCTTGGCGGTCACTAAACAGATCGTCATCATTTACGCCGGCGTTAACGGGTATTTGGATGACGTGCCTGTTGCGCGCGTCAAAGAGTTCGAACAAAAACTTTTCGATGCCCTGGATTCTCATTATGCCAATTTCGTCCGTTTATTAGAGAAGGAACGGGCCTTAACCGACCCGATCAAAACCGAATTAAATACGATGCTGACAGAGTTCAAGAAAAGGCACTTTAATATTTGATATGGCGACCATCAAAGAGTACAACTTAAAGCTGCGCAGCTTGAAGAACACGCAAAAGATCACCCGTACCATGAAAATGGTATCGGCCAGTAAATTGCGTAAAGCCCAGATGGCCCAAGCGAATTCAAAAGTGTATGCCCAGAACATCCGCCAGCTCATATCGCGCATTGCCGCCTCTGTTGACCGCTCGAGCCACGCCCTTTTGGCATCCAGAAGCCCCGTTAAAAATATTTTGATCCTGCTGTTCACATCAGACAAGGGTTTGTGCGGGGCGTTCAACCATAATGTGCACCGGCAAGTCCTTCAATGGATCAAAGAACATCAAAAAGATTATGAACAGATCCATTTAAGCTGCTGCGGCAGGCGCGGGTTCATGTATTTCCATAAAAAGGCCCAAGTAAAAAATTATTATGAGGACATGACGCTGAACCCAAGTTTTCAAAACGCGATCAAGATCGGGAAGGACCTGGCGGCCGGTTATATCGCCGGCCAATACGATGAGGTCTATGTCACGCACAACCAATTCTTCAGCCCGCTCTCCCAAAAAACGACGTTTGAAAAGATCTTGCCCATCGACCCCCAAGCCATTTTCGCGCAAGACATGCGGGTTTCAACCGATTACATGTTCGAGCCGGAGCAAGACGAGTTGTTGCAGTTTCTTATCCCGGATTATTTATATTTCAGGATATATTTTACCTTATTGGAAAATTCCGCCGGGGAGCACGGAGCGCGCATGACGGCGATGGACAGCGCCACCAACAACGCATCCGATATGATCAGCCGTTATACGCTTTTACGTAACCGAGCCCGCCAGGCGGAAATAACGACAGAACTCATTGAAATCATCGCGGGCGCAGAAGCTTTATGAGTCATCAGTCTTCAGTCATCAGTCGTCAGCCTTCAGTCATCAGAAGTTGTTAGACTAATGACTTCTGACGTCTGATGACTGATAGCTAAAAGGAGTTTTATGGATCAATCTACTGGTAAAATCTCACAAGTATTGGGAGCCGTTGTTGACGTCGTTTTTACGGAAGGGCAGTTGCCGCCGATCTATACCGCTCTTCAGGCCACCAACCCATCGATCAATGACGAAGAATGGAATCTGGTCCTTGAAGTGGCCCAGCATTTAGGGAACAACACCGTCCGCACGATCGCCTTGGACATAACGGACGGTTTGGTCCGCCAGCAGCCGGTCCTTAACACGCAAGAAGGTTTGACCGTGCCGGTCGGCGAAGGCACATTGGGGCGTGTCATGAACCTTTTGGGTGAACCCATTGATGAAGCAGGGGAAATCAAAGCTACTAAACGTCTTCCGATCCATCGGCCGGCTCCGCCATTTAAGGACCAGGACACCTCAGATACCATTTTGGTCACCGGCATCAAGGTCATTGATCTTCTGGCCCCGTACCGCAAAGGCGGCAAGGTCGGTCTGTTCGGGGGCGCAGGCGTCGGGAAAACGGTCTTGATCCAGGAATTGATCAATAATATCGCCAAAGAACACGGCGGCTATTCAGTTTTTGCCGGTGTCGGCGAAAGGACCAGAGAGGGAACCGCATTATATAAGGAAATGATCGAAGCGGGCGTTATGGATAAAACATCCATGGTCTACGGCCAGATGAACGAACCGCCCGGGGCCCGTGCCCGTGTGGCTTTGTCCGCTTTAACGGTCGCTGAATACTTCCGTGATGATCTGAAACAGGACGTTCTTTTATTTATCGATAATATTTTCCGTTTTACCCAGGCGGGCTCGGAGGTTTCCGCGCTCTTGGGAAGGATCCCCTCAGCCGTTGGTTATCAACCGACCTTGGGAACGGACATGGGGGAGTTGCAGGAGCGCATCACATCCACCACTTCCGGTTCGATCACCTCCATCCAGGCGATCTATGTTCCGGCGGACGATTACACGGATCCGGCACCGGCAACGACCTTTGCCCATTTGGATGCCACGACTGAGCTGTCGCGGCCTATCGCCGAATTGGGTATTTACCCAGCCGTCGATCCACTATCTTCTTCATCGACCATTTTAACGCCGCATATCGTTGGGCAGGACCATTACAAGGTCGCCCGCGGCGTCCAGGAGATCCTCCAGCGCTATAAGGAGCTGCAGGACATCATCGCCATTTTAGGGATGGATGAACTTTCCGAAGAAGACCGTTTGACGGTCAACCGCGCCAGGAAGGTGCAAAAATTTTTGTCCCAGCCGTTCCACGTGGCCGAACAATTTACCGGCCGGGAAGGCCGCTACGTGCAACTGGAAGACACGATCCAATCGTTCAAGGAGATCCTTGAAGGAAAACACGATGAGATCCCCGAACAAGCCTTCTATATGGTCGGAGGGATCGAAGAAGTATTGGAAAAGGCCAAAACACTTTAACCATGAGCTATCAACTGACACTGGTAACGCCTAACGGTAAGATCTTCGAAGGCCCTATCGACGCTTTAAGAGCACCCGGAGCGATGGGCAGTTTCGGCGTCCTTGGCGGCCACGCGCCTATCGTGGCGGCCTTGAAACCCGGCGTTCTAAAATTGACGCAAAACAATCAAGAAAAATTCTACGGCATCGCAGCCGGGGTCTTGGAAGTCGATCAAAAGCACAATGTCCTTATTTTATCCAACGCCGCGGTCGATGCGATCAATGAGGAAGATGCGTTTTCTAAGGTAAAAAATGTTGAAAATAATTAAAAATTCCCTTTGCTATAAAAAAGCCATTGCTATAATTGGGATAGTTTTAAGATGAGCGCGGAAAACGATAGCGGCGATAACAATCAACACGAAGAAAAACCGTTCCTGAAGGTCATCGTCCATTCTTTTTTTATCATCCCTTTTTTGATCGCGGTTTTTTGCGTCCTGCTCTTTGCCGGTATTTATCTTTTAACGAGCGAAAAGCGTTCTGTCTACGACTACCTGGAAGATATCAAAATCGGGGGGCTTAATAAACGTTGGCAGGGAGCATTTGAGCTGTCCAAAATTTTGGCCAACCCCAAACACGTCCCTAAGGAAGAGCGGTTTATCAATGAAATGGTCAGCGCTTTTGAACAAGCCCAGCATGACGACCCGCGTGTCCGCCAATATTTAGCGCTTGCCATGGGCCGGACACAGGATGAGCGTTTTACCCAGCCGCTTGTTAAGTGCCTGAAAGAGGAAAAAGAAAATAACCTCACGGCCATTGTTTATGCCTTGGGCATGTTAAAACAAAAGGAAACGGCCGATGGATTGTATCCATTGTTGGGGCATCCCAACGCGCGCATCCGTTCCGTGGCGGTCGTGGCCTTGGGCAATATTGCCAACCCGGAGTCGATCCCGCTCATTAAAAACGCGTTGGGCGATCTCGAAGAAAACGTGCAGTGGGGAGCGGCCATATCCTTAGCGCATATGGGCAATAATTCGGGTAAGGAAATCATCGCCCAATTATTGAGCCGTCAATACCTCTCCCAGTTTGTTGAGGTCGATGCCAACGAACAAAACCATTTAATATTAACAGCGATCGAAGCGGCCCGTTTATTGAAAGAAGAAACGATGCTCGCGCAGCTTCAAGAGTTGTCGGCCAATGACCAAAACATGAAGATCCGTTCTGCCGCACTCAACGTTTTAGAAAACCAATAATCTCTATGGATAATAATCTCCTACCAGAACAGCCGAACCAGCAAGCCGCGGCAACCCCGACGCCGGGGCCGGTCAGCACACAACCCATCACGAGAAAGCCGCCCGAACCGTCACCGGCAGTTTCTTCAAATGAAACTGAAAGCATGGACCGGCGCAGCTTTTTGAAATGGCTTACCGTTGGTTGGGCGGCGTTTGCGGCCATTGTGGCGGGTTACGGCAGCCTGACCCTGCGCTTCATGTTTCCCAACGTCTTGTTTGAGCCCAAGCAATCATTTACGGCCGGGCGGATCGATGATTATACGGTGGGGGAAGTGTCTGAGCGGTACAAGGAAAAATTTGCTGTTTGGATCGTCCGCGATTCAGAAAAACTATTCGCCCTGTCAACCGTCTGCACCCATTTAGGCTGCACGCCCAATTGGTTGGCCAATGAAAATAAATTCAAATGCCCTTGCCATGGGAGCGGATTTTATAAAAACGGCGTTAATTTTGAAGGGCCGGCCCCGCGGCCTTTAGAGCGGTTTAAGATTACGTTATCAGATGACGGTGAGATCATCATTGATAAGTCCAAAAAATTCCAGCAGGAAAAAGGGGAATGGAACGACCCTGAATCGTATATTTTGGCGTAGGGACAGAACAATGTTCTGTCCCTACGGGAATTTAAAGAGGGGGTTTATTTTATGACGGAACAAAACAATAAACAATCCTGGTTGCAAAAAATAGCCGAGACCCAGGTCTGGAAGGCGATCTTCCGTACAGGGATCCCGCACACCCGCCGCCAGCGCATGATGGTCGTTTTAAACGGCGTATTCCTGCACCTGCATCCCGTGCGTTTGCCCAAGCACGCGGTCAAAGTCAAATACACCTGGTGTATGGGAGGCCTGTCTTTTTTTATTTTTCTCGTCTTGACTGTTACTGGTATTCTACTCATGTTTTATTACCGGCCAACGGTTGAATACGCGTATGGCGATATTATCGATCTTCGCGAACAAGTTCCTTTAGGCATTATGCGCGAGATCCACCGCTGGGCGGCTCACTTAATGGTTATTACGGTTTGGCTGCACATGTTCCGCGTTTTCATGACCGGTTCCTATAAGCCGCCGCGCGAGTTCAATTGGGCGGTGGGGGTTATCCTGCTTGTTCTCACCATGCTTCTAAGTTTTACCGGATATCTTCTACCGTGGGATCAACTGGCTATTTGGGCCATTACGGTCGGCTCCAACATGGCCGGTGCCACTCCCGGTGTTGGTACGTCGGGTCCTGGTTCCGCGCTTTTGGCCTTGGGCGATGTCAATTTCATCACCTCCAGCAGCGATGCTAAATTCGCCCTTTTGGGCGGGCGGTTCGTAGGAGAGGGGGCGTTGCTTCGATTTTACGTCCTTCATTGTATCGGGCTGCCCTTCATCATCATGATCTTTATGATCGTCCACTTTTGGCGGGTGCGTAAAGACGGCGGCATTTCAGGGCCGACATAAAAGGGAAAGAAAAAATGGAAGCCGTTAAGCATTTTATTAATCACATCACGAACCCCCAGATCCTTTTCCCGACATTGGTTGTTTTGTACCTTTTTGTTTTTCCCTTCAATGATTTTTTCTTGAAAATTAATAAAAAGTTGCGCATTTATAAATTATGGACAAATGGCGGCGGCTTAGCCATCATGTTATTTTTGCTTTTATTCTTTGGGTTCGGTTTAACAGACCCTAACTTCAGGACCATCATGACGAAACCGGACAATGTGCCTATTGTCGGGCTTATTTTCCTTGTGTCGTTCTTTTTGTGGTTTGCCATGAAACAGGCCTCGGAAAACGATGCCCGCATCGCCAACAATCAGCCGTCCAAAGAGGCCGAAGATTCAAAGGAAAAAGTTTTGGTTTGGCCTGATCTGGTCTATATTGAGCTCATCTGCCTCATTTTATGCTCGATCCTTTTGATCGTCTGGTCGGTTGGGCTAAAGGCGCCTTTGGAAGAGCCAGCCAACCCGTCCGTTTCGCCGAACCCATCCAAAGCCCCTTGGTATTTTTTGGGGCTGCAGGAGATGCTGGTCTATTTTGACCCGTGGCTGGCCGGTGTCGTTTTCCCGACCGTTATCATCCTCGGCATGATGTCGATACCCTTTCTCGACAATAACCCCAAAGGCACGGGCTATTATTCTTTTGAGCAGCGGAAAATGGCCGTGTCCATTTTCATGTTTTTTTGGCTTGTCCTGTGGGTTTTTCTGATCATTGTCGGGACCTTTTTGCGCGGGCCCAATTGGAATTTCTTCGGCCCCTTTGAGGTGTGGGACATCCACAAATTGGAAGCTTTAACGAACGTGAATTTATCCGAATTCATTTACATGATCGGGCTCAAGCGCAGCCTGCCCGCCAACATCTTGCTGCGGGAAATGTGGGGGTTTTTGGTGTTATTTATTTATTTCGGATTGATGCCGCTTATTTTGGCCAAAACGCTGTTAAAAGACATATATAAAAGTTTGGGACCATTGCGTTACAGCATATTTACTGTTTTATTATTGATGGCGTCCGGGCTGCCTTTGAAGATGTTTTTGCGCTGGGCGTTCAACTTAAAATACATTGTGGCCATCCCCGAATTTTTCTTTAATATCTAAAAATAAAGGGTTTCTTTAACCGAGTGCCTAATCCCGACGAACGCCACTACAATCCGAAGAAGCTTACCGTACTCTTCGCTATTTCCAGTGTTTTATTATTGGGAAGCGTTGTTTGGATGTTGTTGGATGACTATATCCGGCCGTGGAAGGATACCCAGCGGGAATTTCGTGCTTTGGAGATCGAAAATACGCGCATCCAATTTGACGCAGAAAATACGGCACTCGAAAAGGACAGCGAATATCAAAAACTGTCCCAGCAGCTTGAAGAAGCTCAAAAGAAATTTAAGCGGGATTGCCCCGATTACAGCAATATCGAAAAAAAGATCGCCGAACTAAAAGCGGCCGATGATCTCGCGCAGCAGCAATACAAATTCACCAAAGCGGAATTGGACGCGGCCAAATACCGTTTTGAGGAGGCATCCACCCACCAAGCGCCCGATTTAAAACAAGTAACGCAAGAGTATGAACACTTAGAGCAGCAGGTGAACGAACTGATGCTCAAAGCAGAAGCTTCGCAACAAAGATTGTCTGACCAAAACAACCGCCTCAATAGCTGCCAGGAACAAGTCAAACAACTGGAGCGCCAATCCCGCCAGATCAGTTCCCGGCGCGACCTATTAATGAGGAAACTCTCCGGCATCGATCCCAACGAGATGAACTTTACCAACCGCATCGCTACGATGGTGCGCGATCTGCCAATCTTGGACTTGGCGAATCCTAATTACAAGATCGAACAGATCGTCCTTAAAGATATCCATGAAGATGTCAATTTTATGACCGTCCCCAAAGTGGACCGCTGCATCAGCTGCCATTTAGGGATCAGCGATCCCGATTATAAGAACGCCGCGCAGCCTTTTAAAACGCATCCGAACCTGGATCTTTATGTCGGAAAAGATTCGCCGCATTCCATGGAGGAATTGGGATGCACGGTCTGCCACGGTGGCCGCGGCCGCTCAACGAGCTTTAACGGCGCCGCCCACACGCCCGCTGATGAAGAGCAGAAAAAACAATGGCAAAAGGATTATAACTGGCATCGTTTTGAATTATGGGAAGAACCCATGCTTCCCTTAAAATACGTTGAGGCCGGCTGCTTCAAATGCCACAGCGGCCAATCCACCGTCAAAGGCGCCGAAAAATTGAATCTCGGAGTTCAGATCATTGAAACGGCCGGATGCTACGGCTGCCACTTGATCGATAAATATGCCGATTGGCCTAAGCCGGGGCCGAATTTGCAGCACATTAAAAGTAAATTGAGCAAGGAATGGGCCTTCAAATGGGTCAAAAATCCTCATGCTTTTCGCTCGGATACATGGATGCCCGCCTTTTTCGGCCAAACAAATAACAATGACCCCGAATCTATCCAACGCAGCGACCAAGAGATCCTGGCCATGGTCCATTATCTGTTTGAAAACAGCACGGAATACGAATCACGTGCGCTTCCAGTCAAAGGAGATGCCAGTCGCGGAGAAGAGGTGGTTGAATCTGTCGGTTGCATGGCTTGCCACGAAGCTCATCCCGCACCAACTGAAAAAGAACAACTCACTAGAGAGCACTTAAGGCAAGAATTCGGGCCAAACCTATTCGGTTTAGGGTCGAAAACTTCCAAAGAATGGATCTTCAGTTGGCTCAAAGATCCCAAAAGTTATCATAAGGCAACGCGGATGCCTAATTTACGTTTGACGGACCAAGAAGCGGCCGATATTGCCGAATACCTTTATCAAAACCGTGTGAGCGATTTCGAGGGGCAAACCGTCCCGGCCGTTGATTTAACCGTTTTAGACAAAATTGTGTCTGATCACTTGATTAAGAACCAGACACATGATCAAGCCAAACAAAAACTGACGATGATGACCCAAGACGAAAAACTGCATTTCGCTGGTCAAAAGCTTATTCAGCACTACGGTTGTTACGGCTGCCACAACATTTCCGGGTTTGAAAGTATTAAACCGATCGGTACTGAGTTAACGTACGAAGGAAGTAAAAACATCCATAACCTGGATTTCGCATTCATCCATATCGACCATACCAAATGGGCATTTTTCGACCAAAAACTTAAAGATCCCCGTATCTTTGACAAAGGCAAAGTCAAGCTTCCCGATGAAAAGTTGAAGATGCCCAACTATTATTTGTCGCAAAATGAAGTTGACGCCATCGTAACGGCTATCCTTGGGTTTGTCGAGACGCATACGATCGAAAAAAATAAATCTGAAGATCCGCGTGCCCAAACCATTAATGAAGGGCAAAGAATCGTCCGTCAGTTCAATTGTCAAGGATGCCACATTATCGAAGGAGAGGGAGGAACGATTCAAGAAAGTGTCCAGCAATGGTTAGTGGACTACGATGGCCGTGCTGAAAACGAGGCGCAGGCGATGGTCAACAGTTTTTCGCCGCCGAATCTGATAGGCGAAGGCCAAAAGGTACATGCGCAGTGGTTATTTGAATTTTTACATAAGCCAACTACGATTCGCCCATGGCTTAAGGTGCGCATGCCCAGCTATGAATTCAATGGGGAGCATCTTAACACGTTGGTCAAATATTTCAATGCCCTTGATAACAGCGAATTCCCGTTTGTTGAAGAGATCGATACCAGCATGACGCCGGAACAGTTCCAACTCGCCGAGAAGCTTTTCTCCAAGGATTATTTCGGATGCGCATCATGCCATATTGTGGGGAATCAAATACCGGGCGGCTCACCGGACAGCTGGGCGCCTAATTTCGCGTTGTCCAAAACGCGGCTTAAGCCGGGCTGGATCAGCGAGTGGATCAAGAATCCTCAAAAACATTTACCGGGGACAAAAATGCCCACATATTTCGACCCGGCCAATTTTGAATCCGCCGGCCCGGAAGATCTTCTTAACGGCGATGAGAACGAACAGATCCGTTACCTAAGAAACTACCTCATGACGCTCACAGACAAACCTTCTTCCGCAAAACAGGAGGCTGCCCCACCGGCCTCGGCTCAAGAAGCTCCGCAAAAGTAAGTTTATGCTTTCAACAATTTCTTTATTAACCGTTTTTATCGTTGCCGTCATTTATCCTTTATGTTTTTGGATCAGCGCTGACAGCCCCTTAAAGAACGGCTTTCATAAATTCCATTTGGGGCTGCCCTGCGTCTTAAGCGGTGTTGTGGTCGCTTATATTTTATTCCACGATTATTTGCCTGCGGTTCAATGGGCCAGCAGCCTTTGGTTCGGCTTCTTTATTACGATCGCTGCGTATTACTGGCGCAAAGAGCATCCTAACCCGATCGTATTAACGGCCGTGTCATTGTTGGGCTCTCACGCTTTCGTGTTACTGCACAATCAACTGATCCCGTTCCATCCCTTTAAGCTTTTCACATCTTTTCTGGCGGGTGCCATTTTTTGCGCCGCGCTTTTTGCCATGAACCTGGGGCATTGGTACCTCAATGTCCACGGGCTGCCGATCAGCCATTTAAGGCGCGCTGTCCAGGTTTTGACCGCCTTGCTGGGGATCCGTTTTCTTTGGAACTTTTATCAATTAACAACAGGACGGGTTATTTATCAAGGGGAAGAGAGCCTCATCAGGCAATTTGCGGTGACGATGGACGGTTTTCTTCTTTTTGTGGGAGTCATTTTCGGTGGCGTGTTCCCGCTCATTTCCGTTTATTTCGCTACAGAAACGGCCAAATTGAAAAACACCCAGGCCACAACAGGTATTTTATATGTGATCCTTTGCGCTGTCTTGATCGCTGATATGGCGTATAAATATTACTTGATCAAATTCGCCGTTGCCCTATGAAACAAACGCTTACCATCCGCTGCCCGGCTTGCAAAAATTACAACACTTATCAGGCAGAACATCCGGCATGTTTCATTTGCGCTTCCTGCCGGAAACAGCAAGGGGAGATCGAAGATCCCGCGAACATCTTAGAGCGTTGCCCCGTTTGCCAATGCCGGCAATTCTATCTGATGAAAGATTTCAACCAGCTCATTGGCTGCCTGGTCATGTTGGCGGGGATCGTCCTGGTCCCCTGGACATACGGCCTTAGCCTTCCTGTTTTTGCCTTGTTGGATTGGTTTTTATACAAAAAAGTTGACGCTTTCATTGTCTGTTACCGTTGCGCGTGCGAATTTCGCGGGTTTAAGAAGGAAGAGAAAGGTTTTAAGCCTTTCCTGCACCACATCGGCTTGAAATATGACAAATATAGGTAGTCTAAAATTTAAATTCCGCCTTGACAAAGAATAGTGACTATAGTAGTTTAATCAATATATTAATAACGATTAACCGAGGATGAATCCATGAAACCAACAAATTTATTATTTCTTGCCTGTGTTGCTGTGTTTTTAGCCACCCATACACAAGCTGCCACCATTACGGGTTTGGCAAAATTCGAAGGGGAAAAACCCAATCTCAAAGAAATCAAAATGGATGCTGATCCGATTTGCTCGACCCACCACAGCGGTCCTGTTTATCCTCAAACCATCGTTTTGGGAGAAAACGGAGAGCTGGGGAATATTTTCGTTCGCGTCATCGCGGGACTACCTAAAACAGAATACCCGGCACCGCAAACAGAGGTCGTGATCGACCAAAAAGGATGTATGTACGACCCGCACGTTGCCGGAGCCATGGTCGGACAGACCGTTAAGATCCTTAATCCCGATGGCACGCTTCATAATGTTCACGCCTTGCCTAAAGTAAACGAAGAATTCAACTTGGCCATGCCGAAATTCCGGACAGAGGTCACCAAAGTTTTTGATAAGGTTGAGTTCATGTTCCCTCTAAAGTGCGATGTCCACCCTTGGATGGGCGCTTGGATCGCCATTATGGATAATCCTTATTTCGCAACGACCGGAGCCGACGGCAAATTTACCTTAAATGACTTACCGGCCGGAGAATACGAACTCGAAGCCTGGCATGAAAAATTAGGCACCCAGACAGCCAAAGTGACTTTGGCCGAAGGGGAGAGCAAGGAAGTCAACTTTTCATTTTCTAAACCCTCGAAGTAATAGAAACAATCACTATGAGTCAACAGGGCCACGCGCACCACGATCCCCACGAGCTGCCTTTTTGGAAAAAGTACGTCTTTTCTACCGACCATAAAGTTATCGGTATCCAATACGGCTTTACAGGTCTTTTCTTTTTATTTTTCGGTTTTTGTTTAGTCATGCTGATGCGCTGGCAGCTGGCCTATCCTGAGCAACCCGTCCCTGTCATAGGAAAATTTTTTAACGACTCCAGCATGCCTGGCGGCGTCATGCTCCCGGAATTTTACAACAGCCTGGGGG
The DNA here is from genome assembly GCA_035292445.1 of Candidatus Omnitrophota bacterium. Lineage (GTDB taxonomy): Bacteria > Omnitrophota > Gorgyraeia > Zapsychrales > Zapsychraceae > DATDQB01. Next base: position 121,329 of record DATDQB010000008.1, read on the forward strand.
CGATGCACGGGACCATCATGGTCTTTTTAGGCATTGTTCCTGTGGCCTTTGGCGCTTTTGTCAATTTTGTGCTTCCTCTACAAGTAGGCGCGCCGGACATGGCTTTCCCGCGGTTAAACATGGCCAGTTACTGGCTTTTGGTAGTCGGCGGCATTGTGATGCTGGTCAGCTTTTTTGTCCCTGGCGGGGCCGCTAATTCAGGATGGACTTCGTACGCGCCTCTGGCGGTCGTGGCCACCACCGGCCAAACATACTGGCTCATTGGGATGGCGTTTCTGATCCAGTCGTCACTATTAGGAGCTATCAACGTGATTGCGACAACATTTCAGCTGCGGGCCAAAGGCTTAACATTTATGCGACTGCCGTTTTTTGTATGGTCTCAGTTGGTCACCGCATTTCTCCTCGTACTGGCCTTCCCGCCATTACTGGCAGCAGCCGTCTTGCAATTGATGGACCGTATCGCCCACACAAGTTTTTTCATGCCCAGTGGCCTTCTGGTCAGCGGCCAACCGCTTGAGATCAGCGGAGGGGGCAGCGTTTTATTATGGCAGCATCTGTTTTGGTTCTTGGCCCACCCTGAAGTTTACGTGCTCATCTTGCCGGCCATGGGGATAGTTGCCGAGGTCATCGCGAATAACATCCGCAAGCCACTTTGGGGATATAAAGCCATGGTGTACTCTGTGGTCTTTATAGGATTCATGTCTTTTATCGTTTGGGCGCACCATATGTACTTAACCGGCATGGGGACAGCGATCAGCGCGTTCTTTCAAGCGACGACCATGATCATTTCAATCCCATCCGTCATTATCCTGACAGCTCTTTTCATCTCTTTGTGGGGCGGTTCAATCCGATTTAACACCCAAATGTTGTTTGCCTTGGCCTTTTTGCCGATGTTCGGTATCGGCGGACTGACGGGCTTGCCTTTGGGATTATCTTCTCCGGATATCTACCTTCATGACACATACTACGTTATTGGCCACTTCCATTATGTCGTGGCGCCAGGCACCATTTTTGCTTTGTTTGCCGGGGTTTACCATTGGTTTCCCAAAGCAACGGGGCGGAAAATGAACGAATTTTTAGGCCAGTTGCATTTCTGGCCTTCCTTAGTATTTATGAACGGGATATTTTTCCCGATGATGATCCAAGGGCTCGCAGGTGTGCAGCGGCGGTTGTACGATGGGGGAGCCCAGTATGCCCACGCCAAAGACTATCTCGATCTGAACGTCATGATGTCTTGGTCGGCATGGCTGCTGGCTATTGCCCAGATTCCTTTTATCATTAATTTTATCGGGAGCTTGTTTGCAGGGAAAAAGGTGGATTCGGATAATCCTTGGGAAGCAACGACCTTAGAATGGCAAACACCCACACCGCCCGGACACGGAAACTTTTTAACGCAACCCATTGTTTATCGCGGTCCTTATGAATATAGCGTGCCCGGAGCATCAAAAGATTTTACGTCGCAAAATGAACCGCCTGCAGGAGCTTCTCAACCCGCAGGCACATCTCAAGGAGTCCACTAACATGGATATGCCTTATATCGTTCATCCCCGTGAAGACACAGGACTTTTTAACGCTAAATTGGGCATATGGCTTTTTCTGGCTTCTGAAGTTATGTTGTTCGGCGCTCTTTTTTCTTCGTACATTCTTATGCGCATCGGTGCATTTCAGTGGCCCCAAGGCTCTGATGTGCTCAATGTCCCGCTGGGTGCCTTAAACACCGTTATTCTTATTTCCTCTAGCGTGAGTATGGTTCTCTCATGGGTATCTTTAAAAGAGAAAAATTTAGGCAAGTTCAGGCTCTGTCTTGCAGTAACTATTTTATTGGCTTTAGGTTTTATGGTGGTCAAGGCCTTTGAATACTCGGCCAAATTTTCGCACCACATTTTTCCAGAAACCAGCACGTACTTTGCCATTTATTTTACTTTAACGGGCCTGCACGCTTTTCATGTCATGGGAGGGGTTGTCGTCAACACGTACTTTTTATTCCCGGGGACAAAGATGTGGCAGACAGACCCTGAACGATTCACCAATCGCATCGAAGTTGCCGGAGTGTATTGGCATTTTGTGGATTTGGTTTGGATTTTCTTGTTCCCGATTTTATATCTATTATAGGCCGTCCGCTTAAGGCGGATGAGAGGAAAATATGTCTGAAGAAACCCACCACCCAAATGTTAAAATATATTATTATGTTTTTGCCACTCTTTTGACCCTTACCGTTGTTACGGTATTGGCCAGTTTTATTAATGTGGGCATTGCTTTAGGCGTTGCCATCGCTTTATTTATCGCCGTTATCAAAAGCTCTTTGGTTGCTTCTTTTTTTATGCATTTGATTTCGGAGAAGAAGCTTATTTATTACACGCTGATGATGGCAGGCGCGTTTCTTCTTGGCATGTTCGTATTGTTCATTTTTTCTTATTATAACTTGCCCCAGGGGGCAGAGTATATCAAGGAACCCGCGCAACAAACACAACAACATCACGAACCAGCACAGAAACATACAGGAGAGCCCCATGTCCCTTAGAGGATTCCATATTCTTTTTATCGTTGCTTCGATCGCGCTGTGTGCCTTTTTTGCCTGGTGGGCTTTTGGGCAATACCAGGATAATCATGCCGCAGGCTATTTGGCAACGGCGATTGTTTCTTCTTTAATATCTATTGGGTTGGTTGTGTACGCAGTTAAATTCGTTAATAAGACGAAAAAATTGTCGGCCTTTAGTGCCATTGTCCTGCTTCTTTTACCAAAAATAGGGGAGGCCTGTTCCGTTTGCTTTGCCGGCGACCCTACGCAAAAAGCCAGTGTGGCGCTGAGAAACTCGGTCATATTTCTGTTGATCGTTCTTTTAGGCGTGCTGGCGTTGTTCACTAAATTTTTTATTTCCGTAGCTAAACGTTCGGAATTAACTTCTGGCGAATAAAACTTATGGACTTCACCAAACTATTCTTTTTACCTATTGTCGCCTCAGCGCATGGCCACGAGATCGACATGATGATCTATCTTGTGCATCTGCTTATGTTTATTCTGCTTTTTGGATGGGCCGTGTATTTCATTTATGTCCTTTTTCGTTTTCGAAGAAATAAAAACCCGCAAGCGAATTACCACGGAACGACATCGCATTTTTCCAGTTATATTGAAGCAGCAGTAGCCATCGTTGAGGTTATCCTTCTTGTGGGATTTTCCATTCCCTTTTGGGCCAAGCAGGTGAACGCCCTGCCGACCCGCCCGGACAAAATTGAAGTGCGTGTCGTGGCTGAGCAGTTTGCTTGGAATATCCACTATCCAGGAGCGGACGGTAAATTCGGCAGAACAAACATAGAATTTTTTGACAAGCAATCAAACCCTCTTGGGCTTGATTCCTCTGACCCGAATGGAAAAGATGATATCGTCAATATTAACCAGTTGCATCTGCCCATCGGGCGGCCCGTCATTATCCATCTAAGCTCAAAAGACGTCATGCACAGTTTTTCATTGCCCATCATGCGCGTCAAACAAGATGTCATTCCCGGGATGAGCATCCCGACCTGGTTTATCCCCACAAAAACCGGCCAATGGCAGATCGGCTGCGCTCAACTCTGCGGCCTCGGCCATTATCGCATGATCGGGTTTATTACCGTCCATTCTCAAGAAGGCTACCAAAAATGGCTTGACGAACAGGCGCCTGCTCTTGGCGGAAGTGAAGAGGGCGGAGCCGATGATTTCTGGAACTAGTGGTTCGACTCGCTTTGCTCGCTCACCATTATCCTGAGCGACTGAAAGAAGCCGAAGGATAATCCTCCCTTAATTAATATGACCTCAAATAACGCCTTAAGAATTTATACAAAGATCGTTTGCCTAAGCACGCTTTTTCTTATCTTTGCCGGCGGCATGGTCACCAGCACCGGTTCAGGCTTAGCGGTGCCGGATTGGCCATTATCCTACGGAACGCTTTTCCCGCCAATGGTGGGAGGTGTGTTTTATGAGCATGGGCATCGGATGGTCGCTTCTTTGGTCGGATTGCTCGTTGTGATCCAGGCCATTTGGTTGGCGAAAACTGAATCAAGAAAATGGGTTAAAGTGTTAGGATTTTTGGCCCTGTTCGCCGTTATCCTGCAGGGGGTATTGGGCGGCTTAACAGTCCTTTTCTTTTTACCGACACCGGTTTCCGTAAGCCACGCAACGCTAGCGCAATCATTTTTTCTTTTAACGTTTTTGATCGCCTATACCCAATCGCACGAACGCAAACAAAGAGAAACGCTTAGTGAAAATTTTGATAAGAGCTATTGCAAGTTGGTTCTCGGGCTCATCGCCTTGATCTACCTGCAGTTGGTCCTAGGGGCGACGATGCGTCATACGGGATCGGGTTTGGCCATTCCGGATTTCCCGACCATGGGGGGCTACTGGTGGCCGCCGTTCAACAACGACATGCTTTTTAACATAAATAGTTGGCGCTTTGACCAAGACCTTGAACCGGTCACGATGGCGCAGGTCCTATACCATTTCGTTCACCGGCTAGGCGCCCTTATTATTTTTATTGCTGTTTGTTTTGTGCACGTTTTGGGATTAAAATACTACAGACACGATAAGACCGTCCGTTTGAATTTGGTCTTAACGGATATTCTGTTGACCATTCAGATCATTCTTGGTATTGTAACGGTGCTTAGCGTCCGTAGTCCTATTCTAACGAGCTTACATGTGGTCAACGGCGCCGCCTTTTTAGGGACAACCGTACTTTTGTTATTAAGGACAACTCCGTTGTCGATCAGGTCATGGTAAACATAAATCACAAAAAAATTAACGCTTACATCGAGCTCACCAAACCAAGCATCCTGACACTTGTGCTGGTCACAACGGTTTTGGGTTATTATCTGGGAGGGGGAGGGATCCGTTCCTGGATTGATCTTTTCTTTCTTTTATCAGGAGCGGCTTTGGTTTGTGCGGGCTCCGGCAGCCTGAACCATTATCTTGAGCGCGAATATGATTCGAAGATGTTGCGCACGCAAAAACGCCCGCTGCCATCAGGAACCCTTCCACCGTCGCACGCGCTCGTTATGGGCGTCATCACGATCCTTCTGGGCGTTACGATCCTTTACATCAAGGTAAATATCCTGACCTCATTTTTGAGCTTATTAACGGCGTTTCTTTACATCATGGTGTATACGCCGATGAAGCGGATCAGCTGGTGGAACACAACCATTGGGGCTGTTCCCGGTTCCATCCCGCCGTTGGGCGGATGGGCTGCGGCGACCGGGCACCTTAATTTCGACGCCGGCATTTTGTTTTTGATCCTTTTTATTTGGCAGCATCCGCATTTCTACGCGATCGCTTGGATGTTCAAAGATGATTATAGAAGGGGGGGGTTTAAAATGCTTCCCGTTCTGGAGGAAAACGGAAACAAAACAGCTCAACAAGTTTTGTTCTATTCGATCCTTCTGATCCCCGTGTCGCTGGTCCCAACGTTGACCGGGCTTTCCGGGGCCATTTATTTCATTGGCGCTTTAATGTTAGGCATCGGCCTTCTGTGGGTCAGCCACCTTTTTATTAAGACCCGCTCCGTTGTGGATGCCCGGCGCTTGTTAAAAGCAACGGTTGTATATCTTCCCATGCTGCTTTTTACGATCGTTTTGGATATCGTTTTCTAGCCATGAAAAGAAATAAAATCCTCACCATTATTCTTATCAGCCTTGCCATTATCCTGTTCCTTGCTTTTACTGTTTATTCCTTCGTGAAGGAGACCCAAAAGAAAAGCCTGCCCATTTTGGGGCAAGTCCTTGATCTCACTCTTACCAACGATAAAGGAGAGCCCTACCGGCTGCGCAGTTTAACGGGCAAGGTATGGGTGGCGGACTTTTTCTTCACCACCTGCAGCGACATTTGCCCCATGATGACCAAGCATATGGCGGCCTTGAGCCGAAGTTTTGAACAAATCAATAAGATCCGCCTGGTTTCCATTACCGTCAATCCCGAATACGACACCGCTAACGTCCTGGCCGAATATGCCAAGAAACAAAACGCCACGGATAAATGGCTTTTTTTGACCGGGGAGCGCCAGCAGATCACGGACCTGGTCGTCAAAAGTTTTAAATTAGGCTCTATGGATGAACCTATCTTTCACAGCTCTTACTTTTCTTTGGTGGATAAACACGGGCTTATCCGCGGCTATTATGACGGTACAAAGCAGGAAGAGATCAACCGCCTTTTTAAAGACGCCGCTTCTTTGATCAAGGAAAAAAATTGAACATTCCAACGATCGTTTTCCCCACCATCAACGCTTGCCTGAACTTAACGGCCGCCATTTTTCTCCTGCTGGGTTTCCTGGCCATTAAAAAAGGCGACCAGGCCAGCCACAAAAAATTCATGGTGACGGCCCTTTGCGCCTCATTTTTATTTTTGATCTGTTATATAAGCTATCACGCGATAGTAGGCACTACCCGATACGAAGGAGAGGGGATCTTACGTGTCATTTATTTCACTATTTTGTTAACCCACACGCCCCTGGCGGTCTTGATTGTTCCCTTTATCATCGCCGCTGTCTATTTTGCCCTTAAAGGAAACTTTCCCGCCCATACCAAGATCACCCGCTGGCTTTGGCCCACCTGGATGTACGTCTCGGTGACAGGGGTATTGATCTATCTGATGTTGTATATATTTTAAAGAGGGCTTAACCTTTGAAGCCGAAGCGGCGGGCAAGGAAACGCACCAGCTGCTTCTCCTTGGCCCAGAAGAAATCAAACTGGCCCAAAAGAAAACCGAAGATAAGAAGGTTAAGCTGATAGAGGGGGAAAACAATCGGAAGATAAACAACCGTTTTGATCCAAAAGGGAGTTTCTTTGGTGATCCCAAACAGATGAAAAATGGGCTTGCGCTCATGCAAGATAAACATCCCGGCCAATGAGAAGACCACCATAATAAGAAACAGGTCCCAATTGCTTTTGATGTTCCACTTATGTTTTAAATGCGCCAAATAGCTCATCTTAAAAGGTCGAAACAAAAAAATAGATGCCGAATCCCAGCAGGAAAATACAAAGCCCGCCCAAGACGTAGATCATCATCATAAAACCATCTGCGCCGGTATCGAACTTCAATATTGTTTTTAGCTTTTTCATTTCTTAAGTAAATACCTGTCCACCAGCCAGCCGCAAGAAAATATCAATAGGCCCACCAACAGGGAGCGATGACTCATCAATTCAGGGAATTCTTGAATGAAGCCGATCAGGATAATCGTCAAGCCAAACGCTTGCAGTATTTTACCAAGATAATACATGATTGCAAAGGTTATCGGGGTATCAGGTTATCAGGATATCAGGTTATCAGGGAATTCTATTAACATAATCCCTGATCTCCCGATACCCTTGATACCCTGATCTCCTTAAAGCTTATGTCACTTTTCTATCGATCCCCGACATGTCTAAAATGATCTGGGTATTATCACGAAAACAGGAATTTTGCAGCCATTTGACTTTCAAATAATGCAGGATGCATCCTAAAAAGATGAGTTGATAGCCCCAGGCCGGAAAACGGTTGGTATTGACCGCGCCCACCAACACAAAAAGAATGATCATAAACAGGATGTTCAGCAAAAGGGGCGGGTATACCCGCCGTTTTATGGCAATGGAGCGCTGATGGAATGAAGGATCGAGCCCATGGTCTTTGGTATAATCCCGCACACTCACCCCTGTCCCCACAAAAAAGAAGATTACCAGCGTTTCAGTAAAGAGATATACGATGCTGGTCAGGATCATGAACGTTACATGGTCGGCCTGCAAAATATTGAATTGGAGGAAGTTTTGGGCAAAGGCTGTCAGCAAGAAAAGAAGGCTGAGGAACGTCATAAGATAACACGTGATCATGAAAAACCACATAGGTTGGCTTCTTAGGCGATGTTCGTTATGGGTATACCGTAGGGCGGGGTACGCTCATCCGTTAGCTTAATTTTATATTTATTCTCGAATTCTTCTATGGCGACCATGTCAATGGCATCCCAAGTAAGCTTATTGCAAACGCGCGAACAGATCTGACAGCCGATGCATTCGTTAAAACGGATCTGGACCGGAGGGATGGGGGTGTTGTATTTACTTACCGGGACGGGCTCAATGCAATCAACCGGACAAAAAGGGACACAGGCTTGGCAGCCCGTGCAGTTATCCTCATCAACGACCGCGACCATCTTTGGCCGTTTTTTCTTCTCTGAGATCTTATCCGGTAAGTTCGGGATATTTTTGTAGATATCCTGCGTTGCCAACGAGACCACCTCCTTAAAACGGAACAAGCTTCTTATTTAGGCGGCCTGTCTTTAGCCAAGGGCTCTTTTTTCTCCGTGATCGTCGGTAAGGACTTAGCTTTGTCGGCATTGGTGGCAATGAAGGATTTCCATTTGTCCGGGACGTCGGCTTCCGTGTAGATCGCCTGAACAGGGCATTCAGGGATACAGGCCCCGCAATCGATGCAAACTTCCGGGTCGATCACGAGCATCTCTTTATCTTCATGAAAACAATCAACCGGGCAAACGGTAACGCAGTCGGTATAGCGGCATTTTATACAAGGTTCGGTAACAACGTGTGTCATTTAAGCCCTCCTTCTAACTAAGGTCCATTCTGGATATGTTAAAAATATACACGTTAAGCTTTTGTTTGTAAAGTCTAAAAATAATTTTGTTAAAGGGAAACCGGTTCGATTTGTTGGATTTTTTCTACTAATTTTTTATCCGGCAAAAGGCTATTTTGCAAACGAAAAAACGCGAGGAATTTTTTGTAAAAATAATCAACAAAGGCCCTAAAGCCGTATAACTTTCTTAATAGGTCCCCGACCGTTCGGATCGTGATCAACATTTGCCACATTTGCTTCGGCCTTAAATAAAATTCTTTCAATCCTTTGTCGATATACTCATCGATATCCTGGCTGGAAAATTGCGGATAACTTAAAAGGGTGCGCTGTTCCTTTTCGGCATTCAGCCATTCCCGCCAATCGCTGGCACGTATAAAATTGTTTTCTTTAGCCCATTTATAAAGCGAGGTGCCCGGATAAGAGGCCACACCGGTGATCTGGACCGTATCAAGTGGCAATGATTTGGCGTAGTCGATGGTTTTCTGAGCAGTTTCTTTGGTTTCTCCGGGAGCACCGATCATGAAGCAACCGTGGATCGTAAAACCCAATTCATGCGCACGAAAAGCGTAATTGCGGGCCATCACGGTATTGACACCGCCTTTGTTGACGGCTTTTAATCCCTCATCATAACCGAACTCAAAACCGGTCATGAGCATCCGGCATCCGGCTTTTCTCATTAAAGGCAGGACTTCCAAATTTGTATCAACACGCATATTGCAGGACCAGGTGATCTTTTTATGGATGCCGCGGCGCATGATCTCATTGCAGACGTTTCGCACATGCTCCGCGTCAGCGGCAAAGGTGTCGGTCTCGAACATGATCTCGCGGATCTGGGGATGGAGTTTCAGGTCGTGTTCTATTTCATCAACAACCCTTTGGGCCGTGCGATTGCGTAATTTATATCCGTACATGAGTTGAGGGTCACGGCAGAAGGTGCAGCCGTTGTTGCATCCGCGCCCCGTCATTAACGTTAAAAACGGAAATTTTTTGCCGCCGTCCGGATACCATTCAGGCCGGATCAATTGCCAGGCAGGGAAGGGAAGCTCATTCACATCAATGGAAGGGCGGTCAGGATTATGGATAATTTTTGAATTATTGATCCAGGACATGCCTAAAATTTTCTCAGGAGTCACACCGTCAGCCAGATCCCGCAGCGTATAATCATATTCGTGCCTTAAGATGTAATCGACAACGCCTTTGCCGATCTCGAAAGTATTATCCGGTTCAGCAGAGGCATGCTGGCCGACAAAGGCGACTTTGCAACCCGTTCTTCGTTTGATCTCCCTGGCCTGCTCGATATCATTGTAAATAGAAGGGGTGGTCGCATGGATCATCAATAATGCCGGCTTATGAGCTTCTACCGTATCGTAAGATTCCTCGGGGGTGAAATTGCGCGCCGCCGCCTCAACGTACTGGACATCATGTCCCCGGTCGATCAAGACTTGAGCGGCTGTTAACAGATATTCGGGATGGCGTTGAACGCGTCCGCGGGACTTGGCGGCCCAGCGGGCCACGCGTACGAAATTGTCTCCGAACGAAGGATTAAGAAGGGATATTTTCATAAAGACTTATTAATTAACAATAATCATATTAGTAATAAACACTGCTGTTTTCAAGGTTAATTTGCTCTTTTTCTTAGAAAAGAAACCAAAGCTTTATTGACGCGCCGAAAGCCTTTCTATATAATGAGAACTGCCTAGAGATAGTCTACCATTTAAGGGGGTATCGTATGCCATCGGGTTTCTCTCCTCAAGAAGTTTACAAAAAACTTAAAATTAAAAATCATACTTACACCATTGCTCATCTGGGAAAATTAAATCAGCTCAAGCTGGGCAATCCCGACCGTTTACCTTTTTCCATTAAGGTCCTTTTGGAAAGCGCCATCCGCAATTGCGATAATTATCAAATTACGCAGCAGGATGTCATGAACATTCTTAACTGGTCACCCAGGCCGGGGGGAAAAGACATTTCATTTAAGCCGGGCCGCGTCATCTTGCAAGATTTTACCGGCGTGCCTTGCGTGGTCGATCTGGCCACCATGCGCTCCGCCATGAAAAACCTTGGCGGGGATTATCATAAGATCAATCCGCAAGTCCAATGCGATCTGGTGATCGACCATTCCGTCCAAGTGGATGCCTTCGGCTCCAAAAACGCGCTGGCGCGTAACGTGCACATGGAATTTAAACGCAATAAAGAGCGTTATGAATTTTTAAAATGGGGGCAAAAGGCTTTCAAAAATTTCCGTGTCGTCCCGCCGGCCACAGGCATCGTCCACCAAATCAATCTCGAATATTTGGCCAAAGGCGTTTTACAGCAAAAGCATGGTGAAGCCACTTTGGCTTTTCCTGACAGCTGTGTCGGGACAGATAGCCACACGACGATGATCAACGGGCTTGGCGTTGTCGGTTGGGGCGTAGGCGGGATCGAAGCTGAAGCCGTCATGCTGGGAGAACCCATTTGCATGTTGCTGCCGGAGGTGGTCGGCTTTAAATTAACGGGCAACTTAAAAGAAGGGGTGACAGCAACGGATCTCGTCTTGACCGTCACTCAAATGTTAAGAAAAAAAGGTGTCGTTGGGAAGTTCGTTGAATTCTATGGCAACGGGTTAATGGAACTGACCCTTCCTGACCGGGCCACCATTTCCAATATGGCCCCCGAATACGGCGCCACCATCGGCTTATTCCCGGTGGATGAGGAAACATTACGGTATTACCGTTTAACGGGGCGCACGCCCGCGGAAGTGGATCTGGTTGAATACTACATGAAAGAACAAAATATGTTTTATGCCTACGACGCTGAAGGGCCGGCATACTCGGATGTGGTCGAGCTCAATTTATACGATGTCGAGCCGAGCCTCGCCGGGCCCAAACGGCCGCAGGACCGGGTGGCCGTGTCCCATCTTCGGGAAGAATTCAAACGCTCTTTGACGGCGCCGGTGAATGAACGGGGCTTCGGCGTCCACGGCGAAAGCCTCAAAAGCCACGCTATAATAAAAAACGGAAAATCGTCAACATTAGAACACGGCTCCGTCGTTATAGCGGCGATCACCAGCTGCACCAATACCAGTAACCCCTCGGTATTGATCGCGGCCGGCTTGTTGGCCAAGAATGCCGTGCAACGGGGATTGGATGTGAAGCCGTACGTCAAGACAAGTTTTGCTCCGGGCTCACAAGTCGTGGAAGAATACATTAAAGGAAGCGGGCTCCTGCCGTATCTGGAAAAACTGGGATTTCATATCGTCGGCTATGGTTGCACCACGTGCATCGGCAATAGCGGGCCGCTCCCCGAAAAAATTTCGCAGGCCATTAAAAAAGCTGACTTGGTCGCTGTCAGCGTCTTGAGCGGCAACCGTAATTTTGAGGGCCGGATCAACCCGGATACGAAAGCGAGCTTCCTGGCAAGCCCGCCTTTGGTCGTGGCCTACGCGTTGACCGGCAGCGTTAACATTAATCTAACGGATGAACCCCTTGGTAAAGATAAAAAGGGGCGGGATGTTTATTTAAAAGACCTTTGGCCGTCGCAAGAAGAGATCAATGCCATCATCGCCAAATATGTCACGGCCAAGGCCTTTCATAAGCGTTATAAAAACGTGACCAAAGGAAGCAAAGAGTGGAACGCCATCAAAGAAACCAAATCAGATCTGTATGCCTGGCGGAAAAACAGCACGTATATTCAGGACCCGCCCTATTTTGTCGATATGGAAAAAGAGCCGGGCTCGACCCAACCGATCAAAGAAGCCCGTGTCCTCGTCATGGCGGGGGATTCGATCACGACAGACCACATTTCACCGGCAGGTTCCATCGCCAAGGATAGCCCGGCAGGGAAATATCTGATCTCGTTGGGTGTTGAACCTTTGGATTTCAACAGTTACGGTTCCCGCCGCGGCAATGACCGCGTGATGACACGCGGCACCTTCGCCAACATCCGCTTTCGCAACTTACTGGCTCCGGGGACCGAAGGCTCCTGGACGATCCATTTCCCGACAAAAGAAAAAATGAGCATTTATGACGCCGCCATGAAATACCAAGAAGAGCAAACGCCGCTCTTGGTCCTGGCCGGCAAAGAATACGGGGCCGGCTCCAGCCGCGATTGGGCGGCAAAGGGAGTGGCGTTACTGGGCGTTAAAGCGGTCATCGCCGAGAGCTATGAACGTATCCACCGAAGCAACTTGGCCGGCATGGGCGTCATCCCGCTTCAATTTAAAGACGGCGAATCCACTTCTTCGTTGGGTTTAAAAGGCGATGAAACCTTTGATTTTTCAGACATTGATGATGATCTAAAGCCTCGACAGGAAATCGAGGTGGCCGCCAAGAGCCCTTCCGGGCCAAAGAAAAAATTCTCCGCCATCATCCGCTTGGACACGCCCGTTGAGATCGATTACGTCAAAAACGGCGGGATCCTTCAAACCGTTCTACGTAAACTTGCCCAATAACACCTCAATCATCTAAGATTCAGCAGACGTCTGCTGAATTTAAGAAGCCTTGATCAAGATAGTCGAACGGGTTGACATTTTTTTTCGAATCATATAGAATGACTTATCTTTTAATATAAATATTAGGTGATTATATGGGAAAAACGATGTATGAAAAGATCTGGGACGCGCATATGGTGCGTGAATCGCAAGGGGACACCTCTGTGATCTACGTTGATCTGCATTTGGTGCATGAAGTTACCAGCCCGCAAGCTTTCGAGGGTTTACGCTTAACGCATCGGCAAGTGCGCCGGCCAGAGCAAACATTTGCTACCATGGACCACAACGTTTCCACGAAAACGAAGGACATCAACCTCGTTGAGGAAACCTCCCGTATCCAGATGCAACAATTGGCGAAAAACTGCAAGGAATTCGGCGTCACCTTGTATGATTTCGCCGATAAAAACCAGGGCATTGTGCACGTGATCGGCCCTGAACTCGGTATCACCCAGCCGGGGATGGTCATCGTCTGCGGCGATTCGCACACTTCAACGCACGGCGCTTTCGGCAGTTTGGCGTTCGGCATCGGCACCTCCGAGGTCGAGCACGTTTTGGCCACGCAAACGCTTCAGCAAAATAAAGCCAAGACGATGAAGATCAATATCGATGGCCAATTAGGCTTTGGCATAACCGCCAAAGATATCATTTTATATATCATCGGCAAGATCGGCACCGCGGGTGCGACCGGTTATGTCATTGAATACGCCGGGAGTGCGATCCAAGCGTTGAGCATGGAGGGCCGCATGACGATCTGCAACATGAGCATCGAAGCAGGCGCGCGCGCCGGCATGATCGCGCCCGATGAAACGACTTTTACATATTTAAAGAGCCGCGAATTTTCTCCCAAAGGAAAAGATTGGGACAAGGCGCTCGCTTATTATAAAACGTTACCAAGTGACAGTTCGGCCAAATTTGATAAAGTGCTCAAACTCAAGGCCAAAGACATCAAACCGCAAGTGACATGGGGCACAAGCCCGGGGCAAGTCGTTTCCATCGAAGATAAAGTGCCTGACCCGGAAAATTTTTCCGATCCCGTTGAGCGGACCGGCGCCAGAAACGCGCTTGCCTACATGGATTTAAAACCTGGCACGCCCATGAAAAACATCACGATCGATAAAATCTTTTTGGGCTCCTGCACCAACGGGCGCATCGAAGACCTGCGCGAGGCCGCGAAGATCGTCAAAGGGAAAAAAGTCGCCCAAAGCGTGCAGGCGATCGTCGTTCCCGGTTCCGGACGCGTGCGCCGGCAAGCGGAACAAGAGGGATTGGATAAAATTTTTACGGCCGCCGGGTTCGAGTGGCGCTATGCCGGCTGCTCCATGTGTTTAGGAATGAACGACGACCAATTGAAAAAAGGCGAACGCTGCGCTTCTTCCAGCAATCGCAATTTCGAAGGCCGCCAAGGCCCGGGGGGCCGCACTCACTTAATGAGCCCCCAAATGGTCGCGGTGGCTGCGTTGACAGGAAAAATTACGGATGTGCGGGAATATTTATAATAAAACGTAGGGGTAGGCCTTGCGCCTACCCGTTAATGATCGGGCAACCGCAAGGGTTGCCCCTACAAAATTTTATAATTATCATGGAACCCATCAAACAACATAAAGGCATTGTCGCCCCATTGGACCGCGTGAACGTTGATACGGATGCGATCATCCCCAAACAATTCTTACGAAAGATCGACCGCGCCGGTTTCGGTGTGCATCTTTTCCACGAATGGCGCTATTCGGATTACGAAGGGACAAAAGAAAACCCCGACTTTGTCCTCAACAAAAAACCCTATCGAAAAGCGACCGTTCTTTTAACCCGCGACAATTTCGGCTGCGGGTCATCCCGCGAGCACGCGCCGTGGGCGTTATATGACTTTGGGTTCCGCCTTATCATCGCTCCAAGTTTTGCGGATATTTTCTATAATAATTGCGTTAAAAACGGTATATTATTAGTGACACTGTCTTCGAAAGAGATCGATGATTTGTTCAAGCAAGTGGAAGCAAATCCCGGCATTCAATTTTCCATTGATCTGGCGCAACAAACATTAACAGATGCTAAGGGGAAAAAACATAAATTCGAGATCAACTCGTTCGCCAAAACATGTTTGCTTAAAGGACTTGATCAGATCGGATGGACGCTTCAGTTCGAGGACAGGATCAAAAAATTTGAAGAAAGAATAAAAAAAGAAAGGCCGTGGTTGACCCGCAATGGCCAAAAACAAACAACCAAATAACCCCAGAAAATATTCTTCCATCGTAACGGACGGTTATGACCGCGCGCCGAGCCGCGGCATGCTGCGCGCCGTTGGTTTTACTACGGAAGATTTCTCAAAGCCCCAGATCGGTATCGCTTCCACTTGGAGTATGGTAACGCCCTGCAACATGCACATTGATAAGCTGGCCTTGAAAGCGGCAGAGGGGGCTGACAATGCCGGCGGCAAAGCCGTCATTTTCAATACCATTACCGTATCCGATGGGATCTCCATGGGCTCGGAAGGCATGAAATACTCTCTCGTTTCCCGGGAAGTTATTGCCGATTCCGTTGAAACCGTTGTGGGCTGCGAAGGATTTGATGGATTTGTCGCTATCGGCGGCTGCGATAAAAATATGCCCGGTTGCTTGATCGCGATGGCTCGGCTCAACCGTCCGGCTGTTTTTGTCTACGGCGGAACGATCCTGCCAGGTTGCTTAAATAATAAAAATCTGGATATCGTTTCCATTTTTGAAGCTGTCGGATCTTATGCCAATAAAAAGATCTCAGAAAAAGAGCTCACGGATATCGAGTCCTGCGCCATTCCCGGACCCGGTTCCTGCGGCGGCATGTACACCGCCAACACCATGGCGAGCGCCATTGAAGCGCTGGGGATGAGCTTACCGAACAGCTCTGCCCAGGCTGCCATTTCAGATGCGAAAAACGATGATTGCGTCAATGCCGGTAAAGCGGTGCTCGATCTCATCAAAAATGATATTAAGCCGCGCGATATCATGACCAAAAAAGCTTTTGAGAACGCGATCACGGTCGTGACGGCTTTGGGCGGTTCAACGAATGCGATCTTGCATCTATTAGCCATGGCCAATGCCGCCGGCGTTAAATTGTCCTTGGATGATTTTACTAGGGTCGGCAAAAAAGTCCCTGTGCTCGCGGACCTAAAACCCAGCGGCCGCTTTGTGATGGCGGAATTGGTGGCGATCGGTGGGCTCACACCGCTCATGAAAATGTTATTGGATAAAGGCTTGTTGCATGGCGACTGCTTGACGGTAACGGGAAAAACAGTGGCCGAAAATTTGAGGGATGTCCAACCTTATCCGTCAAAGCAAGAAGTTATCCGCCCGTTCAGTAACCCCATCAAAAAAGAAGGGCATTTGGTCATTCTCTACGGCAACTTGGCCAAGGAGGGGGCGGTGGCCAAAATCACCGGGAAAGAAGGCAGCGTCTTTCGCGGCAAAGCAAAGGTGTTCGATTCTGAAGAAGCGGCGCTGAAAAAAATATTAGACGGAACCATTCAAAAAGGCGATGTCATTGTGATAAGATATGAAGGTCCTAAGGGCGGGCCCGGGATGCGGGAGATGCTCTCACCGACATCCGCTGTCATGGGCCGCGGGTTGGGAAAAGATGTCGCCCTCATTACCGATGGGCGTTTTTCCGGTGGCAGCCACGGCTTCGTGGTCGGGCACATCACGCCGGAGGCGTATGAAGGCGGATTATTGGCGATCGTTAAAAATGGCGATCCCATTTCCATCGATGCCGGCGAACGGACCATTGATCTACAGATCCCAAATGCTGAAATCAAGAAACGGCTGAAAGCGTGGAAACAACCGAAGCCCCGATATACGCGCGGCGTTTTAAGTAAATACATGAAATCGGTCACATCCGCTTCATTAGGCGCGGTTACAGATTTGTAAATAGTAAATAGTTAATAGTAAATAGGAAAATTGTTATTAGACCACAGCAACCTGGCGCCTTTTCCCTATTAACTATTTACTATTAACCATTAACAGGAGTTTTATGGCTGGTAATACCTTCGGTCAAGTTTTCAAAGTAACGACCTTCGGCGAAAGCCACGGCCCCGCCATCGGCGTTGTCATAGATGGCGTTCCTCCGAATCTCCCCTTAGATGAGTCTGATATCCAATATGATCTGGACAGAAGGCGTCCGGGCCAAAGCAAGATCACGACCCAGCGCCAGGAAGAAGATAAGGTGCAAATATTATCCGGTGTTTTTGAGGGGAAAACCACCGGAACAGCGCTCGCCATGGTCATCTTCAACCAGGACCAACGCCCGAAAGACTACTCGGAGATCAAAGACATTTTTCGCCCTGGCCATGCGGATTACACCTATTTTACAAAATACGGGATCCGTGATTACCGCGGCGGTGGACGTTCTTCAGGACGGGAAACCGCCTGCCGGGTAGCCGCCGGTGCCGTTGCCAAAAAGATCTTAGAGAAAAAAAACATCAAAGTGCTGGCCTACACGCTGGCCGTTCACGATATTTATGCCCAAAAGATTGATTACGCCGTTATTGAAAAAAATCTGGTCCGCGCCCCTGATCTGAAAGCGGCTGAAAAGATGATCGCCAGAATCGATGAAGCCAGAAAAAAGCTGGATTCGCTCGGTGGCATCATTGAAGCTGTCGCCCATGGTTGCCCGCCGGGTTTGGGCGACCCTGTTTTCGACAAGCTCAATGCCCGCCTCGCTTACGCCTTGATGTCGATCGGGACCGTTAAAGGAGTTGAATTCGGTTCAGGGTTCAAAGCAGCCCAAATGCTCGGCTCGCAGCATAACGATAAATTCTTCATGGACGGAAAAAAGGTGGCCACTCGCTCCAACAATGCCGGAGGCATTTTAGGCGGCATCTCAAACGGAGAAGACATAATCCTTCGCATCGCCGTCAAACCGCCGTCATCCATCGCTCAAAAGCAGTCCACGGTCAATGTGCAGCATAAAAACACGACCGTCGAAGTGAAGGGCCGGCATGACCCTTGCATTTGCCCGCGCGTTGTCCCTGTTGTTGAAGCCATGATCGCTCTTACGCTTGTCGATGCGATGATGCTTCAAAAAATGATCTCCTAAATCCTTTATGGCCAAAACAACCTCCCCTAAGATCGTTCTCATAACCGGTTGTTCCAGTGGGTTTGGCCTTCTGACCGCGGCCCATCTCGCTGAACGCGGCCATCAGGTCATTGCCACCATGCGAAACCTGGATCGTTCTTCCGGGCTTGTTAACGAAGTCAACAAAAGAGGGGCCTTGATTGACCTGCTCCCGCTGGATGTCACCAAAAAAGAAACCATCAAAGAAACAATGGCCCTCATAGCGGCTGACTATGGGTATTTGGATTGTTTGGTCAATAACGCTGGCTACGGAATCGGCGGGGCTTTTGAGGACTTGACCGAGGAGGAGATCCGTGAGCAGATGGAAACAAACTTTTTCGGCGTGCAAAACGTGACCCGGGAAGCCATTCATTTGATGCGCCAACGAGGGAACGCGCGCATCATCAACATCTCAAGCGTTGCCGGATTTTCCGCCTCGCCATGTTTCAGCGCGTATAACGCCAGTAAGTGGGCATTGGAAGGCTTTAGCGAAAGTTTGCACTATGAGTTAAAGCCCTTTGGGATCAAAGTCCTTTTGATCGAACCCGGGGTCTATAAAACAAAGATCTTTTTTGAGAACCGCCGTTACGCCACTCATTTCCATGATCCTGACAGCCCCTATTATGATGTTTCCCAGCATCTAAAGAAAAGGACCCTGGATTACGTCGAGGATTGCCATAAAGACCCGGAAGACGTTGCCCGGTTGGTTGAAAAGCTAATGTTGGCCAAAAACCCGGCGTTTCGTAATCACCCAGATTGGGAAGCCAGGATCCAATATTTGTGCCGAAAGTACCTACCCTTCTGGTTTTACAGCCGCGCCGTTGAATCATTCTATTTAAGCGGATTTTCTGCGAAAAAATAACTTCGAAGTCACATCCCCATCCGTTGATACAAAAAATCTTCCTCACTACTGGCTTGTAAATACGGATTGGTCTTTTTTTGTTCAGCCAAAGTGGCAAATGGAAGGGGGCCGTAATTGTGGCCGGGGAAGATGAGGGTGTCATCGGGAAGCTTGAGGATGATTTGATAAAGGCTGCGGTACATCATTTTGGCGCTGCCTCCGGGCAAGTCGCAGCGGCCGCAGCCATCGATGAAAAGGACATCACCGGTGATCAGGACATTTTTATAGCGGAAACATTGACAGCCCGGTGTATGCCCCGGGGCAAGGATACATTCAAATTCACAATTTCCGATCTTTAATTTCTTTCCGTTATCGATTTCTACGATATTTTTATGAATGGGTTTGTAAAAAGGGGCTTCGTGTTTGGAAATATAGGCAGGGACGTCATGGCGTTTGAGCATTTCCTCCAGCCCGTTGACATGGTCAGGATGGCCGTGGGTCAGAAAAACGGCCTTGATTGTATAACCATTCTTTTTGGCTTGCTCGCATAAATGATCAACGTTCCAGGCCGGATCAACAACGGCGATCTCTTTGGTCTTGGCATCGCCGATGAAATAAAGGAAATTAGCGAGCGGTCCGAGCTCCATTTGTTTGAGGATCAATTCTTTGGGGATGTTCGTCATGTCCGTTTGTGCCTATCCTGTCCTTTGGAAAAAAGAGCCCCACCCCCGATAGGGAGTGGGGCCTTATAACTTGTCCCGGAAACGCTAGGCAGGCGTCAGGTCGAGAACCCAACGGGTAAGGCATTTTCGGAACAGTTAGAAGCTTTTAGCGTAAAAGCTGATTTCATTATACAAAAAATCCCTATTTTGGCAATGAGAAAATTGACCCCGGCCAAAACGGCGCAAAGGGAAATTTCTTGACACAAAAAACACGCTCCTTATAATGAGTTTCTACCGACGAATTGATATCACAAGGAGAACAAATCATGGCGCTTCTAGAATCGATCCTCGTACCCTTAGGCAGCAAGATGCCTGGTTTTGAATTGAAAGACCCTTCCGGAAAAATTTATAAAAGCAAAGATCTCTACGACAAAGAAAAAGGGCGCGGTTTGCTTATCGGGTTTCTCTGCAACCATTGCCCTTATGCGCAGGCGGTATGGCCGCGGTTTATTCGCCTCACCAATTATGCCAAAGGCATGCGCATTAACGCGGTTGCCATCAATCCCAACATTCATCCCGATTACCCGGAAGATTCCCCGGCTGAGATGAAAAAGAAAATAAAGGAATGGGGGGTCGATTTTCCTTATTTAGTTGATGAAACCCAAGAGGTGGCTAAAGCTTTTAAGGCCCAATGCACACCTGATATCTACCTGTTTAATAATAAGGAAGAACTGATCTATCACGGCCGCATCGATGACAACTGGCAGGATGAGAGCAAGGTCACCCGCGAAGAGCTCAAAGAAGCCTTGAACAACCACGCCGCCGGCTTGCCGGTTTCCAAGCAACAACGGCCTGCTATGGGATGCTCCATTAAGTGGAAAACATAAATCTAGTTGTAAGTTATAAGTTATAAATCGTAAGGATTTAACTTAAAACTTACAGCTTACAACTTATGACTAACAAGGGGCATTTTAAAAATTTTAAGATGCCCCTTGACTTTTTATTTTATGTTGATACACTGTCTCATAGATGAACGCCGCTATTCTTATCCACAAAGAAAAAGACCGATTTGAGGGGCATCTCAAGCGCTCCGGTCTTAAGCTAACACTCGGCCGCACGCTCGTTTTTGATGAGGTGATGCGCGCGCACGGCCATTTTGCGCCTGAAGAGCTTGTCAAAAGATGCCGCCGGCATAAAAAAAGGGTCTCACGGGCCACGATCTACCGCAGCCTTCAGAATTTATTGGAAGCGGGTATCGTCCGGAGGACCGCATTTGGAGAGAAACATCAGCATTATGAGCACATCTATGATGAAAAACCGCATCACCACGCTAAATGCCTACGCTGCGGTCGGTTCATCGAGTTTCCCGATATGGGGGAAGATACTGTGTACAAACCCTTTCTGGAAAAAGAAGGGTTTAAAATTCTAGGCCATGAGATGCATTTTTACGGCATTTGCAAAGCGTGCATCAATAAATGAGGACACTATGCGTTCTAAAATACCCATTATTTTAATTCTACTTATGGGGTTACTGTATAACTGCTGGCCGGTCAATCCTTCCTATGCCCAAGACGAAGAAAAAAAGATCAAAATTGTCACGACGATCGCTCCGATCACGGATGCCGCAAGAACGATCGGTGGTGACCATGTTCTAGTCAACGGCTTAATGGGGCCGGGCGTTGACCCGCACCTCTATAAAGCCAGTAAAAGCGACGTCACCAAACTCACTGAGGCCGATATCGTTTTATATAACGGCCTTTATCTGGAAGCTAAGATGGAAGGGATGTTAGAGCGGTTGAAACGCGACAAATTAACGGTGCCGGCTGGTGAGGCGGTGCCCGTTGAATTGCGCTTGGAAGGCATCAATAATAACGGCCACGAAGATCCCCATATTTGGTTCGATGTGACGCTTTGGATGATGGCCGTGGATAAGATCACGCAAACGCTCGCTGAATATGACCCCGCCCATAAAGAAGAATATCTCAAAAATGCCGATGAATACAAAAAAGAACTGGAAATGCTTCACGGACACGTTTCCGGCCGGGCCATGGAATTATCGGCGCTCCAACGCGTACTGGTAACGGCCCATGATGCTTTTCGATATTTCGGCCGAAAATACGGTTTTGAAGTGCTCGGACTGCAGGGCATCGGCACGCAGGCCGGGGCCAGCGCCAAAAATATCACGAAGTTAGCGGAGTTTATTGCTAAAAGAAAGATCAAGACTATTTTTGTTGAATCTTCCGTTCCCGAAAGGAATATTAAAGACCTCCAAGACGCCGTACGGAAGCGCGGCTGGGAAGTTGAGATCGGTGGGCAGCTTTTCTCTGACGCCATGGGAGATGCGGGCACGCCGGAATGGACTTATATCGGTACACTTACACATAACATTGACACTATCGTTGATTCACTAAAAAAATAAGGAATCTGAATGGATCATACACCAAATTTAATGGACCCTGAAAAGGGATGGCGGCGGGCCGCCAAAACACCCAGTTTGCCCGAGGCTTTTTCTTCGATCAAAATTCCCGTGACGGCAAGCTTCTGGAGGAAAATGCTCGCCTTTATTGGGCCTGGACTGATGGTATCCGTCGGTTATATGGACCCTGGGAATTGGGCAACGGATCTAGCGGGAGGATCGAAATTCGGATATACGCTGATCTCCGTGGTCCTTATCTCAAATATCATGGCCATCATTCTCCAGCATTTGTCGCTCAAGTTGGGCGTTGTGACCAGCCGCGATCTGGCCCAGGCTTGCCGGGACCATTTTTCAAAACCGGTGAGCTTTATTTTATGGGTCCTTTGCGAGCTGGCCATCGCCGCCTGCGACTTGGCCGAAGTTATCGGCTCGGCCATCGCCCTTAATTTACTTTTTGGCATACCGCTTGTCGTGGGTGTTGTGCTGACGGCGACCGACGTTATGATCATTCTATTCCTTCAACACAAAGGCTATCGTATTCTTGAAGCCCTGGTCGCAGGCCTGATCGTCCTGATCGGCGGATGCTTTGCCTATGAGATGTTCGCCTCGCGGCCCGATATTCAGCTGATTTTCGGCAATTTGCTCCCCAAAAAAGAGATCATCACCAATCCCGAAATGCTTTATATCGCTATCGGCATTTTGGGAGCGACTGTCATGCCGCACAATCTTTATTTGCACTCAAGCATTGTCCAAACGCGGGCTTTCAACCGGGATAAAGAAGGCAAGGCCATGGCCGTTCGTTTTGCCACCATCGATTCAACCGCCGCTTTGTTGTGCGCATTCTTTATCAACGCGGCCATCTTGATCTTAAGCGCTGCCGCCTTTCATGGCACAGAACACAGCGGGGTAGCGGATATCCAGGATGCCTATAAGCTTTTAACACCCGTCCTGGGCGTTCCGGGGGCAAGCGTGTTATTTGCCATTGCCCTTTTGGCTTCGGGACAAAACTCCACCCTGACCGGGACGTTAGCCGGCCAGATCGTTATGGAAGGGTTTCTCAACATCCGCCTCAGGCCTTGGCTGCGCCGGTTGATCACGCGTCTGGTGGCGATCGTTCCGGCCGTTATTGTGGCGGCCCTTTACGGGGAAAGGGGCGTGGGGCAGCTTTTAATTTTAAGCCAAGTCATATTGTCTTTACAACTTAGTTTTGCCGTCGTCCCCTTAGTGTGGTTCACGGGTGACCGCCATAAAATGGGGTCCTTCGCCAACCCAATATGGCTGCAGATAATCGCCTGGGCCGTCACGGCCGTTATCGTCTGTTTAAACGTTTATCTTCTTGTCCAAACGGCCATCTCGTGGTTTAATAATTAACCGAGGAAAACATATGTATAAAAATATCCTTGTTCCTTTAGAAAATTCAAAGAACGACAAGATCATATTGAACCATATCCGGCCGTTGGCAAAAATGTTGAAAGCACATCTGTTTTTGGTCCATGTGGCAGATGGTTATGCGGCACGCTTGCAGGAGACGCTGAATCTCGATGATTCTGAAGAGATCAAAAAAGACCGGGCCTATCTTGAAGCCCAAATGACCGCATTAAAAAAAGAAGGCTTTGACGTTGAGACCTATCTCGCCGCCGGTGAACCGGCCAAGAGAATCCTTGAAATCGCCCATGAAAAACAGTGCGATTTGATCGCCATGGCAACGCACGGCCATCGGTTCTTACAGGACTTGTTCTTAGGAAGCGTTGCTGAAGAGCTTCGCCATAAAACCAGTATTCCCATTTTGATGCTTCGTGTAGCTAAGAATTGACTTAACGGCGCGTTGTGCTATATTTTTAGTGGAGGCTTTTGACGCAAAATGACTGAACAAACGCAACAACAAAAAACGGGCCAAGCCCCGATCGTGCACTTGACCGATGCCGCTATCGCCAAGGTCAAGGACATGATGAAAAAAGAGGGCAAGGAAGGCAGCGCTCTTCGTGTCGATGTCGTGACAGGCGGCTGTGCGGGATTGTCCTATAATCTGCGCTTCCAGAAAAACCCTTACGAAAATGATATCGTCTTCGCTCAAAAGGACTTGCAGGTTTTCGTCAATAACGAAAGCGCGTCCTTCTTAAAAGGCATAGAGATCGATTACGTCGATACGCTTAAGGTCAGCGGCTTTCAATACCGTAATCCCAACGCTAAAAGCACCTGCGGCTGCGGGACGTCTTTCAGCTAATCTTTAACTCCCTTAATATATCTTACCGCCAATTAAAATTTGCTTTAAAAGACAGTCTATACTATAATGGCTGCACCATATAAATCAGATCACGCGATTTCCTAAATGATATCCCAATACGAAGACCGTAGCTCACCCATTGCTACGTCCATCAATATAAAATACGAACCGCTGTCCGGTTCTAAAAAGATCTATAGGACGCCCCCTCGCCACCCCGGTATCAGAGTCCCCTTCAGGGAAGTGGCGCTTACGGAAAACCCGCCTGTTTGCCTTTACGATACCTCCGGGCCCTATACCGACCCATCCGTACACATTGATATCACCCAAGGATTGCCAACGCTTCGAGCGCCTTGGATCATTGAGCGCAGGGATGTTGAGCTGCTTAAAGCACCGACGTCCCATTACCGCCGGCAACGATTAAACGATACGCGTTTAAAAAATTTAAGTTTTCCGCGCCTTTACAAGCCCCTTCGCGCCAAATCCGGCCAAAATGTTTCCCAAATGCATTACGCCAAACAAGGCATCATTACCAAAGAGATGGAATTCATCGCACTGCGCGAAGGCTGTGCAGCGGAATTTGTCCGAGCCGAAGTGGCCCGCGGGCGCGCCATCATCCCCAACAACATCAACCACCCCGAATCCGAGCCGATGATCATCGGGCGCAATTTTCTCGTCAAAATAAACGCCAACATCGGCAACTCCGCCATATCATCCGGCATTACCGAAGAGGTGGAAAAGATGGCTTGGGCCATACGCTGGGGCGGGGACACGGTCATGGACCTCTCAACAGGCAAGAACATCCATGAAACGAGAGAATGGATCATAAGGAATTCACCGGTGCCCATAGGCACGGTGCCCATTTATCAAGCCCTGGAAAAAGTCGACGGCAAAGCGGAAGAATTGACGTGGGAACTTTATAAAGACACCCTCATCGAACAAGCCGAGCAGGGGGTCGACTATTTCACCATTCATGCTGGCGTGTTATTGCGCTACGTTCCTTTGACCGCCAAACGCCTGACCGGCATCGTTTCCCGGGGTGGTTCCATCATGGCCAAATGGTGCCTGTCCCACCACAAAGAAAATTTTCTCTACACGCATTTTGAAGACATTTGCGAGATCATGAAACAATACGATGTGAGCTTTTCATTGGGAGACGGTTTACGCCCAGGAAGCATTGCTGATGCCAATGACGCGGCGCAATTCGGTGAATTGGAAACACTCGGAGAGCTTACCAAGATTGCCTGGAAGCACGACGTGCAGACCATGATCGAAGGCCCGGGACATGTCCCAATGCATCTCATTAAAGAAAACATGACCAAACAACTCGAAATTTGCCAAGAGGCGCCGTTTTATACATTAGGGCCTTTGACGACGGATATCGCGCCTGGGTATGACCATATCACCTCGGCCATCGGCGCGGCCATGATCGGATGGTATGGCACGGCCATGCTTTGTTACGTCACGCCGAAAGAACATTTGGGGCTGCCCAACAAAAAAGACGTGAAGGACGGGATCATCGCCTATAAGATCGCGGCGCACGCCGCTGACCTGGCCAAAGGCCATCCACACGCCCAGGAATGGGACAATGCCTTGTCAAAGGCAAGGTTCGAATTCCGCTGGAAAGACCAGTTCAACCTGGCGCTGGACCCCGAAACGGCCAAGGAATTCCACGACGAAACGCTTCCGGCGGAAGGCGCCAAGCTCGCGCATTTTTGCTCCATGTGCGGGCCGCAATTCTGTTCCATGAAGATCACCCAGGATGTGCGTGAGTACGCCGAGAAAATAGGGTTGGACGAAGAAAAAGCTCTTAAAAAAGGCCTGGAAGAAAAGGCCGAAGAATTCAAAAGAAAGGGTGCCGAGATCTATTCGGCGAAATAATATGGCCACTGACCGAGCATTTTATCAGCATTTATCCGATCAAGCTATCCGTGGAGAAATGGTCTCTTGGATGACAGCCCGCGAGATCATCACTTCAAAAAACATTGAGCTATTGCCTTTGCTGAACGCCGCTTACGAAGTGCGCAAGCGTTTTGTCGGCAAAGAAGTGTCGATCCATATCATCAATAACGGCCAGAACGGCCATTGCCCTGAGGACTGCCACTACTGCGCCCAGGCCAAATCCTCGAACGCCGATATTGATGAGTACCCGTTAAAAACACGCGCGGAATTCCTGGCCGAGGCCAAGAACGCTTACGAAAAAGGCGCCTACCGCTACTGCATGGTGTTTGCCGGGCGAGGCCCTTCAAAGAGCCGGGTGGAACTGCTGGCGGATCTGATCCGCGAGATCAAATCAAAATATCCGATCGAGATCTGTGTTTCTTCGGGGCTGCTGGATGAGGAAAAAGCGAAGATCTTAAAAGAGGCGGGGTTGGATAGGCTCAACCACAATTTAAACACTTCAGAACGGCACTATCCCAATATTTGCACGACGCATACTTTCCAGGACCGGCTCAGAACGCTCAAAGTGGCGCGCGAGGCAGGGATCGAGCTGTGCTCCGGCATCATTGTTGGCATGAAAGAATCCATCGAAGACATTTTAGACGTCGCCTATACGCTTCGGGAAATAAAGGTCGAATCAATCCCCGTCAATTTTCTTATTCCGATCGCGGGCAATGTTCTGGCCGATGAGCCGCCGTTGACGCCGGAATTCTGTTTGCGCGTTCTTTGCCTGTTCCGGTTCCTGAACCCGAAGGCTGAGATCCGTATAGCGGCCGGGCGCGAGTTGCATTTACGAAGCATGGAAGTCATGGCGCTGTATGCCGCCAATTCTCTTTTTTTGGATGGTTATTTGAATGCCAAGGGAGAGGAACGAAGGCGCACGTACCAAATGATCAAAGATGCCGGCTTTACGATCCAATCAGAGCGCGATCTGGATGCTCTGATCGAAGAAGAAACGCCCCGCCAATCCGTCCGCCAGGATACTGTTTCCCGCGTCTTGATGAAGGACATTGGGGATCTGCGGCCCGCTCTGCCAGCGCAAGCCCAAAAGTAAAAAATCCTCCCGATTAAGGAATAGATTGTCTAAAATAATATTGATAAACGTATTAAAGGTGATATAGTAAAAGGAATAATTTACCACAGTTATCGTCCTCATGAGCGCTGAAAAAATCAATATTTCACGGTTTGAACTCCTAATGGATGCCGGTTTCGGGGCCCAAAAAGCAGGGGATATCCTTATCAAGGCCTTTGCCCACACCGGTCGTCACGTCTTCATCGAGCCGATGATCCCGGCCGAGATCAGCCCGCCGCCGCGCACGCGCCCGGCCCTTTCCGGGGTTTCCATTCGTGTCGCCAACTTCGACCTTAAAAATATCGGCAACGATACGGACATCATATTGGCTGCCCATGAGGTTGTTTTGAACCGCCGCTTGGACGATGAAGAGCATAACGCCAAAGCCAAGGTCCTTTTGGATATGGGCGATAAAGAGACCAACCAGGAGTCCTATGAACTGACATGCAAACGCTGCGCTAAGCTCGGCATCAGCGTTTACCCTTTTGAGGTTTCTGAAGAAGGCAAAATGCTCGTTAAGGGCCTTTCCGGCAAAGGCAAGAATATGTACTATCTGGGGATCTTAGCCGCCATCTACCAAGTACCGGAAGAAACAATGGTCAAAGAGATCCGCGCCACCTTTGCCAAATTACCTCCTGATGTCCTCGATAAGAACATCCAGGTTTTCCATTACGGGCATAAGTATGCCACCGAAAATATCCATTTTTCTATCGATATCACGCCCAGCCCGGCGCCGACCAACGGCGAACAGCTCTTGATCGATGGCAATTCAGCCATGGCCATGGGGATCATTGATGCCGGCTTTAAACTGTACACCGGGTATCCTATCACGCCGGCTTCCAGCATTATGCACACATTGGCTAAGCGTTTTCATCATTACGGGGGCATGGTCCATCAAGCGGAAGATGAAATTTCCGCCATTGGAACGGCGATCGGCGCCTATTTCGGCGGCGTACCGGCCGTGACCGGGACATCGGGGCCGGGGCTGTCTCTTAAGCAGGAGTTCATCGGATACGCAACCGCCGCTGAAATCCCCATTGTCATTCTGGACATCCAGCGCGCCGGCCCTTCAACGGGAATGCCGACAAAGACGGAACAATCAGACCTTTCAGCGGTTATCTGGGGAACGCATGGCGATCACGTTAAGGTCGTTATTAGCGTGGGGAACGTCCTGGATTGTTTTTACGCTCCCAAGCTCGCCCGTTATTTCGCCGAAAAATTGAAATTGCCGGTCTTCATCTTGAGCGATTTTTATATGGCCAATTGTTACAAGGTCATTAATAAGCCGCCTATCGAAGGCATAAAGAAAATCGAGGAGGTCCCAGATTATATTTTCAATCATTTCTGGGTGAACCGCTTGCCCGATCAGATCGAAATGGTGCGCACCGAACAAGCAGCCCCCGGAACCCCGGGGCACATGCGAAGGGTCACGGGGTTGAACACGGACGAAAAAGGCTCCATCAATTATTTTTCTAAGACCGACCAACGGGCGCATGCGGTGCGCAATGAAAAAATGCATCATGTATCGCGCGCCTTGCGTGAGCCGGAAATGTTCGGGACGGTCAAAGAAGGGGAGATCCTGGTCGTGGGCTGGGGCTCTACGCGCGGCGCCATTGCCGAAGCCGTCCACAACTGCCAGAAAGAAGGCTTATCCGTCGGCGGCATGTGTTTCCGTATCGTTTATCCGTTGCCGGTCATATTGCCGCAGATCCTTGCGCGCTTTAAATATGTCGTGACGGTCGAGTCGGCTTACGGGGACGCGATGAAAAAGCCGCCGCTGGCCACATTGCTACGCTCCAAGACATTGAAGGATGTTCAATGCATCCTTTGCCGCGCAACGGGCCGGCCGTATGCGCCGCGGTTCATTCAAGGCAAAATCAAAGATGTTTTGGCGGGCCACTGGCCGCCTAAGCAATAAATAAAGAGGTTTTCATTATGGCAACCGAAGCAAAAACTGAAAAACTTCCCGAAGGCGTTCCAGGGAACATTAAGGAATTGTTCACGGAAAACCCGCGCTGGTGCGTCGGCTGCGGCGATTTCAGCATTGTCATGGCCGTCAAACGCTTCATGGTGGAAGAGAAACTCAGCTCGCACGGCACGGTCAATATCTCAGGGATAGGCTGTTCAGGCCGCGCGCCCAATTATATCAATACCTACGGCATGCACGGCATTCACGGCCGGGCGATCCCGCTGGCACTCGGCATGGCGCTGGCGCGGCCGGATCTCAACGTCTTCGTCCATTCCGGCGACGGGGACGCGATCTCCATCGGCGGCGGGCACCTGATCCACGGCATCAACAAAAATTTCAATTGCGTGTTCATTCTTTATGACAACGAGCTCTACGCCTTGACCAAGAGCCAGACGTCACCGACCACTCGCAAAGGGCATAAAACGGCAACACAACCGCTCGGGACTTACTTGGACCCCATCAACGCGTTACAGATGGTGCTTGGCCTTAATGCCTCGTTCGTTGCCAACACCGCCGATTGGATGCCGGACCATCTGGTGAACACCTTAAAAGCGGCCTTCGAACATAAAGGGTTTTCTTACGTGCACGTCATGCAACGCTGCCCGCATTTCGACCCCAACAACTGGGACCACAAATCAACGACCTGGTTTTCTTTCCTCGAGCACAAAAACGGCATCCCGCCGGACAAACGTATCGCTGACAAGGTGGAGACGATCAAGCACGATCCATCCGATAAAGAAGCGGCTTTTCGTCTCGCCAATGCCAAGCGGACGTACTTCGGCCTATTCTACATCAATCCCGATAAAGCCAGGTACGATGAGATCCTGCTGAATCAGATCAAGACAGCGGAACAAGAACCCATAAAGAATCTCTTGGACGAATTTAAGATCTAACCCCGCAATTGTTATGGAAAACCTCGTCATCATCGGTTCAGGACCGGCAGCCCACACGGCCGCCATTTACGCCGGGCGCGCCAAGCTCGATCCTTTAATTTTCGAAGGCTTTAATGCCGGAGGTGTTGCCGCCGGTGGACAACTGACGATAACAACTGAAGTAGAAAATTATCCCGGCTTTCCCAAAGGCATCCAAGGGCCGGAGCTGATGGATCTGATGCGCCAGCAATCCATCCATTGCGGCGGCCGCATCAAGACCGTGACCGTTGATAAGGCCGACCTGAAATCCCGTCCCTTTAAAATATCCGCCGGCAAAGAAACCGTTGAGGCCAAAGCCCTGATCATCGCAACAGGCGCGACCGCCAAAAGGCTCAACCTTCCGGGAGAAGAAAAGCTTTGGCAAAAAGGCATCTCCGCCTGCGCGGTGTGCGACGGGGCGCTGCCGATCTTTCGGAATAAACCGCTCGTTGTCATCGGCGGCGGCGATACAGCAGGGGAGGAATCGACCTTTCTCACCAAATACGCGAGCAAAGTCATCCTGCTCATCCGCCGGGACGTGATGCGCGCTTCAAAGGCCATGCAGGAGAGGGTCAAAAATAACAAGAAGATCGAGATCCTCTGGAACACCGAAGCCACAGAAATTTTGGGCGATAAGGCTGTCAGCGGGGTCAAGATCATCAATAATAAGACAAAAAAAGCTTCCACGATCGAAGCCGGCGGCTTGTTTTACGCGATCGGCCACACCCCTAACACCCAATTTTTGGGCAAACAAGTTGAATTGGACGAGACCGGTTACATCAAGACAAAGCCCGGAACCACCCAAACAAGCGTTGCCGGCGTTTTTGCGGCAGGCGATGTGCAGGATAAGGTCTTTCGGCAGGCTGTTACCGCGGCCGGGACAGGCTGCATGGCAGCCCTTGAAGCTGAAAAGTATTTATCCGAACACGCCTAGATTTTCCTTTCCAAATTTCTCGCCATTCCCTATAATTAATTTCTCCCCGCATACCCGTTCGATTTCCCCGTTAACAAAAGGGGGAACTATGTCTTCAAATCGCATTTCCACAGAAATTATTTCCAACAAGATCCTTCTCATTAGGGGCCAGAAAGTGATGCTGGACAAAGAGCTGGCTTTGCTGTACGAAGTGAAGCCCATTGCTTTACGGCAACAGGTCTCGAGAAACAAAGAACGGTTTCCGAAAGACTTCTGTTTTCAGCTCAATGACGATGAGGTCGATTTGCTGGTATCACAATCTGTGATACCTTCCAAAAGCGCTTTGGGCGGCCATAATCCCTATGCGTTTACAGAACAAGGAGTGGCCATGCTTTCGAGCGTATTAAGGAGTAAACGGGCTATATTGGTTAACGTGGCGATCATGCGGGCGTTTGTTAGCTTGCGCGAAACACTGTCCTTACATAAAGAGCTGGCGGTGAAGTTAAGAGAACTGGAGCAAAAGGTGGGAGGGCACGAGAACGCCATTCAAGAGATCTTCAGGGTACTTGAATGGCTAAGAAAAGAGGAAGAAAAACCCAAGGGCAAAATAGGGTTCCTGGACTTGCCCTGAAAATGTGGACAGTTAGTTAATAGAGTTTAACCGTTCATATTCTGCAGGGCTTAAGTAGCCCAGCGTTGAATGCATCCTTTTACGATTATAAAAGATTTCGATATATTCGAAAATGGCTGATTGGGCTTCGTCCTTGGTGTTAAATTTCTTTCTACGGGTCAGCTCTGTTTTGATTGTTTTGAAAAAACTTTCGACAACGGCGTTATCATAACAGTTTGCTTTTCGGCTCATGCTGATGACCATGTTGTTCTTTCTCAGAAGCGCTTGGTATTCTTTATTTGAATATTCCGCCCCTTGATCTGAGTGATGCATGACGGTACGGTTTGGCTCACGAGCAGCCAGAGCCATGCTCAAAGCGTCTTGTGTCAGTTCTTTGTCAATGCGGTTGCTCATGGACCAGCCGATGACCTTGCGGGAAAACAGATCCATCACGATGGCTAAGTGGACCCAGCCGTCATGCGTCCAAAAATAACTGACATCACAGGCCCATACAGTATCTTTCATACTCACTTGGAAAGCTCGATCCAGAATATTGTTGGCTACTGGTTGAATTCGCTGCATGGATACCGGCTTTTTATATTTTCTGTGTCTACGGGCGATGATACCGTCTTCGCGCATAAGCCGCGCAATGCGATGTCGGCCGCAGGTAATGCCCTCGGTCTTTAATTGGCGATATATTCGCGGCGATCCATAACTCCGGTGGCTTTCGAAGAACACACGTTTGATATCTTCGCGTATAGGATCTTTTGCTTCGGTACGCTGATCAAGCCAGCGATAGTAACCGCTTCGAGAGACTTTTAACGTTTGGCACATGGTATTAATTTTGAATTCCGTTTTGTTCATATCTATGAATTTGTATTCTCGGTCTCTTTGGCAAAAAAAATCGCCGCTTTTTTTAATATGGCGTTTTCTTCACGCAGCTTTGCGACTTCACGTTTGAGTTGAGATAATTCATCTTGGGCTTTGCGTCCACGTCCGGGAAAAGCTTGATCACCTTGCTCTTTAACCATTTTACGCCAGGCATGCAGATCATTTTCGCGAATACCTAGCTCTCGAGCCACTTCTGCTACGGTACGGCCTGATTGCTGGCTCATTTTGACGGCTTCAAGTTTAAACTCGCGACTGTGGTGATTATATTTGTTTGGCATTGGACACCTCCGCGTGGCATTATACCACTGTTTCTTTAGTGTCCACTATTTCGGGGCAAGTCCA
>DATDQB010000009.1:0-75032 GCA_035292445.1 Candidatus Omnitrophota bacterium
GTGTATATTTTTACGGCATATTTTTGACAGGTATCTGAAAGCATGTTTTTCGCTCTTTATGACCTGATATAAGTCGAGAAGTCGCATACGCACAGTTTAGCAATTACGCTAATTCTGTGCCAATTGTTTTATAATCACCTTAAATAATTGTGCGACCTTTTCCGAATTAAAATAATAAAGCATGGCTGCGCAGACAGCTATTTCAACAAGGCCCATGATAAGAGGCAAGCC
Organism: Candidatus Omnitrophota bacterium; assembly: GCA_035292445.1. Classification (GTDB taxonomy): domain Bacteria; phylum Omnitrophota; class Gorgyraeia; order Zapsychrales; family Zapsychraceae; genus DATDQB01. Next base: position 232 of record DATDQB010000009.1, read on the forward strand.
GTTTAGGATTAATATCACCGAGAGAAATATTTTAATAACAAGAAATATTTTTAGCGCCTTGAGTCCCTGGGGCGAGAAAACATATACTTCCCACAAGACGCCCAGAATAACGGCATGAAGTACGATCAACGCGATATCTAAGCGCAGTAAGCTGTCAATGATAGTAAAAACGCTATTAACCATTCCCAATCCGATCAACACCAACCCTAATACAGGCCATTTTTTATCTAACATATTTGTTCCCTCAAGAAGGTTTAGGGTGCCGGTCACCGTTTTCAATGTTCATCGTCTTGATCCGCCATCTTTTTAAGAACGGTCTCAATGGTTTGCGCATCGATGTTGGCTGCCTCCATCAGTGCCGCGGCTTTCTTTAAATCATCGGAGTCTACGGCTTCAAAGAAATCATCGACCTTGTCGATCCTTGCCAGCATCTCTAACACCAGTGAGCCTTCAAAATCTGTTTCGTCCATCGGTAAAGTTCTTTCTCTAGCGCAGGATATACGCCCGGGCAACCAAGCCCAGGGCGGAAACCAACATAATATAATAGCCCCAGTGGTTCTGGCGCCAGGCCAATACAGCGCCGCCCAAGAGCCCGGTCAGGCAAAAGACCGGGACGATCGCGTTAAGCAAGGTAATCACCTTCTGGAAAAGATCCACGGCCATTTTCTCCTAAATGAAATTTCACTATTTTTTATCGGCATCCTTTATCGGGATCCCATAATCTTCCTTCTAGGCAGGAACAAACCACCTGCCGGCCTTCGAGGTTGGTCGGCTCACTGCAAATCTGTGCAAATGCAACCGCGCAGTCCAAAAAAACGCCGCCGGTCTTCTCACACAACTTTTGAAACTTTGCCAACGGCGTTTGCGTACTGCAGCCGCAAAAAAGAATGACCGCTAGACTGATCAATAGTGATATTTTCATATTAATAAAGGTTAATAAAGGTGATGGAGATCTTTTCTCCCGTTAAAAGTGTCCGTCACCTTTATTAAACATCCCTCTATCCGGTGCTTCTAGAGGGGGCATTTGGGGTTACGGTGTCCTGCAGCGAACGCAGTGAACAGCACTAGTTTTCCTCAGAAATAATTATGGCAACTAGTACCGCACTGACTTTATCTAGAAAGAACTAGTGCAGTACTGACTACCTTAATATTTATCTGAGGTAAGTCAGTGCAGCACTCAGCCGCAAAGCGGCTGATGTGTCACCTTTATTTTTCTTTCCTCTGCCGCAGATCCCGCTGGAGGTAATACACAATGACCCCGATGATACAGCCGCACAAAAGGATCATGACGTAAAGAGAGAGTTTCGCCACTTCGGTGCGCGCCAGGACCGACCTGTTCACATCCGCGGGATTGTAATAGACCGTCACGGCCTTGCCTTGCGGATAATCCGTCGGGTCAACGGTCACGTTCGGTGAGACTGAGTTTGACCGGTAGCTCACTCCCCCGACCGTGTATTCGTAATTGATCATCTGTTCGACGCCCTCGGCCTTGCGCCGAGCGTTGTCCTTGCCCGGCAGCTCCATATCCTGAGCGAGAATGACCCCCGGCGCTTCCTGCCAGCCCTCCTCCACATACGTTTGATCGAGGCCGTTAATGCAGGCCACGAGAAAATACACCGTGATCCCCAAAACAATGGCGGGAAAGATCAGCGAACCGACGTTGAATGTTTTGTTCTTGGCCATATTATTTGCGCTCATTGAAGGTTGAAGTAGAATACTGGGGTCAGATCCCGAAAACGGTTGAGATCTGACCCCAATTATTGTAAGTTATTGAAACTGGCATTGGCCCTCAAAACAACCGCAACGCAAGCTGAATTTTTCCTTATTAAAGCACTCTTTGGATTCGCAGGTGGTGATTATTTCCTCCTTAATGCCTGCACATACTTGGCCGCTACAGCCTGAGACATAGCAATCCTTGTCTGCGTTGCATGCTGAGAATGTCGAATATCCGCAAAAAATTAGGCCTTCCGGGTCAAACTTTTTACTTTCCTCGATTGTGGCCAATCTCTTCTCTGGCTGCGTATAATAAAGCTGAGGCTCTGTGAAGGTTTCAAAAGTGCGAGGCATATTCGGCAGTTGCTTGTCCCGCAGCGTGCAGCCGAAGACACAAGCGCTAAGAACTACTGCCGCGATAAAAACAACTAGATAAAAGTATGATCGTTTAGCCGGCATTTTTTGGCGACCTGTCCCTTTATCGAATCGAAGCATCGAATCGAAGGGGACAGGACACTCCCAAGGGACACCTCAATCAATCGACGTGTCCCTTTATAGGTACCTGGTCCGTTCTCATGGTCCGTTCTCTTGTTCTCTCGTTCTCTCACCGGCTCCTATTTCTGAGCTGCTCGTTTTCGTTCAAAGCCGAAAAAAATCTTGGCAACCTGCTGCTTTTTATCAACTTCCATAATAGGGTAAGCAAAAAAATTAATAGGGCCGGACGATGGGCCGGGGCTCACCTGCAGATCACGGCCGCGGCTGAATTCAAAGCGATTCGCCGGATGATGCCCAAAATAGTACATGCTTAATGCGGTGAATTTGTTAGCTTCACTAATATCTACGGGCCACCATTTTCCTTCGGCAAAGAATTCCGCCCAGCAATGATAGCCATCCACCCCACCTTCATCCCGGTCTGAAGGAATCGATGCTCCAATGGCAAAACGTGCGGGGATACCTACGGCTTTAGCCAAAGCAATGAAATAGGTATGAAAATCCGTACAATTTCCGGAAAGAGCCGAACGGGCGTGTGCTAAATCCCCCTGGCCCCATCCGATACCGCAACGTTTATAATCCATCGAATCTATGACATGATCATAAATGGCTCTGGCATGCATGAGAGCCCCTTCTTTCCCTGAGATAATTTGATCGGCTGTTTCTTTGATATGCTTGTCGATCCGGGCCTTTAAATCGGACTTAAGGTAACGCTTGGCGTCCTCCGGATCACCGGCGTAGGCACCTTTTTCCTGCCGCGTGACATCATAGAGAATATCTATCTTTTGTTCACTGTGTTCGGAACCAAAAGTAAAGAACAGTATTTTATTTCCATAAATCGAATCTACCAGGGTTTTATATTTTACAGGGGCCGTGATCGAGACGGCTTTTATCTGTTGAAACCCGTCTGACCGGGCAAGAGGAAGCCATACCCTCGCCTCCTTTTCGATCTTGGGAAGATCGACCTGATATCGAAACACGAACCTATCCGTCCCATTAATGATGCCGAGCAATGCGTTGGTCGCCTCGTCAACCGGCACCCGTGACCATGTCTTATCCTCGGCCTGCTCCCAGACATACAATGGCCTTCCGTTGATCTTGTGCACGGTCGTTTCTGTGACCTGCATATTGCCGCGCGTCCCTTCCATAAAGAAATCAACATCATAAAACTCTCCTGCAGTATCAACCATATCGACACACGCAAAATGCCGGGTCGGAGAGAGTGTTGCCAGATATTCCGTATGCACACGCACAAGGTCAAGATTCAATTCACGACCTTCAAACGTAACGCGAAAATAGCCATTGCCGAGCTTGGTTTGCTCGGCAATGTGCTTTTCGATGCCTTCCTGAACATCAGCGGTAACGATCGGCGGCTCTTCCTGAGTGAAAACCACTCGGCTTGAAAGATCAGGGGCCTTTTTAGTCTCGACGGTCTGGCAGGCGGCACACAAAAAGCAACTAAAGGCCGCGAGACCAACCTTGATTAATTTTTGCATCTTAGCGTCCCGGATGGTCTTTCGGCTTCTCTGTCGGATGCTCAGAAGCGGGATGCTCAGACTCTTTAGACGCGAAATGTTCTTGAACCGTTTCTTCAACTTTCGCCGCGAGTCCTTCATCTTTTAATCCTTGAGCTTTAGCTTCAATAACCGCTTGTTTTACAACATTTTCAGCTTCGTCAGCTGTTGCCCCTTTTTTAATAAGAGCCACGATAGAAGGATTCACTAAAGAAATTTCCTGTGCGGTAATGACCTCTGCGCTCAGCAACATCTCGGCTATTTTGTCAGCAGCCACCATAGCCTCGTCGACAGCAGAAGGATGATCTGCTCTCGGATGCTCAGCAAAAGCGCAGACTGTAAATCCCGCAACCAGCAACATGGTTAAAAGCATTTTTTTCATTTTACCCTCCGTCATTTTGAGTGTGTTAATAAAATGCGACTAAAGTTCAAAATAATTATAGGTACCTGGTCCGTTCCCTGGCCCCCTTTTTAATCAAAACAATTCCGTAATGGTACGGTTTCAGATCATATTGAATGGGTTGAATAAAACCCGCGTTTTCTGCCCACCGCAAACAATCTCCCGCCTTGGGACGAATATCCATCGATGGCCCGCGAGGTGTTGCCGGATCGTAATTCCAATGAATGATCCCCAGCCTGCCGCCTGTTTTTAGAATTCGATGGGCTTCACCAAGTAAAACGGTCGGCTTTTCAAGATGAAGAATATTAAAGAACATCACATAATCCACGCTTTCGTCTGGCAATCCGGAACCTTCCGCCATAAAATCCCGTAAGACCGATTGAACATTATTCAACCCCTGTTTTTGGGCTTCCGTGCTGGTCATATGGATCATGTCCGGCTCGATGTCGAAAGTGTAAATCTTACCCTTGATGATCTTCGCGGTCGGAATGGTAAATGTCCCGTACCCGCACCCGAACTCTGCCACATCAATAATCTGTTTATCTATACCAAGAGTCGCGAGGATATTTCGGGAATCAAAAAACTTTTCCCACATCGCGCGTTCCGGCATCTCGCTTTCTCGGATCTTCATAACTATTGTTTCAATCTATTTGTTATTGCCGGTTGATAAAATAGAAGGTACCAGGACAATCCCAAGGGACACCGCCCGCCTTTACACTTCTATTATATTCCAATCTCCCCCTTACGCAACCGAGACATCACGCGCCGATGATCTTCATCACGTTCTCTTTCGTAAAGACATCCATGTCCCTGGGGTTCTCCAGGAAATTAACAACATCCTTGTGAACCGTTTTCCAGTCCGCCTTCCCAAGGATATCGCTTAAATATTGCCGCCAATCGCCTTCGCCGGGCATTTTCTTTGTATATCCCGTTTGGGTTAAAGCATTGCGCAGAAGCTCAAAATTGGGAACAAGCGTTTTAAACCGGGACAAATACCAGGCGATATCGAAGTAATCCCTTCCCTTGGTGTACTTGCGGGTCAAAAGCGCGTGGATCTTGCCGGCGAGTAAGGAAGGCAGATCATAGGATAAAAAAGCAATGGGGAAAAATTTGTTCACGATCTGTGTCGTTAAAACAGCGCCCCCGGGAGGCCTGGTGTCGATCTCGAGCTTGATCGAAAACTTCTGGGCCTTAAGCGCTGAGAGCTTCGCCTCATACAGCAACCCTTCAAACTTCACAAAAGCGGACTGGACGGTCTTGGTCTCATCATAGGATACATCCGCTTCATATCCCGCCAGAATGAGCTCTTGTTTAATGATTTTCATCAGATCGACAAAAGAATAGCCGGATTTTTCGTGCAATGAAAAATCCAGGTCTTCCGAGAAACGCGGCAGACCGTATAAAAACCTTAACGCCGTGCCGCCGACAAAAGCCGTTGATCGAAAGGCGTTGCGATCGTGCATGATCCTCAGCACATAAGCCTGCAGATATTCGCGCATCGCGTTATATTTGGACGCGCCGGATTTCTGCGCCGCGGCCAATTCCAGGCAATAATCTTTCATAAATCCTTAACCCCCTTTCTTTCTTCTTTAACATATCGTTCCAATAACCGGGCCATGCGCAGCAACGTTTTCTTCTTGAAACGGCGGGCGTATTCCAGCAACTTATCCAGGCCGATATTCTCGACATTCTGCAGGCGCATCTCTTTTAAATAATCCGGCGAAACGTCGATATGATTTAAATAAAAAAGATCCAGTAAAGCCTTTTCGGGGGTGGCCATGAAGAAAGTTTGGCCGCCGGTTGTGAGCGAGGTATATCCCCAAAAAAGAGACGGTTTGATGTGGCGATACTCATAGCGGCCTACCGGTGTCTTCATCATTTCCGGCCGCTTGGTGGTTACGCTCGTAAAAACACTGACCGCCTCCGGAATGAGCCCATGATATTCAAGGGCTTTTTCCAAGCTGATGTACGAAGGATTTTTTAGGACGCCGGCAACATAGAATTCCGATACGGGAATTTTGCGGTAAGGTTCCGCCAGCAAATAGATGCCCCGTTTGAGCTGGATTAATTTTCCCGCTTTGACCCAACGGCTGATCTGAACCTTAAAGGACAACGAATCAACGCGACCGGCAGATAAAACCCTGGTGTTGACAACCGGGAGGTCCTGCGCCTTTTGAAGAAAGATATTGAATTCCATAGCAATAATTTAACATATTTGTTAAGTTATTGCAATATTATATTCAAATCTCCCCTGCGCAACTGGGTTGAGGGTGCGGGGGCTACGCTTGCACGACTCATTCCGGCAGCAGATCCCATGCTTTCGTATGATGGCCGGCCGGGATCGCGGCCTCATTTCTTTTAGGCGGGCCGGATTCTTTGGCCTGCCAACGGCTTAGATCGACACCGCTTTTTTCCAATAATTGGACCGCAACGGGGCTCACCCAGAACTTGACCTGGTCACTGCCGAAGACGGATTCGGAAAAAACGGCCGCCTCTTTCGGGAATTTCGCCGGCTGGAACGCCTTGGCGCACAGGTCCCTGAACTTAAAAAGTTCTCCGCTGCGTATCCCTTCCGCTTGGATCAAACATTCACGCCAGTTGTTCATGATAATCGAAGAGGACTATTCCCTTCGTTTTTTTGATTCGCGCTCCTCTTCCTCGCCTTTGTGTTAATGAACAAGCATTTCTAATTTCTTAATTACATGTTTACGTATCTTTTCTTCAGGAATACTCTTTACCCATTCTTTTGCTCGCTTAAAGTTAAACTCTTTTGGAAAAAATAATTCTGGAAAATAGCCATATTGCTTTTTCTTACGGCTTGACAAATAAAGACTGTCAATCAATGCTTTTTCTGGCTCAGCGATCAAAAAATCTCCCGTTCCCTTATACCAGTCAAATCCATCAAATAATGGAGAAGAAATTTGATGGATCAAAAAATCTCCTAATTTGGTATGTATAATGTTTGTATGCGAAGTTGAGGCCAAAGTAATAACCTGAGGAATTTGTTCAATAATTCCATGCAAATAAAGCGCAGTGATAAATGAAACATACACGCGCTGACGTGGAAATAAATGGGAAATACTATTCAATGCAGATATAGCATGGGGCTCCGCCCTTGCCCATACGCCACGATAAATCCTTAAAAGCAGCCCTTTTTCTTCAAGTCGATTTAAACATTGGACTACCGTAGAAGACGATTTGCCGGAACATGCAATCAGTTCATGCGTCGTAAAGATCGGCTTATTTAGATTCTTTATAAAAACCATGATATTTTGTGAATTAATTCGATCCATTTTTATACTCCTCGAGAAAATTAGCAGTTTTAAGCTGAATTTCATCCCAAATTCTCTCAGAATCATATATTTTTTGATCTTCTGGGCCAAGATAATTAACAACGGTGTCTCGAAATTGAACGTATCCCACCCTAAAAATATTTTCATGAGCGGTTTTTATAGTTTCTTCTTTTAATTTAAACGCTTTATCGCTTTTATCACTATATTGAGAAGAAAGTAAATATAAATCAAATATATCTCGGGCCTGTAATTCAGTTCTTTTGGCTAGTACATTAATTTTTTGCGCAACCGCCGAACTTACCTCATAATGCGGAACTACCATTGATGGCATTTTATAAAATCTTAAGATCTGCTGCTTCACTTGCTCAATGACGACATTACCCATAAAGCCTCTCCCAGAAAATTCGATTTTAGTTGGTAAATCTATTCCGCTTTGTGTTTTAAGGTGAATCTTAAACCTCTGAGTTATTTGAGTTTGCTTGGCCGTTTCCATATCTAGTAATACACTGCTATCTATTGCGAATGTTTTGAGAATACTCATAAAACCCGGAGCAACAAGAATTCCCATAACTATTTTTTTTAATTTATCCACGCTCACTCTTTCTCTATTGACATCGATATCCATATCTTCCGAATAACGTACACTTTGAAGAAAAAGCCTCAAGTTTACGCCACCTTTAAGTGCATAATAACTTGCGTCCACTTTTCCACTGAACTGGCGAAGAAATTCTATGTGAAAAATCTCCACCGTTTGACGATGGGTATAAATCGTATCATCCATATTATGAAGTATAGCTTATTTTTTAATAAGTTTCAATACATAATTAAACATAGCTTTATTTTTTAATTATTTAAAAAAATCTATAACTCATTTAATACTAATGATTTATATAAATATTAGATTAAAACTATTAAAAAAGAACAACCCATTTTTGAAGACACTCTATTTTAATACGCCAACTCGCTTTCTTCCACAAAATCTACCTCTGGATCCAAGATCTCAGACACAACATGATCCAGCGCCCTTAAGAACGCCTCGTTGATACGCTCTGACTCATTCATCATGCTTTCATCCACAAAACGCTTCACATCAAGTGTCCTTAGGTTATACAGCGCGGCATTCACCCGCTTTCCCTTATACTGCTTGGCAATGTACTGGTAATACAAAGGCACCTGGAAAGATCTTATGTTCTCTAATATATGCTCCCGCGATAGTTCCATTTGCTCGATCGTCTGTAAAGGCCTAGGCATCTGATCAATGGCGCCGGTCTTATAATCGGTGATCATGATGGTGCCGTCTTTCATCTCATCAATGCGGTCCACGATATACTGGAACTTGATATTCCCGCAGGATAAAGGAATCGTATCCAAACAGCGCGATTCCAAAAACAAAAGTTTTGCAACGCCGCGCTCGCTGTTTTCCTGCTCATTATCCAAAAATCTCTTAAGCCGTTCGATCAAGACTGACTTAAGCAAGAACGAATCCGTCTTCATGCTGCGCTCAAAGGTGTTCGCGAAATTCTTCTCAAAGATATTCTCAACTCGCACGCGGAATTTCTTGTCAACAACCGGCTTTCTGTTGATGTAGGGCTTGTAGGATTCCTCCAACAGTTCATGGATGAAGGAGCCGACCTGGCGGCCGTCCGGCTCATCCAAGAGGTCTTCCGTTTCCTTTAAGCCCAATACGTAACTATAATAGAACTCCATAGGATTTTGAAGGTACCTATTGATGCTGGAGGCCGAAAAGGTATGCTGCTTAAGGAATTTCACGATCGCTGTGGTTTTCTTGATCCGCTTGACCGGCGCGGAAAGGTTCACCGTAAAATTGCCGCCAAGGGGAGTAAAGACATCCAGCTTTTGCTTAGCCTTCTGCTCATCCCAGATAAGTTCCTCAATAAAGCGCGACTTTTCCTTCTCCTTGCTTTCCTGATAAACGAGATGAACGTTCTTGGCCGATGAAATGAGGCGCATGAATTGATACCGCTGGATCTCCTCTTCCAGCTCAAGCCGGTCCAGATTGAGCGATATCATGACCTCGCGCGGGATAAGCGGTTCGTACAGATTCAGATTCGGTAGCGCCCCCTCGTTCGTATCAAGGACGATCACGTTCTCAAAATTTAGCGAACGCGTTTCAAAAAGACCGAGGATCTGTAAGCCCTTCAAAGGCGAGCCCAGGAATGAGACCAGTTCGCGGCCTATTTTTCCTTCAAAGATATGGAATATTTCCTCCAGCTCAAAGCGCTCCTTGCTAAAGCCGGAAGCTTCGAACTCATCGCGCAAGGCGAACATCTTATCGGCGATATTCAAATTCAGCGGATAATTTTCCATGAAACTGCGGTGCGTCAGAAGCTCCAAACAATCGCCCAACACTTTGGCGAATCGCGAAAAGGTATTGACCCCTTCCCACTCACGGAAGAAATATTCATGGATGGACTCCAGTATTTCCTCTAACTCTTTGCGGCCGCTCTTAAGCCCCATCCGCTCGCACACCTCAACGCTCATCATGTAAAGATCATCGAGCGATTCGATGTCCTCAAGGTCAATAAATAAACTTCCCGATATGGCTGTTTGCTCTTTTCCGGTCAAAATTTCCTCGATCTTGTGGACCAGGATGCGGGTGACGGTTGAATTCTTGCCGAACTTGAGGTTTTTGACAAATGGATGGCGCATGACCTTCAAATAATCTTTGCTGTAATAACGGCCGTCCTTTTTGGAAAGCTGGGCCTTAAAGATAAATTCAAAAAGCGTGTACAAACTGCTTCGCTTTAAGGGATAGCCCATCGAAACGTTGAAATCTTTCTGCAAAACGGCGATCTCGGTCAAAAGCGGAATAAGATGGTCTGCCTGCGGCAAGACCACAACCGTTTTATCGCTTTGAGGAATTGTTTTTAGGATCTCCCGCACATGGCCGACCTGCGCGTGCACATCAAAGCCGGAATATAATTTAAGGTCAAAGTTGGGTTTGTCGACCTTCTCGCCTTCTAAAATGTCGCACTCAAAATGCCGCGAAATGCGCTCCAAAACCGGCCATTTGCGCTCATCGCCCTGGAAAATAAGCGTCGCCAGCCCCCGGTCATAGAGGTTTTTGACAACGGCTTCTTCGGCGGCATGAAAATAGAAAAAGTTGCAAAAAAGGACCTGGTCAAATTCTTCGAAGGAAACGTCTTTAACAATTTGCGAAGCCCGTAAATATTGGAAGCCGCGCGAATAGATATTAAGCTTCTTTAATTCTTCATGGTAAGCGGAGCGTATCTTGACGATCGCTTGCAGCAGGTCATTGATATCTTTGGGCACGTCATAACCGATGCGCGCGTTTTGCTGCATATTAAGAAGTTTCTTCTCGGCTACATCTTCTAAGTCCAGCTGCTCGATAAAGGCCATGATCTCGCGCGTCCAGGGCAGAAATTGCGCGAAAGTCTGGCGCTTTTTAAGCAGCTGCGGCGCTTTCTCTTGGGTGATCTTGTAGAGCAAGTAACAGGCGTCCAGATCCTGCGGCGGTTTGAACGGCTCGTGCTTTTTGACGATCCCGGTGATGAATTCATCGATCGTGAAAAACGTCGGCGGGTAAAAACTTTTCTTAAGACGTTTCGCGAGCGCTTGTTTAATGAATAACGCCGGACGTTTGCCGCCAAAAACAATGGCGAGCCGGCTTAAATCCTTTCCTGTCTTGATATAATTGGTCTCGATATGCTCGACCAATTTGTCGATGTAGGACTCGCAAAAAGAAACACTCAGGATTTTATTTTTTGACATCTTCATAGAATAATGTGTTTATCGTGAAATAACCAAGATACAAGAAACAAGTTACAAACAATAATCAAATTACAATATCCAAACATTTCAAAAATATATGTTTGTATATTTGAATTTGTATATTGGGATTTGTTTGTTTCTTGCATCTTGTATCTTGGAATTTTCATGTCTATCAGACTCCTACACCTTCACTTCTTCCAAACTCAACGCATCCAAGTAAATGATAAAACACCTTATCTTATGCTTCGGGTAAATACCGCTGATGATCTCCCTGTACTCAAGGAGCTGCTCCTGTTGTTTTCCCGTTGCCTCATGCGCTGACTTGTAATCGATGATCCACGTCTCATCTTTTTTGATGATGAGCCGGTCGATCCGTTTGGTCAGGCCATTCTTATCAACCACTTCCTTTTCGCAGAAAAGTTCGCCGTCTTCGATCACAAAGAAATCTTTAAGCTCTTGGGCCTTGAGCACTTTCCCAAGCAATTTCTCATAGGAAGAAAAATCAGCGATGTGCGGAAATTCAACAGTTGCCTTTGTGACAGCTTCCTGGATGACTTCTTTAATATCCTGCGCTTTCAAGTTCTTGACGAAGGAAAGCATATAATGCGCGCATTCGCCCTCAAGGCGTTTCTGGCGTTGCTTGAGCGCCTCAAATTCCTGGAATTCTTCATTTAAAAGCGTGAGCCAATCCTGGTATTGCGATGGCGGAATTTTGCGGAAATGCGCTTTTTCTTCTTCCTTAATAAGCTTTTCCTGCGAAGGGCCCCCCATTTCATATTTGTCCTGTGGAATAAGGAACTTGGCCAAATTTAAACTCTGGCCCGACTTTTTAGGGATAAACCCGTAAAGCTCCTGCTGGGCGCGGGTAAGCGCGACATAAACATTATTGAGCTCCGAAAGATACGCTTTTTTATATTCCTGCCGGTATATGGCGCGCAGCGTTTCGCTATAAAGCAGATATTTCTTTTTACTGCGGATCAGTTTCATCGCGCCCTCATCTTCATGAAGGATGTAGCTTTGCTGGTTCTCACCGGAATTGCCCACCTGCACTTCCATGCCTAAAAAGGGTAAGATAACGACCGGAAATTCCAATCCCTTGGATTTGTGAATGGTCAGGATACGGACCGCGTTACGGTCCTTGATGTTCACAAAAAGCTCCTCGCCTTCCAGCTCTTCGTAATATTCAAGGAAGGACGCCAGATCCGGATGGTCTTCTTCCGCTTTTTTGATGAGCTCAAGAAAATGCATCAGATACCCCTGATACTGCGGGAAATGCTCAAGAAGCTCGAACCGGCTGTAAATGCTCACCACCATTTCATACAAAGGATACAGCCCGACGTTCTGGAAGAATTCGTTGAAATATTTGTCCCACACTTCTTCATATTTCTTGCGAAAGGCCGTGTAAATGTAAAAATCTTTTTTGCCCGTGACTTCGAGGCGCAGGCTGAACAAAAATTCCTGGATCTCCTCTTCTTTAATCCCGGTCATCTGCGGGAACGTTTCTCCCAATAAAAACGCGGCAAAAGAACGGTTGTCGATGGGCGAATTAAGAAAGGTCAGAAGTGAAACGATCTCTTTGACGATTATGTTTTCTTTCACGTTTGAGGTACGCTCGCTATCGACCTGGATATTTTCTTCAAGCAGCCAATTGGTCAATTGCTCGATCTGCGTGTTGGAGCGCGTCAAGATCGCAATGTCTTTGGGCGCGAAACGCTGACGCAGGGAACGGATGAGCTCCAATACATTGGCACGGACAAACTCATCCCTGTCTTCCTTTTTATCGATATCGACGTACGCCATTTTGACATAGCCGCCTTCATAACCTTCCCTGACCGTTTGCTGCGCGGCGCCGAAAATGTTTTCGATATCAGCGATATCTTCTTCGTTAAAAAGGACCGTTGAGTTTCGTTTTTCTTCGTACGCCTCTTTTTGCGCGATCATTGATTTGAGATTATCGATCGAAAATACGGCGTTGTTAAATTCAACAACGGCGCGCAAGCTGCGGTAGTTCTTATTAAGAAGATCCACCTGCACGTTAAACGGCTCAAAATTCCTTTTGATGGAATCAAAAAGCGCGACTTCCCCGCCGCGAAATCCATAGATCGCCTGCTTGCGGTCTCCAACGTAAAAAAGCGAGCCGCCCGTTGAAAGGGCCTCTTCCGCCATCTTCTCCACATTGTGCCACTGAAGTCTTGATGTATCCTGGAACTCATCGATCAGATAATGGCGAAAGCGTGTCGCCAGCCGGTAATACAGCTCGGGCACGGTCACGTTCTCTTCATCGAACAAATGCCCGGCTTTTTTGTTAAGCTCGCTTAAAAAAAGCACGTCATCTTTGGACGCGGCCGAAAGCATTCCCTTAAGGACGTAAGCGAATGCCTGAATATAAGGATTAAAAAGCGAAAAGGCCTCTTCTTCGCATAATTGCTGCAGCTGATTACCGATCGACTCCCAAAGCTTTTCCAATTCTTTGGTGGCCTCGGCGCCTTTTTTAAGCGGAATAAATTCGCGGGCAAAATAATCGCTGATCGAATCAATATCAAAACCTTCTTTGGCCTCTTTGAGGAAATTATCCAGGCTGTTAAGAAAACGTTTATCTGTTTCCTCCGGCAGTTTCCCCCGCAGATCTTTCATAAGCGTAAGGATAGTCTTCTTTTTCTTGATGACATCTTCGGAGGTGTATGGCCCTTCTTCAAATGGCAGGCCGTAGGCGTTGTACTGGGAAAAAAGCGACGCAATGATATTAAGCATGTCTTTTTTAGGAAACCAGCCCGTACGGTTCTCCAGATAAAGGTAATTGTGCAAGAATTGCTCAAAGACGCGGCGAACATCCTTGTCCTTCGGCGCCCGGTCAATGAGCTCATCCAAACTGAACTGCAAGTATTCATCGGAATTGGTCTTGATCTTGAAATTGGCGGTGAGCCCTATCTTAAAAGCGCAGCCGGATAATAAGGCGTTAATGAATTTATCGATCGTTTGTACCTGAAAAAAGTTATAATGGCGGATGAGCATATCCATGATGGCAAAGGCGCGCTCTTGAGCGTCTTTTTGCGCAACACCGATCGGGTGCAGGATGTCTTCTTCCTGCGACTTTGTCAGAAGCCCGAAGGCGATGCGTTTGAGGAATTCCAAAATGCGCGCTTTCATCTCAAAAGCCGCTTTGTTGGTGAATGTGATCGCCAGGATTTGGCGGATGGGGATCTGTTCGTTTTTTAAGGCCGGGTTAAAAAGAAGCTGGATATACCGTTTAGCAAGCGCGTAGGTCTTGCCCGAGCCGGCGGAGGCTTCCACCACGCGGACTTCGGGGAATTGGAAGGTTTGGGAGGCGTCGACTTTGGTCGGCATAGATGGGGATATTATACATGAATCGGTAGGATTGGAAAAAGGATAATTGGCCACCCGTTACTGGTTACCCGTTACCAAAAATTTTCTGGTAACTGGTAACTACGCTCTATTCCGCTATTTTCTCAACGCTGCCTGGATGGCTTTTATCAATTCGTTGGTGGTGGTCGATTTGCTCAGCGCAGGATAATCCTTATCATCAACGCTGATGGTATTTGTCTTATCGTTATCTTGCTCAATGATCCCGGAAAGAAATATGACCGCAATATCACCGAGCAGGCCTTCTTCTTTCAACGCCTTTACCGCCTCGGCGCCGTCTATATCAGGCAGCAGAAGGTCCATCAGGATAAGGTCCGGCTTAAATTTGCTTACCACGTTGGCCAGCTCTTTCCCGCCATTAAGGGTTTTGACCTGATATCCCTTTCCCGAAAGGACAGAATTAAGGAGCTTCGCCGTTACATCATCGTCTTCAACAATAAGGATCTTGGACATATAAAACCCCTTCGCTTTAAACCCGTATCAAAGTTATTTCTCTATATATACCATAGAGTTAAACAGTCTTAACATTATATTTTAAAATATTTAAGCCTTATGTCTTTTGAAAGGATAAAAAAGGAAAGAAGTTGGACGTCTCGTTACCCGTTACTGGTTACCCGTTACCAAAATTATTCTGGTAACAGGCAACCGGTAACAGGAAACATCAATCTATTTCACTATCTTTTCAACGCCTCCAGGTATTTCCCCGCGATGGTGCGGCCGGCCAAGCCGAAGGCAAGCGCCAAAGCGAAGACAACGCCGGTCATGAAGATGGTGTAGTGGATCCCGGTGAACAAGCCCACAAAGCCGATTTCCTTCAAGAAGATGATCGTGACATAGGCGAGGATGGAAATCTTGGTAATCTTACTAAGAAGCTCAGGGCTAGGCATCTCGGTGTTGCTCGCAACGACAAAGACCAAGCCGGAGACGACTTTGGCGATGAGCATCCCGATGATAAGAACGAGGATCCCCGTGAGGACACTCGGGATGAACGCCATAAGCTTGGTCACCATCTCATTGCCGACAGCAATGCCTAAGGATTTGACCGTCATGATCAGGACCATGACCATCAGGACCGCGTAGATGAAAAGGCTCAGGAGCATGCAGGGCCCGTGCTTAATGCCGCCGGTGTGCAGGATCTTATCGAAACCAAGCTTGTCGCTGAAGGTATCGAACTTGACCACGCGCAGTGTCTCAAAGGTGAACCTCTTGACAAGAGTGGCCACCACAAACCCAATGATGAGGATCCCCAGGGCTGTCGCTAACGTAGGAATGAACGGCAAGACCAGGTTGAGCATTTCACCAAAAGGTTGCAAAACTAAGGTATCGATTTTCATTTATTTCTCCCCCTTTTAGAAGTCGTCAGTCTTCAGACTTCAGTCATCAGACTAATGACTTCTGACGACTGATGACTGATAACTGATGACTACTAGTTGATGACTGGTTGAAAAACCTTTAGTCCACCCCCTTTTGGCGAAACGTTTAAATTTTGACTTATTCTATCACGGAAGCTTTAAATCACCTATGTGTGGGGCTTGCCGGCGGGAAAACGCTTTCTATACACCTATCCCGTAGTGTTCGCTTCGCTCACGTTACGGGATTAATTCGGACAGATAACTTACGTCGGCTTTCGCCTTCCGTAAGTTATGTCCTCATTAAAAAAGAAAGGCCGCTCCACAATGGAAACGGCCCTTCAGAGGTTTGTATCGTCCATTTATCTTATTTCACCTTTCTGTCAATGACATTGAGGTAGTGGCTCGCGACATCTTTCCCGGCTAACCCGAAGGCTAAGGCCAGGGCAAAGACAACACCAGCTATAAAGATGGTGTAATGAGCCCCGACAAACAGATCGACGAAACCGATTTCCTTCAAGTAGATGATGGAAACGTAGATGACGATCGCCCATTTGCTGACACGGGCAAGTGTCGCCGGAGCTGGCATATCGGTGTTTTTGGCTGTGATATAGACCAGCGTCCCGACAAACTTGGCGATCAACATACCGATCATCAGAGCAACAGCGCCGGTGATAACACTAGGTATGTAGGCCAGAATTTTGTCGATTAAGCCGCTAGCGACCGTAATCCCTAAGGCTTTGACGGAGCTGATTAAAACAGTCACCATCAAGACCCAATAGGACAAACAACCGATCACAGAGCTAGGGCTGCGACGTAATCCACCTTTATGTAACGCTTTGGTCAATCCCATCTTATCGCTCACCGTATCAAACTCGATTTGCTTGAATACGCGAACGATCAAGTGTTCCACGGCATGAGCCAGGAACGTACCAACGATGAGTATACCCAAAGCGAACAGTAAAGTGGGGATAAAACTAAAAACCGTCGCCATCATTTCCCTGAATGGAGTAAGTATTAGGGTATCGTATTGCATGCTTATCCCCTCCTTTCATATTCAGCTGGGCTTCATCCACCTACGCCAAAGCGCTTTCGCCTTTGGCTTCGGCGGATAGCCCTGCGAAGCTCAAACATGCAAATTTTTGAGCGAAGCAGGGTCATCGCCAGCGGAATCATTTGCTTCTTATATTACTGATAATATTAGAATTAGCTTTAATATAGCCGGGATGCCATGCAAGTGAATTTTAGACCATCCCTATAAAGAACAAAGCCCTCTCATTGCTCATAAGAGGGTTTGAATCTACTTAAACTATAGCATGTTTTCAAAAAAGAGGACGCTTGGCCAAAATTTTAAAAGAAAACGCTTCCCTTTTGGTTTTTCGTGATAAACTAAGTTATACTTTTACTGTAATCTTCTGATAATGAAGAAGTTAGACATTTGACGTTTCTTGAACAAGCTTTTTAAAGCCCCAAGAAGGAGGGTAATAATGAAAAAATTCTTTTTGACAGCTGTTACGGTTGGCCTTTCTCTGGTACTGGTTGCCCCCACGTACGCGGAAAAGAAGGCAGTTGACCCTGACCGGAATGTAGATACCGAATTGAGCCGGGTCCATAAGAAATTCAGACGCGGCGCCATCAATTTGGTGACCTTCCCCTTAGAAATCCCCAAACAAGCCAAAGGCGTTATTGATGAAGGCGGGGAAAGTATCCCCAAAAGAGCCGCTTTGGTCGTCCCGGGTATACTCAAAGGCATCGGGTATTCGGCCGTAAGGCTTGTTTCAGGCGCATGGGACCTTTTCACCTTTAATGTTAATATACCTAAAGATCATAAGCCTGTTTTAGAGCCTGAATTCGTCTGGGAAGGCGCGGAAGAGAAATAAGCTGCAGCGGTTAGCGTAAATCATAAAGCGGTTAGTAATAATATTTATATTACTAACCGCTTTTTTATTTATATCAATGCCTGCGGGCCCATACCACAGCCCCTGCCAAAGCAATGACAACAGGCATTAAGATCAAAATAAGCACAACGGTCTTCTTCTGCCGGCTGGTCAACTCGAGCTTCTCTACTTGAAACGTTTTCTTATCAAGAAAAGTTTTATAATCCAGTTCGGAGAGCCAATTCATGGCATTCAATCCCATTTGCGCATTACTGAGAGCGCCGATATAAACGTTGGTCAAAAAGTCCGCGTCGGTGAAGACAATAAGGCGCGTGTCGGAGAGTTTCCCCTTCCCGACGCCCTCCGATTGTTCTGTTGTCGGGGTCGGGACTCCGACCGAGGGGTCCATATTTTTATCAGACCCGAGCGTCGGAGCCTTCGGTTCCCAGATGACAAAAGAGATCGGCACCGGCGCCGGCTTATCCAGCAACTCATCGAACTGTACTTTCAAAAACCGGTCGGATTCGCCCCAGCTGTCTTTGGCGGATTGCGTCAAGACGACCGGCGCGACTTTAAGAGATTCGCGCCGCCCGGGCTGGATAGAGATCGAACGCGGGCGCACGTAAAACGTGTAATCCAAGCCAGAAACAATGGCGCGGTGCGACAAATAATTATTGGTGGCGGGGCTGCCCACATCCCCGGCAGCGTGGCTTTTGAGATCGACCACGATGTCATTGTTGACCTTAACACCCCAGCCATTAAGGATCTCATTCAGGGAAGGATTGAGGCTGAGCTCCTCCTGCGTGAGCGGCTTATCGGGCGTCGTCACAAGCGTATGCTCGATAAGAAAGAGAGCATCGCCGCCTTTTTTAAGGTAATCATCGATGATCTTTACCTCATCGGCGGATAGGTGGCTTTTGGCCCCGGCCACGACCAAAACATCGCAATCGGAAGGGACGCCTCCGGTGGCCGTTAACAAAAGATCTTGCGACTCCATATTATTCGTCGATAAAAGCTCGCGCAAGATGCTTAAGCCGTGGTCATCCTCATCATCGAGCTTGAATTCATTATGGCCGGTCAGAAAATATGCCTTTCGCCCCTCGCGGGTGACGCGGATAACGGCGTTCGTCAAGAGCTCCTCCGTTAACACATCATCCGTAAAATCGACGTCCTGCCGCTGAGTGCCGGACTGGACGACCACCTTCTTTTGTTTGCCTGTTATGATATTGCCGAACTGGGCCGCATAGCCCAACTCGACCAAGGGATCGATGATCTTGGTCTTGATCCTGCCGTTCGATAAGCGCTCATATTCCTTGAACATGTCTTCCAGATATTTGGGAGGGATACCGACATGCAGCGCCGTGACATGGATGTCTTGTTTCAAGCCCTTGATGTAAACAGCTGTCTGCTGGCTTAAGGTGTGCTGTTGAGCCTTGGTCAGGTCAAACCGCAGGTTATATTGTACAGCGACGATATTGACAAGGACCAAAAGGACGGCCGATAAAATAACGGCCACAAAAACAAAAATTCTTCTTTTGACCTGGTTCGTTAGTCCCATAAATGCGATTCGATGTTTAACCGGCTTAGCGCGACACAAAAGAAAGTGATGCTACCATAGTAAACGACATCCTCAAAGGCGAGCAATCCAACGGCAAAGTTGGAAAAATGCGACATGGTGCTCACGGCCCTGACGATCGATTCCAGCGGGCCGGTCACGTATTCCACAAAACTCATGGAAAAATAGAGAAGGAACAAAATGACGTAACTCGTCATCGCCGCGATCGTCTGGGACTTGGTCCACGAGGAGGCGAGCATGCCTACGCTCAAGAACATCGCCCCCTCCAGCCAAATGCCTAAGTAGCCGCCGAGGCTTGCCATCCGCTCAGGGCTGGCATAATATTCGATGATAAAATAATAAACGCTTGTCAGCAAAATGATCAGGCTGAAAAAGCCCAGGCTCCCCAGGTATTTCCCCAGGACGATTGTCGTGTTTGTAGTGGGGGTCGTCATCAAAAATTCCATCGTACCGCTCGATTTCTCTTCCGCGAACAGCCTCATCGTCAGAAGCGGCACCAAAAAGACGAACATGAATTCCATCACCAGGAAAATGTCCTTGAGCGACGCCTCCCTGTTTTGGTCGATGATCATAAAGAAAAAAATGTTGAAGACGCTGATCGTGATCACCAGGATGATATAGGCCAGCGGCGAGCGGAAATAGCCGGCCAATTCTTTCTGGGCGATCGTGAAGACTTTGCTCATATCAACTTTCCGCCGGCTGGTTGAGTTTGAGGAAAACTTCCTCTAACGTGCCGGCGTGCGTATGAAGAAGGTTGTCCAGCGTGTCATCCGCGATGATCTCTCCTTTATTGATCATGAGCACCCGGTGCGCCATCTGCTCGATCTCCGAGAGGATATGGGTGCTTAAAAGGACCGTCCTTTTTTCTCTTAAGTCCCTGATAAGATTGCGGACATGCAGGATCTGGATCGGGTCGAGCCCCTTGGTCGGCTCATCCAGGATAAGGACGTCGGGGTCATTGATAATCGCCTGGGCGATGCCCACACGCTGCTTATAGCCTAAGGAAAGGTTCGCGATGGTTATGTCCCGGACCTGCTTCAAATGGCACTCGGAAAGAACTTTTTCCACTTGAAGTTTAATTTGCCCGGAAGGGACGTCTTTCAAACGGGCGGCGAACGTCAAGTATTCCTTAACGCTCATCTGGGGGTACAAGGGCGGCACCTCGGGGAGATAACCGATCCTCCGGCGCACCGCCAGGGAATTATGCGCCAGCTCATTTCCGCCGATCGTGACTTTGCCCGATGAGGCCGGAAGATACCCCGTCAAAACGCGCATCAAGGTTGTCTTGCCTGCGCCGTTCTGGCCTAAGAACCCTACGATCTCGCCTTTGTTGATATGAAAGGAAACATTGTTTAACGCACAAAGATTCCCAAAATATTTAGAAACGCCTTGAGTAATAATCATATGGGGATGACTTCGGGTTACCTGTTACCGGTTACCCGTTACCAAAAAACCACTGGTAACTGGAAACAGGTAACTGGTAACTACATTCCATTACTTGTTTCTTTCTCAAAGTATTCTTTCAAATAATCTTCCAACGCGCGGATGCCGACGACCATTTCCCCGTTTATGAAATAGGTCGGGGTTGATTTGACAAAACGTGATTCGCCCATCGCCTTTTCCTGCGCCACCAGCTTCTTGACATCCTTGCGCTCGATGCATTGGTTCATCTCATCGACATTGAGCCCGATGGACTGGCTCAGCTTGTCGAAATACGGCAAGATCCTAAGAAGCGTGCGCCATTCATCCTGGGTCGCAAAAAGCTGGTCATGCATGTCCCAAAACTTTCCCTGCCGGGCGGCGCACTCGGCGTAATAAGCGCTCATGAACGAATTAAGCTCCCCCAAAGGATAGTATTTGGCCGTCAATTGGATCCCCTGCGGGTATTGCGCCATATACTCTTTCAACATATCAGAGCCCTTCTTACACATCGGGCATTGAAAATCGAAGAATTCGACGATCTTAAGGGGGGATCCTTCCGCGCCTTTGGTCCGCTCAGGGGCGAACTGGATAAGAGGCGAACTGTCCTTTCGTTGCATCACGTCCATGACGATAATAATAACGATCGCCGCCAGGACAATGACCGTTGTCGCTACCGAACGCGAACGTTTGGATTTATAGCTGGAAGGTTGGCTTTTTTTAAACTTATGCTCTCCCATGGACGCTCCTTATTTGAGAAACGGCTTGATTTTCTTATAGATTTTTTGGGCAATGATCGTATAACCGTCTTTGTTCGGGTGCAGCTGGTCAGTCTTGAACGCGGGATTGGTAAATATGCCTTTCATGATATCGGGGATGAAAATGGCCCTTTTTTCCCGGGCGATCTTTTTGAATTCCTTTTGATAACTATCGTTAATAAGCCCCACTTTGACCGTCACCAACGCGGCCATCGCGCCCCGACCATGGATCTGGTCGATAACCTTTCTGATATTGCCGAATGTTTCCTGCGGGTCTATTTTCTGAAAAGCATCGTTGGCGCCGAATTCAACGAGGACGAGTTTTGGGTTCCTGCTTAAAACGTCCCGCTCGATACGCCTTAACGCCTGGCGGGTGGTATCGCCGGAGACGCCGGCATTGATGACCTCTTTGCCCAACAGCCGGCTTAACTGCGCCGGATAAGTATCTTGTGAGGCCACCTCAAGGCCGGCGGTGATGCTGTCGCCGAAACAGATGATGGCTGTTCCCTGAGAGCCTCTGTTGGCTATGTCCCCTCCGGCGCAACCGCTTAAACTAAACAGTACGCTGACAATCGCCAAAAAATAAAAAGATCGTCTTCCGCAAAGAAATTTAAAAACGGTACACGATGCCCGAAACAAAGGTAAGAATCTCGTTTTCCTCGACAATAGGAGAATCCTCGATTTCATCCCCCAACATTTGATATTGGGCATCCGTGATCCAGGCCCAGTCTTCGGCGAATGGAACGGCGACCATTGCCCCGGCCACAAAATTGACAGTACTGTCGGCCTCGTACGCCGGGCGTCCGGCCGCTGCTTCGGAGGCTTCCACCCCGTAATAATGGTCGGTCAGATCATCGCTGAACCAACGCACCCCCACGCGAGGCGTAAAACCGCCCTGAAGAAATTCATGCTTAATGAGTGCGCTCACTTCCTGCCCTTCGTGCTCGCCCGTCCAATCCGTCACTCCCGTGACCTCCAGCGTGAAGAGCTCATTTTCCCACTGGGCGCGCAGCCCGCCGTCAAAACTGCCTTTGCGTTCACTCATCCCCGCCAGGGCGGAGCTGTCATCCGATTCATACCCCCAGAAGCGCGGAACACCGACTAAGGAAATATCGAATTCCTCCTCATCGAGCAGAAGAAAACCCAGCGAGGTCCCATTAACATAAAAACGTTTATATTTAACGTTTAATAAGGGGACCGGGAAAACGTCGGCATCCACATCCGTGTAAGGCTGGGAGGAATAAAGAACGCCGAGCCCGATGGCAGAGCCTTCCTCCAGATTCTCCTTAAGCCACTCCATCGCGGCATGGCTGTCGCCGACAAGAGAAACACTGAGGCTCAGAACTACAAATAAAACGGATAATAGGCGCATAAATAACTCCCGTCATTTTTCCACATTTCCTTTTTAGAGGAAATGACGAGGCTCGCCCCGACTTTATGTCGGGGCGGCCTTGTTATTTTTTGGTTAATAATTTTTCGATTTTCTCCAGAAGCAATTTCGAATCCACCGGTTTAGGGACATACTCGATATTGACCTTCTGGCTGATTTTTTCATCCAGTTCCTGCTCCCGTTTTGTCAACAGCACAATAGGCAATTTCTTGAAATCGTCGTTGAACCGCAGCTGGTAACACACATCGTATCCGTTGATCTCCGGCATCATGATGTCCAACACGACCAGATCCGGGTCCTGCGTCTTGATCTTCACCAAAGCATCCAATCCGTCAACGGCAGAAAAGGTACCATAGCCTTTGGACTTTAGGACCGTTTCAACCAACTTAATGGTCGAAACATCATCATCCACAACAAGAATTTTCTGGCTCATAATATTTATAGAGATATTATTAATCGTTATTATAAAGGGCTGCCAAAAGGGCTGTCAAAGGAAGAATGGATTTTCTGACGTATTTATCCCAAAACAAGGTATGGCCATTACGGTCAAGCGCTTTTCTTCTCCAGAATTTCCATCTCAAGCCCGCCGGTCCATCCAACGACCAAATTAAAAAAGAACGCGGTCAAAAGCCCGCTCACCGCCCCGATCAAG
Organism: Candidatus Omnitrophota bacterium; assembly: GCA_035292445.1. Taxonomy (GTDB): domain Bacteria; phylum Omnitrophota; class Gorgyraeia; order Zapsychrales; family Zapsychraceae; genus DATDQB01. The sequence goes on from DATDQB010000009.1 coordinate 23,799, forward strand.
GCGTAGACGATCGGAAAAATGATAATGGCGGCAAAACCGACGGACTGGAGTTGGGCCGCCTCCCCGGTTGCCTCAATGCCCAAGGCTTTCATGAGGGACACGAAAAGCCCCATTAACAGCCCGAACAAACCGTACAAGACAGCCATGATTTTCGCCAACGATACAATGCCGAGCCGCTTTATTTGTACAAGCATTCCGCTCCCCCCGTTCATTTTTCTTCATTTCCATTTTCAGGAAATGAACGAGGCTCGCCCCGCCAAAAGCGGGGCGGCCTTCACAAAAAAACACTTTTGTTTTAATTGGTTTTTGATATGAAAAGCGACGACCCCAAAGGCAACGGCGACGTTCAAAGAATTCTTAAAGCCCTCCATTTCGATCTCGACAGCCTGATCACAGAAAGACGCCGCCGATTGAGAGACGCCCTCGATCTCATTGCCGAGGACCAAACACACCGGCGACCGGGGCTCAAAGGCCTCAAAAGGGACACTGCCTTGCATCTGCTCAAGCAAAACAATCTGATAACCGCCGCGCCTAAGCTCTTGGATCACGCCGATTGTATCCTCCCGGTATTCCCACGGCAGCTGATCCTGGGCGCCGAGGGCTGTCTTGGTAATTTGACTGTTGGGCGGATGCCCCGTGATCCCGCAAAGGAAAATTTTCGAAACACCGGCGCCGTCGGCAGAGCGGAAGATCGAGCCAACATTATAAAGGCTGCGGATGTTGTTCAGCACAACGACAAAAGGCAGGCGGGGCTGTTGCCCTTTGATCTTCTGCCGGCCCAGGATTTCTTCGTGGGAGAGTTTGCGCATTCTCCTATTTTCCGAAAGGGTTCTTTAATAAATCTTTTACGTTCTCCGTCGTTTCCCCGATGATCTTCTTGGTCGTGTCCGTTGTTTCACCAATGACCTTTTTGGTCGTCTCGGTCGCCCCTTTGAGTGTGCCGGAAACGGCGTTGCTCAGGCCGCTGATATCGACGTTGGTAAGGTTGGCGATCGTTGTCTGGGCTAAGGAGCGCACAACGATCAAGCTCACCAGCGCATTCAAGTTGTCGATGCCTTCGTAGGTTTGGTCGATCCCGATCTTGAATTCCTTAACAGAAGGCTCCCCTTCTTTGGAATAATCTTTATAGATGATCTTATCGATCTTCAGGGCTAGTTTATTGATGCGGATATCCTGTTTTGCCTTTTCCTGTGGCGCCCCTGTCTTTTCCGCCTTCTGCTGCTGGAGGGCCTTTAATTGCTCGATATTCACTTCCCCCTTTTTATTTTTGACGACCATGAACTCTTCCAGATGGAGCCTTAGATCGCTCACTTCGATGACCCCTTTAAAGATGCTCATGAGCTTATAATCCACATAAATTTCGGGGATCTTGATCATCACCTTATCTTCAAAGCCGGCCGGGTTATAAAGCCTTAAGCCTTTGATATCGATCAATGATGTCGTTAACCCCATCCGCAAATTGTCGATCCTTAGCGGCAGGCCCGTCACGGCGCGGACAGATTGTTCAGCGACTATTTTAATGATAAAATCTTTGGCTAAAATAACAACAGCGATGATGACAACGACAGCAATAAGAATGCTTGGCTTCCCTTGCATAACAACTTCCTTTTCTGTTGGCTATTCCTCGTCTAACGATGCCAAATAAGAACTGATCTTGTGAGCGAAAGTATCCTCGTTGAATATGCCCAAATATTTGATCGGCCGGTCGACGTTTTTAAAAGTGTGGGTCGTATCGGAAGCGAACAAACGATGAAGAATGGATTCTTTGGCCATACCCTTATCGATAAAAAAAGAATAAAGGGCCAGGTAGACTTTCTTTTTGGGTATGGCCTTCACTTTCTCGATCACATCATAGGTCGAGATTTCTTCCATCTGGATGTCGATAACGACGATATCGGGGTTGAACTCATCGATCCCCTCCAAAATATCCTCGGATTTCATAACCCGTTCCGTGCGGCAGCCCGCCTCTTTGAATTCGTTGGCGATATATTTGATCACCGAGGGAACGGTCCCGGCAACGAGCACCGTTAAATTGTTGATATTGGCCATTGGATTAACCTGACTCTTTTAGCTGAGCTTCTTGGGGATCGTGAAATAAAACGCAGCCCCCTGCCCCTCTTTCGATTCGACCCAAACGCGCCCGCCGTGATCTTCGATGATGCGCTGCACAATGCTTAAACCCGCCCCCGTGCCTTCATATTCTTTATTGATATGGAGCTTGCGAAAAAGGTCGAATACCTTCTCATGAAACTCTGGCGCGATCCCTATCCCGTTATCTTTGACAAAGAAACGGTAATCCTGCGACGTCTCATTATAACCGATTTCCACTTTCGGCCGCTGTTTATTATCTTTGCCTGAGAATTTGATAGCGTTGTTGATCAAATTAAGAAAGACCGTTTTGATCTTAATGGGGTCGCAGGCAATAACCGGCAGGTTATCTGCCATTTTAAACTCGACATTTTTATCCTCGATGTCGAATTTTAACTGTTGCCTCACCATCTCGATAACGCGCTTGATATCGGTTTGTTCATAAGGGTTTTTGATTCGGGATACCTGCGACAAAGTCAGAAGATCATCGATCAACGCACTCAGCCGCTGCGCTCCCTCACGGATCTCTTTGACGTAATCTTTGCCTTGACCGTCCAGCTTCTCCCGATAATCATCCTCCAGAAAAGTGGCGAAAGACGCGATCCCGCGCAAAGGCGCACGCAGGTCGTGGCTGGCCGTGTACACAAAGCTGTCGAGTTCTTTGTTGACCTTTTCCAAGTCCCGTTTTTGCTGCTCGAGTTGTTCCTTATCCTTCTTTAAATGTTCGGTCATTTGGTTGAACTCCTGCGTCAGCTCGCCCAGTTCATCTTTACCGGGCACAGGCAATTTGACGCCCAAGTCCCCCCGGCCGACTTTGCCGGCCGCGTTACGCAGATCCACGATCGGGTCAATAAAAACATGGTTCATCATGCGCAAAAAGAAAAGGATCAGGACAACGACGATGCCGATAAGGAAAAGCGTGCGGCTACGCAAGTAATTAACGCTTTCAAAAGCCTCCGTGATGCCGATCTCGCTGATCAGGCACCAGTCCTGGTCAGGCAAATATTTTTGGACTCCCAAAACCTTGCTCCCGCGATAGCCTTTGTAAATGGAGGGAGCGGCCTTTCCGGTGAAACAATCTTGTGTTGCCGGCGTATTCACTTTCAAACGAAACTCGGCGTTGGGCAAAAAACGCGAATCGGTGATCATATAACCCTGACGGTTAACGATATACGTCTCCCCCGTTTCCCCCAATCCGGCATGGTCCGCCGTAATGTCGTTAAGGACCCTGCCCCTCACCCTCAAAAGAATGGCACCGGCAATGGCCCCCGTCTCCCAATGGCGTATCTGCTCGAAGATCAAAAGAAACGTTTCTGTGGCCTCGGGATCAATGTGGAGGCCGGCAAAATAAGTGCCCCGCTCGATGACTTTTTCCAAGTAATCCGCAACGATGTTCTGGCCGATATGGTTTTTGTCGGTATCGACGATGATCTTCCCGTTGATGTCGATCAGCGCGATGGAATCAATATCGGTCGGTTGGGCGATATGCTGATAGGAATTCGGGGAAAAACGCTTGAGCTCTTCGAAGATGGTTTCCACGTGGCCCTGCATCTTATGGACGAGCCATGGCTCGTTCGTGGCATCGATGGCCAGCTGCCTGGTCAGAAAGGAACCAGCTATCTCACGCGCCTGCTCCAGGCGAAGCTGTATCTGATAGGCGACACTGGCTGCCCTCGCGTTATTGAGTGCGATAAAAGAGTTGATGATCTTTTTTTCCAGCTCGATCTTGGAATGGGAATACCCCAGGTAGGCAACGGTCAACAAAGGCCCCAGCGTGATGACAATAAAAGAAAGGATGAACTTCTCGCTGATTTTGAGTTTATGGAGCATGGGGGCTTGTGTTTATTATTAATAAAAGTAGAAGTATTATAACAGGGATAGGATACGCACTCAAACGAAAAGCGGATGAATTAATGGGAATTAAACTAATTGGATTTTAAGTTTTTTCCCAAGAGCATTAGCAAGTCTTTCCAAAGTCAAAAGCGTGATTGATTCATTAGAAGGCTCAAGTAGCCTGTCAAGCTGGGATCGGCTGGTTTCCATCTTTCTTGATAATTCCTGTTTTGATATATGTTTTTCGTTCATGATCTTCCTGATCTGAAAAGAAATGACTTTTTTAGCGGCCGCCGCCTGGGCTTTCTCTAAAAGGTCTTCCTCTTTCAGGAAATCATCAAAAGAACTGCCAACGTGCTTATTCTTCATGACGGCCACCTTCTTTCAAAAGTTTCATTCTTTTCTTAGCCAACACCAGGTCCTCTTTGGGAATCCGTTGCGGATGCAATGGCTACACTCCGTTATAAGTGTACCATTATTGGTACATATGTCAAATAATACTTATATATCATTCATGTCTCCCGATATGATCTTCGGTGTCAAAAAAATCACAATCTCGGTCTTTCTTGTGAAATCGTTCTGGTTACGAAAGGCCGCGCCCACAACAGGAATGCTGCCCAAGACCGGGATCTTTTTGGTCGTGCTGATGTCTTCTTCTTTGATCAACCCTCCGATAACGATCGTCATGGCATCTTTGACGGTCACGGTCGTTTCCGCCTGGGAGGTCTCGACAACGGGGATCGTGTTATTATTGGAAGTGGTGACGCTGCGCACCACGGAGCTGACCTCGGGTTTGAGCTTAACGGTGATAAAACCGTCCCGGTGAATGGTCGGCGTCACATAAAGCTTCACACCCACCTCGATAAAATTAACGCTTTCGGCGGTAGTAGTGGGCCCCGCGGCCGTTGTCGTTGTGGTTGCCGTCACGTACGGTTCGGTCGAGCCGACAAGGATCTTGGCTTCTTTATTATTGAGGGTGGTGATCGAAGGGTTCGATAAAATATTGGTTGTGCCGATTGTTTGCAGCGCCTGCAGCAGCACCGAATAATTATCTTCCGCCAATGTTCCGATGCTTAACGTCCCTTTCTTTTCATTGCCGCTTAAGATGTCAAGATCTCCCGCGAGGCGCAGATCATGATATTCCCTCACCATCGCCTCCCAATCGATGCCGAGCTTATACTCATCGCTTAAAATGACCTGAACGATCTTGGCGTCAATTTGCACAACCTCATCTTTCTTATCGAATGCCCGGATCAGCGCTTCGGCCTCTTTGAGTTTGTCCGGCGCCGCGGAAACGATCAAGACGTTGGAGCGCTCATCGAAAGCGATGTTCCCGTTAGCCGGGGTTACGGTTTCCTTGATCTTGCCGGCGATCTCCCCGGCCTTGGCATAACTTAATTCAAACACCTTTGTCTCTACCGGCGTATCGAGGCGCTTAAGCATCGTTTGCATTTCTTCGACTTTGGCCGGCGTATCTTTAAGCATGAGCGTATTGGATTTATCGTCGGCGATCACTTTCCCCGATGGGCCTTTCATCTGATTTAATAAAGGCACGGTTTCAGCCGCTTTGGCGTATTCCAATTTGACGACTTGCGTCGTCATCTCTTCCCCGAATTTTTTCCCGTAACGGCTTTCGTATTCCTGCTCGGTCATGACTTTGATCACCCACTCCTCTTCGGCAATGGCCCAGCCGTAGGACTCGACGATCACCTTTAACGCCTCCTCGGCTTCGATGTCTTTAAGATACGCGCTGACACGGCCTTTGACATTCTGGCTCGCGATAATATTCTTCCCGCTTTTTTGGGAAATCAGTTTTAAGACATCCAAAATATCCATCGATTTAATGTCGAGGATATCGATCTTTGTCGTTGCCGACGCAGACGGGCTTTGTGTTTCCTGAGCCATTGTCAAAACAGGCTGAACAAAAAGCAAACAAACAGCCACGGTAAAAGAAAAGCATTTCATCTAGCCAGCTCCAGCTGAATATTTTGGTAAGTTAAGATCACTTTATCTTCAAGAATTTCCGACACAACGGCCCCTTCGATCTGTTGCCCTTTGGAGACAAATTCCGTTTCGCCGCTTTTGATTCTTTCGATAATGACCTGCGGCTGCGTATCAAGGACAATACCGATAATACGTATCTGGTTTTTGATCTCGGCTAAGACATTTGACTGCACCTCTTCAGTGTTTTTCATCTGTTCTTCTTTCGACAGGAAAATATTACGCTCAAGGACCGGCTGCGTGTAATGCTGAAGCGGCATAACGGCGCGGGCCACTTTAACGCTCGCGTCTTTAATTTCGGGGAATTCCCGTATTTGAACCTCAGGCTGGAACTTTGATGCGGATAAAGGTTTTGTCTCAAAAACCATCACTAAGAATGTTAACGCGCAAGCCGCGATCAAAAAGAGGTTGAACCCTTTAAGGATCCGCGTTAATTGTTGTTTCCGCGCGATCGCGCGCTGAAGTTTCTCCAGTTTCCAATAATAATTGGAGCCTTGAAACACGTCCTGATCACGGGTGCTTTTAATGGTGGTTGCCGGGCTTGGGATTGTGGCGAGCTGGCTCATGTTTGGCTGGATAACCCTTCTTTGTTAAGATGATTTAAGCATAACATAAATTTGATTATTTGTCAAAATTATGTTATATTTAAAACAATTAATCGTTAATCTAAACACAAATTTTGATTAAATATCAATCTAATATACCCTTAATTATGTGTGGACAACGTGTGTACAATATGCTATGCTTTCTGTATAAGAGAAAGGAAAATAAAAATGGCCATAACACAAAAAGACACCCGTATCGATCTTAGAATCGAAAATTCACAAAAAGATTTCCTTATGTATGCGGCGTCGCTCCTTAAGATGAAGCTTTCGGCTTTTGTGCTGGATTGCGCTTTAAAGGAAGCGGAAGCCCTGGTGGCAAGCAAAGTCCATTTTCCTTTACCTGCGAACCAATGGAAACTTTTTTGTGAAGCGCTGGATAAACCCGCCCGCGAAATTCCGCAACTGAAAAAACTCTTTCAGGGACCGACCGGCTTCGATGAATGAAGCTGCTCCATTAAAAGCCCCTGCCCTACTGGAAGAATTTCACATTGTCGAGGGCTTCGATTGCGGCGTTGAGGCCCTTAACGTTTATCTAAAAAATTTTGCGTATATTAACAATAAAAACGGTTCGGCAAGGACCTACGTGGCGACAAGAAACAACCGTGTGATGGGATTTTATACGCTTACTCCCGGCTCCGTAACCAAAGAGGAAGCTCCTCAACGTGTGGGAAAGGGCTTAGCTTATCATCCGGTCCCTGTCATTATCCTTGCCCGTCTTGCTGTCGATAAAAATGAGCAAGGAGGCGGTATAGGCAAAGCTTTATTGAGGGATGCTTTAACGAGGATTATCGCTGCGGCTGAAATTATCGGGGCGCGGGCTGCCTTGGTCCACGCCAAAGACAAACGGGCCAAATCTTTTTACGAACGCTTTGGTTTCGAACCTTCCCCCATTGACCAATTCCATTTGTATCTTCTCTTAAAAGATATTAGAAAGAGTTTGGGCATATAAACAAAGAACCCTGCCGGAAGCCAATCTTCCAGCAGGGTTTAATTCCTATCTGAATATCTTACTGACTACGCGCGGCCGGCGGCGACTCCAGCGCCTTTATCCACGCTTTCCATGAAACAGACAAAATCGACCACTTTATTAGAGTAGCCCATTTCATTGTCGTACCAGGAAACGACTTTTATAAAATGGTCATTCAAGGCAATGCCGGCTTTGGCATCAAAGATGGACGTTCTCGGATCCCCGATAAAATCCGATGAAACAACCTCATCTTCCGTGTAACCTAAGACGCCTTTGAGTTCGCCTTCGGAAGCATCCTTCATCGCCTTGCATATATCTTCCCACTTGGCCGGTTTTGCCAAACGGCAGGTCAGATCGACCACGGAAACAGTGGCCACCGGAACGCGAAAAGACATTCCGGTCAGTTTACCATTCAACTCGGGGATAACCCTACCAACGGCTTTGGCAGCACCCGTTGATGAAGGGATAATATTCTGAAAAGCGCCGCGCCCGCCGCGCCAATCTTTCATTGAAGGGCCGTCCACCGGTTTTTGGGTGGCGGTGACCGCGTGGCACGTGGTCATCAATCCTTCGATAATGCCCCACTTATCATGAAGGACTTTGGCGATGGGAGCCAAGCAATTGGTCGTACACGAGGCATGAGACACATATTGCATATCGGCCTTGTACGCTTTATTGTTAACGCCGAAACAAAACATGGGGGTATCGTCTTTGGAAGGCGCCGACATGATGACCTTCTTGGCGCCGGCTTTGATGTGGCCTTCGCATTTGGCTTTTTCGAGAAACAGGCCGGTCGATTCGACGATATATTCGGCGCCGACTTCATTCCACTTCAAATTGGCCGGGTCTTTTTCCGCCGTGATGCGGATCTTTTTCCCGTTAACGATCAGGGTATTGCCCTTGACTTCAATAGTGCCGGGGAATTTGCCCTGCGTGGAATCATATTTGAGCATGTACGCCAGATATTCCGGGTCAACGATGTCGTTGATGCCGACTACATCTACATTGTTTCGCTGGGCAGCGGCGCGGAAAACGAGCCGTCCGATGCGCCCGAAACCATTAATTCCTATTTTTGGCATGATATCACTCCTTCAATAAATAAAATTAATAATATTGTACGGGGGTCTGTCCTCAGACCCCCTTCGAAGGGCGGCTGGGACAGCCGCCCCTACGGATTATTCAATTGAGATTATAAATTATATCCGCAACCAACAAAAGTCAAGAATATTGTTTGGCCTTTTGTGCGGCAACCATCCAATAAGCGGCGCGCTTCATTATTTCTGGGCGCCCACGATATTTCTTGGCCCAATACCGCCCGATCGGCATCAAACCCCATTTCTTCGCCCAAGTGACCACGGCTACTCCCGCCACATTCCCGGCCACCATTTCGCGCAATTCAAAGCCGTTCTCGCGCAGCTCTTTGGTAATGCCTTCCAACGTATAGGTCTCATCATGGGCTTGACGTTCATGCGCCTTGGTATCAACATCTTTATTAAGCACATCGAAGATCAAGTACCCCTTGTCATTAAGCACCCGGCGGAGCTGCCGATAGAGTTCGCGGCGCTTGTCATATTCAAAATGGCGGATGAAGCGCATGGTGAAAACACCGTCAAAATGTTTTTCGGGAAACGAAAGGCGAAACGCGTCTTCACGGACAAAATTGGACTTGATGTTCTCCCGGTAACATTTTTCCTGCGCAGCGGCAAGCATCTCTTGGGAATAGTCGGCGCTAACGATGTTGAACCCGCGCACCGCGACCCCGCGGGTCAACCGCCCCGTCCCGCACGCCAGATCCAGATACTGCCCGGCGGGATCGCAATATTTACGGATAAAATATTCGATCGCATCGCAATCCAGCCAATGCGCCAGGCTTCTTTTAATATTTCCGAAACGCTTCTGTTCATAAACGTCGACAATATCGCTTTTCTGATAGTGATCTTTAATGCCCTGCTCGGTCTTGATCTTTTCAGGCATACTGCTCTTTCCTGTTGGCCAAATTGGCGAGCCGTTCAAGCGTCTGATACGGCGTTTCGGCCCGGCCGATACCGAAATGATAACATTTTGCCTGATTGAGCAATTGCGCCAACGCATTGTTCTGTTTGATCAACAACACATCACCCGCGATTATCAGGTTCCAAAGCGTCGCGGCGTTAAAATATTCTTTCATTTCTGAGGCAAGCATATTGCTGTTCATGATCGTCGAACTCGCAACTGCGGGTGGCATTTCTTTGGTAAATGGCTCCCTGGAGAAACAAGGAACGATAATATAATCCGGCCTGTGCTCCCGCTCACTCGATGCGGGCGGGGAAAAATATGCCCGGTCCTTTGATCGCGTGATCTCACGGAACGACTCCGGAATGAGAAAGCGGTTCTCATTGCTTATTTTTAACGGCGCATAACATGGGAAAATGCTTTTTTCGTCATGGAAAATGATATTATCCGAAATAAATAATGCCTCCGGGCGCTGTAAGCTCTGCAGCGCCAGTGTTGTCTTGCCCATCTTATCAAGCCCCGCGAAAACAAAAATTTTCCCCGAAACCTTAAAAGCCGCCGCATGAAGAGGATAAATGCCGGAAAAATGTTGAAGATGAAAGAACAAAGGATAATATACAAAATGATAACAAGCCTCTCTCATCAGCTCATCGTTGTCTTTTTTAAATAACCGCCGGTATTTCTTTTCTTCCTGAACAACAAAGATCCGCAACCGACGGCCTTCAATGGTAAGATCCACTTTGGTCCGCCGCCCATTGATCTTGTCCATGTAAACGCATTGCGTATCATTGATATAGGTGTTTGTCGCGATCCGGCGCAGATTGCTTTTCTCAACGCTCACCATCTTTGACAAAGCACTTTTGCTCCAGGATATATGAAGACTGATGTCGGGTTGCTGTTGATCGGAAGGCTCTTGTATGATCTGATAAAGGAACTGCTTCTTCAAATAAGCCATGAAATCCTCACTGGAAGAAATGATCTCGATCGTACGATCATGTAAGCCAATACGCATAATCTGGTCTGCTGTCATTAGTCTCCTCTTAAGGCTCCAATGATGGGGCTTACCAACGCTGTGTACCGCCCCAAAATATCCTTTTTGTGCTGCAATAATCGCTGATTTAAACCGCTTATCTGTTTGACCCGTGAGCCGATTGTTTCGATGACTTTATCAAACCCCGTGTCAACGCCAATGATCTCGGCCTGAAATCCCCGGCAAGTTTCCGCCCGCAGATCATGCGCCAGATTGATCCCGGGGATGCCCATGGACGCACAAATGCCGATGCCATGCACGCGCGGGCCGATCACCAGATCGAACTGACGATATATCTTCAGATAATCGCTGGAATCATAGGAATAAAAACAGTTCATCGATGGAAAATCCTGCTTAAAAACAGCCAGCTCATCAATGTAATGGCATACAAATTCAAACCGCAACTTCCCCGCATAATTTTCTAAAAAACGTTTGTACAGATCCATCATATAGGAATACGTGGCGGATTCCAACCGGTTATTGCGGACCGACCGATGGGTGCTGTAGATCAATCCCACTGTCTTGACTTCACGGATGTCCCGCTCATGCTCTTGCGCTGCTGCGAGCAAGGACGGGCATGGCAAGAGAACCGGATTAAATCCGGCAAGTTTTTTCTGCGCCAAGGAATCCCTGACGGCGATCAGCGCTGAGCGTTTCAATACATTTTTATACGTTTCAGCCAACGAGCTCAGATCGAAATCGGCCCCTAAGCCGATCCCCATATATGCCGTTGGAATGGAAAATTTATCGATGTAATCGTACAAACCTTTAAGGCGGGGGCTCGCCCATTCCGGTGAGCCGGCGAAAATGACCAGATCGATAAACTTGTTATCTTTTAAACTGGCCTTGAAGGAATTATCATACATCCCCAGTTTCAATCGTTTCATCCTGGGAATGCCTCCTTTAAAGCGCATTTCAAAAGCGCTGCCGCTTTCGTGCTGGATCTCGGGATTGCGGTTAAATATAACGGGGTTGAAATGGGGATCAATGCCCCTCAAAAGGTTCAATATTCCCGTCAAAATAAACTCATCACCCGGGTTCCATTGCCTCGTCGTCGAAAATAAAATGTTTTTTCTGTTTTTCATGACGAACTTATCCCTGAAAAATATGGCCCTTTTCGATGCGGTAACCCAATAAAAAGTCTTTTACGTCCATCGGTTTACTGTCGGCCAAATGCACGGCCCACAGCGCCAATACTCCCTCTCCCGTAGCCACCACGATCTCGCTCTTCGAAACTTCAACGATCTCTCCCGGCGCCGCCAATGGAACTTTCCCCTGAAGCGCATGGGAAATAAGGACCTTCAACTGCTTCCCCTTATACATTGTATACGCCGACGGCCACGGCTGAAGAGCGCGTACAAGGTTATAGATCTCAACAGCGGATTTTCGCCAATCGATCTTGCCCATTTCTTTCGTTAATTTGGGGGCGAAGGTGGCCTTCTTTGGATCTTGGGGTCGTAGGGGCCGCTCGCGAGCGGCCCCTACATTATCAATCGTCTCGATCAAAAACGCCGGGCCGATTCTTTTCATTTTTTCTCTTAAAGACAACGCGGTATCCTCATCATCAATATCGATCTCCATTTGCGCCACGATATCACCGGCATCCATTTTTTCATTCATCTTGATGATCGATATCCCCGTTTCCTTCTCTCCTTTGATGAGAGCCCAGTTAATGGGGGCCGCCCCGCGGTATTTAGGCAAAAGGGAGCCGTGCACATTGATGGAAAATATCTTGGGGACATCCAACAGTTGTTGCGGCAGGAACTTGCCGTAGGCGATCACGACAAATAGATCCGCCTTTAGATCCTTTATTTTCTGCTGAAAGCCTTTATCTTTTATATCTTCCGGCTGAAGGACTGGAACTTTATTCTTCAACGCAATCTCTTTAACAGGGCCGGCCGTCAGTTTCATGCCGCGGCCTTGAGGCTTGTCCGGCGGCGTGACACAGGCAAGGACCTTGTGGGGACTTTTGAACAAGGCCTCTAAATGGACGGAGGCGAAATCATCACTGCCAAAGAAAATAATATTCATTGTCTTGTACGTAGTACTTAGTACGTAGTACATAGTATGCTTTCTATGTACTACGTACTACGTACTACCGACTACCCACTGATTACGGATCTACATTCAACGCTATCACGACACTTCTTTTTTTCATTTCCTTAATGCCCTTTTTGGCCAGATCGAGCATGGGCTTAAGGTTTTTCCCTTTGAGCATTATAGTATAGCGGTACTGGTCGCGCAATTTCGGTATCACATCGGCCGAAGGTTCCGAAACTTCAACGTTCTTCGCCGCCTTAGCTTTTAGAAGCCCATCAAGGGCCTGGCCTTGCTCCAACACCGCCTCTTCCTTCTTTCCTCTTAAGTTAACCGCTAACAGATGGGCAAAAGGGGGATACTGTAATTCTTTTGAGAACTTAAGCTCTTGCCGGTAAAACCCGTCAAAATCCCAGTGCCTGGCGGCCTTGAGGCAATAATTCTCCGTGTCCCTCGTCTGAATGAGCAATTTATCTTTTGTCATCTGGGCCAAGCGCACCAACAATGAAAACGCCTTTTGGGCACAACGAAAATCGAAACGGTTGATCTCAGCGTCAAAATTCATGACCGCCGTCAGATCCGATTTTAAATGCCCGCGCCATCTGATGATCGCCTGGGTCGCCAGAATAACATTGGCTTGCTCAGGGAACGCCTTTGTCTCTTTATCGTAATGGGCGACTTTGGCCTCCGGGTATAACCGGGCCACGTCGCTTTCCAATTTTTCGATACCCATTCCGGTCGAACGCAAATAGGAACCCTGGCATTGCGGGCAGATTTTGGGCAGATCCGATTCATGGTTGCAATGCCGGCAAACAAGCTTTTTCTTGGAATATAAGAAAGTCAGCATGCAATCGCAGCGGGGGCACTTCATGGTGAACCCGCACTGATTGCAGCGCGTCATCGTCGTGAACCCGCGGCGGTTCATAAAAAGCATGACCTTCCCCTTCTTTTCCAGCGTTTGCCGGATATTGTTCTGAAGAGGGACCGATAAAAAGGACGATCGCTGGGGATTATAATTGCCCATGTCGACAAGCTGAACGCTGGCCAACACGCCTTCGGGGGACAGCTTTTCCCACTTTTGCTTCCTGGTATTTTCCCAAATAACGGCACTCGGGCAGGCGCTCACGAACATGACGTCCGCGCCTTCGATTCTACGGCGCATCAAGGCGACCTCATTGACGTGATAATGCGGCGTCTGGTCCTGCTTATACGCGCTGTGGTCTTCCTCATAAATGACGATCAGCCCTAAATTCAAAAGCGGGGCAAAAACGGCCCGGCGGGTGCCAAGAACAATGAGCCCGGGAGTTGTTTTAATTTTCTCCCATTCTTCTTTTTCCGCCTGCAACGGCAATTTCTTATCCAATCGTATGATCCGCTCCTGAAAAGAAGCTAATTTCTCGCAAGCTTCATCAACATAATTCTTCTCGGGAAAAAGCAAAATGACGCCTTTATTCGATTTCAGTTGTTCCTCGATCCTTTGGTACACGATCTCCCAATGTTTCATCCAGCCAATATCATGGACCAGCGTGGCCTTTCCCGGCTGAAGAGGATCCTTCTGCGGTGTTTGTGGTAACGGAAGATCCGTTTTCTGGGCGCCTCTTAAGGAAGGCGGAAAATACGCTTCGATCGATTCCCCCCAGCTGCAGCCGTAATGGTCGCTGAAGGCTTTTGTAAGCCGCAGGGCTTTCTCATCGAGGCTTGGGGCAGCCGTGTCCAGGATCTCCAGAACAGGATTGAGCTTCTTGAAAGCGCTCTTTGATCTAAAGCCGACAATGTAACCTATTTTTTTTCTTTTGTTAAAAAGGACCCGCACGCGTTGGCCCGTTGCGATCTGTCGCTGCAATGAAGCATCGACAAAATAATCAAACGGGCCTTCAACGGGAAGGCCAACGACGATTTGAGCGATCGTTTCTTTCATGAAATGAGCGATTTGATGTCGCGTACGGCTTGCGGACGGGCCAATTCTTTCGTCTTGTTAACGACCGTTCGATAAGCGTCTTTGGAGGAGCGAAGCGTTTCCATATGTTTGGCGATCTCCTTGATGGAACAACCGCTGATGCCGATGCCGTAATACTTAAGCACCTTCACATTGCCGATCTCCTGGCCTGGGATCGCGTTAAAAAAGATCAAAGGCAACTGGCTCACCAACGCCTCCGTGATCGATAGCCCCCCGGGTTTGGTGACCATGCAATCGCTCACGGCCATCAGCTCATGCATATTGTCCACCAGCCCCAGAACATGAACATTGGCAGGCATGCCCTCGCTTAATTTTTGATATAACTTCTTATTATGGCCGCAAACGACCAAAACCTGGAAACCCTTTATTTCATTGATGATCTGCTCGATGGGCCCGATGCCGAAGGAGCCGGTCGCGATCAACACCGTAAAGGCGTCTTTGGTGAGCCCCATTTTCTCTTTTAAGGCCGCGACATCATAGGCTTGCGTGAATTTCTCATCAACGGGGATGCCGGTCGTGACGATCTTGCGCTCCACGACCCCCAATTGCTTCAATTTTTGCTGCGTATAATTACTGGCGACCGCATAAACATCCACCCCATCCGCCAGCCAGATCCTATGCACGTCATAGTCAGTAATGATGCAGGCAATGCGCGCGTGAATCTTCTTGCGGGCTTTAAGGGTCGAGGCGACCTCGGTCGGGAAAAAATGCGTTGAGAAAATATAATCGAACTGCTCCTTGACCAGATAATCATGGAGTTTAGGCGCATTAAATTGGTTATACCACCGGCGGAAAAATCGGACGATCGGCTGAAGCCAGGGGATATCCAATAGGGCGAAGATGATCCCCCAAAGAGAAGGGATATGGGTGATCAAGAACGCATAAGTACCCCCGTAAAGTTTCTTATACAAAGGGCTGGAGTGGTCCAACGCATCGACACAAACGGCCTCATAAGAAGTATTTTTTTGGATGCCCTGAAAAAGGGCCTCCGCCGCTTTTCGATGGCCGGCCCCGGCAGAGGCATAAGTGATGAGGATTTTCATAATAGGGTGGTGAAAAAGTTATCGCCTGCGATCCGTTAACCGGCGACCAAGGTTAATGCCGCCGATCTTGCGGCGCCTTTTATTGACGATGATGCGTGCCAGCTTGGAGCGTTTACGGATAATTTGCACTTTGCCGTACCCTGTGATCAATTTCGACGCCTCCAACAGGTCCCTGACAATATAATCCGGCTCAACGTCATCCCATCGGCGCATATACAAAACGTCTTCACGGCCGGACAAGACAAAAATAGTCTTACAGTCGATATTTTTCCCGGTTTGAATATCCACCTCGGTATCACCGACAAAATAAGCCTTACGGGCACTGCGCATATTGGCGTTCAACAGCTGCATCGCTTTCTTAATGGAACCGACGGCGGGTTTACGCATCGTGCAGCCTTCATCGCGGCGGCGGATCGAATAAAAAACTTTTTTGATCCGCCCTCCTGCCTTACGGACTCCCCGAAGCATTTTTCTGGTAATTTGGTCCAATTTTTTCTTGGTAAAAAGTCCTTTGCCGACACCGGCCTGATTGGAAACGACAAATATCGTATAACCGGCCCGCGTCAAATTTCTGATGGCCTCCAAAGCCCCCGGAATAAAATAAAAATCCCTGCAAGTCGTCACGTAGCGGCCGTTGCCGGGAAATTCATTAATAACGCCATCTCTGTCAAGAAACACGATTTTCACTTCTTAATTACCTCAAATCGTTAGAATTTTTTGATAATTTTTTCCCATCGGGAACCGTGAATAAAAAAATAATTCCTGCTTCCTTGGAAATGACCTATCCCCTTAAGATTTCCATCCTCAAAGACAGCCAGCTTATAACCTTTGCTGAAAAAAAAATCTTCCAAATCTTTTACGCTTTGCCCGTAACGGTTCAAACTTTTCTCATCCACTTCGCTCATGACAACCGGCTTATCTCTTTCGATGACACCCACTCCTCCCTGATAAGCCAGAAGCTCCGCCCCCTCGATGTCGCACTTAATAAAGTCCACCCTTTTGATATTCTCTTGAGAACAAAATACGTCTATGGTCGTCATGGAAACAACTTCACATAAAGCGTCGGAATTTTCTTTTTCGTCTATGTAAGCAAGGGATGGGCCGACTTTCCCGGATCTTTTGATCGGCGAAAAAAGTTTAATTTGTTTTTCCTTGTCCGATAGAGCTTTTTTCGTAACAATAACATTATTTAACCCGTAAAATTTCTTAATGGCCGTCAAAACCCTGTAACTGTAACGGCCGGGCTCAAAACTATAAACCCGGCCCGCCCTCCCGACAATCCTGGATAAAGGCAAGGCGTATCGGCCATAGGCGGCCCCGATATCAAGACAAATGCTGCCAGGATCTACGATCTTGTCCAATATCATCACCTCCGGCTCAAACTTGACATTCTTAGAATTGCGTAGAATCGTTTTGACCGTCGTAGAAAAGACGCTCAAATAATCCTGATACAGCCTGCTGTGAAGAAAATTTCCCATTATTTATCCTTGGGAAGATAAATCCCTCTATCTTTGATCTCACAGTATTTGCTGTAGGCGGCAAACTCATAAAACCCGCTCAACGCGGCGGCCACAAATCCGTAATAACCGTCCTTATAACCTTTTTTGCGGACAAAACGGCGGAAGAAACGGTCAACGGTCCTGCGCATGGCCCTGGCCCGGCTCATTTTCCGCCCGTCCAAATACCACTTAACCGCTTCAAGGGTCGAATGATTGTTGACCTTGCGGATAAAATCCTCGATGTTCGCATAGTTATAATGGATCAGGCTCTCTTTCAGATTTCTTCCTTTTGTCCCCGGCGCCAATTTAATCCCCGGATGGACGACGTCATACGCCGCCTCGCTCCATTGAACAAAATTCTTATTGTATAAACGAATATGGGGGTTGGACCAGCCGCCGTATTTCAAACGGACGTTTCCCAAATAGCATATCTGCGGGATCCAAAAGGCAACGACGTTCTCGGGCGGATTAGATAAAGTCGCGGCAATCTCCTGTTTTAGCTCAGGGGTCGGGCGCTCATCGCAATCGAGCATCATCACCCAGTCGTTCTTGGCCTTGGAGACGCCAAAATTCCTCTGGCGGCCCTCCAGATCCATTTTACGGGTAAATACCTTGTCCGTGAAAGCGCGCGCCAGCTTGAGCGTCTGATCGCTGCTTCCGTCATCAATAATAACAACTTCATCGGCCCAACCGTGAACGCTTTCAATGCACTCTTTGATATTAAGCTCCTCATTCTTGGCAAGGATAATGATGCTCAAAGGGATGCTCATGAATCTCTCCCGTTCATTTTTCTCATTTCCTTTTTAAAAGGAAATGAACGAGGCTCGTCCCGACATATGTCGGGACGGCCTTACAATTCCTTCAATTTCTGATTATTGAGACCCAGATGTTGCACGGCAACGGTAGCGCCCATCATGATCCACATAAAAGACGCTAACTTAATAGAAGTAAAAGCGGTGTCAAAAGAACTATGGACCAAAAAACCCAATAACCCCGCCAGAAGGCCGAATAAGATCTGTTGAACCTGGTCCTCAGCGATCCTTTTGGCGTTGCGCAGCGAAGCGATGAAAAAACGGACCATCATGTGCACATAGACCGCCAACCCTAAAAGGCCGATTTCCGCGCCCATTTGCAAATAGCCATTATGCGAGTACTGCAACGGCTCAAGGTACATCTGCTTTAATTTCCCGACATAATTGCCGTAACCGACCCCGAAAAACGGATAAATTCCGATGACAAGACAGGCTGTTTGCCAATAGGGCAGGCGGTTGGACAGGCTGAAAAAATCCCCGAGGCTGGGGCCGCTGAAAATAATATCCAACCGGGCATAACTGGCAAAATAAAAAAATAATATAAAGAACGCCAACAAAAATGCTCCCATCAGAAGGAATTTTTTCTTCTTATCGACCAATAACAAAAAAATCACGCTGCAGATAAAACTGAACCACGCGCCCCTGGAGAATGTTGCCCCCAACAGAAAAAGAGCATTCAAAAACAAAATGGCGACCGCCCATTTATTTTTGAACGGGACCAATCTCATTTTCACATCGACTTTAAGGTCCATCAATAAGATGCACAGCAACACCGGCAGGACCATAACCAAATACGTGCCGAAATCGTTGCCATGGCGGAAAGCGCCCGTCACCCGGCCCATGACCATGCTGTTGCCGGAAAAAAAGCTCATGTTGGTACAAAACTGGTATATACCGTCAGAAACGACCAGAACGAGCGACAGAAAAAACGCGCTGAAAAACGAGTAAAGCCTTTGCCTGGAATTCAAAGCCTCGACCGATAGAAAAAATAAATAGATCTCCTTTAAATATCTCGAGAAAAATTTGCGGACACCGATGGATTCAAACCCGTTGGCGGCCAGGCTTAATAAAATACAGATCCCAATTACCAATAACCAACCATTGATCGGATTATTGACAGGCTTGAAAGATCGGAAGAAAATCCTCACACGCTGCATAAATGTTGCCGATCCCTTGGCAGCCTTTTGGTTTTGCAGCGACGCGCTATAGATCACGCTTCTTTTCACGCAAAATGCCAAAAGCATCAAAACACAAGCCGCATTGATGATAGCGATCGACCTGGGCAAAAAGAAGACACCCACGCATAAAAAAATAATCAACGCAGAATCAGCATAGTGAAAAATCTTAGACTGTACTTTGGAAAAAAAAAGGTCATTGGTTTCCAGCGAATCGATTTTCATAAACTCATATTCTGTACGGGCGACCCCTGCCTCGCCGGCAGGCGGGCGCCGGGTCGCCCCTACGAAATACTCTCTTTTAATGAACGGCACACTTCATCAATCTGTTGCTTGGTCATATGCGGAAACATCGGCAACGAAACGACTTGATCGGTCAATTTCTCCGCCACCGGAAAGTCCCCCCGCTTATGCTTCAAATCCGCGTAAGCCTTCTGAAGATGCAGAGGGATCGGATAATGGATCAAAACGCCTATACCTTTATCCTGAAACTTCTGGCACACTTGATCGCGGTTTTTCATAACACGCACGGCAAACGTCTGGTACGCATGCGTGCGGTCCTCTTTGGGCGGGAATGTTTTGATATGGGGTATTCCTTTTAACAACGTCCGGTAATACGCCGCATGCTCGGCCCTCATTTGGTTCCAAACGTCCAAATGTTTTAATTTGGCCGAAAGAACAACCGCCTGTACCGTGTCTAAGCGCGAATTATACCCTTTTAAAATATGTTCGTAACGGTCTTTACGGCCGTAATCGCGCAGCATCCTGACCCCCTCAAATAACTTCTGGTTGTTGGTCACGACCATGCCGCCGTCGCCGAAAGCACCGAGGCCTTTGGTTGGGTAAAAACTAAAACACGCCCCATCGCCCAAAGAGCCCGCGCGCTTCCCCTTGTACCGGGCCCCATGAGCCTGGCAAGCATCCTCGATCACCAAGATTTTATGTTTCTTCGCAATCTCTTTGATGGCATCCATGTCCGCCGTTTGCCCGTACATGTGGACCGGCATGATCACTTTTGTCCTTTTGGAGATGGCTGATTTGAGTTTAGTGGCATCGAGATTGCAGGTGTCCTCTTCGACATCGACAAAGACCGGTTTAGCCCCGGTAAAAGAGACCCCCAGGGCTGTCGCGATGAAAGTAAAGGTGGGGACAATGACTTCATCGCCGGGGCCGACACCCAACGCTTTTAAGGTGAGAAAGATCGCGTCCGTTCCCGAATTGACGCCGACCCCGCAGGGCGCCTCGCAGTATCGGGAAAAAGCCTCTTCGAAGATTTTGACTTCCTCTCCCAAGATAAAATTTGATTTCTCGAAAACGGCGCTTAAACCGGCGTAGATTTCGTCTTTAACCGTTTGGAATTGTTGGCTAAGGTCGATAAATTTAACGCTCATAGAAGTTGCTTAACCTTCTCAAAAACTTCGTCCACACTAAGGGTTGTTAAACAGCTGACATGTGCACAATCGGTCATGCGAAAACGACGATAACAAGGCTGGCACAATAAATTCTTTTTGACCACCAGATGCTTGTGGGCGTCTCCGTAGGGACCGTACACCTTTTCATCCACCGGCCCAAAAATGGAAACTGTCTTTGTTTTGGCAGCCACCGCCACGTGCAACGGGCCCCCGTCATTGAGGATGACCAGATGGCAACGCTCCAAAAGGGCCACTAATTGCCCCAGGGAGGTCTGGCCAACGGCATCTATGGGCTCCGCTCGGCTGTGGTCCTTGACCCGCTGACATATCTCTTCCTCCTGCTTGGCCCCCATTAGTATAATCTTCATAGGGTAATTTTCAATTAATTTGTCAATTAATTTGGCATAATTTTCGCTTGACCATCGACGGAAACAGGCCTGTTTCCCCCAGCTTTCCCCGCCTCCTGGGATCACGCCGATGAGCCTGTCGGACGCCTGGCAGCCGTTGGTTTTCAGGAAATCCTCTACCCATTTTCGGTCCTGCGGCCCAATCGGCATCACCAGTTCTTTACTATAAACCTTTAGATCTAAAAAAGTTAGGATATCCAGATAATAATCAACCACATGTTTCCTCTCAAAACCATCAAAAGGGATCTTAACCGTCAAATGAGGGCTGCGGTTTCTAAAATTAAAACCGATACGGTGCTTAATGCCCGCCCATTGGGTGAGGAAATTAATGGACCTGTTCAAAGAAAAGTCAAAAACGACATCGAATTTTTCCTTCTTGATCTCATCCAAGCTGGCTTTGACCTTATTCAAAAAACTCCTTTTTGACTGCGCGGAAGCGGCCTTAAACTCATCCCGTTCATAGACATAAACCTTGTCAATTTGGGGATTTCCTTCCAAAAAAACGGTTGTCCGGCGGTTGGCCAAATAGCCGATAAAGGCGTTGGGAAAGTTGGTCTTTAAATTACTGATAAAAGGCGTGGTGAACAGGACATCCCCAATACCGAAGGTATTGATGATAAGTATCTTGTGGGGGTTTATTTTTTTTAAGTCTGGGTGCATTCAATTCTTATAAAAGATGATCCCTTTTATTCTTTAAAACCTCAACAACATCCTTCACTTTCTGGGATTGGTCGCTGCGGCACACCAACAAAGCGTCCGGCGTATCGACAATGACGCAATGGTCAAGGCCGATCGTCGCAATAGGCCGGTCCTTGGCATAAACAAGCGTTCGCTGGGAACCGATATTGATAACATCCCCGAAGAAGACATTCCCCTGCCTGTCTTTGCGCATTGTTTCCATGAGCGATTCCCAGCTTCCCACGTCACTCCAGCCCAGGTCTTTGGCCACGACCGCGACCACGCCGTCGGCCTTCTCCAAGATCCCGTAATCGACGGAAATGCCCGGCAGCTGCTGCCATCGCTTAAGAAGCTGTGAATACGCCGGGTCGTTACCCAGGACAGAATATACCTTCGGCAGATATTTCTTGAATGCCTTCAAGATGACGGATGTTTTCCAGACAAACATGCCGCTGTTCCAATAATAATTCTTGTTCATGACAAAATTTTTGGCTTTCGCCAAGGTAGGCTTTTCCGTGAACTTATCCACGAATACGATCTGCCGGCGTGTCGCTGTCTTTAAATAGCCGTATCCTGTTTCCGGACGGGTCGGGGCAATGCCGAAGGTCACCAAAAACCCTTTACGGGCCATGCCAGCCGCTTTTTTCAAGGCACGGATAAATGCGGCGGCGTTAAGGATCAGATGATCTGACGGTAAAACAGCGATGACCGCTTGGGGGTCGATCGTATGAATGCGGGAAGCGGCCCAGCAAACGGCCGGGGCGGTATTCTTGCCTTGCGGCTCAAGCAATATGTTTTTGTGAGGGACTTTGAACTTCTTTAACAGGCGCTTCGTTGCTTGTTCATACCTAACGTTGGTGACGATGAACACATGATCGGAGGCTATCAGCGGCTTAAGGCGCAAAAGCGTTAGATCCAACAGCGTCCGCCCTCCCATGACTTCCAAGAATTGTTTCGGGTTTTTCTTTCTGCTGACGGGCCAAAACCTTGTTCCCGCGCCGCCGGCCAAGATAACCGCATAAAGATGCTTATCTTTCATTTTGGCTCACCTCTTCTTTGATCCTGCGGCCCGACTTATAGCGGATATTGAATATCTTCGGCGGATACCACCACCATTGACGGTTAATTTCTCCCAAGTCTTTTCGGCTGATGGAATGAGCGGCTATCCTATCTTTCATCACGGCCGGATGCGTCCCGAAATAAATGGGGAAACGGCTGAAATCCTCGAACTCAAAGTTCCCGTTTCTTTGCTCGTCATTCAACGTCACAAACCCGATGTTCTCGGCGTTGATCCGCCTTTGCGCCATCGTTTCCTGCGATTGCACCCATCCGTAATGATAAATAAAACAGCTTGTTTGTTGGCGCCTGATCGGCTGGCCATCCTTGCGGCAAAACGTAAAGGCATCCGTGGTGGATTCGATCGTCCCGTCATTACGGACGATCCGGTCCTGCTTTTGGAACCATCCCGCGTCGATGCGGTAGCGCCAGAAACTCCCGTAAAAATGCAGCCATTTGAACCGAAAGACATCCACGCTTTTTTCGTGAAGGTATTTGTGCATCAGCCGTCTCAGTTTAGGCAAGTCTGCCTCATGGACCACCTCATCGGCTTGCACGTAAAAAGCCCAATCGCCGCTGCATTCTTTCAAAGCCAAATTTGTTTGATGGGTCAGCATATCCGGTTGCTGCGTTTTATCCCATTTGGTCTCGAGGATCTTAATTTTTTTTTCCTTAAGCGTTCTTATGAGAGCCAAGGACCCGTCCGTGGAGTCGCCGACGTTGACAATAAACTCATCGCAGATCGGTAAGATCGAGCGAATGGCTTCCAACACAGGGTAGTTGTATTGAACCGCGTTTCGGACAATCGTAAATCCGCTAACTTTCATAAACTTCCTCATAAACCTTCAATGTGTTTCGGGCCGTTTTTAAATAATCGAACCCTTCCGCCCTTTGCAATCCCCGCTCGATCAATTTCATCCTCAAAGCGCTGTCCTCCAAGAGCGGACGGATGGCCGTCGCTATTTCCTCAGGATTTTGCGGGTCAACCGTGACCGCGGCATCGCCGCCGACTTCCGGGCAGGAAGCGGCGTTGGAAGTTACGACCGGACAACCGCAACTGAAAGCTTCAACGATCGGATAGCCGAACCCTTCATAAAAGGAGGGGAACACAAAGCAATCGGCTGAATTATAAAGGTAGCGCAACTCCTCGTCCTTTAAAAAACCCGGTAACAATAATTCATTTCTTAAATTTAATTCATCGATGGTCCGGCTTAGATCTTCGTTTTTCCAGCCCGCCATCCCGCAGACCACCAGCTTCCCGGAATAATTGCCCCTTTGTTTCAAAAGCGCAAAGCCCTTGAGCAAATTCTTAAGGTTCTTCCTTCCCTCGATCGTCCCCACAAAAAGAATGAACGGCCCCTCAACACCCAGCGCTTTCAATGCGTGCCGCGCCTGCGGCTTCTCTTCCTCACCCATTTGATAAAAAATATCCTTATTAATGCCGGGATATACGACGGATATGCGGGCGCTTTCCACCTGGAAAAAACGCATCAGGTCTTTTGCCGTATTCTGGGAACAACAGATGAATTTAGAAGCCCGCGGCAGGAGAAAACGCATCTGCTCATCGGTGAGCTTGAGCGTTTCCTCGGTATGCCCTTGCGGAAACGCCTTATAGACCAGATCGTGGATCGTCACAACCAGCTTTACATCTTTAACGTCGCAAATATCCGGTGAAGGCAAATGAACGATGTCCGTCGCTCCCATCATTTTCGAAAGGCCGCGCCCTAACCAGTCGACCTTGACGGTGAAATTCCTTGCTTTGGCGCTGGGGACGGATCTTTTTGTATGAAACAACCCCTTCGGCGCATAAAGCAGGTATTCATTGTGCTGATCGATCTCCTCCAACGCACGGGCCAAAGAAGAGGCATAACGCCCGATCCCCGTAAATTGCTTATTCATAAAAGAGCGGCAATGAATGGCTATACGCATCTGGAAAACCACGCTAATGTTTCTTTTATCCCTTTTTCCAACGACACCTTGGGCGTCCATTTAAGTTTGGTCTTGGCAAGCGTAATATCCGGTTGACGCACCTTGGGGTCATCTTCGGGCAACGGTTTATAGACAATCTTGGATTTCGTGCCGGAAAGCCTGATAATCAATTTTGCAAACTGCATGATCGTAAATTCATTGGGGTTACCGATATTCACGGGCGTATGAAGGTTGGAATGCAAGAGGCGGAAAATCCCTTCGATCAGATCCGAATAATAACAAAACGAGCGCGTTTGCTTTCCATCGCCATAAACCGTCAACGGTTTGTTTTTTAAAGACTGGTAGATAAAATTGGGAACAACCCGCCCATCCAGAATGCGCATGCGCGGGCCATAAGTGTTAAAAATCCGGACAATCCTTGTATCAAGATGATGAGAACGATGATACGCCATGGTGATGGCCTCCGCAAAACGTTTCGCCTCGTCATAAACGCCGCGCGGGCCGATGGGGTTCACATGCCCCCAATAACTTTCCTTCTGCGGATGAACTTGCGGATCGCCGTAAACCTCCGAAGTTGAAGCCAGCAGATAACGCGCCTTTTTAAGTTTAGCCAACCCTAACGTGTGATAGGTCCCCAACGCACCGACTTTAAGCGTGGGGATGGGATAATGCAAATAATCGACCGGGCTTGCCGGCGAGGCAAAATGAAGCACATAATCAACGGGGCCGTTTAACGTGAATTCCTTGGAAATATCGTACTTAATAAACCTGAAATCTTTCTTCTTTCTCAAATGGGCGATGTTTTTAAGATTGCCGGTGATCAGATTATCGACACAAACAACCTTGCAATTCTCCCGGATAAAACGGTCGCACAAATGACTCCCCAGGAACCCCGCGCCCCCTGTAACAACAACTGTTTTTCTTCGTTTAGCCATGCCGAACTCCTCTAAAACCTGATGATTTTCTGGTTCTGTTTTCCCCTATACACATTACGGATATCATAAATGAGCCGCGCATGTTGAAAAACCGAAGAATAATTGACGGCGGAATGGTCCACCGCCACGGCCACGCAATCATATTTCTTTAGGTTATTTCTTGTCAATGCGATGGAGCGTAAATCAATAGCGCCGATCTTCAGGAAAGGGATCAAAGGATCATGATAGCTCACCGAGCACCTGCGGCTCTGAAGGAGTTCAATTAACTTAAGGACCGGGGATTTACGCAGATCATGGACATCCCTTTTATATGTAACGCCCAAAATGAGCACCTTGGCCTTGGATAAAGCCTTTTTCTTTTTCGCCAAGATTTCTTTCAAAGAATCGACAGCATAGGCAGGCATCGAAGAGTTGATGTCGGCGGAAAGTTTTATAAACTTTGAACTGAACCCGTGATGCTTGGCTTTCCAGTAAAGGTATAATGGATCATCGGGAATGCAATGGCCTCCTACCCCCAGCCCCGGATAAAAAGGCATAAAACCGAAGGGTTTCGTTTTGGCGGCTTCGATCACTTCCCACACATCGATACCCATTTTATGGCACATCATGGCCACCTCATTGACCCAGCCGATATTGATAATGCGGAACGAGTTCTCCAGCAGCTTCGTCATTTCCGCCGCTTTGGCCGAGGAAACAACGTGGATTTCCCGGATAATCTTTTGGTATAAAATCTTGGTCAACGCGGCGCTTTTAGGGGTCAAGCCGCCGATGATCTTAGGGATCCTGGTGACATCATAAACCTTATTGCCGGGGTCAATGCGCTCGGGGGAGAAAGACAAATAAAAATCGCGGTCAAGTTTCTTGCCGCTTTTCTCCAGCTCGGGCTTAATGAGCTCCTGGGTGGTGCCGGGATACGTCGTGCTCTCAAGCACGATCAACGTATCTTTCTTAAAATGGCGCCGAATGGCTCGGATCGCTTTATGGATAAAAGAAATGTCCGGCGTGTATTTACGCTTAAGCGGTGTCGGGACGCAAATGATAATCGCATCAATCTCTTTCAAGATATCAAAATTTGTCTGGGCGGATAACTTTTTCCTGTTGACCACACTCGCCAACGCCCGGGAATCGACATCGAGAATATAGCTCTCTTTGCCATTAACCCGGCGTACCCGGTCATGGTCCGTATCCAAACCGTATACCCGATAACCGGCCTTGGCAAATAGGACGGCCAAAGGCAGCCCCACATACCCCAAGCCGACGACGGCGATCTTGGCCTTTTTGTTGATGATCTTGTTTTTGAGTTGATGGGTCATTGACCGATTTATTTAGGGCCGAGGCCGATCCCGTGATACTCAAACCCCAGCTTTTCAAGGTTGCGGCCGTGATAAAAATTGCGGCCGTCAAAGATCATCAGCTGCTTCATCGATTTCGCGATCTTTGCAAAATCAAGCTCTTTGAACTCGCCCCACTCGGTTAAAAGAAGAAGGCAATCGCACCCCTTGGCAAGCTCATAAGGGCTGCCACAGTACGTAACCCCCTTTAAAAACTTTTTGGCGTTGTGGACCGCCTGAGGATCGTAGGCCCTTATATGCGCCCCTTCATTTTGAAGGGCTTGGACGATGTCGATGGAAGGCGCGTTACGCATATCGTCCGTGTCGGGTTTGAACGCAAGCCCCAAGACGCCGATGGTCTTGCCCTTGATGATCCACAATTTATCTTCGATCAAACGGACAAAACTCTCTTTTTGGCCCTCGTTAATGGCACGGACCTCTTTCAATAGTTTAAAATCATATCCGCTTCGTTCGCTTAAGCGGATGAAGGCGTCCACATCTTTGGGAAAACAGCTTCCGCCGTAACCGATGCCGGCGTTCAAGAATGCCCGCCCGATGCGCTTGTCATAGCCCATGCCCTCGGCCACTTTAAGGACATCGGCCCCGACGTTACTGCAGATCCGCGCGATCGCATTAATAAATGATATTTTGGTCGCCAAAAATGAGTTGGAAGCGTGTTTGATCAACTCCGCGGAATTGATGTTGGTCACGACCATCTTAGGCTTAAGCGGCTTGTAGATCTCCGTCAATAATTTCTCCGCTTTTTTGCTTTCAACGCCGATCACGACCCGGTCGGGATTCATGAAATCATGAATGGCGCAGCCTTCCCGCAAGAATTCCGGGTTGGAAGCCACGTCAAAATCCAACATGACCTTTTTGCCTTTTCTGAATTTACTGTGCAAATTCATTTTGATCGTGCGCTCGACCCTTTTGCCCGTGTCGGCGGGAACGGTCGATTTCTCAACGATCAGTTTATAGTCATCCATATTGAGCGCGATCTCCCGGGCCACATTCTCGACATAGGTCAGATCCGCCTCCCCGCTTTTCTTGGACGGCGTTCCCACCGCGATAAAAATAACTGTGGATTTCTTGGTGGCCTCGTTGATGGAAGAACTGAATCGAAGCCTTTTGTTTTTAAGGTATTTCTTCAATAATTCTTCCAAGCCCGGCTCATAGATCGGGACCTCACCGCGCTGCAGCTTCTTCACCTTTTCCAAATCGTTATCGACGCAGATCACGTGGTGGCCGATATGCGCCAAACAAACGCCCGTGACCAGCCCGACATATCCCGAACCAACAATAGCGATATTCATGTATTATTCCCCCGATGATGAGCCGCTTTCACGGCGGTTAAATTCCGTTCCAAAATCAAAACCAATGTCCGGAAACGCTTTGAGCCTAAAGACGACGATAAACTCGCTTCCTTCTTCCTTTTTATCGTTAATGTGGATATCCATCTCCCAAGAATGCAGATCACGGGTAAGGACATATTGCTGCTCCTCTAAATCCGCCGTATCGATGTTAAACCTGTTAAGAAGCTGAAACGCCCATTTGGAATTGAACTTATAATGAAAATGCGTCGTGATCTGGTCGTCCACATCGACGTTGTAGCGCCTACCGACCCCAACATTCCATTTCTGGCCGCTGTTGATATAAAAATCAAAATTGGCCGTATCGAGACGGCTCTGGTCCAGATCGTACTGCGAATCAAAGTATAATGTTAACCAGTCGGCGGGGCGAAAGTCAATATCTGTTTTGATGATCTCAAAGCCTTCTCCCGAAGGATCATCCTCCAAATAATAGTCGCTGCTAAGAACCGCCCGCAGGAACTCAACCGTCTGGCCGTTACGTTTGACCTGCAATTTGTTCTCCAGAGCAACAGTAACGGCGTCCTGACGCAGGCGCGAATCGATCGTGTCGAATTGCTCCAACTCGCTGTTGGCAATCGTGGGGTCTTTCGCCACCTGATACGTCAGCGAAGGGGTGATGATATGGCGCATGCGCTTGATTTCCTCCCCTAAGAACGGGGCATTGACGTCAAAGAGGCGATAAAATTTTGTTTGTAAGCTGGCTCCCGCTTTGTAATACTCTCTGACATCCTTGTCTTCGTTGGGGTCCTTGAGCCGAGAATAGAAGGTCCATTCGCCGCCGATAAAAGGCGTGAATTCCAAGAAACCCAACTTCATCGGATGAGACAGCTGATGCTCCGTATGGATACGGTTGGTATCCAATCGCACATCCGTTGGAGAAGCTCCGACGTAAGACAAGCTGGTCATGGTGGTAAAATTTTTATAATATAAGCTGGTATTGCCGATCTTCTGATTAGTCAAGTCATAGCGCAGCTCGGGGATACGCTCCGTGGTCGCCACAAAACTGTTCACCTGTTTATCGGCGCGAAGACTTAATATCCCCTTGGGCAAAGTTCTCGTTAAGACGAAAAACGAAGGCGGCGTTTGATCCCGGTCAAAATCCCGTTCAAAATAGTCCTTAAGGAAGGTGGCGTCGCTGATGCGGTAATATTGCAAGATGACGTTGGTCTTCTCGTCCATCTGCCAGCGGTGGCGCCATTCGGCCTTATACCGGTCCCGCTCAGACATCACGGAAGGCCTTTCTTCCAGGATCCTGTCCGAGGTGATATCCCGTTCCATCGTATAATATGTTTTCAAAACGCCGGTACCGAAATTCTCTGTCTTATAGTCCACATCGAGCCCACCGGCGAAATCCAGGCGGTCACGGTAGTCCAAATGAATGGCGCCTTTAAGCTTCTCGCTCACATAATACCGCCATGTCGTCAGCAAAAATGCCCCCCAATCCTTATCATGTCCCGGCGTGATATGCCATCGCGGCTCTTTCTCTTTAAGGCTTTGGACATAATGAGGCATATAGGCCACGGGTATATTCCCCAATTTTATCCGGTTGTGGCTGGCCACGATTTTTTCTCCCGGATAAATCTCGATCCTTGATGAAACGACACGGTATTCAGGCTTATCAAAATCAGAGGTGGTGAGGTAGCCGTCTTCCATCACCATTTTACTGTCTGAAACACGCGATATTTTACGGGCGCCTCCGTAATACGGATCGGCCACGATGCGGGCGTTGTGAAAATCGCCGGTCATGGTATTAAAATCAAAGGTCAGCTCATCACCGGAAATTTCTCCCTGCTTGTTGACCAAGCGGACGTGGCCAAGGGCATGGGCTATGTTTGTCGCTTGATCGAACTGCACTTCATCGCAATAAAGGGTCGCTTCGGCGTTATGGATGATAACATTGCCGCGGGCCGTCACGGCGCTGCTGTCAACGGAATATTCCACCACATCACCGTTTAATTCGACCGAATTTGCCTTACTGGTTGAGTCGGCAGAAGAAACATCCGCTGCAGGAAAATAAATAAGCAGAGAAAGGATGGCGTAGATAAAAAAATAATGCCGTTTACTTTTTAAGATAGGATTTGCGATCAATGAAAGCATCCTTCACTAAAAAATAAGCCCCAAAAATACCCGCATCATCTCCCAATTTGGCGCGCACGATCCTTACCGATGCACCCGCCACTTTAATGGACTTTTGCCTGATCGTCTTCTTGATGGCCGGAGCCAAGTATCTGAAATTATTGGACACGCCGCCACCGACAATAATCAATTTCGGATTAAGGAGATTCACGATACCGGCCAACACAAACCCGATATGCGCCCCGGCTTGTTGCCAAAATTCGATGGCGCGGGCGTTACCGTTGCTGGCCAAAGCGAACACTTCCTCTAGACGGATATTCTTTTTTCTGAAGATCTTTGCCGCCTTGGCCTGCAAAACCGCATTCCCGACGTATCGTTCAAGGGTTTTATCAAGATAAGGGATATGGCCGATTTCGCCGGCCACGTAATCTTCGCCGCGGTAAAACCGGTTGCCGATGACAATCCCGCTTCCGACACCTGTCCCCAAAGTGAGGCAAATAAGGTTTTTGCATCCAACCCCAGCCCCCTTTTTCCATTCGGCTAAGGTGACCAAATTGACATCATTATCGATAAAGACAGGTAAGTTTAACTTTCGCCGCAGTATGCTTGAAAGAGGTACACGGCGCCAACCCGGAATATTGGGCAAGAATCGGACCAGGCCTTTTTGAGGGTCAATAAAGCCGGGAAGCCCAAGCCCAACACCCAAAATTTGGCTTTTCTTAAGAGATTTGCTATTGATTAATTCGACCGCTTCTTTGGCTATCGCATCGATAAGTTTACTTTTACGATGCATATAACTTTTTGTATTTAAACGACTTCGGGCAATAAGTTTCCCCTTCGGGTTAACAAGGCCCAACTTCACGTTGGTCCCACCCACATCGATCCCTATAATATATTTATTCATAGTTTAGATGAAATTAAAGGCAAGGATTAATACTAATATTAATGGAAATTCATCTAAGGCTTGGAAATTCGATTAAAAATACGCTGGTCTTTTACTTGATGGGATTATTCTACATGAATCGCTTAAACAGGGCAATAGCCTTTTGCCTTATTTTGGAGCCCTTTGAGGCCATATTTTTTCTAATCCTCTTGATAGACCCCGAAAGAACAAACGCGATTACGCCCCTGTTTTTTGGCGCGGTATAACGCCCAATCGGCCTTATCGACCAACTCGGAAAGCTTGGTCCCGTCTTTGGGGAACTGGGAAATGCCGATGCTGACGCTTGTTTGAAGCTGTGTATCATAGGCTTTGATCAAGGCCTTTTCGGTGGCCTGGCGGATACGTTCGGCCGCAAATTGGGCCCCCTGCGCAGACGTATCGGGCAAAACGACGCAAAACTCCTCGCCGCCATAGCGGCCGGCGATATCAATCTCCCGCAGGTTTTCTTTGATGATGCGCCCGATTTCACTGAGCACTTGATCGCCCGTCAAATGGCCGTAGGTATCGTTGATTTTCTTAAAATGGTCCACATCAACCATTAAAACGGCCAGATTCAGATGTTGCGACTTGGAGCGGTTCATTTCTTCCTGAAGCCGTTCCATCGTGTAGCGACGGGTACGCACCTCCGTTAAGCTGTCCGTAATGGCGATCTGCTCGATCTCCTGATATAATTTCACCCGCCGTAGCGCCAAAGAAAATTGGGTCGCCAAAATAGCCATTTTTTCTTTTTCATCCTCGGACACCCCCTTGACGACAAGGTGCCCGACGTTTTGATCTTTGGTTTTTAATGAAAAAATAAAATAATCGGGGTCCTTCCTAAAGTTGTCGATGTCTTCATTCTGAAGGTCCAAAAATTGACAATCGACCAGCCTGACATGTTCTTCCAGCTTTTTCTTAAACATGCCGAAAGCTTCTTTTTCATGCAACGTCTTGGTGATGTCTTTGGTGATTTCATATAAGGTAAAGATATCCGTTGCTTCCGCCTGTAATTCTGTTTTCTTTCTATCCAACGCCTCCTTTTTGCCTTCCAAATGGCGCAATCTTTCTTTAAGGGCATTCACTTTCTCTTCGCTTTTGCCTTCCTCTTCGATAACAAACCGCCGGGCACAAGAAAAGATACCGCCAATATAAACAACAATAACTAAAAACAATACTAGGTCCATATTTTTAAATGGTGCAAACGCGGTTCCGGCCTTCTTTCTTAGCCATGTAAAGGGCCTGGTCCGCCTTTTCAATCAATTCCTCTTTTGTTTTCGCATTCTTTGGGGCTGATGAAACGCCGATGGAAACCTTAATATAGGTTTCTTCCCGCCTTAACGTGATGGTGGTTTTGCCGATTGCTTGACGTAATTCTTCCGCTATCTCCATCGCCTTTTTATGGGAAACCTCAGGCAATAAAACACAAAACTCCTCCCCTCCGTAGCGGCAAACCAAATGCCCTGGCTCCTTGAAAAACTCCGATAACAACTTTCCGATGGTCTTTAGCACAATATCGCCGGCCACATGGCCAAAGCTATCGTTATATTTTTTGAAATAATCGATATCGATGAGCAAAAAAGAGAGCTCGCCCTTTCGCCTCATTTGGCGGCTGAACTCCTCTTGCAAGCGCTCCAATAAATACCGGCGCAGATACAGTAGCGTCAATCCGTCCCGGATGGCCAACTGTTCCACGCGCTCATACAGCTGGGCGTTTTCAATGGTAAGAGCTCCCATATCCGCGATGGTTTGCAGGAACCGCAGATCTTCCGTTGTGAAACGGTTCTCATTGGGGCTATCCACTCTCAAGATCCCAAGCGCTTTATTCTCGACCGTTAAAGGAGCGCTCATCACCGACCTGATGGACCTGGCATCATCCGGATTGATTTTTTCCACATCAAAGCGATAGTCGCTTTTGGCATCTTCAATAAGCAACGGCTGCATGGCCTTAACCACCCACTGGTCAAAAATATCGCCCCTTTTTGATTTTAGATTGACGCGCATCTGGCCCTTAAGAGACGATGAGATCCCGAGCTCCCCGGTCTTGGAATGAAACAAATAAAGAATGATGGTCGTTTCTTCCGAGCCGAATAATTTGTTGACCTCTTCCGAAAGCGTCTTGACCGTATCTTCCTGCGTCAAACACATGCTCAAGCGCTCCGTCATGCCTTTCAACTGGGAAAAATTGACGATTTTCTCCCGGGTAGATTCGATGATCTTTTGCTCCTTTTCGATCTCCGCGTCCATCAAATTCATCTGTTCCTGAAGATTAAGGACGTTCAGCTCTATATCGGCTTCCTTCTTGGCCAAACGCATCCGAATGGGCAGCAAAAAAAGGATGCAGACTAACAGCCCAAGAGCGATGTAAACAAAAAAGTTATTGTTGAAAAGAATGGCGTAGGCAAAAAAACCCAGAAGAGGGAGGTAAAAGAAGACCGCTAGCTTCAGAGGGGAACTAGTCCTTCGACTAGTTGTCGAACCACTAGCAAATTGTTTCTTCTGTTTCTGGGTCAAAGAAATGCACCTTGCTCATGTCAAACACGAGATCCATGTCCCGGTTGACTTCAGGGCGGTTATGAGCGCCAACGCGTGCAATAAAGGTGTGTTTGCCTGAATTGAGATATAAATAGACTTCGGAACCCAACGGTTCGATAACCTCACAGATGGCCCGCACCACGTTGTCGGGGGACGATTCGGAAACAAATAATTTATCGTAAATATCTTCGGGGCGTATGCCGAAGATAATATCTTTCCCTTCGTAAGGGGTGATAACTTTATACATTTCCTCGACCAGTTTCACCTGGAATTTGCCCTCATCAAAGTAGTATTTGCGTTCCTTCTTTATGATCCGTCCGTTCATAAGACTGATCGGAGGCGTCCCCAAAAAGCTCGCCACGAATTTGTTGGCCGGTCTATCATAAATAGTCATCGGATCGGCGCATTGCTGCACTTTGCCGTCTTTCATCACAACAATGCGGTCCCCCAACGTGAGCGCCTCGGTCTGATCATGCGTGACATAAACAAACGTCGATTGAAGCCGCAGGCGCAATTTATGGATTTCGGTGCGCATCTGGACGCGCAGCTTGGCATCCAAGTTGCTTAAAGGCTCATCAAACAAAAAAGCCATCGGCTTACGGACAATCGCCCGCCCTAACGCGACCCTCTGGCGTTCCCCACCGGAGAGCTGCCCGGGTTTACGATCTAAAAGCTTCTTGATCCCCAGGATTTCCGCGGCCTCGTTGACCCGGCGGTCAATTTCATGCTTGGGGTATCGGCGCAGCCTCAATCCGAAAGACATGTTTTCATAAACGCTCATGTGGGGATATAGGGCGTAGTTCTGAAAAACCATCGCGATATCGCGGTCTTTGGCGGGAACATTATTGACAAGGCGGTCGCCGATCCAGATCTTGCCCTCGCTCACCTCTTCTAGCCCGGCAATCATCCGCAAGGTCGTCGATTTACCGCATCCCGAGGGGCCGACCAGCACCATAAATTCCTTGTTTTCGATGCCGACCGTGACATTGTCAACGGCTTTGACGCCGCCTTTATAAGTCTTGGAAACGTTTCTTAAGCTGATTTGAGCCATAAGATTAAGTATTAGTATATTTATTAGGTGTTTATTCTAATGAAACTTTCCGAAAAGTGCAATTGATTTATTTGAGGCTGATTTAGGATGCCTTTTTGGCTGAGGCGGACCTTGAAGAAGAATTGGGTTGGGTGAAGTCAATGATCTTAGCGATGGTTTCTCTGAGCTCTTTCCGGCCAACTATCATATCAATCAGCCCATGTACCAATAAAAACTCGGAGCGTTGAAAACCTTCCGGCAGCTTTTGGCGGATGGTCTGCTCAATGACGCGGGGACCCGTAAACCCGATCAAGGCCTTCGGCTCGGCAATGATAAAATCCCCCACCCCCGCGAAAGAGGCCATGATGCCGGCCATTGTCGGGTTTGTCAGAATGGAAACATGAAGCAAACCTTCTTCACCGTGCTTGGCCAAAGCGGCACACGTTTTGGCCATCTGCATCAAAGAAAATACCCCTTCATACATCCTGGCCCCGCCGCCGGAACCGGAAACGATCACCACCGGTAAGCGTTCTTTTGTCGCACATTCAATAGCCCTGGTGATCTTCTCCCCGACCACCGAGCCCATCGATCCCATGATAAAGCGTGAATCGGTCACCGCGATCACCACGTCACAGCCGTTTAATTTTCCCCGCCCTGTGATAACGGCCTCGCGCAAGCCGGTCGCTTTTTGATCCGCTTTTAATTTTTCCTTATAGGTCTTGGGGCCCTTAAACTGCAGCGGGTCGACAGAGACCAACTGCGTATCAAACTCATTGAAAGTGTTTTGATCGATCAGAAGATTGATACGTTCCTGGGCGCTGAGAGAGAAATGATAATCACATTTGGGGCAAACGTTTGAATTATTCTGCAGCTCTTTCGTGTAGGTGACAGACCCGCAATCAGGGCATTTCGTCCACAGGCCTTCGGGGATATCTTTCTTTTTGATATTAACAAGTGTGTATTTCTTTCGTCCGAACAGGGCCATAGGGATATCCTTTAATCCATCTTATAAACCGTTAACCCCGAAAGAACTTTAGGATAGAAGTAGGTGGTTTTGGGGGGCATGCGCTCGCCGTTTAAGGCGATTGATTTTAGCTGCTCGATCCTGACGGGATTCATAATAAAACCGCATTCCGCCTGATGGGCGTCTACCTTTTCGAAAACTTCATTGACGTCTTTGGTATAGACGATGTCATCCGAGGAAGCGCCGATCTTATCAAGAATAAAATGCTTAAGGATCGTGGCGTCCAAATTCTTGAAATCTCTGGAACCTTCTTTGATTTGCTCGTTAATGAGCAGCTGATTCTTCATCCGCAATAACTTAACGTCATCACGCGTGTATAGGCCGAAGGCGTGCTCGTTACGCCCGGCTTTGGCCAACATGATCACCAATTCATTTTTATTCCTGATCCGGTCGATGCGAAAATATTTCTCCAAAAAATCCAATGAAACAGGCAATTTTTTAATAATACGGTGGATCGGGAAGATCAACAGATCTTTCGAATCGATGTTCGTAAAATAAGTCATGACGTAATTAAACGGTTCCGAACCGTTAAAACTCGCCTTTTTAGCCCGCCTGATCTGCCGGTATTCGTTGGCGACTTTATAACGATGATGCCCGTCGGCGATAAAAATCTGCTGGTCCTTAAGATAATCGTTGATTTCTTTGATCAGCCCGGGATCGGACAACCGCCATAATTTATGATGAATGCCGTCTTTGTCCTCGACGTCTATGAGAGGCTTGGTTGAAAGCATTTTTTTGTTGAAAATCTTTTCAACCTTTCGTTGACGGTCGGAGTAACAGACAAAAATGCAGCTTAAGTTGGCATTTAAAGCGGCCGTCAATTTCAAACGGTCTTCAACGGCCTTGGTATGCGTATTTTCATGGGGATATACTTTCGATTCATGCTGGTCCCGCAATTCCATTAAAGAAATAAACCCCATACGGCTGTGTTTTTCCCCATGAAGCGTGTACTCCTGACGGTAAAAATAGATGCACGGCTCCTCATCCTGGGTCAATATTCCTTTCCTAAGCCAATCCTCGAACAGCTCCTTAGCACGCGCATATTTGTTGTCGGAGCGATCGTCACTGGGGCGGTCTTTTCCCAAATCAATGTGGGTGAAGTTGTACGGGCTAAAATTATGTAAAAAGGTCTGTTCCTCCGCAGAGATGATATCATAAGGAGGTGAGACGACTTTTTTAAGGTCACCCGTCTTCTTTTCGTTATAATAAACGGCCCTGAATGGTTTGATCCTGGGCATTACGCTCGGCCCCTTTCTGCGCTATCCTTGACTTTCACAAATAACCAACCGCCCAACATCCCGCCAAGAGTATCGGCGATGACATCGAAAACGCTCGCAAAGCGCCCTTCCACAAAAGATTGGTGTATTTCATCACTGATGCCGTACAAAAGAGCAAATAAGACGGCTACGGCAACAAGCGTGTACCTACGGTCAAACTTCGCTGTATGGAACAAAGCCCTGGCAGCCAGATAGCCAAAGGGTATATATTCCAACATGTGAAAAAATTTGTCAACATTAAAGCCTTCAAAGGGAGGCTTAAGGCTTGGCAGCGAAGATACACAAAAGATAATAGCAGAATAACCCAGCAGTGGAAACCAGAATTTGATTATTTTCCACAGGTCAAACGACCTTTTCTGGCTACTCACTTTTGGGCCCCGTCTTCTTAGTTTCTCCTGAATTTTTGCCTAAAACTTCCGGTTTGGTTTGGGTGGGTGCTTTTGCCTTTGAATCCGTTTGGGAGGTTTTCTTATAATCCGTTTCGTAGAATCCGCTGCCTTTGAAGATGACCCCCGCTCCCGTACCTATTAAGCGAAACAGCTTGAGTTTAGAGCACTTAGGGCATTTTTTGAGCTTTCCATCGGCTATGGACTGCAAGATTTCAAATGAGTGGCCACAAGCGGCGCATTCGTATTGGTAAGTTGGCATTTTATTTAAATACCTTCTTTATCTTCTCTTTTATCGATTCACTAGCGGGCTGGACTTCCTCTCCGCTCACTCTAGCATACTCCTCCAACAGCCTCTTTTGTTCCGCCGATAGTCTGCTAGGCACCTGGATTATGACATTGACATACTGATCCCCGACACCGCCGTGAAGGTTGGGCATCCCCTTGGCCTTAAGGCGGAAAACCCTGCCGCTTTGAGTGCCGGATGGGATCTTCATGGAAACGTTGCCGTTTAAGGTCGGGACCGAAACCTCTGCGCCCAAAGCCGCTTTGACAAAACTGACGGGAAGCTGCATATAAATATTATCCCCCTCACGCTGAAACGTATTATGAGGAAGAACGTGAATATAAAGGTATAGATCGCCCGCCCCGCCTTTGCCGATCTCTCCTTCACCGGCAATCCTTAATCGCGAAGAATTATCAACGCCGGCCGGGACCTTGACTTCGATGTTACGGGTGACCCGCACCGCCCCCCGGCCATGGCACTCAGGGCAAAATTCTGTAATGACTTTCCCGCCGCCGCGGCAATCAGGGCACGTTTGCTGCATCCTAAAAAAACCGGCGGACGTTGAAACATAACCCGAACCCGAACACGTGTGACACGTCTTTAATTTACTGCTATCTTTGGCCCCCGTCCCGTTGCATGACTTGCATAGATCTTCGCGGGGGACCCTTATATTCTTCTTAATACCGCTAAAGGCTTCTTCCAATGTGACATCGATCTCATATTGAATGTCATGGCCGCGCTGCGGGCCGCGCGAGCGGGAACGCCGTCCGCCGAAAATATCTTGACCGCCGAAAAATTGGCTAAAAATATCGCCCAGATCGGTATCGCCGAAGACGCTGCTAAAGTCCGCCCCCCGGAAAATATCTTCCGCCGTGAAATTCTGATCAATGCCGGCATGGCCGTACTGATCGTACGTTTGCCTTTTCTTCGGGTCCGATAAAACACCGTAGGCCTCGGAGATCTCCTTAAACTTCTCCTCAGCCTCCTTTTTTTGGCCTTCAGGGACACGGTCAGGATGGTACTTTAAAGCCAACGAGCGGTACTTCTTTTTAATGTCCGCAAGCACGGCATCTTTGGCGACGCCTAGAATTTCGTAATAATCTTTTTTCATGGTCTTAACACAAACGTAGGGGCGAGGTGACCTCGCCCCTACGAATGATTAACTTACCCTTATATTATTTATCATCCTCTGCCTTAAAATCGGCATCGATGACATCATCTTTATTCTCGCCTTTTTGGGACGATTGTTGTGAACCGCCTTGCCTGGCGGATGTGCCCGCAGCTTCTGCTTGGCTGCCTGCAGCCTGTTGAGAAGCTGAGGCTTTATAAACTTCCTCAGCCAGTTTGTGGCTCACCTTTTGTACCGCCTCCGTCGCCTGTTTGATCTTGGCGAGGTCTTTGGCTTTAATGGCGTCTTTTAACACGCCGAGTTCTTTCTCGATATTGGATCTATCGCCGGCGCTGATCTTATCTCCGTAATCCTTAACAGCCTTCTCAGAAGAATAAAGAAGCGCATTGGCCTGATTGATGACTTCCACTTCTTCTCTTTTTTTCTTGTCATCGGCGGAATATTTCTCGGCTTCCTTCACCATTTTTTCGATCTCGGCTTCGGAAAGCTTTGTCGGCGCCGTGATCCTGATCGACTGCTCTTTGCCCGTCCCCTTATCTTTGGCGGAAACGTGCACGATGCCGTCGGCATCAATATTGAAGGTGACCTCGATTTGCGGGATACCGCGCGGTGCCGGCGGGATACCGACCAAATCGAAACGGCCTAACTCGGTGTTATCAGCGGCCATTTCCCGTTCCCCTTGAAGGACACGGATCGTAACGGCCGTTTGATTATCGTCCGCGGTCGAGAAAACCTGGCTCTTTTTGACCGGAATAGTTGTATTGCGTTCGATAAGTTTGGTGAAAACGCCACCCAAGGTTTCAATCCCTAAGGTAAGTGGCGTAACATCCAGCAGGAGAACTTCTTTAGCTTCCCCCTTAATGATGCCACTTTGAACGGCGGCGCCGAGCGCCACACATTCCATCGGGTCGATACCGCGCTCGATCTTGGCATTGATCTGTTTTTCAACAAATTGCTGGACGATCGGCATGCGGGTCGGCCCGCCGACCAAAATCACACGGGCAATATTCGCATCTTCGCCGAGTTTCTGCTTGGCGTCCTTTAAAGCCTGAAGGATCGGCCCGCGGCAACGGTCGATGATCGGAGAAACAAGCTCTTCCAATTTCGAACGCTGAATGGTCAGCGTTAAATGCTTCGGCCCGGAACTGTCAGCGGTAATAAAGGGTAAGTTCACTTCCGTTGATCCCGCACTGGAAAGCTCAACCTTGGCTTTTTCCGCCGCTTCCCGCAGGCGTTGAAACGCCATCTTGTCATTCTTGAGATCAATGCCGGATTCTTTCTTGAATTCCCCACAGATGTAATCGATGAGAATATTATCCATATCCGTACCGCCCAGATGATTATCGCCGTTGGTGGATAACACCTCGAAGGTAGCGGCCTTATGTTCATTATCCCAACCCATTTCCAGGATCGTGACGTCCAACGTCCCGCCGCCGAAGTCAAAGACCATGATCTTCTGCTCTTTGCCGGCTTTATCCAGCCCATACGCTAAACAAGCCGCCGTCGGCTCGTTGATGATACGAAGGACTTTAAGGCCCGCGATCTCACCGGCGTCTTTGGTCGCCTGGCGCTGGTTGTCGTTGAAATAAGCCGGGACGGTGATAACTGCTTCATCAACCGGTTCCCCCAGATATTTCTCGGCGTCAGCTTTGATTTTCTGCAAAATAAAAGCGCTGATCTGCTGCGGAGTGAATTCTTTATCGAATACCTTAAACTTATGGCTGGTCCCCATCTGGCGCTTGGCCGCGTAAACGGTGCCCTGGGAATTGACGGGTGCCTGACGGCGGGCGGGTTCGCCCACGAGCCGTTGGCCGTCTTTGGTGAAAGCCACAAAAGACGGAAACGCTTTGCCCGAAGCCACACCTGCGCCTTCGGCGGAAGGGATGATCTTTGGCTTCCCACCTTCTAAAACAGCCGCCGCTGAATTGGATGTTCCTAAATCAATACCTATTGCGCGTCCCATTGTATTAACCCTCCTTGATATTTTTGGCGACCTTGACCTTTGCGGTGCGGATCACCTTATCGTTATAGATATACCCTCTTTGAAATTCCTCTATCACCGTACCATCCTCATGATCCTTGGATTCTTCCTGCATGAGAACTTCGTGATGATGAGGATCGAACTGTTTTCCCTTGGCCTCAACGGCTTTGACACCGTTTTTCTTAAGCATTTCATAGACGTGGGCCATGACCATCTCGATGCCTTTTAAAAACGCCTGATAATCTTCATGCTTGGCTTGCGCCGCCGCAACGGAACGTTCCAGATCATCGAGGATGTTCAAAAATTCCCCGATGATCTCTTCGTTAGCGTACTTAAGGAATTCAAGTTTTTCACGCTCCATCCGTTTACGGGCATTCTCAAATTCGGCATAAAGACGGATATATTTATCCTTATATGAAGCCGCTTCTTCCACCAACGCTTTATACTCGGATTCTTTGATCTCAATAACTTTATCATCGATCTTATCCTGAGAATTCGTTTTAGTTTTCAGTGCTTCTTTGGTTTTCTTATCCATGCTTACCGTTGCCTCACAATGAATACTAATATAATTCTTCCATTAATTCCGTAATATAGTTGACCGTTGAAACAACCCGGCTGTAATCCATCCGCGTAGGCCCCAATACAGCGATGCGGCCGCTTGGGCCACGCTTGGTTTCATACCTGGAAATGACCATCGAACAGGCATCGATCTCCCGCCAAGCCAGCTCATGGCCGATATAAATTCCGGTTTTACTCTCCAAATTCTTGTTGATGATTTCCAACAATTTCCCTTTTTCATCCAAAGCCCTTAAAATGCTGCGGATTTTCTTAATATCGTTATAATCGGGATATTCCACGATAAAGCTCGTTCCCTGACAGAAAATTCTATCCTCCCCATCTATGGAAACAATACTGGTATAGTGGGTTGTTTTCGATAGGGCTTGGGACGTCTTATCCAGCAGATTCTCCAACTCTAAGCTTTCCCGTTCATACTGCGCTTTGATCCGTCTCTTTTCCTCCTCAAAAAGTTGAATCTGGTGCATCAAATGAT
Organism: Candidatus Omnitrophota bacterium; assembly: GCA_035292445.1. GTDB lineage: Bacteria > Omnitrophota > Gorgyraeia > Zapsychrales > Zapsychraceae > DATDQB01. The sequence goes on from DATDQB010000009.1 coordinate 65,650, forward strand.
CGACGTAATACCGGTATCCTCTCTGGGTGGGGATACGACCGGCTGATGTATGCGGATGCGTTAAATAACCATCTTCCTCTAATTCGGAAAGAATGTTGCGGACCGTGGCCGAACTTAAATCAAGGGGAAACTCCTTGGAAATAAAGGCAGAACTGACCGGAGTCACTGTTTTGATATATCGATCGACCGTTATCCCTAAAACCCTGTCTTTCCTTGTCTTCATTTCATCTTTTTTGGATACTCTCATCATAGGGGCCTCGATTGGTACGATTATAGAGGTTCTGTAAAAATCTTTAAAAATTAGCACTCCCCTCAATAGAATGCTAAGTCGATATTATAACAAAATCCATTTTGATGTCAATACCTTCATCGCTCCCATGTTCATTAGTCTGATCCCGGATAGAAATCTTGATGAGGAAACTGCTAAGACAATGTGCCGAGAATCTTCTTCAGCGTGAGGACATTCTTGATGTGATCATCAAACAAGTGAATATTATTTTTGACAGAACCTAGGTTGGGATGATACCTTCCCTCCGTATAAAACTCCAAGATGATCTCACCTCTAATAATTTTTATAGCTATAAAATGGTTGCCGCGAAAATCGACATTATCATATTCACCCAATATTTGCACCACTTTGGCTTGGGATAAAAAACGATTTGCTAACTGATAATCATTGGTTGAAACGTCGAATCTCTTCAATTTACTCGGGAGCTCTACCTTGCCCCCCGCACGATGAGTCTCGCCCTTGCCATAAGCAGGCGCATTGGATTGAATAATTTTAGCCGATTGCTCTTTTTCCTGAAATTGAAGATCGAATTTCTGCGGTACAGGGGCTTTCAAAAAACACTTATTGGATTTAGCTTTAAATCCCGGCAGTTCCATATCTTCGTATACGAGAGAATGCCCTTCAAAATTAAAACTGATCTTAAATGAATTCTCAAATCCTTCCAACGGCTCAAGTTTTCCCTCAACAAACTCCACCAATTCGGACAAAAATTCATCCCGCGTCTTAATTTCTTTCTGCGAAGGCCGTTTTAAATAAATAATGGCCCCCACCATCAAAAGTACAATAACTGTTATAATGACTGCCATAGCCCTTCTCACTCGCTCAGCCAGAGCGAATGAGCTTTAACTCCTTCCCGAAGATACGCCGATCATTCAATGGGCTTTCCATATTCATCATATTTCTTTATTGAGACCGATTCGTCATTTTTATAAACTTCTTCCCGCTCTATATAACCGTTATTCTTGAAATATTGAAACACGCCCTCTTTCTTTCCCGATACATAATTACCCTTTGATTTTGTATTTCCCGTTGGGTAATACTCTTGGGAAAAACCGTGGCGCACCCCGTCTTTAATCTGGACCTCTTGCATCAAAACGCCCGATTTATAATATTCTTTGAGCTTCCCATCGGCTAAATTACCGTCTTTCTTGAGCATCCCTTCGCTGCGCAGCTGGCCCGTAGAATAATATTCCTTGACCACTCCCGTTGGGATCCCGTCATACGCCTCAAAGGCCTTGATGACCCGGCCTCTTTCATCGTGGATCCGGATGACACCGTCCTGCGCGCCGTTTTTGAATTCCGATGACCTGAGCAAATTGCCTTCCAAGTCATACTCCTTGGCTTCTCCCCATTCCGCCCCTTTTTCGTACGTTCGTTCATACTGCAGCTTGCCATCGGGGCGATATTCTTTGGTCAAGCCGTGCAGCAGCCCTTCTTTATATTCCGACTCGCGTATCAACGTCCCATCTTCCGCATAATATTTAACCGACCCGTCCATAGCGCCGTCTTTAAAGCTCAACTCCGACTCAGGCTTGCCGTTGGGATGATAAGTGCGCGCCTTAAGCTGCAACACGCCGTTGACATAAAGCCCTTCGCCCTGAAGGGTCCCATCTAGGTAATACACGTTAAAAGGGCCGTTCGGCAATTCATTCTCAAAGGTGATCAGGCGCTTGATCTCGCCTGTTTCGTAAAACTCTTTATAAAGACCGTTCTCCACATACATCGGATTATAGTCTTTATGGATGTTGTAGATCACCTTTTCCTGCTGGGCCCAGCCGACCGAGCAAGACAAAACCATTAAGGCCATCATTATAATAATTCTTTTCACGGTTTCCATTATACCATCATTTTAAAATGAAAAAATGTATTGATTATTGGAATTTTCCGGCAATATGGGATGGGACAGAGGCTCGAATATTAATCTTTTCATTATAATACTTTACGGAATATACCTGGCCTTCATCATGGGCCAAATTAACCAGATCCATCCTATTGATAGGGATATCCGCATTGATTTCCACAAAAAATCCGCCTACCATTTCAGAAATTTTAGCCAACAACTTATCGATATTTACCTTATTCATTGCGGAAATACAAACACTATTCTCAAATAGGTTCTCAAACTCTGCCCATTTGGTATTCTTATCCAGTTTATCCAGCTTATTAAGGACCGTAATGGTCGGCCTATCAAGGCTGTCAAGCTCCTTCAAAACGGTTTGTACCGCTTCATGAAGGTCCCTAAAATTCGGATCGCTCACATCAAGGACATGCAAAAGAAGGTCCGCTTCCTTGACCTCTTCCAAGGTGGCGCGAAAAGCTTCGATCAAATGGTGCGGCAGATCATGCATGAAACCGACCGTATCCGAAATAATGACCTTCTGGTGATTGGGAAGAAGCATCTGGCGGGAAAGGGAATCCAGCGTTGTGAATAAACCGTCTTTTGTTTTCTGGCCCGCGTCCGTTAAAATATTCAAAAGAGTCGATTTTCCCGCGTTCGTGTACCCCACCAGTGAAACTGTCGGCACGCCTTTTTCTTTTCTTTTCTTCCGCGTCAATGCCCGATGGCTTACCACTTCATCGAGATTTCTTCTAAGCCTGGTAATCCGCTGGTCGATACGCCGGCGGTCCACCTCCAGCTTCGTTTCGCCCGGGCCCAATGTACCGATCCCGCCGCCCAATTGAGAAAGCTCAATGCCCTTGCCCACCAGGCGCGGCAATAAATATTGCAGCTGGGCCAACTCCACTTGCATTTTTCCTTCCTGGGTGGTCGCGTGCCTCACGAAAATATCCAGAATCAACTGGGTCCGGTCAATGGTCTTGACATGCAGCTTCTCCTCCAGGTTTCTTTGCTGGCTTCCCTTTAGATCATGGCTGAAGATAACCGTATCGACATTCTTGATGGTCAATAAATTAACGATCTCATTGACTTTGGATTCCGTAATAAGATAGCTTGCCGTCGGCTTTGAAACTTTGACCACCATGGAATCCACAATGACCCCCGCGCAAGCGATCACCAGCTCTTCCATCTCTTTCTGGACATTTTTAATATCCCACTGTTTCTGTTTTTCCCTTATATCAAGGATGACCAAGAGAACTTTTTCCAGAGGCGCTTTAAGGTCAATACTTTCTTTAGGCATATTGTGGGACCGCTTCCTTTAATATGATACTTACGGCCTCATCCAACGGCTGGCCGTTTCCGATTTCAATCCATTGAATGCGTTTATCTTTGCGAAACCACGTCATTTGCCGCTTGGCAAAACGGCGGGTGTTTTGTTTCATTTCTTCCGCCGCGGTTGCCAAATCGCATCCCCCATTAAAATAGTTTAATACTTCCTTGATCCCGATCAGATGTCTTGCCGTTAAACTTAATTTCAAATTCGAAAGGCCCTTGATCTCCTTAACCATTCCGGCCTTAAACATCCGCTCGACCCGTTCATTGATCCTTTGATACAACACATCCCGCGGCATCATTAACCCAAAAATGGAAATATCGTATTTTCCCCACAGGCCTTCCCGTTTTTGCTGAAGCTGGGAGATCGGCTTACGGCTCGTCTCAAAAACCTCCAAAGCGCGGATGATCCTTCGGGCATCGTTAGGATGGATCTTCCCTGCCGCCGCCGGATCCACTTGCCGCAAATCATTATACAGCGCCTCAACGCCGTCTTCCTCCATTCTTTTCTTTAATTGGTCCCTAAAATGCGCATCTTTCCCTTTAGCTTCAAAAATGCCATCCAACAAGATCTGCATATACAATCCGCTTCCGGCAACGACAATAGGCACGGCCCCGCGGCTGTGAATGTCTTCAATAGTGTTTCTTGCCAAACGACCGAACCGGGCGACATCAAACTCGTCTTCCACAGAGACCACATTGATCAGATGGTGCGGTATTTCTTTAAGCTCTTTGAGGGAAGGTTTGTTGTTGGCGATATTGATCTCTTTATAGATCTGCATGGAATCGCAGGAGACGATCTCTCCCTTTATTCTCTTGGCCAGAGTTACGGCCACATCGGATTTGCCAACGGCGGTTGGACCGACAATAAAAATAATCTTATGAGTCTTCATAAAAAACATGCTTCAAGGATAGATCTCGGTGGGATATCCTTCTTTGGCGAGTTTCGATTTTAATTGCCGGGCGTCGTCCAACAACGTCATTTGACCGACCCGTACGCGATAGAACTTTCTGTTTTCCTTATCCAGTGTTTCGACAATGTAGGCGTATTCATTTTTCTGCCTTAATTCCTCGATCTGTTTCTCGGCCAAACCGCGGTCCAAGAACGCGCCCACCTGAACCGCGAAATACTGCCTTTCTTCCAAAAGCTGCTTGGCGGTGTGGACCTCCATGCTGTCGGGAAAATCAGAAATGATCTTCTTGAAATACTCGCTGGCCTTTCGCCAATTGGCGAGCTTTAGATTGACCCGCCCCAATTTCAAATAGATCAGGCTCATAAAAGAGGAACGAGGGCTGATTTCATAGAGTTTATTAATTGCTTTATAGGCCTCTTTATAATCTTCATTTAAATAATGGGTATTAAACAGCCCCAGGTAAGAACGGTCCCGCAGTTGCTCGTCCAGCGGCTGGCTGATCAAATCCTCGAATATATTTTTCGCTTCCTTATATTCGCCCAACTGCAGGTGGCTTAGGGCAAGATAAAACTGCACCTCATGGCGCTCCTGGGGCGAAAGCCCTTGTTTATCCAATAAAGCAAGCGCCAATTTCTTGGAGGCCGCGTAATCCTGCTGGATAATGACCGTTTCAAGCTCACCGATGGCCGCCAAAGAGCCGTTGGCTAAAAGTAAGAAAACAACCGTTAAAGAAAGGATTTCTTTTCTCATTGTTCAGGCAGGTCCCGCTTGCGGCCATTAACCTCTAAGGCCGCGGTCAAGATCATCGATTAAGTCTTGTACTCCTTCAATGCCGACCGAGACACGGACCGTTTCTTTGGTAATGCCAGAGGCCTTTAAGGCCACCTCGCCCATCGAGGCATGGCTCATAAACCACGGCGATTCGATCAACGATTCGATACCGCCAAGCGATTCGGCCAGGCTGAAGATCTTCAGTTTGCTGAAAAACGTTTCACAGGAAACTTTCTTCGTATCCAGCTCGAAAGAAAGCATTCCGCCAAAACCCTTCATTTGCTTCTTTATAAGTTCCTGCTGCGGATGGCTCTTAAGGCCAGGGTAATAGACTTTTTTGACCGTTTTATGCTTTTCCAAGAATTGGGCGATCTTTAGCGCGTTGGCTTGATGGACCTCCATGCGGGGCACAAGCGTTTTAACCCCGCGCAAGACCAGCCAGCTGTCATAAGGCGCTTCGGAAACGCCCAGCGCGTTCACCAAATACCGGCATTTTTCTTGCAATTCTTTATTTCCATAAATGATCGCCCCACCGACCACGTCGCTGTGGCCGTTTAAGTATTTCGTCGTTGAGTGGACAACGATATCGACCCCAAATTCAAACGGCCTTTGGAAATACGGGCTCAAGAAAGTATTATCCACAACGGATATCAGCTTATGCTTCTTGGCAATCTGGGCGCAGGCTTTGATATCAATAATGTTCATCAAAGGGTTCGAAGGCGTTTCGATCCAGATCATCTTTGTGTTTTTCTTGACCGCTTTCTCAACAGCCTTCAGGTCTCTCATGTTGACGAAAGAAAACTCGATGCCAACCCTGGAAAGCACATAGGCAAAAAGCCGGTACGTTCCCCCATAAATATCGTTGCCGGTCACGACATGGTCACCGGCGTTGAGAAGAAATAATACAGCGGTGATGGCAGACATCCCCGTACACGTGGCAGAGGCACCGACCCCGCCTTCGAGATCGGCCAGATTTTCCTCCAGGGCCTTGCGCGTGGGGTTGCCGCTTCGGGTATAATCGTAGCCTTTATTCTTCCCCATCTTATCAAAATAAAAAGTGGAGGAAGGATAGATCGGCGTGGTTACCGAATTGTAGCTGGAATCTTTGTAGACGCCCGTGTGGACGGCTTTGGTGCGAATATCCATCGTTTATTCCTTGAAAAAAACGTTTTTAAGAGACCCCTATCATACATGAAAATGGGACATTGGTCAAAAATTTACTTTTTCGGATAAAGCGGCGGCGTTTTCTTCATAATATCTGTCGGCGACTTCCCGGTAAACTGTCTTAAGGCGAATGCCCATGTCCGCCATGAAAATGAACCCGAAGATAATATTAAACAGCTTCTTGATAAAGTGGTCTAAAACGGCGATCGCCACGGCCAATTCCAAAGACACGCCGAAAGAAACAAATACCGCCATGAGAACGCTCTCGTAAACACCGATCCCGCCAGGGGTCAAAGGAACGCTTTTACTGATATTGGCGACCACGATCGCCATCATGACCACCACGACCGGCAGCTTCGCACCGGCCCCCTGCGAGATCATGAAACAGATCAACCCGTCGCAAAGCCAAATGATGACCGACAAAAGTATGGTCACCCACAACCACTTCACATCAAAGACGATCCTATGATAAGCCTGATAGGCGTCTTTTGTTTTTAATACGGCGAGCTTGACGAAACGGTGGACAAATTTATTTTCCAACGACTCCAGCCACTGCGAGATCTTCCCGCGCCGGTCCAATAGAACCGTTCCTATCGGGACCGCGACGACCAGAAAACAGACCAGCAAAGCGCTCAAAGCTTGGGAATTTTCCGTCAAAAGATATAACGACGGCAGCAAAAGGACAATGAGGGCCAACGCGTCCAGGATCCTCATCTGCAGCGTAACAGCGGCGGCCTGCCCTGTCTTTATCGTTTTACTTCTTAAAAACCCGACCATCGCCACATCCCCGGCCTTAGCGGGTAGGATCGAATTCAAAGCATACGCGACGATATGCATCTTAAAAAGGTCCCACGCTTTAAATTCACCTTGGAACAAATTGGTCAATATCTTCAATCGCCAGGTGCGAAAGACCCAGGAAACCGCATAAACCGCGATCGCCAGTGAGATCCAGAAAGCGGAAAGCTTTAAAAAAACAGCCGCTAGATCACTTACACCGGCCTTATAAATAAGAAACCATAAAATGCCTATGCCGATCGCGCCAGCAACCAAATGAAGCCCGAATGGAATGACCCTCTTCACTAAACCCTCTCGATTCTTTGACGCCGGGCCAGGCCGTATAACAATAAGCTTAACAGCAAGAAATAAACCGTATCAAGAAAGTGCTCGAAATAATGGGAGGCCAGAAGATACAAAACCGGCAACTCCCCTCCTTTGGCAAAGACCGGTTTCTGCGCGAGCTCCCCGATCCCCTGCTGAAGGGGTAGATAGGCCTGATAAACAAATAAGACACAAAACACAAGGAATGAAACAATCATCAAATTTCTCAACACTCGTTTCCTCTCACCTGAAAATCCTTTAATGGCCGTTTTCTCCCTAAAAAGAAAATAAAGCACCAGCGGATAATAAGTCAAAGGAAACGTCACCAGCTCCCGGACGCTATGGGCCAGATACCGGGGATTCTGCCACACAAACTGAATAGGCTGTAAAAAACTTTTATTAAGAAAAATCGTCAATAGGAAAAATATGGCCAAAGATAAAAATACATACAACAAACCGCTTTGATTGACGGCTATTTCTCTTTTGAAAACACTCATCACCGCATAAATAAAAGCAGGAATCAGCAGAAACTGCATCATGGTGCTCGGCAAATGCAAATTCCAGCTGCCTCCCTGTTCATAGTGGGTAACGCCCTGTTTTTGCTGGGCGATGAAAGCGAGCGTGTCTTCCTTTCCAAACCATGCCAGGCTCAATAAAAGCGTCAGCCAGAGAAAACCAATGAGAAGGGCCAAAAGCAAGGGGGTTTTATCCCGCCGGGCGCGCCTTTGACCATCGGGGGCCAAGCACAAGTACGTTCCGATGAAAAGAAATGCGAGGAGCGTATGAACAGGGATATGCCCCCAGAAATGGGAGGCGTAGAACATATCCTGCAACAACGTGTACGTCCCGCCTTCATGCACAATCTTATTCCAAAGAAACCATTGCTGATGATAAATGGCGAGATATAAATAAGAAATCGCGTACGTACCCACCGGGATCCATAAAAGAAACCCCGCAGGACGCCGGGCAGCCGTTGCCTTAACCTCACGCATGGGCATATTCCTCGATGATGTCCTTCCCGAATTGCATCATGTCATGCAGCCAAGCATAAACGAATTTGCCGCCGCGGCCCGAGAATTCCAAATTGGAAAACCTGTCCAGGTATAACGTGATTTCTTCTATCCGTTCTTCGAACCCCAAGGCCAACACCGGGTACGCATTGTATAAACGGTAAACACGCGAGCCGATGATCTCTTCTTCATCGACCCAACCAACCTCTATCAATTTATCTTTGACCATCCGTGTCAGTTCAATCTCATTTTTCTGCCAAAGCGCGTCCCCGCCGAAACACGGGATCTCGGCCACCAGCGAAGTCTTTCCCTCGGGAGCCATATGGATGCTGCGGTTTCTGGGTTCATAAACACGGGTGAAAGGAAAATCAGGATCTGGAAAATATACTGATCCGTTCGGTGTCACGTTCTTTTTATTGATAAAAACAGCCACCAAGATAACGTGGCGAAACCGCATATCCTGAACAATTTTCAGGATATCCTGGGGCAATTTCGGCTCCATCATTGTCAAAAATATGGACAAAGGTAGCGTGTTAACCATGTCCCGGGTTTCGATGCGATCCTTACCGTTAACTTCAATGGCGTCGATCTTATTGGCGCTGTGAAAGACTTTCGTGACGCGAGTATTAAGTTTGATATTCTCTCTACCGCCGTAATCAGCGAGCCTTTCTGCGATCATGCCATAACCGAACTTAGGGTAATAAAAAGTGCCGTCAAGATGTTCCGTTTTTTCCTTATGGCCTGAAAACGCTTCTTTAAGAAACGTCTTTAGATTCAAACCCTTCATTCTTTTTCCCGAGACCTGCGGAGACAATTGATCGCATGGGAAGCCCCATAGTTTTTGCGAATAATTCAACAAGAACCGCTGCGCCATTTCCCGCCCATAAGTATAGATCGCGAAACTTTCAAAATGGCCGCCTCCCCGAAAGCCTTTCAGCCGGGAACCCACCAGATCAAAACCGGACTTG
>DATDQB010000010.1:0-188619 GCA_035292445.1 Candidatus Omnitrophota bacterium
TCCAGCGCCATTTTGGCGGCGGCCACGGCAAATTGGACGTAACGGTCCATGCGGATGGCCTCTTCCCTTGTCAGCCCGCATTTCAACGGGTCAAAATCACTCACTTGCGCGGCGATCTTGGTATTGAACATGGAAACGTCAAACTCCGTGACGCGCCGGATCGCGGAAACGCCGTTGATCATATTGTTCCAACAGGCTTCCTTTCCGATGCCATTAGGAGAGATGATGCCGACTCCGGTAACGACCACACGTCTTTGTTTCATGACTTTGCCTCTTTCTGCGCTAGATTAAAGATCTCTTTGACTTCTTGCGGCTCAAAATATTGCTGCGTTCGTTCAACCCCATGGATCATATCAACGATTCTTTCATTGAGCGGTGCTTCTTGCCGCATTTGCCTGGCCATATGAACGACTTCGCCGTTAATAAAATCGATCTCGCTGGTGCGCCCGCGTTGGATGCTCTGTAAGATCGAACCGTAAAGCGGTTCTTTGCTTAATTTGGTCAGTGTTTGATTAATGATGCCGGAAGCCTGCTCGATGGGCATGTTCACCAAACCGTAAATCCGCTCGACGGGAAATTGCGGCATGGAAACGAGCTCAATGTTGGCTTTTTTCATGACCCCCACGCCTTCTTTCAAAAGCAGGATGCTCAATCGGCACAGATCCAAATCGGCAAACGTTTCCTGCATGGACTTGCCGATCAGCGCGGGGATGCAATTGTTGAAATTCACAAACAGTTTTAAATATTTCATGCCCATAATATCGTTGCTGACAACCGCGTTGAACGCCTTCTTCAACAAAGCACTGATCTCGTGCGTCTTGGGCCCAACCGGCGTATAGGGATTGCCGATGATCCAATCACCTTCAAAATTAAAAATAACCTCACCGGGTTTGATATAGGTCGCGCCGTACATGACGATACTGCTGAACATCTTATCTTTTTCAAAATGGCAGCTTAAGATGTTATCCGCCTGAACCCCATTTTGCGTTGTTAAAACAAACCTATCATCAAGATAATCGGAGTTGTGCGCGTACGCGGCTTCCAGATCCTGTGTTTTCGTCGTGAAAATCACTAGATCGTAAGCCTTGTCAAGCTTTGTCAAAGCCTTTAGCTTAAAAACTTCAGACCCGCGCGCGTCGCTTACTTTAAGGCCGCTTCTTTTAATGGCCTTAACCTGGTCTTCCCTGCCGACCAAGACAACGTCCACCCCCGCCTTATGCAAATACGCGGCGGCGACACTTCCAATGGCGCCGGCACCTATAATGGCAATTTTCATATTTATTCCCGTACAAATCCCGTACGGGCGACCCGACGGGTCGCCCCTACGTTTCATATTTTTTATACTCAAACCCCACTTCATCGAACAGCCGGATCATTAAACTGTAAAAAGCAAGCGGCACTTCCGTCAGGAAAGCACGAACGATATCTTCCTCGATGATCTGTCCGTTACCGCGTTCCTGCGCGTTGATGGCCGCTTTCTTCTCGACGACCTGCCTGGCGATCTCGCGATGGAACAGCGGGATCTTTTCGATCATCTCATCGTATTTGGCTCTTGTCTTTGGTTCCCATTTGATCGTTTGGGTATCAGTCATTTGAATGGCCTCATTCCTTTTATGCTTTTGCCTCGACACGGGAATTCGCTTCCCATTTGGAGATATTGCTCATAAAGTCCTTCACGCACAACTTGACTTCAATGTCATAGTTGCTGGTAAAGATGCGGTGAATGCGCTCCGGCTTGGAATAGTATTCACGCATGCACCATGCCCCCAAACGGCCGACTTCCTCTACCGTTAAATGGTCCGTCGGGATAACGGGGTGCTGAAAATCCCAGGTCTTCAAATCGATCTTATCCGGATCGAACCAGCCCTTTTTGATGCCATAGCGCCAATCAGGCGAATTCGGGACCGGCGTCAAATAATCAAGAGCGAAAATATCAGGATCGATTTCTTCTGCTACACGAAGACGTTCTTTGATCTTAGCTTCTGTGTCTTCCTTAAGGCCGATCAGGACCGTACCGACGCTGCCGATATTCTGCTCGCGCAGGATCTTGATTGTTCTTCTAATTTGATCGATCGTGACACCCTTGCCTGACTTGGCCAACGTCATATCATCTTCAACTTCGACACCGGTTAGCGCTAAGAACAAACCGGCCTTACGCATTTGAGGAATGATGTCTTGCTGAAGGATCCATTGATCCGCCCGGCCTAAACAGACCCATTTGATCTTGTTGCCGCGCTTGATCTTCTCATCGCAAAACTCGATCATCGCCTGGGTATCGCTGTTAAAAGCATCGTCTTGGAAAACAACGGTCGTGATACCGTACTGCTTTTCCAGAATATCCAATTCATCGACGATGCGCTTGCCCTTCAAGCCGCGCCAGGACGTGAAATCCTGAGTGGCGGTCCGGCTGTCATACAATGCCCATTCGTAACAGAAATGGCATTTGCCCGGGCAACCGCGGGAGGTCATCAGTTCCGCAAACGGTTTCCAATAGGTATGCCCGACATATTTGTCCATTGGGAATAAGTCGTAGGCCGGCATCGGAAGAACGTTCAGATCGGGGATCAACCCGCGGTGCGGCCCGATGACAATCGTACCGTCCTTTCGGCGGGAAACTAATCCCTCTATATCCCGTTCGTCTTTTTTCTTATCCCGAAGATTGACCAACAAATCTTCCATCGTCAGCTCGGCCTCGCCGATCATGATGTAATCGATCCAGGGATGAAGCCGCATCTGCCTCTCATAATCGCCGGAATACCATAATCCGCCGGCAACCGCCTTGACCTGCGGCATCGCCTCTTTGATAATCCGAAGACCTTCATTGAAATACCAAATGACGGCCGCGCCGCATGTTGAGTGAAGAAGTTCACCCACAAAAACCACATCCGGTTTACTGGCTTTGACGTGCTTGAGCATGTCATCCCAGTTCAGATCCATCGCCCGGCAATCCAACGCTTCAACCTCTGCCAATCCTTTCTCGCGAAGATAAGCGGCCAACTGGGCATGCATTTGATTAGCGGCCCTGTGAAAACCGTGCGAATCCCATGCTTTAAGTGGTGGTGTTAAAAATAGAACTTTCATTTTTTATTTCCCCCTATGTTTATTTTTCGTCGTAATTTATTTATCTTTGTTATGGTTCTGGTCAAAATAAAACTCGTCGCGGCCCCTGCGCTTTGCATTCAAAACCAGGAAGCGGCGAGCGGCACCCCTCCCGGCGTTTGATCAATGCAGACATGTTTGGTCTGCACGTACTCCAATAAACCCTCGACACCCGACTCACGGCCGAAACCACTTTGTTTATAACCGCCGAAGGATGATTCGTTATAAAAACCGCCGTACGTATTGACCCAGACCGTACCGCATTGCAATTCCTTTGATAAACGCTCAGCTCTTTTCTTGTCTTTTGTCCATACGCTGGCTGCCAGCCCATATTTTGAATGATTTGCCATCCTGACAACCTCATCTTCGGATCTAAATTTCATAACACACAGGACCGGGCCGAAGACCTCTTCTTGCACAATTATCATTTTATCGGTAACATCTGTTAAGATCGTCGGTTCAATGTAAGATCCTCCTTGAGGAACTCCCTGGGGGACTTTGCCGCCGCAAGCAAGTTTGGCCCCTTCTTTAAGCGCTTGCTGAATCTGACGTAAAATAAGGTCCCGCTGCTCTTTGGAGGCCATCGGGCCGAATTCCGTCGTAAAATCCGCCGCATCACCGATCTTCAGCGACTTCGTCCGCTCAACGAGCTTCCCTATAAATGCATCGTAAATAGCCTCTTCCACAAAAAGCCTTGAGACAGCCGTGCACATTTGCCCTTGGTTCATAAAAATGCCGGATAAAACGCCTCCCAATGCCGCTTCCTTATCACAATCGGAAAAAACAATGGCCGGTGATTTGCCCCCCAACTCCATTGTAAGCTTCTTGGTCGTAACCGCCGCCAGTTGCATGATCTTTCGCCCTGTTTGGGTGCTGCCGGTGAAGCTGATCATGTTGACATCTTCGCTTTGTACCAATTGGGAAGCCGCCTCATTGCCCGTTGTTGTAAGGATATTAATCACACCCTTGGGCAAATCTGAATCGGCGATCAGTTGTGCCAAACGCAAAATAGAAGCGCAGGCGATCGGTGAAGGCTTAAAGATAATCGTATTACCGACGATAATGGCCGGAGCGACTTTCCAGGCCGCATATATAAGAGGATAATTGTAGGAGCAGATGCTACCCACGACGCCATACGGCTCAAACCGCGTTAAGCTTTTTACGGGATCATTGACCGGATTAACGCGTTCCTTTAGAACATCCCCGAGATTACCGTAATAATCAAACGCATCCGCTGCCGCCGGCACATCGATAAAATTCACCTGTTTGGTCGTCTTGCCGACATCCATGACTTCCAGCTCGGCCAATTCTTTAGCGTGATCACGGATCAGTTTTGCTATTTTCTTTAAATAGCTGCCTCTTTCGGCAAAAGTGAAATTCTTCCAAGGCCCTTCATCAAAAGCTTTACGGGCCGCTGCGATCGCTGTCTTCATCTCATCGACGGAGGCATCCGCAACCTGAGCAAAAACTTCCCCAGTTGACGGGTTAACGGCATCAAAATACTTCTTGGTCTTGGCCATTTTTCCGTTGATCAAAAGGTCAAATTGTCTAAGGGTCGTTGATTTCATCTTATTCTACGGGAACCTCCGCTACTGACTTTTCTGAATCAATAATTATGGTAGTCAGTACTGCAGGTTCCATTTTCGTTTCACTCAACTGGAACCTGCTGCCACAGCTCAAATACGCGTGAACAGGGTGCGTACCATTTGGAGATCTTAGCGAAATCGCCGCGTAAATGCATTTTCTTTTGTGTGGTAGCCACAAACGGGTCTATTTCCCGATTAAACACCGCCCGCCACACCTTCTCCGGGGCGGTGATCAAAAACTCCGCGTTCTCATCAGAGCCGACTTTTTCGATTCTACCTTTTCGAAACGCGAAGCTGTACGTTTTTCCGGTTTCATTCAGCTTGACCGCCAAGTCCATGGTCATGTTCGTCTTCTCACCCAGCTCTTTCATCTGCTTATCTTTATTGACCAGATCAACAATGCTGGCGATCTGTTCTTTTGAGAATAATTTAAATTTCTTTTTATTATTCTGTACGGGCACAGCGCGCTGTGCCCCTATCTTGCCCTTTGTACGGGCGACCCGGTGGGTCGCCCCTACGGAATACAACCGGCTGATCGCATCCGTTTTAATGGCGTCTTCAAGCGCCTGGATCAAAAGAAAACAATCAAAAAGCTCATTGCCCATCGCCACAACGCCATGATTGCGTAAAACAACGATGTTGTTCTTTTTTAAAGCTTCAATGATGGGCACGACATCGGTCACCGCCGGGGTGGTCTGTTTGACGGATGGCACATCCCCTAAATAAAATCTGGCCTCGAAAATCTTTGGGATCAACTTCTCATTTTCCAGGAAATAAGCGTTAGTGTATGTTGTATGCGTATGAATAATGGCCCGCGCGTCGGGAAAATTCTTATAAATTTCCGTATGAAGAAGTTTTTCGGAAGAGACAGCCCCTTCTTCTAACAGCGTTCCATCCAACTTCATGGCCAATACGCCTTTTTCCTGCAAAAGCCCCAAACAAGTTTTGTGGCCCGTAATGACGATCGTGTCCTTATCAACGCGCGCGCTGATATTACCGTTAAGCCCGCTCACGAGCTCCTTATCCCACATCAGCCCGCCGATGGCGATGATGTTCCGTTTAGCGTTATTTATTTTCTCTTCGTTATTCATAGCGTTTACTGATATATTTCTGGGGAACCCATTCAACGAGCGGTACATAAGCCTTGATGCCGCTGGGGGCGACGCGTTGCCCTCGAAAATAAAATAGGTCGTCCGGTTTGCCCATAAATTTTGTTTTCTCGCTGGATTTAAAAATATTCACAGGAATTTTATGGCGCTTGGCCAAAACGCCCAAGATAAGGCTTCCGATGCGGCACACGGCCCCTTTTTCATCAGCGATCTGATACGACAGCCACACTTCCTTGACCATATCTTTGGCGAATAAAAATCCGGCCATGTTATCCGATATAAGGACCGGTTTGATGCCGCGCTTTAAAAGCTCTTGGGAGCTGTCCTCGGCGGCCTTCAAGCTCGGGCGCCCCTCGAGAACAAACGCCTCTTTGACGCCTTGTTTCTTCAGCCGGTCAAAGGCTTTCTCATCAAAGATCCCCTGCAAAACTATTTTTTTGCCATTATTAGCGGACATCGATCGGTAGTGACCTCGTTATATATTCGTGCGGGACCACATCAAAACCCGGATAAAAGCCATGAACGGCTCCGCGCACAATCCTTTTTTTGGAAAACGTTAAAAGTTCCTCGCTGTCTCTGATCTCTATGGGGATATCTTTGCCTGTTTTCACTTTATTTGACGGCTGCGTTAACACGTAGAACGGTATGTCAAATTCCTGGGCCAACACGGCGATCTGGTACGTGCCGATCTTATTGGCGAAATCGCCGTTAGCGCAAGAGCGGTCGGAACCGACGATCACTTTATCGACCAACCCGTCCGCCATCAGTAACCCGATGGCGTTATCAGCGACCAATGTTACATTAGCGCCCATGCGGTTCAATTCCCACGCCGTCAGTTTGGCCCCCTGCAAGTAAGGTCGTGTTTCGGTCGCAAAGAAATGGATCTTCTTACCATCCTGCTTACAGATCCACGCGGCCATGGCCAGCTCACCGCTGACGTTACAATGCGTCAGGATACTGTCGCCGTTCTCGATCGTGGCAGCGATCTTTCGCACCCGCTCAAGCCGGCGCATGCGGATCCCCATTAAATAACCTTGAATATTCTTGGACACGAACTCTCGCAGATCAATTCCCTCAGCCACCGCCTGCTTTGCCCATCCGACAACCATCCCCGTCACTTCGCTGAAAGGAAACGTCGGGCGGCTGTTATTTAACATATCGGCGGTTTTTTCTAACCGTTTCAATACCGCCGTAGGGGCGAGTCGCCGACTCGCCCCTACGTTATTTAATTCCAACAAAAACGCGTTTAAAACAACCAAAAACTGCCCGAACGCCCGAGTCTTCATGTCCTTAATGACCTTCACTGCTTCCTTCACCGAAGTGACAGGAATATAATGAAGCTTCTTGGGGATAAGCGTTTCATCAAGGACATATAACGTATTCTTCTTTAGATACGCCGGCCAGAACAATGGCGATTCTTTGATTTCTTTGTGGTCAAGTTGTATGTTCTGCTTGATCATTTTATTTTCTAGCCAATTGCTCGGCACTTTCTAATTTTTTAACCAATTCCAGACCGATGTTGATCAGCGCCCCTTCGGCCATGTAATAATCGGTGTTCATGAAGCCCATCTCACCGGTGATAACGTTATCGCTGACGGCCAATATGACCGCGGCCGGGATCTTATATTGCGCGCAGATCGTTAAAAAGGCGGATGACACCATATCGACGGCAATAGCGCCACCGGCAACGGCTTTGTTCACATGCTCTTTGGTCTCTCTAAGGATCGCATCCGTTGTCCAGCAGCATCCTTCATGTACTTTATTCTCCAAAAGCCCCTGGCTAGGCAGAAGCTGCTGGGCGAGTTCTTTCAATTGCTTCGTCAACTCTTTATCAGCGGTGGGAACATAATTCTTATCCACATAATACTGGGTGACGCCATCGCCTTTCAAAGCCGTCGTCGCCACGATCAGATCGCCGACCTTGATATCTTCCCTTAAAGCCCCGCAACTGCCTAAACGGATCATGGCCTTGACCCCCGCGTTACAAAGGATCTCGGTCGTGATGGAGGTGTCCGCCGCAAAACGCCCGCCGTTGATCGTCGTCACTCTTGTCCCGGCAAATTCGCCCGTATGCATGGTGTATTCCATAAAACTGAAATTCTTGATGGGGTTCGTCAACTTCTTGACAATGGCATCCGCGCGTTCCCGTGGGCCGGGCACCAGCGCATATTTGCCGACGGCTTCGGGCGTCAGCTGCACCATTCCCATCAGATCTTTCCCTGTTAAATGGGCTTCTCGTTTCATGGTAGTCATTTTAAGAATCCTTTCTTTAGCTATCAGTCGTCAGCTTTCAGTCTTCAGCTGAAGACTGTCGACTGATGACTGACGACTTAAGTTAACGCTTCCTGTTTCAACAAACCCTTATCAACTTTCCCTGTTCTATTTTTCGGCAAATCAAGCCGCAACTCAATTGTGTGCGGCACTTTAAAATTGGCCAAATGCTGCCGCGCGAAATAACGGATCTCCTCCGGGCTTACATTCATCCCTTCTTTCAAAACCACGTACGCTTTGACAGCTTCCCCCTTCATCCGGTCGGGGACGCCGACGACCGCGCACTCGGCCACGGCTTCGTGCTTGTAAAGGGCCGCTTCCACCTCCGGCGCGTACACGATCTGCCCGCCGACTTTGATCATCTCTTTCTTGCGCCCAACGATATAAAGAAAACCTTTTTCATCGAAGCGTCCCAGATCACCCGTATATAAACCGTCTCTTTTCTTGACCTCCGCTGTCGCCTCCGGGTCCTTATAATAACCGTCCATCACGATCCACCCGCTGATGACGATCTCGCCGACTTGACCGAGCGTGACCTCCTGCCCATCATCATCAACGATTTTTATCTTGCAATTGGGCGCGGGCTTGCCGACGCTTGTGATATTATCGCTGTCCAACGGTGTCACCGTATTGGGAGGGCAAGTTTCCGTCATGCCCCAGCCGTTCAAAAGCCGCGCGTTCGGGCAATATTTATGGAAACGCGCCATGATCTCAGGAGAGCTCGGCGCGCCGAAAACAACGACCCAACGCAGTGAGGATAAATTAAACCGTTCTATTTCTTTTAATGTCAACAGGGCATTGTACATGGGAGGGACAATATGAAAACACGTCACGTGATGCTGCTGCACCAGCGAAAGGAATTCGAAAGGATTGAACCGGTCCATCAAAATAAGCGTGATACCGAATTGAATGCAGTTTTGGATATAAATAAACCCGCCGATATGGCTCAAGGGAATGGCGCAAATCTTAATGTCTTTATTGCTTAGATCGACGAAATGATCCATCGCGGCAGGCGAGCCTTCCAAATGTTTATAATTAAGCAATATGCCTTTCGGTCTTCCCGTGGTGCCGGATGTGTACATAATAAGGGAAGGGTCGCTGTCTTTAATATCGGCCTGAGGAACATCGCTTTGCGCTTGAGCGATCAATCCTTCGATATCCGCACATAAAATAACCGTCTCCAGGCTGGGAAGGTTTTGCTTGATCTTCTCCAGTTCCACCTCATTCCTGGGCATGGCGATCAACACTTTAGCCTCACAATGCTCCAAACAGCTGGTCAATTCATCCTCTTTAAGCATGAAGTCCAAGGGGACAGCCACACCGCCCAAATAAAGGCAAGCTAAATAGCTGTAAACATATTCCGGGCAATTGGGCAGGTAAATGGCGATCTTATCGGCTTTAGACACACCTCTTTCGCTTAAAGCGTTAGCCAGTTTCAATGACCGCTCTTTTAGCTGTTGGAACGTAACCTCTTTGCCTTTAAAGACTAAAGCCATTTTATCAGCAAAGCGGGTTACCGATTTCTCTAAAAATTCCTTTATAAACATAGAAAATCCTTTAACTAGTAAAATTTTACTAGTTAGATTTTAGTAGAATCTAACCCATTGTCAATAAATTTCTTATATATATTAAAAATATTACTTATAGGGGAAATTTGGGCTAGGTGAGGACTTCGGCCAGCTTGGTTATGGACTTAATTTCAGCTTCAACCAAATCAAGGTCATGATCCAGGATAATTTGCAGGTGTTTTTGGGTGGTTTTGATGTTCCCTTTTAGGGAGGTAAGCTCTCTTTTGATCCTGTTGAGAAAAATAAGCCGGCCCCGCAACTGGCGCTGGGCGATCTTTTTGTCAACATATTGAAGGAAATATAAAGAAAGGTCGATGTTAAAATACGGCCGCTCAATGGAAAGGAAGCTTTCGGTGATCAGATGGTCGAAGATCTTTTCACCCTTTTGCGTCAAGCTGTAAACGTACTTTTCCGGCCATTTTCCCTCTCGGCCGACATCTTTCTTAATAAGCCCCAGCTTTTCCATTGTCTTTAAAGGATAATAAATGGATTTGATCTTCAAGCCCACAAAAGGGAAAAGCTCTTCCTCGATCAGGCGTTTGATCTCATAGCCGTGTTTGGGGCCTTCTTTAAGCAATCCTAGAAATAAAAGTTCGTGTTCGATCATTTCGGCCTTATATTCTCGTACTTCTCCGTGTATTCCAAGATCTGCGACATCATTTTGATGGTGCGCGATGGGTATTTACCGATGGCTGTTTCACCCGATAACATCACGTAATCCGCCCCGTCCAAAATGGCGGTCGCCACGTCCGTGACCTCCGCCCGCGTCGGGCGGCCCTGATCGATCATGCTATCCAGCATCTGGGTCGCGATAATAGAAAGTTTCTTTTTCCGGTTGCAATGGCGGATGATATATTTCTGCAGCAAAGGGATCTTATAAATGGGCAGTGTCACCCCCAGATCCCCTCGGGCCACCATCACCCCGTCACAGGCATCCAAAATGCTTTCGATGTTCTTAACGCCCTCTTCTGTTTCGATCTTAGCGATGATCTTACACTGCGGCAAATGCGGCTCGACCATTTCAACGATGCGCTGGATATCTTTTTTGTTGCGGACGAACGACTGGGCGATCTTCTCCACTTTATTTTTGATGCCGAACTCAATGTCATTCTTATCTTGCTCCGTCAAAATATTTGATTGTAACTTAAGGCCGGGGATATTGACGCCTTTGCGTTCTTTTAAAATGCCGCCTTGGACCACCCGGCATTTCGCGCGCTTGCCGTCATTGGCCATGACCTTCAAAAAGATCGTCCCGTCATCGATAAAGATACCCGCCCCCCGCGGTATCACTTTCAGATCTTCCGCAAAATCAAGCGGGATAAGCGCCTCCCCGCCATCGGGCTCTTTAGTGAGGTAGGCTATCTTATTGCTCTGCAGATTGATCTTCTTCTTTAATTTGCCGACGCGGATGCGGTACCCTTCCAGATCCTGCAAGATCGTGATCTTATAGCCGTGTTTTTCATTGACCGAGCGCACCAGATCGATCAATTTCTGGTGATGCTCATGATCACCGTGAGAAAAATTCAGGCGGGCGACGTCCATGCCGCGGGAAGCCATCTTGACGATCATCGCCTCACTGGAGCTGGCCGGGCCTAACGTACAAATAATTTTGGTGTATCGGGACATAATAATAAAAATAATGTAAGGGCAACCTTTACGGTTGCCCGATATTGGGCAGGCGCAAGGCCTGCCCCTACTCCGCTACTTGAAATTTTGTTCCCAATTCTTCAAAGACAATTCTTGCGACCGTCCGCTTAGCCGTCGATGCTAAGGAAGAAACGTCCACCCGGATCGTTTCCAGGCTGGTGCGGGTGAAGAAAATGCCGACCTCTGTCGTATTCACGCTTCCTTCAACGCCCATGACGATAATGTAGGGAGGGCTCGCGTATAGATCCGACATAAATATGTCAAAGACCCCCTCATCTATTTCAGGAGGCTTCACCCAAGGTTTAGCCGATGGCTTATAGCGGCCTAAGCGCATTATGGCCTCGAAGCAATCCTCGTAACTGCAATGGAATGCCTTGCTGATGCCGTCTTGGCTGGCCTTATCTTGCAATGTTTGGGTTGAGGTGCCAACGATTCTTTTGGCCGCCTCTTTAACAGAGCAACCTTGAAGGGGCATCATCAAGGCAATAATAATAAAAAGATATCGTAAATTCATGACGGCCTTTGGACGGCTTTGTTAAGCGTTTCGATGTGGACCTTAAAATCCTCGCAAATCTTCTCTAACCCGACGGATTGCGCCCTTGCCTTGGTCAATTCATACTGAAGGATCTTTTCTTTCTCCTTCAAGTGCACATTGAATTCCTGAGCCTTCTGCAATTGCGCACGCAGCTCTTCATTCGCCTGTTTTAGCTCTCCGTTGTGCCGTCGTAATCCCTCCAAAATATTCTTGGACTCTTCATCCAGGGAAGATTCCCGCTTCGATTCCCCAACGCCCTGAAGGGCCATGATCCTATCCGCCGCCTGCGCCAATTTCTGCTCATAGGTCAGCTTGGCGACCTCAAGATCTTCCTTGAACTGCCTGGCCTGCTCTTGGGCTTCTTTCAGCTGACTCAAAAGCGCGCGGTTACTTTCTTTATGTTGGGAAAGTTCGGCCTCTATCTTTCTAAACTTACCTTCCATTTCATTCTTATAAAGGATCAACTCGTTGAATTCTTCCCATTTTCTCTCCATGCCTTCTTTACTTTGAAGAAGCTTTTCATTTTCTTCCCTGAGCTTAAGAATGTTGTTCTGCAACGCCTCTTCTTTCGACCACTCGATGCTCTTTTGATGATCGAACTCCGCCTTAAAAAGAATAAATTTCTTCTCCAGCCCATCAAAACGCTCACGCTCGGCCGACACCTGCCTTTTTAACTCCTCATTCTCGACGGTCAATTGCCCGAGAGACTGCTGGGCATGTTCCCCAAGATTCTTAGCTTGAGCCAGCTGTTGCTGCTCCTCTTCGCTCAAAGTAACAGCATTCTTACTGGAGAGCTCCCGGTCTAACGCATCTTTCAATTGTTTGTTTTCCGCCTCAAGCCGTTCAATGGTTTCCTGAGCTTTCTGAAGGCCCGCCGCTTTGACGCGTTCTGCCATTTGGGTATGAAGTTCCGGAACCTCCGGCTTCTGTTCCGGGAAGCTCGCTGCGGCAGCTGCTTTGGGGGAAGGCGTTGGCGGCGCCTGCTGCGCCTGCGCCATCTGGATCAGCTGGGAATTGGTCAATTTCTTTTTGGGAAGTGCGCTGAAATTTTTCTTTAACGCTTTTATTTCTTCAGGGTCCGAGATCGGCACAGCCGTTCCCGTCACTTTGGAGGATTTCTTTCTTTTCTTAATAGCTAAATAACTCAACCCGGCGACTAAGACCAGCGCCACTAAAATTGTTGCCATTAATTTCCTTTCTACAACCAAAACTAAAGATAGGCGTGTTTTTTAAGGTACGCCGAATAATCCAAAACCGCGTCTTCCAACCTGGTAAAAGGCTTCTTATACCCATTCTGTCTTAACTTGGACATTTCGGCCTGGGTAAAATATTGATACCGCTCTTTAAGTTCTTCCGGCATGTCGACATACTCGATCTTGGGCTTTTTACCGACGGCTTTAAAAAGAGCGCTGGCCAACTGGTTCCACGTGCAAGCGTTACCCGTACCGACATTAAAAATACCGTTTACTTGCGGATGGTCGAAAAAGAACATGACCACATCCACCGCGTCTTTAACGTAAATGAAATCCCTCTTTTGCTCCCCGTCTTTATAGTCGCGCCGGTAAGATTTGAATAAGCTCATTTTCCCTTCATCAACCACCTTTTGGAAAGCCTTGGCCACGACACTTCGCATCTCGCCTTTATGATACTCATTGGGCCCAAAAACATTAAAGAACTTAAGCCCGGCGACCTTGTCCATAAAACTATTTTCCAGCACCCAAAGGTCGAAATTCTGTTTTGATTTTCCGTAAAGGTTTAAGGGCTGGCAACGGCGGATGGTTTCAACGTCATCATTATAACCCGCACTCCCATCGCCATAGGTGGCGGCGGAGCTGGCGTAAATAAAACGGACATTATGCTTGAGCGCCCATTGGGCCAGCGTTTTGGTATATTCCAGATTATTGATGCGGAAATATTCGGCGTCCTGAAGGGTGGTGGAGGAGCATGCCCCCATGTGGATAAGGCATTCTATTTTTTCCTGGAACGCCTCGGATTTGATAAGCTCGAGAAAATCGTCCTTCTCATAATAGGCTTTGTATTTTTTGTTGGCCAGGTTCCCCTCTTTATCCTCTTCCATATGATCGACAAGAATAAGGTCGCCCCGACCGCGCTTGTTGAGTTCTGCGACAATGCAGCTGCCGATAAACCCGGCGGCTCCGGTAACAATAATCATAAAAAACTCCCTGCGGTTGCCTGTTTCCAGTTACCGGTTACCATAAAATTTCTGGTAACAGGTAACGGGTTACTGGTAACCATTTTCCTTCTTTTCTGTGTAGAAAATATATTTACCGATATGCTGCCCGATCTCCTGCCCCAACTGCCCGAAGTCCCCTTTGGCTTTTTCGGCTTCAATGGAATCTTTAAAAAGTAGAACGGTCACGTTACTTCGGGAATCCACCAGGCGCCCTTCGACGCTCAGGCGGATCTTGGGCTTCATGCCCATCCATTTCTTCCAACCGGAAGGGCTCGATAGCTCAGTGACATGCCCTCTTAAGATAAGCTCGGCGTCCTGTTCCTCTTCCGTCAAAGCGATATCGAAGCGGTCCGCTTTAAATTCATCTTTTAGTTCTTGCGGTAAAGCTTTGCCTTCGTAAATGTCCAAAACACCCCTGATGATCCTCAAAGACACCCGGTCCAGCTCATCGTTGACTTCGACGTTAGGCCCGGCGCTAAAGGGCTTAATGAGAAGTTTGCCGCCCTCGTGGAGCCTGGCCTTATTGACAATGCGGCCGGCTTCGACAAAACGCGTTTTCTCGAGCTTTTCCAGTTGCATGGCCGATGGCTCAATATCGGGATTAGCTTCTTGGCTCCCAAACCAGGCGCAACCAGAACAAATGAAAAGAATAATCAATAAATCATAACGGGGGATCAGCTTCATAAATCAGCAAGATTTTAGCATAGAGCTTCGGTGGGCTCAAGAGAATAATAGAAGTAATAATAATATTAATACCGCGGATTTAGGGGTTATTCCCTTATACCTATAGGTTCTTTTCTTTCGTAGGCTTTGGAAAGCTCTAAGGAGCTAGCGGAATGCTCTGCCAGCGGTTCGGGCTCTTCTTGGTCAGTGATCCCTAAAAGAAGGGGTAAATTCGTGACAGGGATAATCTGGTAAATGATCGGCGCAAAACCGTTGATCGGCATGGTTTCCAGCTTCTTTAATTCTTCCGGTAAATTGAATTCTATCGCCCTCCCGCGCTCTTCGATGTCCAACATATCAGGATTCAAGTCAATACCACCGACTTTATCCTTCTCTTTAGCCCCCATCATCGCCCGGTCGGGTTTGTTGTCTGCCGGACTATTGGGAATAATTATTGAAACAATGGCTCCATGATTATCTCTACGATTTTCAAACTTTAATGTCCAACCGACATCTTGAAAGGCCCAGCTTAGCGAGATGACATCGAGGCCAGACCTTCCCCAAAATGGTGTATCTTCCGAAGGTATTTTGGGTGTAACCACTTGCTCTTTTCCCAATCTCTCTAATATTTCAGGCGATATGCCAGTGCCATTATCGATGACTTGAATCAAAATTTGTTGATCTCGAACAGCTGCTTGTATTGTAATTTGACCTAACTGTCTTGCATTACTACCGTGTTGAGCAAAGATGGCATCAATGGCATTGCGATACAAATCATCCATCCTAGCATCCAGATATCCTCGATTTGTCCATTGCGAATGGTCCGTAGGATACCTCTTAAATTGGCCTGACTCTTCTAATTTTAATGTTAATTTTTTCCCGGCTTGCCGCAAAGCAACAAGAGCTTGTTCTCTCAAATCATAATTATCCGAAACTTTAAATTGGTAAAACTGTACCGTTTCTTCTCCCACCATCGCGGTGTCGGCTTGAGCGGCAATTTTCATGGCCGCCACGCTCATATCATCGATTTTTCTAAACCGGTTTTCTCTCTGTTTGTCTTTAGCATGGGCCGCAGCTTGATTTCTGATAGCCCTACTAAAATCGTTCATATCCTCGAATTGATCGGCAAACTGCGCAACGGAATCTTCAAACTCCTTTTTACTTTTAGTAAAATTTTCATATATCCCATCGGAGACGGAAAAAACTATATCATCAAGTTCAATGTCGACTATACCATACTGCCAATCTTGCAATTCATGACCGCGTTCCAGGCCTATCCCATCGCTAAGAATAGCACTGTACATGTGCCCTATCGCCTGTTCTTCTGTCATAGAACCTGTGCGAATAAACTCTTGCGCAAAGGTATCATCCTGCGTTAATTGGATCAACTGCCGTTTGCGTTTGCTCCATGCATAAATCCGGCTATCCCCCTTGTTAAAGAAAATAACCTGCCTTTTCCCCGATACGGTTTCCTCACGAATATGAAATAAGCTTAAAGTGGTTTCAAGCTTATCCTCCTTTTGATCTGTAAGACTATTGACCATTTTATATTCTGCATAAGCTGCTTGAATTTTCTGAACCAAATCTTCCCAGATCGGTTTTAATTCTCCCCTCGTACGCACTTGCGCCAGAATATCCACCTTTAGTTGATCAAGCGAAACTTCAACAGCTAATCGAGAAGCAACTCCTGAATATTTATGATCGCCAACACCATCGGCCAAAGCAACGGCTCTTTTAACCCGGTTCACATCGGTATAATCTTTGTTGGGACGAGCCCGAAGCGTATCTGAAACCATGCCGGTCCGTACATGCTCATCCGCTATCATGGCGCGATCTAAATCACCATCGATAGGAGAACTAATGGGCACTTGCTCCATTCGATTAAAAGCATCGATCATTTTTTCAATACTGACCGATCTTCTTCTTTGCGCCATTGTTGCATTTGGCCTTAATCTCATTTCGATCCGTTCCGGTATGGTGTTTCGAATAATGTGATCCACATACTGCCAGCGGCCAAACTCCGCGCTCCGACGCAGACCAAACCGCTCATAATTTGCCAAAACATTAATGGTCGGCTCCCCATTTCTCATGGTAGGAATAAAATCGGGCCTGATACCCATCAAGGAGGTAAACGGCTCTATTTTCCCTTCGAGACCACCATTCTCAAAACGATAATGGCCTTGATGCGCCAACTCGGCGGCAATATATAATAGTGCAACTATAGGATGCAAGCCGAGATCCTGAGGAAAAATCTCATTAATCAATTTCTGCTTGCCGGAAACGCCGTGGACCAAATTCACCCTGATCGTGTCTTCTTGCGTGTCCAATCCAATACGGGCAAAAACACCTTTCATAGGGTCAACGCTGTCTCCTTCTTCTCCAATGACCAGGTAAATACCATGCGTATTTTCTGCTAATCCGTATTTCATCGCAATAAAATATGACGTTCCAGGAATAGTGGCCTTTAAAATGGCTTGGCCATTAATAAATTCGGGGGAAAACATACCCGTCATTCTTTTCATATTCGAGGTTGGTAATATCAATTTCTGATTATCATCGATTCCCGGAGGCAGAAAATAAACATACTTCTCCCTTAAATTAGAATAACGTTGATAGGTATCGATAGTTGTGTCAATAAAGTCTGCGAATACTGCATCAGAGACAGCGCTCAAATTTATTCCTTCTTTATTCAGCCACTGCATTACATTAAAAATGATATCGGAAGTAATCTGCCATTTATGGCTTAAAGCGTTTATCCACGCCTGCGCATATCGCTTTTTCCCGGAGGTATATAATTTAGTAATATGAAAGAATATTTTATGGATTAAAGCGGGTGTGGGAAGGCGGTCTTCTTTTCCAGTATCGCCCCAAGCCATGATCTGTTCTTTATCTGTATCCGTGAATCCCCATCTTCCTTGAAGAGCACGCACCTGAGGCGCTGTTTCTATAAGGCCCGCCATTTCTTCTGACAACATGGCGTTATCGGTTAAAGATGGTCCCAATAATCGCGTTACATCCGTGACACTTTCCCCATCGCGGCCTTTGGCATCTAACACGGCAGAGGCGATTATGGCATGATTAAAATTTTGCTCAACCCTAGCCGCGAATTCCGGGGCATCGACAACCAGCATGGCCTCATCCACTGCCATTTTCGCCCCACCGGAAAAATACTTTCGTGGAATGACTTCCTGGGTGGCGGGATCATACTCTTCTTTGATGTAATTGTAGACCCCGACCTTAAAGGCCTCTAAATACTGCTCGTAGATCTTTTGTTTCACTTGTTTGTCTTCGACGTCCACGCCCTCTGTTTTATTTTGATCCACGTAAATTCTGTTGAGCAAATGCCCCTCAAGTTTTCTCTTGAACCACGTGGCTAAGATCAATGAATTGTAGATCTGGCGCAAATTGGCGAAATTCTTGCCTTCGTTGACTTCCTTCTCGATCTCAGGAAGAATCACCTCCCTCATCATTTCAGTCATCAGTCGTCGGTCTTCAGTCGTCAGACCTTCCTCTGACGTCTGATGACTGATGTCTGATGACTGACTAAGCGCCAAATAGTCTTCTTCCAACATCACCTTCAAATGCGACTCCACCACAAAGGCCGTATCGCCGTTCTCATAGACAACCGCTTTTTCAGGAACGATCCACACTTTATTGAACGTGTTGACCGGAATATCGCTGGTGCCGTACAATTCATAAGCCCTCTGATGGATCCTATCCCAGAACTTCTTGCCCAATTCTTCCTCAGGATAGATCAGGCTTGCCGTTAATTGTTTAAGCAAATAATCCTGCGCCAAAAGGTCGCGCCCCATTTCCGTTATACCGAAACCCTCCGGCACAATGCGGTCCTTTTCATACGGCGAGAGATTGACCCACAAGTCTTCTTTGGGCACGGTCAAACTGGCCAGAAAATATTTGACCAATTTGTCGGCTTCAAGGCGCAAGGCCTCGTCTTTGAGGTTGCTTTCGCCTGTATCGATAATGAAATCAAAACGAAGCGGATTATCGGCGTAAATTTTAATGCCTTTCATCAAAGGCGGCGTGAAGGCGACGCTTGGCGGGAGCAACGTTCCCGGGGAGACAAGCGGTAAGGCCGCTTGCGCCCACACGAGTGAAGGAAGATAGACCGTTGAAACAAAAAAGACAACGGCAATCGTGGCGCAAATAAACTTAAATAATTGTGATTTTCTTAGAATATGTATACACATAGGCAGCCTACTAGTAATAACCCTATTAAGACTCCACCTAGTAAGTATACTATATAGAAAACAGGCTTTACCAATCGAAGTTTGTCATGGAAAAACTCGGTAAGATATTGGAAATAAAACGGTTAGTGAATTAACCGCGTTGGCTGGCGGTGCTTAAATTCGCCAAGTTTTTGGCGAGCTCGGGGGTGAGCTGCTTTTCCTTTAGGCGCCAGACCCAATTCCCCTTCGTTGTGCCCGGGGTGTTCATCCGAGCGTGCTCATCAAGGCCTAAAACATCTTGCATCGGGAAAATGGCCCAGTTGGCTTTGGAATGCATGGCAAGGCTTATCAGTTTCCAATGGATGTCTGTAACGCTTAAATCTGATTTTAAATACTCATGCAAATTTTTCCGTTCCCATTCATTGATACCGTGCTTGAACCATCCGACCGTCGTGTTATTGTCATGGGTCCCGGTGTACACAACGCAATTGGGGTTATGGTAATTGTGGGGCAAATAAGGGTTGTACGCGTCGCTGCCGAAAGCGAACTGCAGTACTTTCATCCCCGGAAAGCCGATCTCACTGATCTTGCGGTGCACCTCTTCAGAGATCATTCCCAGGTCTTCCGCGATAATGGGCAATTGGTCCCTCTGGGAACGCAGCGTCCCTAAAAATTCGTCCGTCGGGACATCAACCCAATTGCCGTTAATGGCCGTTTTCTCAGCGGCCGGGATTTCCCAATAGTTGATAAACCCGCGAAAATGATCGACCCGAACCCAATCAAAAAGTTTCAGGTTAAAATGCATGCGGTTCATCCACCATTCGAATTGGTTCTGCTTTTGATATTCCCAATCGTAGACAGGATTGCCCCAGCGCTGCCCCGTTTCACTGAAAGAATCCGGCGGGGCACCGGCGACAAATAAAGGCTTGCCATGATCATCCAATTTGAAATTCTTAGGGTTCTCCCACACATCAACACTATCCAAGTCAACATAAATGGGGATGTCGCCAACGATCTCAACTCCCTTTTGCCAGCAATAATTCTTTAACCCCGACCATTGCTTGAAAAATAAAAATTGCATGATCTTGAATTCTTCGATGCCGGCCTCGTCTTTCTGTGCAAGCGCCTCCAAGGCCTTGGCATCATGGGAACGGTAGCTTTCAGGCCATTCATTCCAACACTTCTCGGAAAATTTCCTTTTCAGCCATTTGAAGGCGGCGTAGTCCTGAAGCCAAAACCGGCTCTCCTCGACGAACGCCTGGTAGTTCAATTCCTGGCGGTTGAAATTCTTAATGACCTTCTCAAAGAGACGGCTTTTCAGCTGGATGACCGCCTTATAGTTGATTTTTTCGGTATCGAACGACGGTATTTTTTGGATATCCTTAGGTTCCAACAACCCCTCTTCGACGAGCAATTCAGGACTTATGAAGAACCTGTTCCCGGCAAAAGCCGAGGGGCTGCTGTACGGCGAATGGGACATCACCGGATTGGTCGGATTTAAAGGAAGGATCTGCCATAACTTCTGTTTTGATTGGCTAAGAAAATCGACGAACCGGTAAGCCCCCGGGCCCAAATCGCCGATACCGAAACGCGAAGGTAACGAGCTGATATGAAGAAGAATACCGCTTTTGCGTCCGTCCATCATGGGCTGTGAGTCATTGAAGGTTGAATTAATCGTTCAAAAATAACCCGGCCGTTGACCAAAGCCGGGTCCTTGCTTTGCGCCGCCTCAAGCCTGGAAACAAAATCTTCCAAAAAAGAAATACCGGTTATTTCCCTGGCCAACTCGATGGCACGCGCTGCGTAGCGCAAGATCTGAATGGTCTCTATCCTAGAAACATCTTCGAAAAACCATCCGCAACTGGTGAACATAAACATGGCGAATTTCTGCATTTCTAATAATTTCAAGATTTTTGTTTTGTCTTGTAGGGGCAGGGCATGCCCTGCCCCTACGATATCTCGAATAAATTTATCCACATTGTTATCAGAAAGGTTCAACAATAACGTGATATATTCATCTCGTGCCTTCCACGGATCATCACAAAATTGACACATTTGAGTTTCATAAACGTCTATTAATTGATCCCTCAACCAATTCAGCGATTCCCGAAGCGTGCCGCGCCATTTATGCACCTTGCGCGTGTGCGTATCATAACTATGGCGGTCGTCCTTGCTCCAGCGATTTAATCCCGAGTCGCAGCTCCACGCGGTATTTTCAATGATTTCGACTTCAAAGGTTGGCGGGTGGCGTTCTAAAAATGAGCCGTAATTAATTAACTGCGCTTCATCGCTTTGGTCAAAATGATCGAAAACCTTTTTAAGGACCAGCTGCCCTCTTTTATGGTGATGCCCGTAGGTTTCCCCATCCACCGCGCAATGAATGACCGTAGGCTCATCAAAGGGGCGCTCGATTTCCCGCTGGATGCCGTGAATAAAACGAGTGGCGCTGTTGATATAGCCTCCGAAGGCAACATGGGTGGCCATGGAGCCGTCATAAAAAAACAAAGCGATGCTTTTACCGGAGGGCAACGGACATTTATAAACCCTTTTCGTTTCAACGCTGGCGTATTGGCCGACCTCTTCCCACACCCTCTGTCCCTGTTTTCGTATTTTTGCCGCCTGCGCAGGGGCAAGGACTGTAAATAGAATGCCGTGCTGGACCAATACCTCAAGGGTCGCCACATCCACCGCCGTTTCGGGAAGCCACATCCCTTCGGGCTTGCGCTTGAACCGATGCTCGAAATCCTTGATCCCCCAGATCACCTGCGTATGTTTATCCCGTTCATTGGCCAGGGGCATAATCATGTGGTTGTAGCCCTGCGCCAAGGCCGAGCCGTGGCCCTGGAATCGGATTCGGCTTATTTGGTCCGCCTGAAGAATGGCCTCGTAGGAATATGCGCCCTTTTCCTTAAGCCACGTCAAAAGGGTCGGCCCAAAATTAAAACTCATCCGTTCGTAGTTCTTGAGCTTGGCGTTGGATTCATAGCATTCGGCATTGATGCGCTCATTCCAGTCGTGGTAGGGATGGGCGGTTTCCTGGACGTCAACCTGGCTGGTCCAAGGATTCTCTCGGGGAGGCTGATAAAAATGCCCGTGCAGGCAAATATATTTTTCCATTTTCAAAGGCCTTTACGATGTGATTATCTTATCAAAGGATAAAGACCCCATCAATCAATTATGTGATTAAAATGACTTATAAAAGGAGCTTTAGTGGGAACAAACAAGGTGCTGGATTTCTTCCACTTCATCCAGCTTGATATAAGGAGCGGGTTGACTCAAGTAATATCCTTGCCCCGCATCGACGCCAAGATCGATGAGCGTCAGTAGATCCTGCTTGGTTTCGATGCCTTCGGCAATGCAAAGGATATTATTTTCTTTGCAAAAAGAAGTGATGAATTTGACAATGCTTTTCTTGAACGAATCCGCATGGAGGTTATTGACGATGTGCCGGTCGATTTTGACGATCTCGGGCCTGGTCTGCACAATGGATTCCAGGCTGGCGTAACCGCCACCCACATCATCCACCGCGAACTTAAAGCCGTACTCCCTAAAGCGCTTGAGGTGGTCAAAAAAGATCTTAAAGTCGGTGACGGCGGAGCGTTCGGTGATCTCCAAGATCACATTCTCGATCTTGATCTTGCTTTGTTCAAACAGGGATTTGATCGTTAAGAACCTGGGGCCTTCCACAAAATAAGGATTACAATTGAGAAATAATTTCTCGTTCGTTAGGATCCGCGAAGCGTATTCGATGGCCTTCTTCCATGAGGCCATTTCCATCTCCTGATAAAGGCCGAATTGAAGCGCGGCCTTAAAAAGAAGCTCGGGGTTGGCCAGCATGGATTGCGTCTTGGGCCGGCAGAAAGCTTCGAAGCCGATCAAGCGAAACGGCTGCAGCTGAACGATAGGTTGAAAGAACGGGATGATCAATCCATCATCAATGATCGTCCGTAGCTCGCGGATAATAGCTTCCTCTCCCTGAGAGACAAGCTTTCCGTCCCGAAACGGAGCGCTGCGCCTTAACACCGCCTCCATCCTTGCCACCAGCTCCTCGAATTCAAATGGTTTGACCAAATAATCATCCGCCCCCAGATACAGGCCTTCGACAATATTCTCGGGCAGCATTTTGGCGCTTTGTATGATAATCGGAATGTGCCGGCTGTCTTCATTTTCTTTGAGTTTTCGACAGACATCAAAACCGTCTTGATCGGGAAGGACGATATCCAACAAAACTAGATCAATGTGGGAAGCGATTTTTTGGAGGGCTTCTTTGCCGGAACCGACCACATCAACTTCATAGCCTCTGGATTCCAGCAACATGGATAGCATCTGGCTTACGGAAGCATCGTCATCCACCAGTAATATGTGTTTTTTAAGATTGATTTTGTTGATCATTACCCCCCCCCACCTATCAGTCAACCCATTCGACTACGCTCAGGGTTGATTCTGAGCGTGAAGTCGAAGAGTCAAAGGCATGTTCCCTTCCCCAATGTTAGGCAACGACACAGCTTTTATGCCCTGCTTAAAGTATATTCTATCCGGTATCTTCTTGACGATGCACAATTTACATAATTTAAATATCTCTAATATGCGGCCAATCTTTATAATCCATTATATCTGAGATAGTTATAAGAAAATAAACGGAAAGAAGGAAACGTTTTCTTTTTTGAAGAGATTTTCTTCGCTTTTGTGACGCTTTTGAACTGTTTTCAAATAATAACCGAAGAAGCCCGGGTGCGTACATATTCCGTAAAATAGTACGTGGTATCCCCATCTATATGGGGCTTGGAAAGGTTCCGGCGTTCAAATTCCAGCCGGTATGGAGGGAAAAACGCATCACAAGAAAAGCTATGGAGAACTTGGGTGATATAGAGCTTTTGACACTCTGGTTTCTTCAGCGCTTCTTGGTAGGTTTTAGCGCCTCCGATGACATAAATATTTTCCACCAAATCCATTAATGGGGCCTTCTCCAATATCTCAAAGGCCTGATCAAAGTCCTGAGCTTTGTAGACTTCCACCGGAACCTCAAGATCCTTATTTTTTGTTAAGACGATATTGATACGCCCTGCCAACGGACGAAATTTAGGAGGAATGGATTCCCATGTCTTGCGGCCCATGATCACGGCGTTCTTCTTATCCGGCGCTTTGGTCTTGCTGGTGAGTTCCCTGAAATACTTTAGATCGCCGGGCAAATGCCAAGGGAGTTGACCGTTTTTACCAATGCCGTTGTTGGTATCGGTAGCGACAACTATGCTGAATGGCTTCATAGGTTAAACCGCGATGGGAAACTTGATGAAGGCGTCATGTTGATAATTCTCAAGCCTAATATCTTCGAAGGCGATTTCGAAAATTTTCTTCTGGGCGATCTTCACTTGAGGAAGCGGCTTAGGCGTGCGCTTAAGCTGCTCTTTCAATCCATCGATATGGTTAAGGTAAATGTGGGCGTCCCCCAATGTATGGACAAATATGCCTGGCGTTAACCGGCACTCTTGGGCCATCAGCATCAACAATAACGCATAACTGGCGATATTGAACGGTACGCCCAAGGCAATATCGGCCGAGCGTTGATAGAGTTGGCAATCCAGCCGGCCGTTAACCACATAAAGCTGGAAAAAAGCATGGCAGGGCGGCAAAGCCATTCTGTCAATGTCCGCCACATTCCAGGCGTTCACAATAATACGCCGGGAATCGGGATTTTTCTTGATAAGTTCCAGGGCATTCTGGATCTGATCGATATGTTCTTTGCGGAAGGACTTGGCTTTTTCATCCCAAACAAACTTATCCCATTTTCGCCATTGATATCCGTAAACAGGCCCCAACTCCCCCTTTTCATCGGCCCAAGCGTTCCAAATAGGCGTGTACTGTTTTAAATCATCATTGATGTTGGTGGAGCCGCGCAAAAACCACAAGAGCTCCCGCACCACGGCTTCAAATAAAACTTTCTTGGTTGTTAAAAGAGGGAAGCCGTCGCGCAGGTCGTATTTGGTTTGATAGCCGAAGACAGATACCGTCCCAGTGCCGGTACGGTCCTCTTTTTTATCGCCATGCTCTAACACATAGCGGACAAGCTCTAGGTATTGTCTCATAGCTGGTATTATAACAAACGATTATAATTTTAAGCGAAATTCTTCAAATTTCAAAGAAGGGCTTTGCTCCATCTTTCCTTTTTTCTCTTCAATGATAAACCCGGCATACGAAGGGCCCATTTGATCCATAAGCGCGACCCCTTCTTCACGGCCCAAGACAGTCAGCGCGGTCGCCAACGCATCGGCCTCAAGGCCCGTAGGGGCGATGGCCGTTGCGCTGACAACGCCTTCCTGCGGATACCCGGTCACGGGATTGAAAATGTGGGAATACCTCTTTCCCTGGATCTCAAAATACTTCTCATAATTGCCTGAAGTGGTCACCGAGGCGTCTTTAAGCAGGACAACGGCGCTAAACTTATCACGGTCCTTAGGGTCCCGTATGCCGACACGCCAAGGCTGGCCCTTACAATTGTTCCCGCCCGCATAAATATCCCCACCGGCATCGATAAAAAAGCTATGAACGCCGTTGTCACGAAAGATCCTGGCTGCCTCATCAATGGCGTAGCCGGCCGCAATGCCGCCCAGATCGACCTTTGTCGTCGGATTGGTCAACTGAACGTTATTAAGCTCAAATAAAAGTATGGTGTGCGCTCCAATCGCCCTTTTGACTTGCGCTATTGCCTCAGGGGCCGGGAGGGAATCTTTCTGCGCGGCATCTTTCCACAATTGGATGAGCGGCCAGACGGTGATATCAAAAGCGCCTCTCGTCAGCTGATTGAACCGAATAGCTTCTTGGATCACTTTGTAAGTGTCTGCCCCGACCTCAACCGGCTGCTCATAAGCCTGGTTGATCTTGGCCACATCACTTCGCTCATCAAAAACGTTCATCCGCCAGGCAATGTCTTCCAGGCGCTCCCACACGCGTTTATAGATTTCCTGGATATCCAATTCTTTAACTTGCGAGGCGCACGTATCAATCTGGACATAAGTCCCCATCATATATTTTGTTTCGCTGTACTTTTCCTGCCCCTCTTTCCGGCCGGTCGCCGCCCATAACACCAAACAGCCTAATATGATGCCCGCCCACAGGTAATTCTCTTTGGATAACTTCATTTGTGAATGATTAAATCGAAGCGCCAATCAACGCTTTGAGGTTGCCCCGCATAATAGAACGGGTTAAATGAATCCTGAAAAGAAACTTTAACGTTATCCCCTTCAAGCATCTGACGGAACTTCTCTTTCGAAAATAACCGCAGCGGCGGCTTGTATTCTTCACGGATGCTTTTGCCGAGCTTATAATGGTCTTGGCAATAACGCCTATACGCTTCTTTGGCTTCTTCGTATTTCTGTGACTTCGCTTGGTCGGGAAGCTGGCCGATTAAGGCACACCCCCCTTTTTTTAGGACGCGGACGATCTCCTTAAGGGAACATTGCACGTATTCATCACTGTCGAAATTCATAAATACGTAATAACTTAAAATACGATCGAAAGACCCGCTGGCCAACGGTAACGAACCGATCTCACCGTTGATAAGCCGCCCCTTAAGGCGGCTGCCGGCGAATTTCATCATTTCCATGGAAAAATCAAGGCCGTAGGACTCTCTGACATGAGGACTTAACTGCTCGAGGATCCACCCGCCGCCGCAACCAAGCTCGATCAATCTATCTTGCCGGGTTGGCCGAAGGCCCTGACATAAGCTTTGAACAAGACAATCGGTCTTTTCCTGTGCCCATTCAATACCTTCCTGGACCTCCCATTTGCTCAAAAGCCACTGTTTATTGGCGTATTCTTGCTGCGCTTTGGCCCCCCACCGATCAAAAAGTGCTTTGAGTCTCATATCGTCCTTTAAGAAAGAAACGGATAAATAAAATTGCTGCCCCATCGCACCATCGCATCCGGCATCAAAGGTGATGTGAAAAACTTCGTATAAACTTTCAAAATGCGTTTTTGGCTGAACTTATACCCTTGTGGGGCAAACCCCAAATGATAGATGTCTGACTCAAGAGTCGGTGCGCAGATATGCCTCTTGAACCAGATCAGCCCCTCTTGCTCCAGGCCGCTTGAGCCCAGATCGATTTTCTCCAACCCTTTTTCTTTAGCGTACTTGATCCCTTCCCACATCAGAAGGTTGTTGGGTTTCAGATGAAGCACATCCTGGCGGGAGGTGCTGAATTTATAAAAAAGCCCCTTGCCGCAGGCGAGAAATATCTGGGCGGCGAGCAAACGGCCCCTCGAATCAAGAGCTCCTATTAAAACACCCTTATCTTTTTCCATATACTCTTCCCAGATATTTTCAAAAAAACGATAAGGCTGCGGGAAAATCTTATATTTATTCTTTCTTAATTTAAGATGCAATTCATAAAATTTCGGTAAATATTCTTTGGTGCAGCGTTTGAATTTGAGATGCCCCAACGCTTTCTTGTAAGCCACTTTAAAGGTACGAAACGTGTTCTTCCACAGCTCATCCAAATCGGCGCGCACATCGATCTCATGGTGTTTTTCCTTACTGAGCAATTTGAAATCCCCACACTGCCTTGCCGTTTCATCTTTAAGGTTGCGGATGGCGATGCGGTACATCGGATATTCCTGCCGGATCGCCTCGAAAAAAAGTTTCCAATGCCGCGGGTCTGTCACGTGGCAGTCCAGATAATCGCAGTACGAGCCCACGCAGATCTTCCACTCCAGGAAATTATGAACGGCCGAATAAATGAAATACGAAAGGACCTTGCCATCCTGCTGTAGATATTTGCAAAAAAGCTTTAGGCCGTACGTTTTATCGATGACCCGCTGCCAAGACAGCGATGAGAACAGATTGCGTTCGGCCTCAGGCAACGCCAGCTTCTCAAAGGCCTCGAACAACGGCAGTGTTTTTATCTCATTCATATCCCGTTTCTCTTTGCTGTTTTCTGATCTCTAAACGCCTTCCGACTTCCTCGATCAGATCTTTGCCCGCAAATGTGCGCAGCTTATTGAATCGCCCGTTTTTATTGGCCTTAAGAAATCGGATGCATTGTCTTAGATCTTCGTTATGCTCAAGAACAAACCGCTCCAACATGGCGTCGCTGAAATGGTCATACTCTTTAACCGGTTTGATGTTAGATAACATGAACTCCAAATGGTCTTCCAATGCCGTGTCAAAGCGCTTTTTGCTTTGAGTATAAGAAATATAGGCCTGCGGATCAAGCATGATATATTGATAGCCCTGCGAATAATAAACGGCGATCTCACTGAACTGGTGCGGCAGCTCTTTGACATTATCCCGCTTGGGGCTGTATAAATTCTGAACGAACGATTGGGTGGACAGCACTTTCGTATCGATGCCGTTGGCAAGGGCATCCTTCATCGCCTGCTGGTAATCCGAGCTGAACGTTCTTATCGTATTGGCGCGGCCAGCTTGCTGAAGGAGCATCAAAAAGGCCAACGCAACGACAAAAGCGCGCAGACCGGCCCATCGGGGCATCCGGGCCAGATGAACGACCGAGGACGCCACCGCCATTGACATAAAGGGCATCACGACACACAAGTACCTCAAGCCTTTCTCATGCGCGAAAGAAAAGATCATCATGTACAACAAGGCGATGCAAAAAGGAAGGGTTATTTTCCAGCGCCGCTGGATAAGAAACACCATATTGACGAAAAAGAACAATCCAAAAAGAATGCCCTCCAACCGGAAAACAGCATAAGGATAAGATAAAAGATTATAAAGCTCGAAATGTCCTTTGGCAGACTCCCCTTGGCGGATCATCCAAAAAAAGATCGTCGAAAAATGACCGGCGTTGTTCAGCAACCCAAAGAACATAATGATGATGGCTGCCGTCAACATGCTCCAGACGAACCTTCTGGGATTAAAAGACGCCCGTTCCGTCAGCCAAAGATACATTTCGACGAACCCAACCAATAAGGGGAAGATGAACATGCGGTAATTGGAAAAATAGGATAACGCAAAGAATACGCCGGAACATATAACTCTTACGCTGAATTTCTTAATAAAAAAATAACTAGCAAATCCTGCCAGTAAACATAGCGCGCTCAACGTTTCCTGCAATCCCAACCTCGAGTAATAAACATGGCTCGGTAATAACGCCAGCACGGCGGCGGAGAGAAGCGCCGTCTCCCTGGACCCATAATATCGGTACGAAAAGAAATAGACGAGAATTACCGTTGCTATGCCGAAGGTAGCCGCCAACAACTTCGGGAAATAATAGGTCTGGGCCTCTCCCCAAAAACTGCGCAAATGAGAAAGAAAGAACCACAATCCCTTGCCCGTGCTCAAAGACAGGTATAAGTTGTATTTTAATATTTTAATCACTTCCTGAAAATCCCGTGGCGGGTTCTTTGAAAGAAGCTCATCGAAGGTGCGATGTATCGTCAAATAATGCCCTTCATCGTAATAAAAAAGATCGTTGTTCTTAAGCCCGTCGAAGCGCAGATAAAGGCTGGCTGCGATGGCAGCCAGCAATACCAGAAAAACGGTTCTCTTCAATGTCAGTACCATTTATTTTTTTATTCTTAAACTTAAGAAAATAATGGGCCGCAAGATGCTCCACCAGCCTGAGAACGGCCTCATTTTGGTATAACCGTGTTTTCTCTTGGGGTAGATCTTCCTGACAGGAACCTCTTTTACCTTATATCCGAGCGTGACGGCTTTATAGAACAGATACGGCTCCATTTCATACCGCTCAAGCCACGGCTGATCAAGGTTGATCCTTCGGTCTTCAAGCATGGAGATCCTGACGGCCCGAAAGCCGTTGGTCGAATCGGTGATCTTGCGCCCCGTCAACACAGAAAAAATGAACGGATAAAGCCGTGTCGCCATTTTACGATAAAGCGGTATGTCGCCGCCGAACTGCCCGCCAGGCAAATAACGCGAGCCCTGGACAAAATCAAAGCCTTCCTCGATCCCTTTTTGAAGCTTATAAACATCTTGAGGGTCATCTTTATTATTGCCGGAAACAAAAAAAACAGCCACGTATCCTTTCTCTTGAGCGTATTTCAGGATCTGCCTGACCCCGTGACCGGCCCCTTTGTTCGTTGTGTTTTTGATAACAACAATGTGCTCTGGAGATGGTAAATTATCCAAGCTGCCGTCGTCGGAGCCGTCATCAATGATCAGACAATCATAAACGGAATAATCGTTGAAACGCGCGATGACCTGGCGGATTTTCTGGCCTTCATTAAGCGCGCAGGTTCCCAGAAGATATTTGTTCATTTTTTAACTTCTTTTGTAATCGCCGCTTTTGCCGCCGCTTTTATGAAGAAGTTTTGTTTCCTTAATGACCATGCCCTTATCTGCCCATTTCATCATGTCATAGATGGTCAGCGAAGCTATGCTCGATGCCGTCAACGCCTCCATTTCAACGCCCGTTTTACCGGTGTAATTGACCTCCACCGTTGAAGTGACGGCATAAGCCTTTTTATCCAAATGAAAATCAACAAGGACCTGATTGATCAATAGCGGATGGCAGTGCGGGATAAATTCGTGGATCCTCTTTGCCGCAAGAATAGCGGCGACCTTGGCCGTTTCCAGCACATCTCCTTTAGGCGAGGCGCCTTCAACCAATCCTTTATACGCTTTTGGGCCCATCACCAAAGTCGATGCGGCGATCGCCTTTCGCTTGGTGTCCTTTTTGTTGCTGACATCGACCATGCCGCGCTTATTCTTTTTCATCATTAAAAATCCTCCGCCCCAAATGGTTGGATCTTTTTTCTCAAGGATTTTCTCTCGGCACGCTTATGCTTTTGCTCCAGGATCTCCTCTTTTAAGCCCTGCGGGCGTTTGCGCTGCTGCCTCTTTTTTTTCTCGGCTGCGTGGCGTATCTTAAGCTCTTCTTCACGCTTATAATGCTCGATCTTCTCGACCAGTAAATATCTGGCTTTTTGCCGGTTCAACGCCTGGGAGCGCTCGGCCTGGCATTTGACCTGAACACCTGTTGGGAGATGGTGGAGGACAACACAGCTGGCGACTTTGTTGACGTTTTGCCCGCCGGGGCCGGAAGATCTGATAAATTGCTCCTTGATATCATGGTCATAGATCTTAAGCCGCTTCATCTTTTTGCTTAGCTCTTTTTCTTTATCAAAAAATACTTCGGGACGGGCCATGATCACACGCTCCTGAGTTTCTGATAGAGAAGGGCGCACCAGCCTTCTCCCTGCTTGATCTGAAGGCATCTTAACGGCAGCGCCGAAAATTCTCTCTTTAAACGCGGCAGATTATTCTCCGAAATGCCCGAGACGGCCAGAAAGAAACGCGGCTTGACCAAACGCACAAGCTTTCGTTTGAGCTTGATCAGATCAAAGGTGATCAGATTGGCCGCGACAAAATCGAATTTTTTACGGGACGGAAAATCCTCAACCCCCGCTTTTAACACGCCCGATGCCGGAAAGCGGTTCTCCCTTAGATTCTTTTTGGCACTCCGGACCGCTTCAGCACTGTTATCAATAGCGCGGGTCTCTTCGGCCCCGCAGGCATAAGCCACTAACGAAAGAATGCCCGAGCCGGTCCCCAAGTCTAAAAAGCTCTTAAATTTGCCTTTGGAGCGTTCGATTATTTCGGCCATGAACCGCGTGGTCGGATGAAGCCCTGAGCCGAACGCCCCCTGGGGATCAATCAAAATATCGTGAAGGCTTCTTCCTTGTTGATGTTTTTCCTTTTCCCAGGCCGGGATCACACGGATACGCCTGGTTAAAAGGAATGACTTGAAATCCGTCTTCCATCTGGAAAACCAATCATCCTTTTTCAGTTCCTTTATTTTCAACGACACATGCCGCAGGCCCAAGACATGGATCTTCTCGATCATTCGACCGGCCATTCGGGATGATTGGAAATAAATGGATAAATGGCAAAAAGGGCGCTCCTCGACCTCAACGATATTTTGAACGGGGATCCCCTGGCGGATAAGCACGTTCTTGATCAACGCTGCTGCTGCCGCGGAAGGTTTCTTTGTTGTGATGACGAGTTCGAAAAGCAAAAATTTTTAATTTAATGGCGTTGCTTTTATGCCGTTTAAATATTCGTAGAAATCATTCTCGGTAGACAGCATTAAGGTGGTGCTTGTGTTGATCGTGCTGCGATAGGTCTCGAGTGTCTTCACAAACGAATAAAACTCAGGGTCTCTATTGTAGGCATCGGCGTAGATCTTGATGGCTTTGGCGTCCGCCTCCCCTTGGATCTCCTGGGCTGTCTTGTACGCCTCCGATTGGATTTGATTCAATTCTTTTTGCATGAGCCCTTCGATCTCCGCCTTTTCTCCCTGGCCTTCCGAGCGGTACTTCTCGGCGGCCCGTTTGCGCTCGGAAATCATGCGTTCATAAACTTTCTGGCGGACTTCCTCGACATAATTGATCCTTTTCAAACGCACATCCAACAATTCGATCCCGTAAGCCGTTATGGATTGACGGGCGCGTTCCCAGATCTTTTCGCTTAACTTATCCCGCCCGTACTCAATGGTCTCCAATTCGGTCTTGCCGAACTGTTCTTCCGGATCATCTGACAATTCCGCCTTGGCTTCTTCCAAAATGCGGTTGGAATTGCGGATAACTTCAACCAAACGATGGCTTGAAATGATGTCTCTGGTTGAGGCGTCGATAATATCGTCCAACCGCGTTTGTGCGGAGGCCTCGGTACGCACCGACTGCATGAATTTCAATGGGTCCACGATGCGCCAGCGGGCGGTTGTTTCCACCCAAATAAAACGCTTTTCCGATGTCGGGATCTGGTTAGGGTCACCGTCCCACTGCATCAGCCTTTTATCAAAATAGTTCGCCGTTTGGATCAAGGGGATCTTAAAATACAACCCGGCCTTGGTAATGGGCTCTCCGATAAGCATCCCGAATTGCGTGACAACCACCTGCTCGGTTTCGTCGACCGTGTACATTGCCCCGCTGGCAACCAATAGAAGCGCTAATACGAAAACCGCAAAAAGAATATTGAGTCCCTTCATTTTTCACCCCCTTCATTGATCTTTAGCAAGGGTAACACCGCGTTCGCCTTCGGCTCAAAAATATAAATCTTTCCGGCTTTAGGAATGACTTCTTCCAGCGTTTCCAGATAAAGCCGGCGCCGGGTCACGTCTTTGGCTTCCTTGTAAGCTTCCCACGTTTTGATGAATTTTGCGGCATCGCCTTCGGCCATTTTGACCCGGGCCAAAGCATAACCTTCAGCTTCCTTGATCGTTTTCTCCGCCTGCCCCTTGGCCCTGGGAATGACTTTGTTGTACGCCTCCCACGATTCGTTGATGACCTTTTCG
Source organism: Candidatus Omnitrophota bacterium (assembly GCA_035292445.1). Lineage (GTDB taxonomy): Bacteria > Omnitrophota > Gorgyraeia > Zapsychrales > Zapsychraceae > DATDQB01. The sequence continues at coordinate 33,130 of DATDQB010000010.1, forward strand.
CGTTCCTGCTCGGCCTGATTGACTTCATTAAAAGAAGTTTGTACGGCTTGCGGTGGAAGCACCTCCTGCAATTCCACTTTATAGATTTGTACGCCTGTCTGGTATTTGTCCAAAAGTTCCTGTAATTTATCTTTTGCTTCCAGGTTGATTTCATTTTTCTTCATGGTCAGCGCTTCCGTCACCGTATGATCGCCGATGACCTGGCGCATCACGGTTTCCGATAAATCACGAACCGTCTGGCCGGGATCGCGCACATTAAAAAGCAATTGCACCGGATCCTTGATCTTGAATTGAACAATCCAGGAAACATCCAGCACGTTAAAATCGCCCGTAAGAAGCAAGGCCTCTTCATCAAAAGATTTCTGGGAATACCTTGTCTGAACGCCCGGCTGGTCGGTACGGAAACCAAACTCTTCCTTAAAGATGCGTTTGACTTTAACTTTATCGAGTTTTTCAATCTGAAAGGGGAGTTTCCAATGAAGACCGGGTTCCGTTGTACGGACGTATTTTCCGAAACGCCGGATCACGCCGACTTCATCCTGGTCAACGGAATAAAAAGAAGTAACGATAAAGAACAAAACAACAGAAAAAGCTGCTAATGGGACAATCCATTTATTCAGTTCAGAGATCCTCTGCCCGCCTTGTTTAAAAAGTTCTTCTGGTGTATCGGGAATGCGCCATGCCATCATGCCCTCCTTTATAAAATGACAATATTGTTACGCCCAGCCTTTTTGGCCGCGTACATCGCTTCGTCCGTCTGTGCGATCAGATCTTTGACGGAATTGATATCTTTTGAGGAACGACCGCTAATACCGATGCTAACGGTGCTGTAAACGCCCTGTGACGGCTCGTTGGTTAACCGCTCAAATATCACTTTTAAACGCTGGGCCGCGATTTTGGCGTTCTTAGGGGAGGTTTCGGGCAAAATAACAAGGAATTCATCTCCGCCGTAGCGGCCCACGATATCCACTTCCCTTAAATTCTGCCGGATCAGATCAGCCGTTTCTCTTAAGACCGTATCCCCCCGCTGATGGCCATAGGCATCATTGATTTGTTTGAATTTATCCATGTCGATCATCATGCAGGAAAGGTCGAGATTATAGCGTTTGGCGCGCAAGAACTCCTCTTCCAAACGATCCCGAATGGCGCCGTGATTGAGGACCCGCGTCAAGCCATCCGTTTGGGCCAGGCGTTTAAGATGCCGTTCATATTTCTTCTGGACCGAGATATCTTCAAAGGTGAAGATCGCGCGCCTAAAGTTCGTTTCGTGCTCTTTGGGAACGGCCACTTTCATTAAAACATCGAACGACTTCCCATCAAGGGTGCGGCTTTTGAACTCCCCCTGAAGAACTCTTCTTCCCTCCAAAATGCTGGCGAATATCTCCACCAGCACGACGGCCGCTTCCCGATGCAATGTTTTGTTTAAATTGACGATAAATTCTTTCTTGTTGGCGGCCCCGTAAAGATTTAACGCGGCCCGATTCAAATGAATAATTTTAAGCTTTCTTAACGTTTCCAGGAAAATGCGCGGATGTGTCCGTAAGTAGGTGCGGTATTTCGTTATTTTCTTTCTTTTAAAGGTCTGTTTAAGCCTTGCTAAGACGTTCAGATCCCGTTCCATGATGGCGATGGGAGCGTTATCAAAAATCATCTTATATCGGCTAAGATGCATTGGCTTATTTCTTCCCTTGGTTAGCAACCGCTGTCATGGCTTTCAAAAGGGCCTCTTGATCTCCCAAATAATAATGCTTGATGGGCTTTAACTTTTCATCAAGCTCATAGACCAAAGGAATCCCGGTGGGAATATTCAAATTGATAATGTCTTCATTGGATATGTTATCCAAATGCTTGACCAGCGCCCTGAGGCTGTTGCCGTGGGCGGCGATGATGACATTTTTTCCCGTTCGCACAACAGGGGCAATGGTTTCGTTCCAGTAGGAGAGAAACCGCTTCACCGTCAATTCCAGACTTTCCGTAGAAGGCAAATCTATTTTTTTCAAATCCTTATAGCGCGGGTCATGAAGCGGATGGCGTTTATCGCTTTCTTCCAAAGGCGGCGGCGGGACATCGTAACTTCTTCTCCAAATCAACACCTGTTCTTCACCAAACTTTTGCGCCGTTTCGGATTTATTTAAGCCCTGCAACGCCCCGTAATGGCGTTCATTCAATCGCCAAGAGCGGTGAACCGGGATCCACATCAAATCCATCTCATCTAAAACAATCCATAACGTGCGGATCGCCCTCTTTAAGACCGAAGTGAAGGCCACATCAAAGCTGAGGCCTTCCTTTTTTAAAAGCCTGCCCGCATCATGGGCTTCCCTAAACCCTTTCTGTGATAAATCGACATCTGTCCAACCCGTAAATTTATTTTCTTTATTCCACGTGCTTTCGCCATGCCGTAAAAGGACCAGTTTATAGGTCGGCATTCTTACCACTCCTCTCGATTAATATGAGTATTAATACTTATTACATTCTACACAATATTGGTGAAATTTGAATCTTTTTTGCGGGAATAGTGGGAAGTCTAAAAGTAGCTAATGATTTAAGCTTTTCTTCTTCTTGAGGAGGCGCGTTTTTTGGCGGGATCTTTCTTTTTAGGAAGATGATAGTTCATCCAGGCTTTGGAAAAATGCACAAGCCAATCCTCCGCCGCTTTTTCAAAGCCGATATCATAACCAGCCTTCTCGCTCTCGATCCAAAGATGGCGGTGGATCTCTTCGATGACTCTTTTGTCTTTTAACAGATAACTATTAGGCATACTCTTTTCATCCATGCTGCAATTCTAACATCTTTCCTGTGGTTTTGTCAAACCCATTCAGATACCACAATAACTAACCTTAATAGGTATCTTCAGGGTTGACACTGAGAGCCCCGCCTACTGCGGGCGGGGCCGAATGTGTCAAATACGCTTCTCAACCGGGCCGCCGACAAAAAACCACACAAAAATTCATTATTTATCGAGGCTTACATAGGCTTGGTCTTCCAGAATTTGACGAATCGTGGCAATACTGGCCTCCAAAAACGTCTGCCCTGCCCGGGGTTCGCCCCTATAGGCTTCCCCCTCAAACATTTGTAAACGCCCAAGAAGTCTCTGGCGCTCGTCTTTCGATACGCCTAACTGGCTGAACCGCCCTCGAGCATTCAACTGGTGGCTAATCAAAATTTTATTCACCAGCGTGGAAGCCTCAAGCAACTCTAACGATGACTCTTTTCTTTTTTCATTGATTTTAACAATGCCCTCAGAAAATAACCTGAGCATAGAATCATCCAGTTGCTCTTTAAAAACAGCCTCGTAGATTTGGGTAATCAGCGCCCGCTCTTCATTATTAAAAGCCACTTGATCGTTAACAAATCGGGTAAACAACTGCACAACTTTCAACATAAGCCCGTTATCGGATCGGTCAAATTTCTCGATTAAGTTGCGCGCAATGCGCAGATTCACATTGGCCATGATCAGCCTGTCCTTTTCCCCTGCCAACGCATTCAAATCCTTGAATTTCTCCTCGCTCAATGGCGACATGTTCTTTTTGGCCTGGTCGTTTTGATAAAGATACTCCAGTCCCATCAAATACGTCTTCACGAATTCATACTTTTCTCCGTCGGGATTGTTCAAAGCAAACTGGGCCGCGTCTTCCGGTATTTCCTGAGCAAAAGTTGTCGCGACAAAGCAAAGCACCAGCGCGAAAAAAAGGACAAAAAAAGCAGCCTCTTGAAGAAGCTGCCTTTTTTGTCGGTACTGTTTGAATTTCATTAAGCGACGGTTACGTCTTTGGATAAATAAACGTCCTGAATGGCGTTTAAAAGCTTAACGCCTTCGTTCATCGGCCGCTGGAACGCTTTGCGCCCCGAAATAAGCCCCATGCCGCCGGCACGTTTATTGATAATGGCCGTCTTAACGGCTTCCTGAAAATCGTTGTCCCCGGAAGCGCCGCCGGAATTGATCAACCCGATCTTGCCCATATAACAGTTGGCCACCTGATAACGGCACAGATCGATCGGATGATCGCTGGATAATTTCTCATAAACAAACTTGTGGGTCTTCGCAAATTTAATGGCGTTAAAGCCGCCGTTATTTTCCGGAAGCTTTTGCTTGATGATATCCGCTTCGATCGTCACGCCTAAGTGGTTCGCTTGGCCGGTCAGATCCGCGGCCACATGATAATCCTTATCCCCTTGCTTGAAGGCGTTGTTCCTTAGATAACACCAAAGGACCGTAAATAATCCCAACTCATGCGCCCATTTGAATTGCTGGCTGATCTCCTCGATCTGGCGGGAGGATTCCTCGGACCCGAAATAAATCGTGGCCCCGACCGCAGCCGCACCCATGTTCGCGGCCTGTTCGGCATCCCCAAAAAGCCGCTGATCATATTTATTCGGGTAGGTCATGAGCTCGTTATGATTGAGTTTAACGATAAACGGAATTTTTTTGGCGTATTTCTTGGAGCATAACCCCAAAGCGCCCAGCGTCGATGCAACACCGTTACAGCCGCCTTCGATGGCCAATTTAACGATGTTTTCCGGATCAAAATATTCCGGATTCGGCGCGAAAGATGCACCAGCGGTGTGCTCGATACCCTGGTCCACCGGTAAAATGGATAAATAACCGCTGCCGCCCAGACGCCCGTGCTTGTAGAGCCGCTTCATGTTAGCTAATACCTTTTCACTACGGTCGCTGTGCGAAAAGACGCGCTCGACAAAGTCGCCGCTGGGAAGCGTTAATGATTCTTTGGGGATGGTTTGGCATTTATGTTTAAGCAAATTTTCGGTATCATTACCCAAGTAGTCAAGTACATTGCTCATGTGTTTCTCCTTATCTTATTACTTAGATATTTCCTAAATTTCTCCCAACATTTTATTCATTTCCTATTCAAAAGCAAGAAAAAATTTCAATTCCCTATGCTTTCGTTAAGCCCCGTTCTTCAAAAAATAAAGACCGGCGAATATCTTAGGCTCAAGAAGATAGCCTTTCTTTTCTTTTTGTTTCAGCCACCTCTCGACGTTCGATAACGGCACTTCGTGGACCGTGATGTTCTCGGTGCTGTCGCCCCCGCCCTTGCCGGTCTTTTTAAGGCCGTACGCCCGGACCATCGTGACCAAATCAGAGGTGGAGCCTCCTGAAACCGGCCCGGTCAAAAACTTTTTCATGCGTTTGGCCCGGTATCCTGTTTCTTCGAACAATTCCCGAATGGCTGCTGACTCTAAAGATTCCCCTTTCAAGCCATGCTCATCGCTCACCAATCCTGCCGGGAACTCAATCACTTTCTTTCTGACCGGGGGACGGTACTGTTCAACAAAAATCACACGATCATCGTCGGTTTTAGCCACGATAATGACAATGCCGGTGCAGTTGCTTCGCTCAACAAACTCCCAACCGCCTTCTTTAACAAAACGGATATACCGCCCTTCATGCAGCACAACCCTTCGGCCTCGTTGATTAGATTTTTTCATTCTTAATAATTTGGCTAGGGCGCCTACGGCGTTTCCAATTCAATGGAGGAAACACCTAATTCACATTCGATGTACTCAATATCTTCGGCCGTGGCGGGAATTAAATCGACTTCAACCGGATTCCACTTACCGCGGGCCAATTGCCCCTTAAAACTATACTTGGCGCCTGTTAACGACTCCCGCCATTGATCAAAGGTTAAAGGGGAACCGGGCGTCCATTTCTTGCCCCAAACCAATCTTAAGGTAAAATCCCGGAAATCAGCATAATTAGGATTGCCGATCTGTAAGAAAAGACGGTACCCTCCGTTAACCGGCTGCATATCCTGGACATTAATAAAAAACATGCCCGTGGGGGTTTCGATTTTCTGGTAAGAGCGGTTATCGGGGCTCAGCTCGACGGTCTTGTTACTGATCCCCAGTAACCGTGATTCCAGGCTTTCCTCCAAATGCTCACTGTACTTCGCCAATCCTTCTTCAAGGTTTTTGGTATAATTGTTGATGCCTTGCTCCAGGCTGCCTGTGTAAGTCGCCAGCGAAGGCGGTAGTGTATCCAAGTACTCCTCAACAGCCCGTAAGCGGGCATCCAACTCTTCCACCGACGACTGTTGAGCAAAAACACCGCCTCCTGAAAATACGCCTGCCAGCACGGCCATAAGAACAATGGCTTGCATGAACATCTTTGCCTCCATTTTATCTTGTAAAATCTTCTGTCATTTTACCCCCGAAGAAGGGCTGTGACAAGCGAATTAGCATCTTCGTAAAGTTAAGGAAATGAGGAAATCCGACAATCGCCTAACGCAGATTATTGTTCAACGGTTGCAGCGGCTGGTTCTTCTTCTGAAGCAGGAGCCGGCAATATTTCCGGTAGAGGGCCTACCGTCGATGCTGGAGGAGCTGTTAATTCTGTTATTTGCGTCCCTCCCAAATTAGCTCCTCGCCAACTGCGTATGGAAACAATATTTTCAAAAACCATTTTAATATCCCCGTAATAATATACAGAAAGATTTCCATCGTCGTCGGTTTCGTAGGATTCGGTGGGCTCGCCGTATTTTCTTTGGATCATGGTATACGTAATGTTCTCTCCTATCAATTCCTTGCTCTCCAAGTCAAAACGCAGATCATCGACGCTTTTGGTATAGACTGTCTTCTTAAAGGTGTCGTACTCCCAGTCCTTCCAAACACGTTTGCGCTCGAAGATCAGGCGTAGATCTTCATAATCGTAAGTGATCCTTTTATCATCATCAAGGATATTGGGAGCATCTCCGTAGTCTTTTTGGATGTCCTGCAAGCGGGTTTTACCGATCTGAATCTTCCCTTCGAGAACGTCGCTCTTAAGCCGGGTAACGTCCTCGGGAGTTGCGATGACGCCTTTAAGGGCATGGGCGTAAGAAGACCCTATCAACAGAGCCAAGCTCACCGATAAGAATAAAATCAGGCTTTTTATTGAATTTTTAATCATTTTTTCATTGAACCAGGGGTATTATAACACATCCTCTTAGGAGGGCATTAAAAATTCAGGTTTTTTTCCGCCATTCTTCCATAACAGCCTCCATTAAGGGAGCAATGGTCTTCTCGGAAAAATCAAAGCGTATGCCAGCGGCCTCATAAAGCTCAGGGATGGTCCTGGAGCCGCCCAACGCCAACGCTTTCTTGTAATGGCCGAGGGCTTTCTTCGGATCTTTCTTGGCTGTCAGCCATAACTGCAACGCCCCCAGCTGAGCAATGCCGTATTCGATATAATAAAAAGGCACCTCAAAAATATGCAGCTGGCGGTGCCACAGATATTCATGCTCGGATTCCAGCCCCTGCCAATCCACATACCCCGAACCGAACCGCCAGCGGATACGAATCCATTCCTGACTGCGCTGTTGCGGCGTATGATCGGGATTTTCATAGAGCCAGTGCTGAAAACAATCTACAATGGCCACCCAAACAAGCGTAAAAACGACATCTTTAAAATGATCGCTGATCGAGCGGTCCGTTTCCTCTTCATTATAAAAAACGCTGATCCGCTCATCGGGCAAGATCTCCATGGCCATGGACGCGACCTCATTGAATTCCATGGGCCCGTGCCGGTAGTCGAACAACGGATCATGGCGGCAGGCCAACGAATGGAACGCATGGCCGGCTTCATGAAGGAGGGTGCGCATATCCGAATCCAGGCCGACCGCGTTCATGAAAATAAAAGGAAGCCGCGCTTCGTGCAGCGCGTGCTGGTAGCCGCCGGGCGCCTTGCCTTTGCGGCTTTCCAGGTCCAGCAAGCCTTCATCCGCCATCAAAGCGAAATGCGCGCCCAATTCTTCGTCCATATCCGAAAATATCTTCTTGCAGCCTTCGACCAATTCTTCGACGCGCTCAAAGGGCTTAAGCGGCGGTTGCGCCGCCGGATCAACGGCCAGGTCCCATGGCCTCAAGGCATCGAGTTTCATTTTCTTTTTTCTCTCCTCAAGGATCCGCCCCATGAGCGGAACGACGATGCGCTCGATTGTTTGATGATAATGCTTACAATCCTGCGGCGTATAATCAAAACGCCCCAGGGCTTTGAACTTGTAATCGCGGTAATTGTCAAATCCCGCGTTCTTGGCCATCTGAGTACGCAGCTTGAGCATCCGGCCAAACAGATCGTCCAGCCTGCCTTTGTCCTTGAGCCGCCGATGGGCTGACTTCAGCCACGCCTTTTCGCGAAGGCCGCGGTCAAGCTCGACCAGATACTTGCCCATCTGGGGCAGCGTATGCTCCTTCCCTTTGAATGAAATCGTCATCGCGGCGCAAATGGCCTGGTATTCCTGGCCCAAAAGCTCTTCTTGCGTTGACAAAGCGACGTTTTCCTCTACGAAGAGTTCAAGTTCGTTCTTTATCTCACGCTCATAAACGCCGTAACGCTTTTTATCGAGAGGATGCTCTTTCGCCGCCTCAAAAAATCTTTTATTCAACTTATCGTCCATTTGTTTGATGATCGGCTCGATCGTTTCGATAAATTTCTTGTACGCGTCAGTGCGCTTGGCATCATCGGTCTGGCAGGTCATCAGGATATAAACGATCGCCCCCTCCTGACTAAGGACGGCATCCAGTTCGCTGCGCTCTAACAGCCAACGTTCCAAATCTTTGGTAGAGGCCATGGGCCGCTCAAGAAGCCGTTGGTACAGTAATTCAACAGTTTGGGGGTTTTGAAGGTCCACGTCTTTGGGAACGAAGCTTCGCGACTGAAACCTGGAAAGATTAAGAGAGTTTGCGGTTAAATTCATGGCTTAATTTTAAGGAAATACAGATTATTCAATCTAACAAATTTTATCGGCCGGCACACCAAATTTATTGATTATTTACCACAGACTTAACTCTTGACATCGCAGGGATAATGAGTATACTTGTTTTCAAGATTTAACTTAAAATAATAAATAGGTGAGCGGCATGAAAGTATGCATTATTTGTGGCAAGGGATCGATTCCCGGAAATAAATACAAAAGACGTGGTCAGATCAAACGTACCGGTGGGGCCGGCTCTAAAATCGTCGGTAAAACCCTGCGCGTCTTTAAACCCAACCTTCAGAAGATCAAAATCCGCTTGGAAGGCACTGTCAAGCGCGTCAACGTCTGCACCGGATGCATCAAAGCCGGAAAAATCGTAAAAGCGTAAATTTCGTTAATAGCTAATAGTTAATGGTTAATGGTTAATAGTGCGATGTTGTCCGATTTCCCTATTCACTATTAACTATTTACGATTAACAAACAACCCACTTTCATTCGCTTAACCTGATATCTTTCAACTTCAACTGCGTTTCCGGCGCTTTATTCCAATCATCGATAGCCAGTTCGTAAGCCAAATCAATCGGTTTGCCTTGCCTGATCAGATCCGCCTCATCCGCCATACCGAAACCGACCGCCGAGATCGATGTTTGCCCGTCCGTCACCCAAAACTTCAACGTATCCCGACCCATGATCCTTGGATAGCCGACAACATCAAGCTTGCGTGAACAAAAGATGGGCGCCGGATTGGCCTCACCAAACGGCTCCATGGACTCGACAATCTGCGCCAATTCCATATTCACCGTATTCAAAGGGATCTCGCAATCAATGGCGAGAACTGGAGTTAATTTCTTCAACTCCAGAAGCCGGTCAGCGAGTTTGTTGATCCCGCGGCGGAACGGATCGATATTTTCTTCCTTGATGGTTAAGCCTGCCGCGCCTTCATGGCCACCGAATTGCTCCAGCCAATCCGAACAATTGGCCAAGGCATCATGCAAATGAAACCCTTCAATGCTCCTGGCCGAGGCCGTGCCTATCCCTTCTTCCAAGGAGATCACAACCGCCGGGCGGTAATACCGCTCTGCGATCTTCGACGCCACTATTCCCAAAACCCCCTTATGCCATCCTTCACGGCTTAAAACGATCACTTTCTCATTATTAAAATTGATCTCCTGGTCGATCATCTCCAGCGCCTGCTGGACGATCTCCCGTTGCGTTTTTTGGCGGGCGTTATTATGCCGTTCTAAAGCTTTCGCCAGCGCTAAAGCTTTGATGGGGTCCTTGGCTAAAAGAAGGTCTAACGACGTGTGCGCCGTATCCATCCTCCCGGCGGCATTGATGCGCGGGCCTAAAATAAAACCCACATGGTACGGGCTGATCTTCTTTTTGCCATCGATGCGCGCCACTTCCATCAACGCCTGAAGCCCTATGTTCTTCGTTTGAGAGATGGTGGGAAGCCCGGCTTTCACAAAAATACGGTTCTCTCCGCGAAGAGGCGCCACGTCCGTAATGGTCCCCAGCGCCGCCATATGCAGGATTTCCGGATCGATCGTTCCGGTCATGGCCTGCGTTAATTTGGCAACAAGGCCTACGGATGCCAGGTCACGAAAAGGATAATTACAATCATTTTGCTTGGGATTAATGATGGCGAGCGCCTTCGGAATGCGCTTATGCGCCGGCTCATGGTGGTCGATGATGATGACATCAATGCCTTCGTTCTTGATCGCTTCCACTTCATCATAGGCCGTAATGCCGCAGTCAACGGCGATCAAAAGCCCCACGCCCTGAGCTTTGGCTATTTTGGCGATACCATGATTTAATCCATAACCGTCATCCATCCTGTGAGGGATATGTGTAAGGACATTGATGCCCATCGCTGTCAAAAGCTCATAAAGCATGGCCGATGAAGTTACGCCGTCTACGTCGTAATCACCGTGAATGAGGACGTTCTCTTTATTTTTTTGGGCGTGGCGGATCCTCGCCACGGCCTTTTCCATATCTTTAATAAGGAAAGGATCATGCAGATGGGATAAATCAGCGCAAAGAAACTGCTCGGCCTCTTTCCTGTCCGTGATATTACGGTTAATAAGAAGCTGGGCAACGATAGGATGAATCTTTAAACCGTCGCTTAACTCGCGTTGCGCTTGAGGGTTCGGATCTTTAAAGGACCAGATTCTTTGCATATCACATTTGCTGCGGGGCATTGACCCCTAATAATTTCAAGCCGTTGGCGATAACGATGCGCGATGCGTTGACAAGCCCAAGGCGTTGGGCGGAAAGGTTCACATCGTCACTGATCACGCGATGTTTGTCATAGAAGCGATGAAAAACGGATGCCAACTCTTGAAGATAGCTAACTAGCGGATAAGGATCCCATTGGGCGTAACACGCCAGAAGCGTATCGGGAAAATAGCCCAATTTCTTGATCAAATCCAACTCCTCTTCTTCATTGAGCAAATCGAATTTATCTTGGGAGATCTTAACGCCCGTTTCTTTCGCCTTTTTATTCATACTATACACCCGCGCATGCCCATATTGAACATAATAAACGGGATTCTCAGGCGTCTGCTTTTTAGCCAGGTCCAGATCGAACTCCAAATGGGCACTGATATGGCGCATCATAAAGAAAAACCGGGCCGCATCAGATCCGACCTCATCAAGGACTTCCCTTAAACTGATATACTGGCCTCGCCTGGTTGACATGGAGAGCTCTTTCCCGTCACGGTAAATGGTGGCCAGTTGAACAATGAGCACCTTGAGCGCCTCGCGATCTTTCCCCAGCGCTTCAACCGCCGCCGTCAGCCGCGGGATGTACCCATGATGGTCCGGCCCCCAAATATTGACGACTTTTTCAAAACCGCGTTCAAATTTATTTTTATGGTACACAATGTCCGGCGTTATATAGGTGTAACTGCCGTCGCTTTTCTCAAGGACGCGGTCTTTGTCATCGCCAAAATCGGTTGACTTAAACCACAAAGCACTGTCTTTCTCATAAATAAAGCCCTTCTCCCCTAGATAATCAAGAATAGCCTCAATGTTCTTTTTGGTCGCGATCTTCGATTGATACGACCACACATCGAAGTGGACGCCGAAATCTTCCAACTCCTTCTTGATGATATCCATCAAATAATTGACGCCAAAATGCATGAAATCTGCATCGATTTTTTTCTTTAAACCATCAACGGAAGATACCTTATTTTTTTCCATGAAAATGCGGGCCATGTCCTTGATGTATTCGCCCTGATAGTGATCTTCCGGGAAAGTAATCTTCTCACCAAGGATTTCCAACGCGCGCGATTTGAGCGATTGGCCTAAGATATTGATCTGGTTGCCTTCGTCATTGACGTAATATTCTTTCGTCACATCAAAACCAACGAACCTTAAGATATTCCCCAAGGCATCCCCCACGGCTCCCTGGCGGGCATGAGCCACACTTAATGGCCCGGTCGGATTGGCGCTGACAAATTCAATCTGTACTTTCTTGCCTGCGCCGACCTGGCTGCGGCCGTACGCGTCCCCCTCTTTGAATATTTGTGTGAGAATACCACTTAACGCATGCGACGTAAGATAAAAATTAATAAAACCCGGCTTTATGAAATCGACTTTAGCCACATCCGCTGCAAGAACAGTATTAGCAAAAGAACCTGAAATGACTCCACTAAACTTTTCAGCGATGACAATAGGAGGCTGTTGCAGTTGCTTGGATGAAATTAAAGCAAAATTACAGGAAAGATCTCCATGGGCTTTATTTGCAGGTGTTTCTAATCTTATCTCTGGAATTATTAGAGCAGGATAGGTCTCTTGAACAAGGCCTTGAAGGTGAGCTTGAAGTTGTTTCTTGAAATCGTTTAACATATTTCGTACCTCGTACTTCGTACATCGTACATCGTGAAGATTCCCAAATGCGAAGTACGAAGTACGAAAGACGAAGTACGAAAATGGGTGAATCTATTCCCAGTTAATCGCTTTAGCCTCCTGCCATAACCCTTCCAGATTATAGAACTCCCTGACCTGCTTCTGGAAAATATGGGTGACGACATCCCCGGTATCGAAAACGATCCAGTTGGATTTACGCATGCCGAGAGTGGCTTTGATACGGTGGCCCCGCTTGCTCAATTCTTCTTCGATATGATCGGCAATGGCACCCACATGACGGTCGGAAGTGCCGGAGCAGATGACAAAATAATCGCAAAAGTTTATGAGCTTACGCATATCAAGAACAACGATATCCTCTGCCTTCTTATCTGAAGCAAACTTTGCGATTGATTTGGTGATATTTCTTGAACTGATGGAAGCTTGTTTAATAGCAGGCACCCTCTCCACGCAAGAATATCAATGGCTGATGGCTATACCTTTTAAACCTTCTCGGTCTGCTATTATTTTTATAGCATAATTTCGGAAGATGGAAAATCTTATTTCTTTAATTTTTCGGCTTGGTCTTTACCGAGAACTCGCCAACATTCGTGAGTTCCAGTAGGAGACTTGGCAATGGCGAAAAAGCGGCCGCCTTTTTGCTTTACGGTAAAGTCTGAGGTGTTGAATTTTTTCTTGGTCTTTACATCATAGAATGATAATTCTGCCATGTGTTTCCTCCTACGGTTGATTGTTAAATATTGTCCTTGAGTTTAACTGAATAAATTTAAGTTGTCAAACCAAAAAAGCTGAAACTGATTCATTTAATTGCGAATCCCAAATAACGAATGAATTTCTTTTTCCTGATCGTTCGTCAGCGGGCCGATCAAGGCCAGGTTAAAACGCTTGGGATCGAGGATATGCTTGGCAACGCGCCGCACATCCGATGGCGTTATCTTCTTGAGTTCATTGACGACCTCATGCCTCGTATGTAGGCGGTTGCGGCTCATGAGGCTTTCCCCCATCCAGATCATATGTTCCATTGTGTCTTCTAAACCTAACAGGATTTGGCCTATGACATATTCCCTGGCCCTTTTAAATTCTTCCTGCCCGACATTCGCCGCCTTGATCCTCTCCAGCTCCTTCAATATCAGCCCCAGCGCTTGCGTGAGCCTTTGATTATCAACGCCCGCCTTGATGAGAAAAATGCCGGTATCGGCCAGCGGTTTATTGTAACTGGAGATCGAATACGCGAGCCCATGCTTTTCCCGCACCTCGACGAACAGGCGGCTGCTCATGTTCCCGCCTAAAATGACGCTTAACAGGCTTAAAACGTAGCGCTCCTTCTGAAATTGGTTGTAGCCCAGCATCCCCAATGCCAAATGCATCTGCTCGATATCTTTTTTGTGCAGATTTAACCGGGGGGCGCTCTGGGCATTGACCGCTTTGATAAATCCTTTACCCGCGGAACCGGCCGCGCGACCCAGTTTTCTTTTGGCCGCCTGAACAAGCTTGGTGTGGGAGATCTTGCCACAGGCCACGATTGCCGCGTTACCGGCGCCGTAATACGTCTTATGGAAATCCGAAAGGTTCTCTTTGGTCGTTGAGCCGACGCTTTCGACCGTCCCGGCCAAGCTTTTGCCCAACGGATGGTTCGGCCAAACCAATCCATCCAGCAGTTCCATCACATGGTATTGAGGGATATCATGGTACATCTTGATCTCTTCCATGATGACGGTCTTCTCTTTATTGAGTTCCTCGGTTTTCATATTAGGGAAAAACGCCATGTCGGCCAAGACATCAAAAGTCTGATCGAAATGTTTGGCCGGGATCTTGGCATGATAGCACGTTTGCTCCTCAGCGGTAAACGCGTTCAGTGAGCCACCGACCCCTTCGATCAATTGCTTGATCTCCTCGCAGGCATACTTTTGGCTTCCTTTAAAGACCATGTGTTCCAAAAAATGCGCGGCGCCCTTGATGTGGTCCTCTTCGTAACGGCCGCCGGCATTGAACCAGAAGCCTAAGGCGACACTATCGCGATCTTTCATTTCGTGGGAAACGATTCTTAAGCCATTGGGGAGAATTTCTTTTTTATACATTAACGAAGGCCTTTCATAAGCTGATCGACAAATGCAGAAACTTTTTTAACCGACCCACGGGTTTTATAGATCTGATTGACGATGGCACTGCCGATTATAACGCCGTCAGCGATTTTGGCGACAGCGCGCACCTGCTCTTTGGTCGAAACGCCAAACCCCACACAGACTGGTTTAGCCGTTAAGCGCTTGGCCAAACGTACTTGGCTTTTAATGGTTTCGGGAAGCTTGCTGCGCGCTCCGGTGACGCCGGTCAAAGAAACGTAGTAAATGAACCCGGTTGACGCCTTGGCGATGAGCTGCATGCGTTTCTTGGTAGTTGTCGGTGCAATAAAAAATACCGTTGCCAGATCATTCTTTCTAGCTGCTTGAGTTAGTTTATGGCTTTCTTCGGGGGGCAGATCGGGAATGATGACGCCATCCACGCCGCTTGATCTTGCCTTCTTTATGAACTGCTCTTCGCCACGATGGAAAACAGGATTGAAATACGTCATGAGCGCGATCGGCATATTGCTCTTTTGCCGGATACGGGAAACGAGCTGAAAGATCTTATCTAACGTAACGCCTTTGCCTAACGCCCGTTGCGAGGATGCCTGAATGGTCGGCCCGTCCGCCAACGGATCGGAAAATGGCACGCCCAGCTCAACAATATCCACGCCGATTCTTTCGAAGGCAATGACCAATGCTTCGGTAGCTTTAAGGGACGGATCGCCTGCGGTGATGAAAGCGATGAAGGCTTTTTCCCGTCGTTTTCTTAATTCATTAAATTTTTTGGTAATACGATTCATAATTAATCCTGCAGGGGCAACCTTTATGGTTGCCCGTTATCGGGCAGACGCAAGGCCTGCCCCTACATCAAATCCTTTATCGAATTCATATCCTTGTCACCTCTACCGGACAAACAAACAATGACCGTTTTCTTTCCTTTTACCTTCCTCGCCAACTTTTCTAAATACGCGATCGCATGGGCCGTTTCCAACGCCGGGATGATCCCTTCCGTCCTCGATAACAGCTTAAGTCCTTCAATAGCTTCTTTATCATTAATTGAAACGTATTGCGCCCGTTTAATTTTCTTATAGTACGAATGCTCCGGCCCGACACCGGGATAATCCAGCCCGGCCGCGATCGAATGCGCTACTTTGATCTGGCCGTCGCGCGTTTGTAACAGATCTGATTTGCTCCCATGAAGGACGCCGATCTCCCCCATCGCCAACGGCGCCGAGTGATGGCCTGATTGCAATCCCAGCCCGGCCGCCTCAACTCCGATCATTTTTACTCTCTTGTCATTGAAGAAAGTATGGAACAGCCCCATCGCGTTACTGCCGCCGCCGACACAGGCCAGCAGATAATCCGGCAATTTCTTTTCTTTGGCCAAAAATTGCTTTCGGGCTTCACGGCCGATGACCGATTGGAATTCGCGCACCATCAAAGGATACGGATGCGGGCCGGCCACGGAGCCGATAATATAAAATGTGTTCTGAACATTGGTGACCCAATCGCGAATGGCTTCATTCATCGCGTCTTTAAGTGTCTGCGATCCCGAAGTGACGGTAATGACCTTGGCTCCCAGAAGCTTCATCCGGTCCACATTAAGCGCTTGGCGCTTGGTGTCCTGCGCTCCCATGTAGATCTCGCATTGCAACCCCATAAGCGCAGCTGCGGTTGCGGTCGCCACACCGTGCTGGCCGGCGCCGGTTTCGGCGATGATACGG
Source organism: Candidatus Omnitrophota bacterium (assembly GCA_035292445.1). Taxonomy (GTDB): domain Bacteria; phylum Omnitrophota; class Gorgyraeia; order Zapsychrales; family Zapsychraceae; genus DATDQB01. The sequence goes on from DATDQB010000010.1 coordinate 49,480, forward strand.
GTCTTGCCCATGCGCTTGGCGATCAATACCTGGCCTAAGGTGTTATTGATCTTGTGCGCACCCGTATGGAGTAGGTCCTCGCGTTTTAAATACACTTTAAGCCTTCCCACATGCTCGCTTAGACGTTTCGCGTAATACAAACTCGTGGGCCGGCCGGCGTATTCCTTCAGATAATAATCCAACTCCCGATGGAATTTTCTGTCCTTCCTGAGGGCAGAAAACGTCCTTTGCAGTTCGTCCAGAAGCGCCATCAGCGTCTCAGGGACGAACCGCCCGCCGAAGGGACCGAAATGGCCATTTTTATCGGGTAATTTATTCATATCACTTCCTAAAATTGAATTCCTATTGGAACATAAAATTATGGGTATGTCAATCTTTCATACCCATCGTAGGGACAGTACATTGTGCTGTCCCTACGCTCGTGTCGTGGCTTCCTCTATCAAATACTGGAGCACTTCCAGTTCATCATGGTCAAACCAGATGGAACCGCAAGCGAAACATCGGTCCATTTCTACCTTGTAGACCTCGGTATAAAACATCCGATGCATTTTATTGCGGGGATGGTTGCATTTGGGACATGTAAATAGCGTCTGCGGGTTCCTTTTGATAGCCGGCGCCATAAACATATCAGCCGTTTTCTTGATCGTTTCGGCAATATGCTTGACCTTCTCGGAGAAACCGACATCCTGTCGGATGATAATACGCTTAACGTCATTCTCATGGACCAGAACGCCGTGACAGAACGGGCATTTTTCAAGCTCTACGCCTTCATAATAGACTTTGGAAAGCGCCAGATGGCAACGCGGGCACTTTTCCGACGCTTCTTTCATTTCATCGCTGTGGCCGAGGACGCCGGCCAAGGCTTGATCTTCGTACGCCGGTTTGACTTTATCTTCATCCAAGCGCTTGATCCAGGTTTGCGGCTCGATCCAATCAAAGGTGGCCATCTGGACCAGCTCAAAAGGCCCTTGCCACCGGCCATCTTTGTGGACCATCCACTTGGTGTCGATGCCGACGGCTTCGGGCACTTGCGTTCTGGGTTTATTCTCTAATTTTTTTACACCCTGCACCAGCTGCTCGACATCCGCATGAGCCATTTCCAAAAGAATGCCTAAACGCTTCTCAACCGGTGGATGCGTGGAAAACAGCTCGGCGAAAATGCCTTCATGTTCATCCAAATAGGCATACTGCGGGTTAACGATAAAAATAGCTTCCATTTCTTGAGCGGTCAATTCTTGCCCGCGCCAATGATAGGCAATGGCGTAAAGCGCTTCCGCCAAACTTAACGGATCGCGTGTTAAACGGACCGAAATGGCATCCGCCCGGTATTCGCGCTGGCGCGAAATGAACATCCGCACCAAATGGCTTAAAAATTTTGTCAGCAATAACAAAATATAGATCAATAAAATAACGGCAACGGCCCCTCCTCCGCTACCGCGCCCGCGGGATGAATAAGAACTGCGCCGGCCGCTGCCCCGAAGCATCAGTTCGATCCCCTTCAAAAGGCCGCCGTAAAGGGCAAAAATGGAGCTGGTCACGGTCGTCGCCAAACAATCGCGCGAGACGATATGGGCCACTTCATGGCCCACGATCGCTTCGATCTGAGCGCGGGATAATCGGGCCAAAACACCTTCGGTGGTCCCGAGCACATGATGTCCCTCAAAATCGGAAAGCGCAAAGGCGTTCATGGCCATCGTTGGAATGATTACCCCTTCGATCTTTACCCCGCCCGTGGCCACAGAAACTTCATCCAAAATGTTACGGAACATCTGATGATACGTGTCCTTTTCATTAAGTTTCTCCGCCCCCAGAACGCCGAGCATTTTTTTGATCAAATTGCTGGTGGTGTAGCTCCAATGGCCGTAGCCAACGACACAAGCGATGGCTAAAATGATAAGGGTCGTTGGAAAATCCAGGAAGAAGAACACAAAGGACTGCTGCTCATAAGTGGGGATCTCACTGTAGGCGATGGCATTGGCCACAACCATCGCAATGCCCCAAAAGGCGAGAAAATAAAAAAGAATTAAAAAGGAAAAGACAAAACCGATGGTACGGGTTTTGTCTTCCTCGATTTGGGTGAACGAATACGGCATCTTTTGAATGTAGGGAACGGTTTCAAACCGTTCCCTACATTATTTAGAATTTGACCTTCGGCGTTTCTTTTTGGGCCGCGTCTTCGATCTCAAAGAAGTCGTTTTTCTTGAAATTAAAACTGCCGGCAATCACGTTCGCGGGAAAAGACTGGACGGCTGTGTTGAGCCGGTTGACCTCATCGTTGTAATATTGCCGGGCGAAGGTAATCTTATTTTCGGTCGTAGTCAATTCTTCGTGAAGCTGCATCATCTGCCGGTCGGCCTTGAGATTGGGATATTGCTCCGAAACAGCAAAAAGGCTACGCAAGGTGCTCGTCAAAAGGTTTTCGGCCTGCTGGCGGTCTTTGAGGTCGCTCGCATTAATGGCCTGTTGGCGCGCCTTAATGACCTTTTCCAACGTGTCTTTCTCATGGGCCATATAGCCTTTGGCCGTTTCCACTAAATTGGGGATCAGGTCGTGGCGGCGTTTGAGCTGCACATCGATCTGCGACCAGCCGTTTTTCACGTTCTCGCGCAATTGCACGAGCCGGTTGTAAACGCCGATGGCCCATATCATGGCAACAACTATCAAACCTAATAAGATCCAGAGAATCATGCCTCTCCTCCCACGTTAAAGGTTAAAATTCAAAACCAGTATAGCACATCCTGAAAACTTAAGGGGCATAACTTTCCATGACCAAAGACGTCTTGCCGAAACCGACCGAGCCCTTGATGCGCAAAGGGATCCTGCGTTCAGTTGTATCGAACCAAATCTGATAATCTTTGTCGTTGCCTTCCAAGTAATACGTTTCATGTTCCTGGCCAACCGCCTCTATTTTTTCCCGACCGGCAAACCCGATCATGACATCTTTTGTCGGCAAGGTCATCTCAAGCTTCTCTCCGGGTTTAAACTGCCCGGAAACCCTGTAACGGTATATGAACGCGTAAATATTATCCAGCCTCTGAGGCTTTTTGATCTCGAAGGCCTCCCGCTTTCCCTTGGCGACTTTTATGATACGCACGTACCCGTCTTCCCTGTAACGTTCGGTAATGCTCTCCTTTTTTCCCCACATGTCGATGTCGCGCTCGATAATGGCCGGATAGAACGATTGCGGGTCCAGATAGATCTTCTCGGTATCGCGCATGCGAAGCGCAGCCGTATCGACCGTGACCAGGATATAATCCCGGCCTTCCAGCGGTGTTATGCCGTGATAGCGGACAATGACTTTCCCGACCGTTAAGTTGGCTTTCTTGATCTGGTAGGTGATGGTCTCACCGGGGACGAAGACGGCGGCAAAAGAGCTGGAAGACAGCAAAACGATCAACGCTAAGAAAGATATTCGGCTTCGTATCATCTTCGATCATACGCCTTGATGTACTCTTCCAGCAGCCTTGTGCCCTTGCACATGTCCTTGACGTAAATATATTCATCGGTCGTGTGCGCGGTGCCCTCGGCCGCCCAGCCGGTGGCGAAGGCGGGGATGTTGTGGTGCTGGAAAAAGGTGACGACGGTCGCGCCCTCGCTGCCTTTGAGATGCGCGGGACATTTCATCTTCTTGGCGGTCTTTAAAAATAAGCTGACCGCCCGGTGCTTAGGATCAAGCTGGTAAGGCAACTGGTGGTCATCGATGATGATCTTGTATTCTTTGGTGACGCTTTCAATGATCTTTTTGTAAAGCTTTATGATACCGGCAAACTTCATATCCGGCGTATAACGCGTATCGACCGAAAATTCGCAAAAATCCGCCACCATGTTGACCTTGTCCCCGCCATGGATGGTGCCGATATTGATGGTCGGGCCTCTTAACAGCGGATGTTTCTTATATTTGAATTTTATTTGCTTCAATTGATTGATGATCTGGCTGGCCTGCTCGATGGCGTTGACGCCCTGCCAGTTGTACGCGCCGTGGGCTTTCTTGCCGAAAATCTGGATGCGGATATGAAGCAACCCTTTTTGCGCCACAATAGCATCATATTCGGCCGAATCCATCACAACACAGACCTGAGGCTTCAACACTCTCTTCTCTAATAAAGGGATGATGCCGTAATCGCTCCCGGTTTCCTCATCGACCGTGGCCGCCATGATGATATCATGCCTTGGCTTAAAGCCGTCTTCGACCATGCTGTGCATGATTTCAAGACAGCTGGCGGTGTTGCCTTTGTCATCGGAGGCCCCGCGGCCGTAGAGTTTCCCTTTAACGATTTTTCCGCCGAAGGGATCATATTTCCATCCTTTGCCGATGGGGACGATATCAAAATGCGGGGTAATGCACATAGCTCCCTGTGACGCTTGCTTGCGCGGCAAACTCCCTCTTAACGTGGCGATGACATTCGGCCGCCTTTTGGCGTACGTGTAGGTCTTGACATCAAGCCCGAGGGAGCGCATGTACTTCTCGATCCACTTGGCGCAATCCCATTCAAGGCCCGGAGGGTTGGTCGTGTTGTAGGAGATTAATTTTTGTAATGTTTTAATTAAACGTTCGTTATTTATCATTTGTTTATAAACGTAGGGGCAACCTTTACGGTTGCCCATCCTCGGGCAGGCACAAGGCCTGCCCCTACGATTCAATCCTTAAACAAATCCTCCGCTTTCATCTTCCCCAAATTCATCTTGTAATCATCAAAATCAATGACCGTGACACTGGGCTTCTCAGCAGCGAGCTTGGCCAGCTTGGGCCAGTGGGATCTGATGTTACGAAAGCTAACGTATTTAAATTCAGTTTTGCAGTTGGGACAAAGCGGTTCGTTTAATTTGATATCGATGTGATCGCAGTTGGCGCATTGGCCGGAAACATCGCCGTAGATGAGCAATTGCTTTTTGATGGCGTGGAGGTCGATTTCTTTAAAAACACGGATAAATTTGCCGCTCATAATGGGCTAATTATAACATAAGAAGAGAAAAGGGAAGGAAATTAATCGGGAAAGAATGTTAGGAAATCGGGTTATCAGGGTATCTGGTTATCAGGAATAAGCCTGATATCCTGGTATCCTGATGTCCTGATAACCTTTTCTTGTCTAATCGCTTTTGATAATTCAAAACCGAGGCCGTTCCCTTCCGCCAGCGGTTGCGGTTCATCATCAGCTATGCCTAATAATAGAGGAAGGTTCGTGACCGGCGTAATGGAATAAATGATCGGGGTAAACCCTGTGATCGGCATGGTCTCAAGAATGGCGGGATCGAACTGTAGATCCATCCCCTGCCCCTGCGTTTGCAGCTCCAGCATGTCGGGGTTCATATCAATACCGCCGACATCTTTACCCTCAGCCAGAATCTCCGATTCTGGCGAGACCTCGCCCGCCTCTGGCGGGCGGGCCACCATCGCCTCATCATCGACTTCCGTTCCCATGCCCAGATCCCATCCATACTCGTCAATCGTTAGGATTTTCACGATTCTTTCCAACAAATCTCTTGCTTGAGGTCCGTCAACCTTAATAACCACTTGATCCCCTCTTACAAGCCCTAATGATATTATATCTGTTACTTCACTGATAACTTCTGACTCACCGCCAACACCTAAAACTAAGGAATTACCAGGGTATCTATGCATCAACTCAATTATTCTTTCAGCTGGTCTTATATGTACACCGGCTGCTATGGCAACCTCTACCGCTTCTTCTGCTGAATTATCTTCATTTAATTCATCAAAACCTCGCGCCCCCACCATCGCCCGGTCAGACCTGTTTTCCGAAGTGACCGCTCGCCTCTCGGCTCCGCCGAGAGAGGCCTCGCCCATTGGGCGGGCCCGGTCATTCCCTGCTCCTCTTTCAATAATTAACCCCTCTTCCTTTAATTCCTCAAACCAACCCAAGATATCTTCCTGCGTTATAGACCGAATCGCCTCAACATACCTTGACCAATTTGTTTCTCTTCCTACATTTTCAATAACATACCTAAACGCTTTACCATGAATATAAGAAAGGGCTCCATACGAGATATCCTGATTGAACATCAGCAAAGCCAACTGTATATTTAAGTCAGCTGAAATTCTAGTCCCTATTAAATGTGCTCCTTCTTGCTGTTCATATGGCCTTAAGATTTCATCACTCAGATAGTTGGAGTGGCTAAGAAGAATTTCTTTGGCCGATACCCCTATTACCTGATCGATATCCTTCTGTATAGATTCCGGCGTTTCTCCCGAGACAATTAAAGCATGCTCCATGTCCTCTAATTTCTTTTTATTTTCGGTATTTCGAGAAATTCTTTCCTGTTCAAATAATTTTCCAAGATAATACAGCTCTGAAGGTGTCAATACGGTAATAACATTCTCCATGCTGATTCCTGATTGAGCAATGACTTGATCCGACCTACGGTTACCAAGAATGCGAACCAAATAAGACCGGACGACCCTGTTATTAAGACCGCGCGCTGTTAAAACCTCCTTAGCCAATTCAACGCGGTGATTAACGACCGCTAGACTCTGTGTGAACAGATTTATTGAAGAAGGACGACTCATAAAAACAAACCCTAAGCGATCGCTGATTTCTGGATTATGTGCGGTGGAATCTCGATAGGGAATCCCATGGCGTTCAAAGATCATATATTCGTAAAGATGCGAAAGTTCACTTCCTAAGAGAAATAAACCACCCGTTACTGTCGGCTCCGTTATATTGCCGCCGGCCCAAGGAGGCACACCCTCTTCATATGTTGCAAAACCTCCTCCTGACCAGGGCGAACCAAAATAGGGAAACCAGACATGTCTCTTGATCAAACCATTAGGCAATTGTCTTAAGTATGAATTATCAAAGAATTGGAGATTCTTGGCATAAGATAACCCAAGTAAAAATTCTCCCAAATCATCTTTGTCTATGTCTTGCTGCACAAGGATAGCATTAATTCGATCCGCTTCCGCTTGAACGGATACAGAATATCGGCCTGCTTGGTGATAATCCAGGAGCGCGTAAATCAAAATATCTTGATCAGTTAATCCATCAATAAATTCCTGGCTATAAGCCGGATAGGCCCCTAAACGATTTCGAAGACGTGGGACAAGTTCCCGCTGCAACCAGCTTTGGTACCCATCAAGGTTTTCCACTCCAACCAAACTCAAAAATAACTGCTCACTCTCAACAACCGAAAATAAATTATTCTTACTAATCTTCGACAAAATATACACCGCTCCTTGAAAATGTTGCAAATACACAGACTGCCGTTGTCTATCCTCTATACGATCAATGGCTTCCATGCGCCTTATGAATTGTCGAATGGCCTCGATTTTGGTTATATTGATCAAATCAAACACTTGGAACATCACATTATACTGCGGATACTGCATCATGAGGCCTAAGCCCTCTCTTAGGATTTGCTCATCCCCTGTCCAGCGATGCACAATGCCTGCCAATTGAAGGATAACATTGCGGTGACTGATGTCTGATCTATCCACTTTAACAGCATGATACATCGAATCAACGTCAAATCCCTCCAAAAGAATATCCTGTCTTTTTTTCGATAAACGTGCCATATAATAAAATATTTGGATTGCCTCAAAATCATACGATATATTCTCAATCAAGTTTTCTTCTGTAATATGTGGACCCATCATTTCTTGCCACAGCCTCAAACCACCAGGGACATTAACTATTGTGTTTCCTGAAAGCTCCAAATAAGGCAATGTGGGCACCAGCCATAAGCCTATCGAGGCAATATTTTCACTGCGAATCCATTGCGCTATATTAATATGTTCTAAAGCAAAAATTTGCTCTTGCAGGCTCAAATTGTATAAAGCACCTCTGACATATTCATTAAATAGATTAAGTTCTTCATTACTGAATACTGCGGCTCCAATATTAAGCAAGATCCATTCTCGCACAGCAGGTTCGAAATCTTCTATTAACGGGATAAGGCTGGGATTTGCCGTTTGCGCCACTTCAATTTTCTCTCTCAAAAATTCTAACGTCTCCGTTGGTTTTCCGGCATGCTCTTGAGCCAATATAGAACCTGCTAAAATGGAACCGATTGCCAAACTTCTTTTAATGTTCCTTAATGAAGAATCCCCCACCATCGCCCGGTCATCAAAGGCATTGGGTACGCGGCCCCGGGGCTGCGGCATTTCCTCAAATCTTTCTTCTTCAAAAACCATCATTTCTTCCGGGACAGGAGGCTCGGGTTCCGCTGGAAGGCGGACAAGTTCATCATCCACGATCGCGATATCGGAAGGCCTGATATCACGGACAAGGATCCCCGCCGCGATTAATCTGTTCCTGATCTCATTAATGGTCAGCTCTTCTTCCATTTTGAAGGTATCGATAGTGAATTCCTCCCCCGCTCTCATATATCGCCCGTCCTCGAATTCCGTCAATCGTCTGATAACATGGGTGTCCGGATCGTCAATGATAATGTCCTGGATCCCAATACCAAGAATTAACGCTATCTCGGAAGCAAACACTTCTTTGACAATCATCACCGCCACCATCGCATGATCAACTGACTGCCCCATATCTATTGCGTGTTGAAATACCACTAACTGGCCATTGTGCCCCTCTTCAATAACAAACCCCGCCTGCGTAAATTGCTTTTTAACAAACGCTGGCATACGATGGTCGACCTTCTTGCCATAATCTGTCTCTCGGTGGTAGAACGTCGCAGCCAAAATACCGCCGGGCTTCAATATATCCTTTAAGCCTTCGATGAAAAGCCCCGTTCTTTCTTGCGACCACACCCCGCCTTGATCGGTCAGGGCATAGTACAAGACAGAGGCCGCCACAATGACATCAAACTTCTTAGGGAGCGCAGACAGCTTCAGAATATCCATGCGTTCGGCTTTAACGCCGTATATGCGCCGCGCCAATCGAGCCCCGCGCCAGCTAAGATCACCAGCCGTTATGGTAGCGCCTTTTTCTTTCAACCAAGGGATCATACGGCTGTCCCGGCCCGGTCCGATCTCCAAGGCATCAATTCCCTCCCAAACCCGATCCAAATTCGTGAGATATCCGGCGATATAATCCGATGTGCCGCTAAAGAAACCGTCCAAATAATTAAAATAGCTCTTAAAGAGGCCTGGCCCGTAGATCGACGGCTCATACCCCTCAGGTGGGATTAAGGCAATGCTCTCCTCAATGACCCGCTGAAGATTGTGCGCTGTTATAACAAAACCCTCTTCCTTAAGCTCAAACAACCTAAAGACCACCCAATCGAGAGTATAAAAATCATATTGGCCGATAATACGCTGCAGTTCCTCCAAGATCAACGCGGCGATCGGCTGATAACGCTCCAAGACCTCCCTTAACTCAGGCAGGACGCTGCTGTCAAAGTACATGACATCCGCCATCTCAAAATCCGGATGGGCATATTCGGTTTTGGTTAAAATAATCTCGCGAATCTCCTCAATAGCCGCCATCGCATTATCGGCCGCATAAGGGGATTCGAAACGCAGCTCCAAGGCGTCGTTATTCTTGCCGTGGATGGAAGACAAAACGACATTGCGGACGAGCGAAGGCATGCGGTACGCGCCAAGCCGTTCATGCTGCGGCCCTTTGCCGTCAGGCCCTTCCTTTTGCAGCAATCCCTGCCGCGCCAGGAACTCTGCCGTTCCGGTGTGGTATCCCTCCCATTTGACAACCCCAAATCCCGGCCGGCGCGCCTCATCGATCAACATATGCCGCGCATTGGTAAGGCGTTTCGTCCCGCCTCGATTAAGCTGTTGCAACTTGGCCCAGACCGACACTACCTGCTCGCCCGGTTCTTGGGTCAGATTCTTCAAACTGACTAACATCACCCGGTCCCGACGCTCACTTCGTTCAGTCGGGACTCCGACCGAGTCTGCCTCTGGCAGACGAGCGTCGGAGTCGGATTGGTCTGCCGCTTTTTGTGCGGCAAGGATCAATTCTCCCATCCGATATCCGACGATCTTCAATAAAACGCCGGACCTGACCTTGTGTACAACGATATCGTGGATATCTTCATTGTCCGCACCGAACAATTTCAAAATTTCGGCATAGTACGGCGACTTTAGATATTCATCATCATGCGTTGAAATCTCTTGTTTTAATAGCCTTTGTGCCAGCTTTAAAACTTCCATATCGGTCACGGCTTCAACCGCGCGCTGCTGGTTGTATTCCGAGACGAATTGGCGGGCCAATAATTGAGCTGACTCTCCTAAATTTCTTTGGAAAATATAATAGGGCATGGGAATTTCGGCGCCAGGACGCGCTTCCATCCGCCTTATAATATTACCTTCGATCTTTTTATAAAAAGGATCTGTACGTTCTGTGCCAAGCTTAGCCGGAATGACCTTGAGTGATGACTCCCAATAAGCATCGATATAGCCTTTCATTACGGCATTGGCATCATGGCGATGCAACAACCATAAGATGACCGCTGTCCATTGGAAATATGGGTCCACCGCCACTTTTGAAAAATAAATGCTTCTGATCGGCTTTACCGGTATGTATGCTTTTCCTTTTTGAATCTTAGGATGGCTAAGGGCCACAGCAACCGGCTTTCCTAATTCGTTAAGTACGGCAAAGCTAAGCTGGGGATCAAAACGGTTCGGGTCATCGGCCAATTCAATAACATCCTGCTGCAGACTAAATGTTTGATCCGCCGCGATCAAGTTCAATAACCGTAAGAATTCCGGCGCCTCTTGTAAAAGAAGCTCTCTGGTCAATGGAACAAGCTTGAGACGCTCTCCCTTAACGACCAGCTCATCATGCCGCTCTAACCATTCTGCGGCCGGCATGCCATCGATTTGCTCACCCGCGAAAACCTTGGAATGCCCCGGCGCTACGTCGTAACCATCCCCCACCATCGCGGCGTCTCCGGCAAGGGCCTCTTGGAACTCAGGCATCCCTTCCTCATTGAGGCGCCATTTGGTCGTCGCCGCTTTTCGCTCTTGCCCTTCCAGGCCGCGGTAACCGACCAAAGAAATACTTTGAGGCCTTTTTTGCCCTTCATAATGCGCCATGATCTCCAGGCGTGACAGCTCGGCCATCCTTGTCCCCATGCGCATGTTCATCATTTTTCCCAGCCTTTTGCCTTTGGGAAGAGGGAAATTACGGTTCAAGATGCCGTGCTGCAAACCTGTTTTGCCGACAAAATCACTGATATCAACGGCCACGCCGTCAAACTTGCTTGATGAATAGACCTTTCGAATTAAATTTTCGATATCTTTTTTTCTGAGCTGGACCTGGTTGACCTGGTACACAGGCCGCGTTCCGTCCCAAAGCCAGTGACTTTCCCGGTATTTTTCTTCGCGCCCTTCGACCATTTTGTAACCGATAAACGCCATGGCCTTAACACTGCCATCCGTATTGTAATGGACCACCCATTCGACTTTGGAAAGACCGGCGCCGATCTTCATGCTTTCTATATGGTCCGCCCCCCACAGTTCACCATTGGGCAATGGAAAGGCAACGCGGATCTGCCCGGTCCGCAAATTCGATTCGCCCAAATATTTTGTGAGATCGATCTTTCTCCACGGCACATCCAGCGTTTCTTGATACAATTCCCTGACCTCATCCCCGTTTCCAGGTTTATACCTGTATTCATAAGCTTCGCCTGTCCATTCCCAATAGCTGCGCTCCATTTCATAATCTTTCTCATAGATCCTTTTGAAACCTATAAAAGTAATCCCCTTCACGTTCCCATCGGACAAAAAGTCGACCTTAAGCAAAACTTTCGACAAATTCTTTCCGATCCTCATGAATTCTTGAAAGTCCCACGTCTTTCCGTTCGGCAACGGAAAGGTCCAGCCGATCTGGCCAGCCTTCAATTTTCCCGGCCCCAAATATTCCGTGATATCGACCGTGATCGACTTCTGTCCTTTTGAATTCCTATAAAACATCTTGATCAGCTCATCAGGGTCCTGAAATTCAAAATGCGTTCCGTTCCACAACGCATAACTCTTTCTGGTGATTGTCTGTTTTGACCTGTTCTTAGAAAGCCCGATAAAGCTCACAGCCTTAAGCTGGCCATCCGTAAAATGCGGCACCATTTTAACCTGTATCAATTTACCCCCCAGATGAATGCTACGCCTTTTGCCGCCCCACGAGGCGCCGTTGGGCAAAGGGAACATGTCCCTTACGATCCCGTATATCAAGTGATTCCGGCTAAAATGCTCCGTGATATCGAGTTCCATTCCGTCAAACCGCGCGTCCGTAAGATGCGCCTTGATCTTCTCATTAAGCTCCCTCATGAAATCGACGTATTCCAATTCCTCCCCGTCCCAGCGCCATAAGCTTCGGTTGTATTCTTCATGCTTTGAAGAACCGTTTTTCTTATAACCGATGAACATGACGCCCTGGATGTTTACCCGGTCAGGATCCCAAATCACTTTCATCTCCACACGCGATAGGTCTTTACCAAGCCTTAACTGAAGGAGCTCCCCCACGCGTTTGCCGCCGGGCAATAGGAACGCCGCCCTTAAAGACCCTCTTTTAAGGTTAAAGGGCGTCAATAAACGGGAAATATCAACGACGACATCATGAAACTCGGGGTCTTGATAAATATGCTGGAGTTCATTGATATTATTCAGGGTCTTTACGAACCGCCCGTTCATCTGTTTGCGCTCGACTGATATGATTTTACCGTTATTTTTTAGAATAACATGGCGGTCATAACTGTTGCCGTTGTTGACAAAAACGTTGGCGTTGACGGTCCACGTCGCATGATACAAATGATCAAAGACCGTATCCCCTATCTGATAGAAACTGTCTTTGTTCACCATCATCGCCCGGTCAACGTTTTGCCCCTTGTCCATGACGGACGCGAAAGAAGAATCAAGCATCCCCAGATCACCTATGTAGAAAATGTTAGAATGCCCTTTTTCATTAAACGGATGCGGCACGTGGACAAACTCCAAATTGTTTTGTCTGATGAATTCCTCCGCCCGCGTTTCTTTTTCCCTTAAACGATAATCCGCCAACCCGCTTTCTTCGGAAAGCAACACCCGCCAAATCGCCAATGAAGGATGCCGCTGTAGCCGACGCTTAAGTTCCCCAAAAAGTTCAAAAAACTTATCCGCTTTCATGTAATAGGAATGGTTCGCGAAGGATTCGTGCCCCAAAGGATTTCTTTCTACCCGATCGATAAACTCTTCCTCACTCACAACGCGAGGCGCATTGAACAAGTAAATATCCGCGTCCGGCTGCCGGGTGAAACCGTCCTGATAAAAAATCTTTACGCTTGCGGCCGCGCTCGGCGGAATCTGTCCCGTTTCCAGAGCAAATTGAAAATTCCAGTTGGCTAACATCACATGCATCGGATTAATGTCCGTTGCCCAAACACTTTTTGCGCCGGACTTAAGGACATTAAGAAGATCAATTCCTGTCCCGACACCGATAATTCCTATGTCTTTCCCTTCAAAAATGCCCGGATTATCCAGAACGGCCGTCTGAAAATCAACACTATGTTTATCAATCGTCTCAAACACGTCAAAATTGTCGATAGAAAACATGGTGAATATTCCGCTGGTTCCCCATATCTTTCTTAGTCGCTCCTGAATCGGTAAAACTACTTTATTTGTTGTACGTTTTAACCGTATCGTCTGCGCATATGGTTTGGGCGCCGGCGTTTCCGGGTAAAGGAACGGGATGGCGAGCTGTGCCAGCATACGGGCATTCAATGACAACGATTCTTCCGCAGAAACAATAGCTTCGGAGATATCAAATAGCAGAGGTTCGCCCGTCTTCCTTTGAAACATAATGCCGTAAGAAATAACTTTATGCTCTCCAAATAACGGAGTATTCCCTTCTAACGACAGAAGATACCCTTCAGGCGCCACATCCTCACCGTAAAGCAATGCTGAGAAAAAACGGACTCCATCCTCGGTGAAAGTAAGCGGTTCATACCACATCCTGGCGCCTTCGATCAATTCAGGAACGTCCAGAAAAATTTTATCCTTGTCTTTGTCCAAAAAAGAAAGAGAATCAATGATCTGGCGGCCCACCATCGCTTGATCCCTTACCCCAGCCCCCTCTTCATCGGTTATCGTTATAATCTTGATGGCCTCTTTGACCGATTTTCGTATGCTGGGGCCTTTTCTTTGGAGGCTGAGTGCGCTTAGATAAGGATATCCTGAGGCCGGCACCGATAGATTATCTGAGGTCGAGGCGATAATAACGGGCATCGACAACGACAACGCTTTTAACCCCTCGGCGATGGCAAGGGCGGAGCTCTCTTTGCCTACAACGACGTCAAAGGAGAACGGGTCCTCCGCGATCGTCTCCAGGGCCCGCTGTTCATTTTCGGCGTGAACGACGTTAAACTCTTCATTCATGATATCCATCAGACGCCCCCGGCTTTGCGTCGCATCATCGACGATCAAGACCGTCCGGATCCTTGAAGTTACCCGGCGTTTTAACCCGCTTTCGATCCTGACGGTCAATTTCCGGTTTTCGATTGTCGCCGTAATGCCATCCTGGGCACGCAGCATCCGGGCCATCTCCGATACAACCGGCGAAAGCGGCTGTTCTTGCTGCCATAGCTCATCAAGCCTTTGGGGCATATCGCCACCCAGCAACTGCGCCCAATGGAACAAACTTGTCAAATAACCGTGCCCTATTTGCGCCTTCCCCGATTCAAATTGTTCCAGGGGAACAGTAGCCAGCTGTCCGAGCAGCTCCAGCATATCGGTATCATCGATGTCTCTGATGAGCTTTCCTATCATGGCCCGGTCTTCCTGCCCGCCTTCTCCGATCAATTTTCTTTGATGATCAATAATCTGCCGTTTTACCCGCTCGTCAATGGCTGAAACGGCCTCGGCCCCCCGCGGGAAGCCGTATTCGTCATAATGGGCGGCAATCAGCACCAACTTTAAATCTTCCATCTCTTTCGAGGAAAAACCGGTATTATTAAGTAGATATAAGCTCAACCATTGTTTGATCTCTTCGCCGTAGTACCATTGGGAGGCCTCTCGGCCGAAATCTCCGGAGATCTTCTGCCACTGCCTGGGCGTCAACCGGCTTAAATTCTTAGAAAACAGAATAACGGGAAGCGGCATTTCGGCGCCGGGGCCGTACACATTTTCCAAAGCCACTTCAGACCCATCAACCGGTTCACGCCGGCTGTTAAGGAGTTTATCAAGGTTCAGCTCCAGCCTGCGCTTTAAGACCTGCTCAACCGATTCCGGGTGTTCACGCAAGTATCGAAGGTTGACCGTATCCCCCTTGCTATCAGCAAGAATTATATTGCCCGCCAGAAGATCGTTGATGATCTCAAGCAAAACCCTCAACCCCATGGCCGGATGGGCCAACCGTCTTTCGTATTCAAGCAAAGCGTAACCGATAATATTGTATTTGCTCTTGTAGCCGTCCTCGGCCGTTCCCAGCACGTTCCAGTTGAGATCAAGCGACGCCAGCGCGTTGAAAACTTCCACCAACACGGACACAAAAAGTTCGCTCCGCGAGAGCGGGGAATCCCCGTTAATGAACTGGGCCTTAAATTGCTGGCCGTACTCTTTGCCCAGGCCGATCTGTGGATCTTGGCTCAGAGCGTATCCCGCATGCAATTTATCAATATCAAAGATCGACTCGTCATCCTGGTTATAGACCTCGATGGTCGCGATCTTGTTCTTGACGGAAATGAACCGGGTGATGTCAAAAGGAGGCATGAAGAATTCTGTCTTCTTTCCCGAACGAACCCAAAGACGTTCCCGGACCTCGTTCATGAGCTCGTCATAATCAAAACTGCCCGTTTGCCTTTTGACTTCCCCAAATGCCTGGTCAAAACTCGATGCAACGGTTTCCGACCAATGCGCGATCGGTTCTGTCCAATCAAGGCTCATATCGAACGTTGAACGGTTGACGACCCTAAAGTGTGTTTCCCCCGTCTTTGAGGCCGCGATCATCACGGACATAAAAACTTCTTGCGGGGCGATTTTGTAAAGACTTACATCATTTCTGTCTCTGCCGAAATAATAGAGGGTGTCGGACTTAAGCTGCCAGCCCTTTGACATCTGGCTCCCATCACCGTTGAAGCGCCGGAAAATGATCTGGCCGTCTTCGATAAAAAGCTTAAAATGATATTCCCCGAACTGGATGGTGATCACATTGACGAATTTTGAACTCATGCTGTTATCGGGAGCAACGTTTTCTGACCTGTCACTAAGCATGGCGTTGTCTTCGCCCATCGCGCCCTTTGGTTCGGGGCCGAAATAATCGCGGGCGATCTCCAGCCGCCGGATCACTTCGTCCATTTCGGGACGGTCTTCCATCTTTTCTGCCGTCATGCCTTCAATAAGCGCCTTTAAGCCGCTGTTCTCCCAATCGGCTGTCGAGATCCTTTCCGTCTGGTCACTGAACACGGTACGTATCGTTTTGCCGAGCCCGTAAACATCGGAGCGTGGCACTTTAACTTTTTCGGGGGCTACATAATCATCTGCGCCCCAATCCGTTTCCTGGCCGATAACGGTAGCGATGCCGTAATCGATGAGAAATATCTCTCCGTCATCATCAAACAATATATGCTCCGGTTTAACGTCGTTATGGACGAGACCGGAGCGCTCGTGCAGTTGTTTCAGTATCTCCGCGGCCTTGAGAATAACTTCTATTTGATGTTGGGGCCACAACCTCCTGAAAATACTCGATTCAATCGTCAAAGCATGGGCCGGTCCTCTCGTCTTGATGAAGATCCACCCTTTTTCATTGACCTGGATGGACAATAATCGCGGCACGCCTTCGATACCGGCCTTTCCTATGATGTCCAGCGCCTGCGCTTCGTTGAGCGTGCGGTCATTGAAGCCGGTCTTATAAAAAATATCCGGCGGGTCATTGAGCTGTTGCAAGACCTCTCCAGCGCCGCCCGCACCGACATCTCTTTTTTCATCATAATTAAAAGAATACGCCTCCAAATAACCTTTTAATCGGGGATCGGCGCTGATAAGCGCAATTGATCCCTGGTAAGTAGGGACGACCATCGCCTGATCGGGCAGGCCTTCGCCTTCAGGCTTTAAACCGACCGAGGCGATGAGGGCGTGGTCAAGATTATCCCTGACCTGCAAGGCATGGCGGGGATCATTGGAAACCACCATTGCCGCATCTAAGGCTATCCCCATCTGGGCGCCGCCGGAGAAATATTTGCGCGGGATGATCTCTTGGGTCGCCGGGTCATAGTCTTCTTTGATGTAATTGTAAACGCCGGTCTTGAAAGCCTCGAGGTACTGCTCATAGATCTTTTGTTTAATCTGCTTGTCCTCAACGTCAACGCCCTCAGTCTTATTTTGATCAACGTAGATCTTATTTAAAAGATGGTTATAAAGTGTCCGCTTGAACCAAGTCGCTAAGATCATGGAATGATAAATCTGCCGCAAATTAGCGAAGTTCTCACCTTCATTCACTTCCTTCTCGATCTCGGGAAGGATGATTTCACGGATGATTTCAGAACCAAGGTTATTTGTTTCTGCGGAAATCCCTCGCTGGTCATCGTTGGTTGGCAGATCAGCTCGGGACGTTGCGCTGTTTAAATTTTGTTGCAGCGCAACGTAATCCTCTTCCAACATGACCTTCAAATACGCCTCAACGACAAAGGCCGTATCGCCGTTCTCGTACACAATCGCTTTTTCCGGTACGATCCACACTTTATTAAAGGTGTTGACCGGGATATCCGTTATGCCGAAACGTTCGTAAGCCAGCTTGTGCACTTTCTTCCAGAACTTCTCCCCCAATTCTTTCTCGGGATAAATGAGGCTCGCGGTCAGTTGTTTCAGAATATAATCTTGCGCGAGTAAGTCGCGGCCCATTTCGGTGACACCAAAACTTTCCGGGATGATGCGGTCTTTTTCATAGGGCGAAAGGTTCACCCACATTTCTTCTTTGGGCACTGTCAAGCTGGCAAGAAAATATTTAACCAACCTATCAGCTTCCTGGCGCAAGGCCTCATCCTGCAGCTGGTTGTCGGCAAGATCAATAATGAAATCAAAATGAAGTGGATTCTGGGGATCGATCTTGATGCCTTTAAGAAGAGGCGGGACAAATCCGGGTGTGGGCGCCAGCATGATCCCGGGCGCGGGCAATGGGATCATCGGCTGGGCAAAGCTTATCCGCGGCGGCATTAAACCCGTTATACTGAAAGTTATAACGAGTAATACCGAAATGAATCGATAAAAAAAAGATTGTTTGAATTGAACGTTAAACATAATCCCTGTTTTTGTGAATAGTTAATTGTGAATCGTAAATAGTACAAAACACAATGAACTATTAACAATTAACTATATACGATTAACTTTCTTGGGATTATGCATTGCTTCCAGGCAGGACATGGCCTGAATTACCGTGGCAGGAATTTGAGTTAATTATAATACATTCTTAGGTAAGATGCTAATTTTTTTACTTATTATAAATATTATAGAATCCTCCATAAAAAAACCCTTTTAAAAAGGGTTTAAAATAAAAAAGCCGATAAAAGTCAGCGTTGAGGTTTTCTCTCCTCAGTCGCCCTTCGGCAACCCAGCCACCATATCGCCTACTCACATAGCCCCAATCGGTTTAATTTGCCCATTATCATTAATGGGCCTTTGATGCTTTCGACAATTTAGGTCTGTGGTTTTGCGTCCCCGGGTTTCCCCGGGTTTACCTTTATCGGCTTAGTTGAAATATAACATATTAAGCATATACTCGCAAATATTTATCTTATTGATACATAACAAGTTACAAATTAAAAGAAAAAATTAGCCATGGACGGCTTCAAGGAAGGCGTTGACTTGGCGGGAATCTTTCCTGCCGGGCGATTCCTCCACCCCGCTTGAAACATCAACGGCAAAGGGTTGCACTATTTTAATGGCTTCGGCAACATTGGCAGGGTTCAGGCCGCCGGAGAGAATGACGGGCCTGTCTAACCTTATGTCCTTCATTAGGTTCCAATCAAAGGCCTGTCCGCTTCCGCCATATTCTTTTTCGGAAAGCGTATCAAAAAGATACGCATCCACCATATAGTCCTGGACAGAATTTAGATTAAACCTCTCACCAATTCTAAAGGCTTTGATGATCTTGTACTCCTTAAACCTCTTGCAGTAGATAGCGTCTTCTTCTCCGTGGAACTGAAGCGTGTGGATGCGCGTGAACTCGCAAATATCCTTGATCGCCCCCTCTTTGGCATTAACAAAAACCCCCACCGGTACGACAAATGGCGGCAACGCTTCGATGATCTTACGTGCTTTGCTGGGGGAAATATAACGGCCGGATTTATTATAAAAGACAAACCCCAACGCCCATGCTCCGGCATAGGCCGCCTGCAACGCATTTTCTTTGTTGGTAATGCCGCAGATTTTGACACGAACCATTTTGATACCTTTCCCGTACGGGCGGGGTTTCCCCGCCCTCTATGGGCGCGGAGACCGCGCCCCTACATCCCTTTCATTATTTCTTCTATTTTTTTTCCGATATCTTTCGAGCGCATGAACGTTTCCCCGATCAACACCGCGTGCGCGCCCATCTCCTTCAACGCTTCCACATCCTTATGCGTTTGAATGCCGCTTTCAGCCACGATCGTCTTTCCCTTGGGAATCTTAGGGATCAGCTTCTCACACGTTTTAAGGTCAACCTCAAAAGTTTCTAGGTTTCTGTTATTGATCCCGATGATCTCCGCATCCATGGCCAAGGCGCGTTTTAATTCCTCTTCATCATGCACTTCCACCAGACAATCCAGGTCAATTTTCGTGGCCTCTTCATAGAATTCATTGAACTTCTTATCCGTCAAGATGGCGACGATCAGTAGCACTGCGCTCGCGCCGTTATATCGCGCCTCATACAGCTGGCCACTATCGATAATAAAGTCTTTGGTCAAAACAGGCACATTAAATCCATCGCTGATTTGTTTCACGTAAGCAGGTTTCCCAAGAAAATATTTATCTTCTGTAAGAACAGAAATGGCGTCCGCGTGATGCGCCACGTAAGTCTTGGCGATCGCCATGACGTCGAAATCTTCTCGGATAAGCCCCTGCGAAGGAGATGCTTTCTTGATCTCGGCGATCAAATTGATCCGGTTGGGTTGGGATATCTTTTGCTTAAAGAGCCGGTAACGGTTATAGGTGGTTGCCTCGAGCCGTTTTTTGATAGTGTCGTAGAAAGATCTGTTTTCTTGAATGAACTTCTTTTTATGCTCAAGGATCTTTGTCAAATACTCAGCGGCCACGGTTGGTGAACTCCCTTAAGCTTTCGAGCTTTTCCATGGCCTTACCCATATCGATGGACTCAGCGGCCTTTTTGATGCCTTCGTTGATCGAGCGAGCAACCTCGGCGACAAAAAGCCCGTAACCGGCGTTAAGGACCACGATGTCGCGCTTGGGCCCCTGTTGGCCGTTTAAAATATCCAGGGCGATCTGCAAGTTCGTGTTTAGGTCGCCGCCTTTAAGGTCTTGCGGGTCGGCCCTCTCAAAACCCAATTCTTCCGGCGATATATCGTACGAGACGATCTCGTTCCCATCGAACTCGCCGATAAAGGTCTTGGCGGTCGTTGTGATCTCATCAAGCCCGTCACTGCCGTGGACGACCATGGCCCTTTTTAAACCTAGATTCTTAAGAACATGCGCCATCGGTTCCACCAGATCCCGGTTATACACGCCCATGATCTGATGGGTGGCGTTCGCCGGGTTCGTCAACGGCCCAAGAACGTTAAAGATCGTTTCCACTTTCAATTCCTTGCGGATGGGTGCCACGTTTTTCATCGCCGGATGCAATTTCTGCGCGAACAAAAATGCGATGCCCACTTCATCCAAGCATTCCTTCAAAAGCGCCTCTTCGACATTCAGATTGACCCCCAGCGCCTCCAGGATATCCGCGCTGCCGCAGCGGCTGGAAACGGAACGGTTGCCGTGCTTCGCAACGATCGCACCGGCACCGGATACGACCAGCGCCGCGATCGTTGAAATATTAAAGGTATGCATCTTATCCCCGCCGGTCCCGCAGGTGTCCAGGATATTCTTATGCTTTGATTTGATGGGGATCACGAACCGCCGCATGATCCTCGCCGCGCCGGTTATCTCTTCAATACTGGGGCCCTTGGAGCGCAGCAATAAAAGGAATTGGGCGACGTCATCCTTGTCGGCCTCACCCGACATGATCTCCTGCATCACAGCCTCGATCTCTTTCTGGGTGAGGTTTTCCTGATTCTGTAATTTTTGGATGATGTTTTGCATGATAAAAATAATGATGTAGGGGCGTACGGCCGTACGCCCCTACGGTTACAATTGTAAAAAATTCTTTAAAATATCTTTCCCCGATTTTGTCAAGATCGACTCCGGATGGAACTGAACACCCCACAGCGGATATTGTTTATGGCGCACGCCCATGACCTCTTTATCTTTATCTTTCGTTGTCGCGGTGACCTCCAGGCAATCGGGCAATGTTTTCTTGTCGATAACGAGCGAATGATAGCGCGTGGCCTCGAAAGGTTTCGGAATACCTTTAAATAATTCTTTGTTGTCATGGTCGACCAGTGATGTTTTCCCATGCATCAGCCTGCTGGCCTGGACGATCTTTCCTCCGTACGCGTAGCCGATCGCCTGATGCCCTAAACATACCCCCAAAATCGGGATCTTTCCACCGAGTTCTTTGATAATATCCACGGAGATACCGGCATCTTCGGGCCGGCCGGGCCCGGGGGAGATCACGATCTTTTCGGGCTTAAGCTTCTTGATCTGTTCGATCGTGATGGCGTCGTTACGGTATACTTTCAGGTCCGCACCCAGCTCACCGAAATATTGGACGAGATTGTACGTGAAAGAATCGTAATTATCGATCATGAGGATCATTATTCTTTTTCCCTGTATACAACAGCACCGATTTTCTTGAGCTTTTCATCAATGTCTTCGTACCCGCGCTCCAAATGGTAAAGACGATGGATCTCTGTCCTTCCTTTGGCGGCCAGGCCGGCAATAAGCAATGCGGCGGAAGCCCTCAAATCGGAGGCCATGACCGGCGCCCCATAAAGCTGTTTGACGCCCTGCACGATGGCGTTGGCGCCTTCTCGTTGAATATTAGCGCCCATACGGTTAAGCTCCGCGATATGGATAAACCTGTCCGGGAAAACTTTGTCTGTGATAATACTGATCCCTTTCGTCAATGAAAAAAGCGCCAAAAACTGCGCCTGCAGATCCGTCGGCAATCCCGGATAAGGATACGTCGTGATATTGACCGGCTTGATGACCCGCGCCGGCTTGACCTTAATGACGTCTTTGTCCTCATATACTTTGATACCGGCTTCGTGCAATTTATCAACGACCGCCATTAAATGGGAAATGTTAGCGCCCTTTATCGTGATCGGATGGCGGGTGGCCGCGGACAAGAGAATGTAGGTCCCAGCTTCAATACGATCCGGGATGACTTTATAATGAACGCCTTTCAATTGCTTGACGCCGGTAATGACCAGCCGCGGGCTGCCCTTGCCCTTGATCTTGGCACCCATCAGCATCAGCATGTTCGTCAGATCCTCGATCTCCGGCTCACAGGCCGCCGATTCAATGACCGTTTCTCCTTTGGCCAGCGTTGCCGCCATCATGATATTGGCCGTCGCCAAAACAGATGAGCCGAATACACCGCCCAAATACACATGCGCGCCTCTTAAAGGCGTTGCCTTCGCCATCACATAACCGCCTTCGACGTCCATCTTGGCCCCCAGCGCTTTCAGGCCCTTGATATGCAAATCGACCGGGCGAATGCCGATGACACACCCGCCGGGCAAGGAAACTTTAGCCTTTCCCAGTTTCGCCAACAGCGGCCCCAGAACGCAAAAGGACCCGCGCATGGTCGAAACCAGTTTATACTCCGCAATATGGCTAAGCTTTCCCCTCTGGCGGATGGTAACGGTATGGTTCTCGAATTCGATGAGCTTGCCCAACGATTTTAACAACCGGATCATCGTGTGGGTGTCCCGTAATCTGGGGACGTTGCGGATGACAACAGCTTCTTCCGTCAAAAGCGACGCCGCCATGATCGGAAGAACGGAGTTTTTGGAACCGCTTATCTCGACTTCCCCTTTGAGAGGCTTTCCCCCTTCGATCACAAGTTTATCCATTTAGGCGTTCCTTTTAATTGGTGGTGAATTCCTCAAATGTGAATGGGTGTATTGATTTCAAAACGCAAATCGCAAAACGGTTCGTTTTTACGTAATCTCTGCCGAATTCGATGTGCCTGAACCGACGGAAATATTCATTGAGCTTATAAACCAGCTCGCTTTGGCCGTCCCAGATCTCGAAGATCAGCTTGCCGCTTTCCCTCATGACATTCGGTGTAAAAGCGAGTAGGTAGCGGACATAATCCAACCCGTCTTCTCCGCCTTCCAACGCGAGCCACGGCTCCTTCTGTACCTCTTTGGGCAGACGCGACAGATAATCGGTAGGGATATACGGCGGGTTCGAGATGACCAGATCGAACTTCTGTTCTTCCTTTAAAGGCTGCTGTAAAAAATAGCTCATGTCCTCGTTAGAAAATTTGATTCGCTCAAAAACGCGGTGGAAATGCGCGTTGCGCCGCGCCACATCAAGCGCGTCTCTGGAGATATCCAGCGCCGTTATCAAACAATCTGGAAAATGCTTGGCCAGGGCAATGGCGATGTTGCCGGAACCGGTGCCCAGATCCAGAACGGTCAACGTCTTCCCGCCGTACATCTTGTTCATGATATCAACCGCCGACTCGACCATCAGCTCTGTCTCGGGCCGCGGGATCAGCACGCGCGCGTCGACAAAAAGCTTAAACCCCATAAAATCCGCATGGCCGATGATGTATTGCAGCGGCTCTCCGTGGATACGGCGCGACTGCATCTGCTCAAAAAGTTGTTTCTGCTCATCCGTCAACCCTCTTTTTTCTAGGTACAAATCCACCCGACGACATTTCAAAACTTCCATCAGCATTTGCTCTTCTTCGGTCATGCCTGTTCCTTCTCGGCCGCTGCCATCAACGCATCGGTCAGCCCATCCAGGTCCCCGTCCAAAATGCTTTGTAATTGATGGCTGGTAAAACCGATGCGATGATCCGTGACGCGCCGATCGGGGAAATTGTACGTGCGGATCTTCTCGCTGCGGTCTCCCGAGCCTATCTTGAGTTTGCGCTCCCGGTATTCCTTTTCATACTGCTCTTGCTTCATCTGATCATAAAGCCTGGCCCTTAAAACGCGCATGGCCTTGAGCCTGTTCTTCAGTTGAGAGCGTTCATCCTGACAGGTAACGACCAAACCTGTCGGAAGATGGGTGATACGGACCGCCGAATCGGTGGTGTTGACGCTCTGGCCGCCGGGCCCGGAAGAACGGTATATATCGATCTTCAGATCACTGGGCTCGATCTTGACCTCAATTTCCTCCGCCTCGAATAAGACAGCCACCGTTACCGCCGAGGTATGGATACGGCCCGAGGCCTCGGTCGTGGGCACGCGCTGCACCCGATGCGCCCCGCTTTCATATTTCAATCGGCTCTCAGCCCCCACGCCACTGATACTGAAAATGACTTCTTTAAAGCCTCCCGTATCGCTATGGGAGCTGCTGATGTGCTCGGCCTTCCAACCTTTTTTATCGGCGAACTTAGTGTACATGCGGTACAAATCGGCGGCAAAAAGGCTCGCCTCCTCCCCGCCGGTTCCCGCCCTGATTTCAATGATCAAATTCTTGTTCGATCCCTGCTTCTTCGGGTTCACCAGGTCTTTCAGCTGCTCAAGAAGCTGCTTTTCGTTTTTCTGCAGCTCACTCAGTTCTTCTTTGGCCAGCTCCTCGAATTCACGGTCGTGCTTTTCTTTCAGTAACTTCTTTAACTCATCGATCTGCCTGACGGTTTTCTCATGTTCCTTGAAGGCCGCAACCAACGGTGTCAGATCCGAGTATTCTTTGGCAACCTGTTGGTACTTCGCCTTGTCGCCAATGACATCCGGATCGGCCAGAAGATTTTCGAGCTCATCAAAGCGCTCTTTCTGTTTAGCCAACTTCTCAAACATGGATGTTATTTCGACTTTTTGTATCGTTTTTCAAAACGCTCGATACGCCCGCCTGCATCCACCAACCTCTTCTCTCCGGTAAAGAACGGATGGCACGCGGCGCAAATTTCCACGCGGATATTCTGGGCTGTCGAGCGGGTATGGTACACCGCCCCGCAGGCGCAGGTAATGGTCGTTTCGCTGTAATCAGGATGAATCTTGTCTTTCATGTTACTACTCTCCTTTTATTTATTCATGTTGTCAAGAAACTCTCTGTTTGATTTATACTTGCTTATCTTGTCGATCAAAAGCTCCATGGCCTCGGCGGAATTCAGATCGTTAATGGCTTTACGCAAAAGCCAAACGCGCTGCAGATCCGACTCGGGCAGGAGCATTTCTTCATGGCGTGTGTTGGAGCGCTTGATGTCAATGGCCGGATAAATGCGCCGTTGAAATAGCGTGCGGTCCAATTGCAATTCCAAGTTACCGGTTCCTTTGAACTCTTCAAAAATAACTTCGTCCATGCGGCTTCCGGTGTCCACAAGCGCGGTCGCGATGACCGTTAAGCTGCCGCCTTCTTCGACCGCCCGGGCGGAACCGAAAAAGCGCTTAGGCTTATGAAGGGCGTTACTATCCACACCGCCGGAAAGGATCTTTCCGCTGTGCGGCACAACAGTGTTGTAGGCCCGCGCCAAACGCGTGATGCTGTCCAAAAGAATGACGACATCGCGTTTATGCTCGACAAGGCGTTTGGCCTTCTCTAATACCATCTCCGCCACCTGAACGTGGCGCTCGGCCGGCTCATCGAAGGTGGAAGCGATAACCGTCCCCTTCACATGGCGCTGCATGTCCGTGACCTCTTCCGGTCGCTCATCGATCAAAAGAACGATGAGGATAATGTCCGGATTGTTGGTCATCATCGAATTGGCTATTTTTTGAAGAAGGACCGTTTTACCGCTGTAAGGCTGCGCCACGATCAAGGCGCGCTGGCCCTTACCCAGCGGGGTCAAAAGGTCCATGATCCGCGTGGAAACCTCTTTCGGGTCGGTTTCCAAAAGGATCCGGTCTTTGGGATAGATCGGCGTTAAATTGTCAAAGAAGATCTTATCTTTGCAATGTTCCGGATTCTCAAAGTTAACCGCCTCAACCTTAAGAAGCGCGAAATATTTCTCGCCTTCTTTGGGCGGGCGGATGTGGCCGCTGACGCTATCGCCTGTTTTCAGATCGAACCGGCGAATCTGGGAAGGCGAAATATAAATATCATCCGGACACGGAAGATAATTATAATTGGCGCTTCGTAAGAATCCAAACCCTTCCGGAAGGATCTCCAGCGTCCCTTCGCCGAACATAAGCCCCTGTTTTTCGGCCTGGCCCTGAAGGATCTTGAAGATAAGGTCCTGTTTCTTAAGAGAGCTGGCGCCATCTACACCCAAGCGCTTGGCCATTTTATTAAGCTCATCCATCCTCATCTCTTTTAACTTGGTGATATCAAGCTGATCCTCACCCGTGGATGGGGCGTCTTTTTTGGACTCGGACTTCTTCTCTTTTTCTTCGGATTTAACTTTTTCTTTTTCCTCCGAAGCTTTCACTTCTTCTTCTTTTTCTTTTTCTTTTTCTGTTGATTTTTTTTCTTTAGTTACAGTTTTTGCCATAATGCGTTCACCTGTTTTTCTGTTTGATTTTTGGTTCCGTTGTTATCTATGATAAAATCCGCTAACCGGATTTTCGTTCGCAAAGGCATTTGGGCTTTAATCCGCCTTAAGGCCTCTGCTCGGCTGATGCCAAGTTTGCGCGTAGCACGCCTCAGCTGTATTGCTTGATTAGCTTTCACGACGACGACACAATCGGCTAATCTATCTAAACCCGCCTCAAAAAGAAGCGGGACCTCTAAAACGACTATTTTTGCGCGGTTCTTGTACCTTTTTAACTCCTCCTTGATAAGCTGTCCCACCCGCGGATGGACAATGGCCTCTAATTGTTTCAATTTTCTCTTACTGTTAAACACCGCGCCCGCCAATTTCTTGCGGTCGATTCTTTTCCCTTTTAAAATGTCTTTACCAAACACCCGGATAACGGAAGCATAACAAGCGCCCCGGGGTTCCAGCAATCGATGAGCGAGGCGGTCCGCATCAATGACTTTGGCGCCCTTTCGCCGGAAAATACCCGCAACCGACGATTTTCCCGTTGCTAAACTCCCCGTTAATCCGATAATAAGCATTGATAGGTTTTCTTATACGCTTCAGCTGAATCCTTCCATGGAAACCGCGATTTAAAGGCGTTGGCGATGGCGTGTTCTAATTTGTCTTTATGCTTATACAGTTCACACGCACGGCGAACCGCCTTTAAAAACCCTTTTGTAGAATGTTGTGAAAAAACGATACCATTACCCGTTTTGAAAGATTTATCGACCGGAACAACCGTATCCGCCAACCCGCCGGTCTCAAAAACAACCGGGACCGTTCCATAGTTCAAAGCGATCATCTGGCTTAAACCGCAAGGCTCATATGTCGAGGGCATCAAAAAGAAATCCCCGGCGGCATAAACCTGATGGGCCAGCACCTCGTCGAAATCAACGCAGACAGCCAAGCGGTCCTTGTGGCCTTGGGCCAGCGCCTTCAATTGCTCCTCGTAACGATGATCGCCAACCCCCTGGATCAAGATTTGAAGATCTTCTTTCATCAAATCCTTCATAACATCGATCATAAGATCGACCCCCTTTTGATGGGAAAGCCGCCCCACGCTGGCAAATAAAGGCGTGTTTTCTTTGACCGGCAACCCCAGCCGCTGTTGAAGCACGGATTTGTTGACCGCTTTCCCGTGCCCATAATTTCCCTTCCCATAGGTCTTGGCGATAAAACGGTCTTTGGCCGGGTCCCAAGTGTCATAATCGATGCCGTTAAGAATACCGACAAGCTTACGGGATCTTTTCTTTAAGATCGCCTCCAACCCGCAGCCGAACTTTTTTGTCTGGATTTCTTTGGCATAGCGCGGGCTGACAGTGCTGATCCTATCGGCGTAGACGATGCCCGCTTTTAGAAAATTTCCTTTCCCGTGAAATTCAAAAACATCCGATGAAAATAGATCCTCTTTCAAACCCAACCAGGCAAACTTTTCTTTGTGGAAATGCCCCTGGTAAGCCAGATTATGGATCGTCAAAAGGGATTTTGTCTTTTTAAAGAACGGGTCTTTCTGATATTTCTCCTTTAAATAAACCGGTATGAGCGCCGCGTGCCAATCATGCGCGTGAATTATATCCGCCGGATGCCCCAAGGTTTTAAGCGCCTCGAAAACCTGGATATTGAAATGGTGGAACCGCTCAAGATTATCATGATACTCGCTGTGGCGGTCCCCATAGATTCCGTGGCGGTGGAAATAGGCCGTGCTTTCGATAAAATAAACGTCCACGCTTTGGCCGAGCTTCGTATGCGAAAGATGCGCGTTAACTTTCCTGATATTGAATTTCTCCCGCTCGATGCAGCCGTAGCCGGGTATGAATACATCCAGCTTTACGCCGATCTTCTCAAGCGCCAACGGCAGCGTCCCACAAACATCGCCCAGTCCGCCGGTCTTGGCAAAAGGGGCTACTTCCGCTGAGCAAAAGGCCACTCTCATCCTAAACTTCCTTGGTTTCCAACCAGTTCATCCCGACCTTAATACTGACCTTAACAGGCGTTGACAGCTTCATCGGCGATTCCATTTCACGGCGGACAAGCTCAATCATCGCCTTTTCCTCGTCTTTAACAACATCAAAGACCAGTTCATCATGGACCGTCATGATCATCCGGGAAGCCGTCTTCTGGCGGTCCATCTGTTCCTGGACCTTGATCATGGCAAGTTTGATGAAATCCGCCGCCGAACCCTGAACCGGCGTATTGATCGCCTGGCGCTGCGCCAACTGGCGGATCGCATTGTTCTTGCTGTTGATATCGGGAATATAACGCCGGCGGTTCAAGATCGTCGTCACATAGCCGTTGGTTTCACATTCCTGAATAACCCGCTCAATATATTCCTTAACTTTAGGATAACGGGCAAAATACGTGTCAATGAACGATTGGGCTTCGGGTGTTGAGATATTGAGATCTTTGGCCAAGCCGTAGGAACTCATCCCGTAAATGATGCTGAAATTGACCCGTTTGGCTGTATTGCGCATCTCATAGGTGACCTCGGACTCCTTGACATCAAAAATCAAAGATGCCGTGAGGTTATGGATGTCCTCTCCCTTTTCAAAAGCGCTCAGAAGCGTCTTATCCTGGGAAAGGTGCGCCAGGATCCTCAGTTCAATCTGCGAATAATCGGCCGATAACAGCACGTTCCCTTTTTTCGACGGGATAAAGGCCTTTCGTATCTCGCGCCCCAACTCCGTGCGGATCGGGATATTTTGCAGATTCGGATTGCGCGAGGAAAAACGCCCCGTTTCCGCGCCGATCTGGTCGAACTCCGCGTGGATCCGGCCGTCTTTGGCATCCACCATCTTCGGCAACGCGTCGATATACGTTGATTTCAATTTAGCGAGCTGGCGGTATTCGAGAATGAGCGAGGCCACGTCATGGTTCTTGGCAAGGATCGTTAAGACCTCTTCGTCCGTTGAGAAACCTGTCTTTGTTTTTTTAACAACCGGCAACTTCAGTTTCTCAAAAAGGATTTGGCTCAGCTGCTTGGGTGAATTAAGGTTGAATTCCTGCCCGGCCAATTTATACAACTTCTTCTCAAGATTGCCGATAGAGCGCTCGCATTCTTTGGATAACGAGGCCAAGAGCTCTAGGTCGATTTTTACGCCATGGCTTTCCATTTTGGATAACACAATGGACAGCGGCACTTCCAGTTCATTATGAAGCTTAAGCAGCTCGCGCTCTTTCAATTCCTTCAATAGAACAGGATACAGCCCCGTCAGGGCGGCTGTTTCGTGGGCGCGGCGGTTATTGTCAGAGATCGATTGCTTTAAATAACGCCAAGCCAAATCGCTGGGCGTTGAGGTGGTATAACTTAAACCGGCCAAGTAACTGGCCAGCTTCACATCGAAAATATTATTAAAAAAATCCCCCTCGTTATCGAATTCTTTTAAAACACTTTTAAAATCATACGTGATCTTAGCGATCTTCTCGTCTTTAAAAATAGGTTTCAAATGCTGCGTCAATTTCGCCTCGATCTGAAAGACCGAGGCCCCGTCGATACTGAGGGTTAACCCGGACTGATGGAAAAGCGACTGCTCCGATACATCGCCCGGCAGGAACGCAAAGAACTTCTTTGACTTTATCTTATCGATAAGCTCATCCAGGCCCGCTTTGGCCGCAATGTCTTTGATGGCCATTTCCTTCTGCGGCTGATCCGCCGATGCGTACTCTTCGGCCAGGCGCCGGAATTCCAATGAGCGGAAGATCCCATGGAGCCGATCCCTATCCGGTTCTTTGACCTCCAACTCATCTAACGCGTATTTGACCGGGGCGTCCGCTTCCAAGAGCGCCAATTCTTTGCTGAAGAAAGCCTGGTCTTTCTGCGTCTTAAGCTTCTCCCTGACACTTTCTTTATCGACTTTG
The DNA here is from genome assembly GCA_035292445.1 of Candidatus Omnitrophota bacterium. GTDB lineage: Bacteria > Omnitrophota > Gorgyraeia > Zapsychrales > Zapsychraceae > DATDQB01. Next base: position 79,911 of record DATDQB010000010.1, read on the forward strand.
CTGAGGTTCTTATAAATGCTTTCCAAAGAGCCGAACGATAAAAGGAGACTTCGAGCCGTCACCTCACCTATCCCCATAACACCCGGGATGTTGTCGGTATTATCGCCTGCAAGCCCAATAAAATCGACAATGAGCTGCGGCTCGAATCCCAATTTCTTCTTTAAGGCCGGCGTATCATACGTTTCATCGTTTCGCACGCTGTAAAACTTAAGGTCCTCACTGGCCAGCTGGTACATGTCTTTGTCATCGCTGACGACCGTGATTTCCAGATCATTCTTGGAAAGCTTCTTGACGACCGCGGCGATCAGATCATCGGCCTCATAACCGGCCTGCTCAAGAATGGCGACGTGATACGCGCCCAGAACCTCTTTAATGACCGGGATCTGTGCGCTCAAGCCCTCCGGCATGGCCTGGCGCTGGATCTTATACTGGGCGTACTTGGCCGAGCGGTGCGTCTTTTCTTTCGAATCGAAGCAGGCAACCACATAATCGGGCTTCATCTCGCGCAAGATCTTACGCAGCGTGTTGACGAAGCCGTACACCGCATTGGTCGGTTGCCCCGCACTGGTCGCTAATTCCCTGATGGCATAGAACGAACGGTAACACAACGCATGCCCGTCGATAAGAAATAATCTTTTTGTTGCCATACCAAGTTATGCACTGAAGAACGTTTATACATCCATCGGATCTTGCGGATCCCTGGGTGCCGATGTTTGGTGGAAATCTACTCGCTTGGAATTGTGGAAAGCATGTTCCGGATTTCTTGTCTGGCAGACAGCGTATTTCCCGATTCAAGCATTTTTAAGGCGTGCTCCGAACGACGCTCAAAATCTTCCTTGGCCTTTTGAATCACCAGATCCTTTTTTGCCTGCACGATTTTGGGATTGTGGGGCGTCAGCCTCAGCGCCTCATCGAACTCCAAAAACGCCCTGGTATATTGGCCTTCTTGGGCAAATTTCTGGCCGCGGCGAAAATGTTCATTGGCCAACGTCACGCTTTTGGTGAATTCCTCGTGGACTTTGACGACAAGCTCTTTATCCAGCCCTTTAGCTTCATGGGTCAGGGCCCAAGTAACCGCTTCGGGGCGGATCTTTAACAGCTCTTCTTTGGCCTTCTGGGCCCAAGGGTCGTTGGGCTCAGCGCGTTCAAAACGCTTCTTGAAATACTGAAAGGCTAATTCCTCTTGTCCGTTTGACTGGTACAGATAGGCCAAGTTCGTATAGGCCGGCAAATAATTCTCATCTACTTGGACGGCTTGAAGATAAAATTGTTCCGCTTTGGAAAAAAGTCCTATTTGCTCGTAAATCACCCCGATATCATTGAGGACCACCGGGTTTTCTAAGCCCAACTCAACGGCTTTGATGTAATTATTTAAAGCCTCGGGTAAATTCCCTTTTTGTTGCTGCGTAAAACCCAAATCTCGATATTCTTCGGCTGCTTTTAATTTTGTATCGGCAAACGTAAGGGAATGAAAGGCGAAACAGGAAATGAATGAAAGAAGAACAACAGTACTAAGACTGGAATTTCGTTTTTTATGTGAGTTAAGCATAATATAAAATCAGACGTTTGGCAAGTGAAAATTCCTGCCCGTTTTCTAACCTATTGCCCCTCCTCAAGTTGTCTGAGAAGCGCCCCATTGCCTTGCGGTTGTGTTTCGGCCGGGCTGGCGGCGATGAACTCCGGAGCTATTTCCACCAGGCTGATACTTCCTTCAACGGCCTTCCTGAACAAGTCCTTTTTATCCCGAGCGTTAACTAAGACGGCGCCAACGGCCCGGCCTTCATTGATCACAAGCTTTTTGAACGTGAAGTTCGCTTCATCGAAGAATATCTTAACGTCTTGCCCCTGCCCTTCATAGGAGCCGATACCAATGATATCCAGCCCATCGCTGCGCAGTTGGTCGACAGCAAGATGCGATATAGCCGAGGTGTTCTCACCCAAGATGTGCGCCGCAACAAGTGTTCCCTGCTGTTCCAACTCCTCAACGGATTTATCCGGACGGTTGTTTGCCTCATTTTCCTGCTGGGCGGCCAGATCAACGGCATAGACACTATCGACATTCGTCTTAAAATTCCCATCGACCACAATTCTGTTTTTAACGGCTAAATGGGAGTCGGCGAACAATTTATGGTCCGCAGCGGCATCGACGAATAAAATAACGTCGCCACCGACCACTTTATTGGATTTTAACCGCACCGCCTTGGCCTCGCCTTCTCCTAAAATTTCGGAAATTTCCGTGCCTGTGTAAAGGTTCAATCCTTTCTCAATGAGGATATGCGCTAGCTTGGCGCAAACATCCGCCGGGAAAATAGAGGATAATACCTGCGGGCTTTGGGTCACCAGCGTCACGTCCTTTTCCTGTTTGCGAAAAGCCAAAGCCACTTCCAGCCCCTTTAAGCGGTCCGATTGGATCGCGACCGATTCATAAATGGGCAACGTATCGTAAAGCTCGTTGATGATCTTGAGCTTATTAAACGCGTTGACCCCGGCCTTACTTGTCCCTTTAACGTCCGGATATTTTTCTGTCGGGAAATCGGCAATGATCAAAATATCAAAATCGATCTGTTCTTTCTCCTCGGTAAAGATCTTCTTCCTGTTGAGGTTAACCCGGTCGATCTTTTTATCCAGAAGGACATTGATCTTGTTCTTCTCAAAAAATTCCCTCGACTTGTAATAAAGCTGGCTTGTCTTGTGCTCCTTGGCGATCAAAGGGCCAAACAGCAACCGGTTGCACGGGTAAAACCCATCAAGGGAGATGATGGTGATGTCTGCCTCTTGGTCTTTCTGCCGGATGATCTCAACGGCCTTGACGGCCGCGATGGAAGTCCCTAAAACGACGACTCTTTTCATACGCTGATTCTCTCCTCGTGTTTTCGTTGTAGTTTAAAAGCTTCAATGCCGTTACGCATCAGCATGACGACCGTCACCGGCCCGACACCACCGGGAACGGGCGTGATAAAGCCCGCTTTCCCTTTGGCCTTTTCGAATTCCACATCACCGACGATTTTCTCACCGACACGATTGATGCCAACATCGATGACAACGGCCCCTTTTTTAACCCAATCGCCTTTAATAAGGTTAGGCCTGCCCACCGCAACGACCAAAATGTCCGCTCGATTCACGTGCTCCTGAAGCTTGCCCGCTTCGCTGGTCGCGATATGGCAAACGGTCACCGTCGCGTAGCTTTCCAAAAGAAGCAACGACAACGGCTTGCCCACGATGCCGCTATGGCCGACGATCACCGCCTCTTTACCGCGGATGTCGAGTCCGGTTGACTTGATATGTTCCATCACCGCCGCCGGCGTGCAGGGAATGATCCTGGTTTCCCCCAGGATCATCTTACCGATATTAGCGACGTTAATGCCTTCCAGGTCTTTATTGGTATCCACCATATTGGCAACGATATGATAATCGATCTGCCGCGGAACCGGCTTATGAAGCATTATACCGTTCACGTTTATGTCATTATTTAGCTTTTTGATCTCATTACTGAAATCCTTTTGGGAAATGCTGGCGGGGAACGTCTTAAGCTCATACCTGATGCCGATGTACTCGGCGGCCTTTATCTGGGCATTGGCATACGTGCGCGAGCCCGCATCCTCTCCTATCACCAGATTCACCAGATGCGGCACGTCATTATACTTGTCTTTCAGCTGAGCCACTTGCGCTTTAAGCTCATCCTTGATCTTTGCCGCCAGGATTTTTCCGTCCAATAATTTAGCCATATCAGTTATATTGCGAAAGGGTTAACGCGCCGTTAAAGGCGGACAATAATAATTCGCACGCCACCGCCACATCGGCGATGAGGTATTTGTTACCGGAGGCGACCAAAAAAGGCGCCTGATCGACCGCCTTATAACAGAGCCGGCACACTTCCAGAGGGACCTCCCTCGCCTTTATCACGGCCGCCTTTTTTACGCTGGGCGAGGCGTTCTTGGTTTCCCTCAACCTTAAATAAGCCTGAGTGTCCAAATCGACCAGCTCCAGCAACCTTTGGCGAAGTTTTTCCATTTCCTGGACGGTTTTCTTTAACTTTTTCTCGACCGCTTGGGGGGCTCCCTTGCCGAGGGAATATCGGGCAACCATCGACAGAAGCCCGGCGCCCAAAGCACCAGCCAACGCCGCGGCCGAACCGCCGCCGGGCACAGGTGTTTTCTCGGCTAGACAATCAAGGTATTCCTTAAGGGTGTGGTGTTTGAACGGTTTCACCGGATATAATTATAAATACTTATAAGAATAGAAATTAAGGGCGGAAGAGGCGTTTCTCTCAACTTTGCCAATTTAGATTAGCATTTATTTTATGCCAGTTCAAAAGCATTTTTGATTATTTCTATGGCGGGGCTATTATCCGGGTCTCCCAAAACCGATATAACATCAAACCTGGCATGGTGATCCATTAATTGATACTGCATCAAGTAGGCCTGGGCCAAGCGCGCCAGCTTTCTTTGTTTATGGATGGTAACGGCTTCGAGCCCATCGCCAAATTCATCGCTCAAGCGGGTCTTCACCTCAATGAAACACAGCACATCTTTCTCTTTCGCGACAATGTCGATCTCCCCTATCTTGTGGCGGTAATTCGTCTCAAGGATACGGTAGCCGTGCTGGCGCAAAATAGAAACGACCAGCTTTTCGCCGAGTTGTCCTAAATCTCGTTTAGACATTTTCTAATAACTGAACGATTTTCGATGGATCAAAGACGGTCCGAACCGCCGCAGGGCAGCTTTATGCGCAGGCGTCGGATAGCCTTTATGCTGGCTGAATCCGTACTGGGGATAAATGCGGTCGTAACAACTTAAGATCCGATCCCGGACAACCTTGGCTACGATGGAAGCGCAGGCAATGGAAAAAACTTTATTATCACCACCAATGATCGAGCGGTGGTGAAACGATAAATCACTTTTGAACCGGTTGCCGTCCACCAACAAACAGACCTTTTGATGAAAATTGCCCGCCTGCCTTCGCCGCAGCGGCAGCTTGCCGATAAGCTCGTTAACGGCGTTGGTCATGGCCAAAAAGGTTGCCTCCAAAATGTTAACGCGGTCGATGACCTCTTGTGAAATAATGCCGACGCCAACATAGGCGTTATCCATGATCTCATGGAACGCTTCTTCTCTTCTTTTGGGGGATATGAGCTTGGAATCTCGGATGATCGTACGGAAATTTCTTCTTCGAATGGAGACCGCGCAGGCGACGACAGGCCCGGCTAACGGGCCGCGGCCGGCTTCATCAACGCCGATAATAAGGGAAAAACCGCTTTTTTTGACTTGGTCTTCAAAGGTAAGGGTGAGATTATTGGGCTTGTTCCTTTTGAACACGTGCGGCCTTACCCGTGCGCTCTCGCAGGTAATACAATTTGGCGCGTTTGTTGACGCCTTTTTGCACGACATGAAGGCTTTCGATGACCGGAGAATGTATCGGGAAACAACGCTCGACACCTTCGCCGAAGGAAATCTTACGAACCGTAAATGTGCCTCGCAGGCCGCGCCCTGTCTTGCTGATGACCGTTCCTTCAAAAGGGTGCAAGCGGGTCTTGTCCCCTTCCTGCACCTTGATCATCATCTTGATCGTATCGCCGACCGTAAATTCAGGCAGGTTCTTATTCATGTATCTTTCTTCGATTGCTCTGATTGTCGCGCCGACATTGGTAACCATAACTTCCACTCCTCAAATATTTTATATCACAATGGATTTATTTTTTCAACAAATCGGGCCGGAACTTCTTGGTGGCCTTTAAAGCCTGTTCTTTTCGCCACTTCTGGACCTCAGCGTGATTGCCAGATAGTAGCACATCCGGAACTTTTTCGCCACGAAAATTTGCCGGCCGCGTGTACTGGGGGTACTCCAATAAATTATGCTCGAACGACTCATCGTGAAGCGATTCGCTTCTGCCCACGACCCCCGGGATCAACCGTACCACACAATCGACGAGGACCATCGCGGGCAACTCACCGCCGGTCAACACATAATCGCCGATGGAAACGCATTCATCCACTGTCATGTCAATGACGCGCTGGTCCACGCCTTCATAATGCCCACAAATTATAATCAAATTGGAAAGTTTTGCAAACCTTTTTACCACCAGTTGCGTCAAAGACGTGCCCTTCGGGTCCATCAGAATAACACGCGCCTTTCGCTTTCCCTTGATCTTTTTGACAGCGTCCACCAATGGTTGGGTGCCCATCACCATGCCCGGCCCGCCGCCGAAGGGGCGGTCATCGACTTTACGATGCTTGTCTTTGGTAAAATCCCTTAGATCATACACGATGATCTTGACCTTCTTTTTCTCCTGAGCCCTTTTGATAATGGACTCGCCAAAAACAGGTTGAAACATGTCGGGGAAAATTGTGATGATGTCGATGCGTAACATTTTATAAATTTGCCTTTACCGGTAGGGAACGGGCATGCCCGTTCCCTACGTTGAATAATTCCGATTTATAATTTTCCAAAAATTCATTTTGAAACGCTTCATAACGATCCGCCTCGATCGCCGCGCGGATTTCCCGCATTAAATTAACATAAAACAGCACGTTATGGTACGAAATTAAATGCAGTGCCGTAATCTCGTTCTGGTTCAACAAATGGCGGATGTAGGCCCGGGTATATTTCTTGCAGCAAATACCTTCGCAGGTAGGGTCGATAGGGGTAAAATCGTTGGTGAATGTGGCGTTGTTAAGGTTTATTTTTCCTGCTTTGGTAAAAGCCGCGCCGTGGCGACCGTAACGTGTCGGGATACAGGTGTCGAACATATCGATGCCCATGCCGACGGCCTTGACGATCTGGTCCGGCAAGCCAATGCCCATAAAGTAACGCGGCTTATCCGAAGGCAGATGCGGCATGAGCCAATCAAGCGTTTCGAACATGTCCTTGACCGGCTCGCCCACGCTCACCCCGCCGATGGCGTAACCGTCAAAACCGATATCAAGGATCTCTTTGACCGACTGCAACCTTAAGTCCTCATAGGTTGCGCCCTGGATAATACCAAAGAGCGATTGCTTAAACCTGGAAGGATGTTTCTTGAAATAATCTTTGCAGCGCTTGGCCCACTTTGTCGTGCGTTCGACGGCCTTTTGCGCTTTCTTGCGTTCACAGGGATAAGGCGCGCATTCATCCAGGCACATGATCATATCCGCTCCCAGGGTTTGCTCGATTTTAATGACGTCTTCGGGAGTGAGAAAATGCAGCGAGCCGTCAATGTGCGAGCGGAATTTGACGCCTTCATCGGTAAGCTTGCGGAATTTGGTCAAGCTGAATATCTGGTAGCCGCCGCTGTCTGTTAAGATTGGAAGCTCCCAGTTCATAAACCTATGGAGCCCGCCCGCCGCTTCAATGACCTCCATCCCCGGGCGAAGGTATAAATGGTACGCGTTGGAAAGAACGATCTGCGAATTAACCGCACGCAAATCCTCAAAGGTCAACGACTTGACCGTCGCGTTGGTGCCCACGGGCATGAAAAACGGCGTTTGGACCTCGCCGTGAGCGGTTGCCATCACCCCGCGGCGGGCATTTGTTTTTTGATCTTTCTTTATTAACGTGAACATTTATTCCTTATTCACTTACATCCTCGGCCGCGGTTTCAGTTTCCTCGGATTTTTCTTCAGGAGTTTCTTCAAGAATTTCATCAGAAGTTCCTTCAAGATTTTCTTCAAGAGCTGCTTCGGGAGCTTCTACCAAGGCTTCTTCCGCGGGCTGCGCTGGTTCGACCGTCGGCTCAACAACTTGCTCTACAGCCGGCTCAACAGTTGGCTCAACGGCTGGCTCAACAACTTGCTCATCACTTAGAACGATTGTCCCTTCCACATCGGCCTGTGTTTCGGCAGCAACGGGTTCTTCCACAATGATGGGTTCAACCAAAGCAGGCTCAGTGACGCTGGCAGCCGGTTCTATAAGCTCAAGGACCGGGGCTGAAGGCTCTTCAACCGGTGCTGCTTCTCCAACATAAGAAATCTCATCCGTCCTGTAGGTATGGTTGACCCCTCCCACATCAAGGGTGACGAACCCATCAGTCTTGGCCACCAACTTTCCCTCAAGCCGCCGGCCGTTTTTCAATATCATTACTTCACCGAAAGCTTGCTGGACGAACAAACCAAGAAAAATAACCATCAATAACCCTTTTCTCATATGAACTCCTTTTTATTTTTAATGATTTCACTAACATCATTTCCGTATGTGTCCCAAGGACTTCTTAGTATATAAAATTAAAACAAAAAAAGCCAAAGGAATTAATTCCTTTGGCTTTTTCCGTCGTCTAACGGGCCTGACTAACGGAATTGGATAAAGCTCCTATCTGCTGATATAAATATCGCACGCCCCCTTAATTTTGTCAAGCAGAGATTAAAACGAGAGTGCGCTTTACCTATCTGCACGGTTGACCTGCGCATTCTCTATATAACGGCCCCAGCGGGAATTGAACCCGCAACCACCTATTTAGCAGATAGGAGCTCCATCCATTGAGCTATGGGGCCGCTATATTAATTCTTATTGCAATCAAAAAACAAAAAAATCCCCCACAAAATCGAGCATGATTTCATGGGGGATATAAATGTAGGGAACGGTCGCGACCGTTCCCTATCGAAAATTAAAACCGTTGGGGGCGGTGATTATATTAAATAAACTTGATTACCCTGTCAACAGAATTAATTCGGGTTACGTCGTGTGTCCCTTTCTATTTCCTTCTATTTTTCCCGTTGTTCCTTTTTTATTCCGAATTATATTTTGGATTCAACAAATCAATTAATATAGCCTCAATGATTCTTGCTTTCCTTACCGTTTCTATTTCAACAGTCTTTACATAACACTCATTCAAGAAATAATCACGTAATTTATCAATATTTGCAGAAAACTTGTCCTCTTTTAGTAATTTTTTTGAAAAAGTGTGATGAATGTTTTCTAAATCTGTTGTATTGCAAACTAAATCACCTAAACGATAATTTAAGGTATGTCCGCCTTTACCGGCATGTCCAACATACAAAAGCTTTCCTCCTTTTTCATAAATCGCATAAATCCCAGGTGAACGAAGAATATCTGTCCTTGCCCTCCAATTGGACTTAATAATTTCTTTAAAGCTTTGGTAAGGTGCGTTTTCAAAATCCTGAACTTTATCTTTAATAAATTTTTGAATGTTCTCTGAATTATTCATTGCGTTCTGTTCTGGGATCTGTTCCAGGGACATGTGCCTAAATAATCAACATCCCATCCCCATAACTGTAAAACCGGTACTTCTTTTCGATCGCCTCCCTGTATACTTTCATAATCAGATCATGGCCCGCGAAGGCGCTTACGAGCATAAGCAGCGTACTGTAGGGAAAATGGAAATTCGTGATCAGGCAATCGACCATTTTAAAGGAATAGCCGGGATAAATGAATAAATTTGTATTACCCTGAAGGGGACACGTCAAATGCTTCGCATTTGAGTGCTGCTCGCTTCGCTCGCTGCAGTCCCCGGCAACCGTTTCCAATACCCGGCAGGCAGTCGTACCGACCGCAATCACAGGATGTCCTTGTGTTTTCGCCTGCTGAATCGATTCATACGATTTCTTTGACACCTCATATTCTTCATGATGCATGCGATGGCGCGTGATGTCTTCTTCCTCAACGGGTTTGAAGGTCCCATAATTGACATGCAAGGTGACATTCAACACCGTATGCCCCTGCCGCTTAAGCTGCGCAAGGAGCCCCTTGGTAAAATGCAACCCGGCCGTGGGGGAAGCGACCGAACCATCTTTTTTCGCGTAAACGGTCTGGTAATCCGTGCGATCCGACGCCTGATCAGGTCTTCGGATATACGGCGGAAGCGGCATGTGGCCGAATTTCCTCAAAAAAGGTTTGATGATTTTCTTATTGAAGCGCACCAGGCGATTTTCTTTGTCTTTGATCTGGGCGATGAGACTTCCTCCATTAAAATAGATCGGTTCATTGACCTGCAATTTTTTCAAAGGCTTGATCAGCGTTTCATAGGTATAGCCGTCAGCCAATCTCTTCAGTAAAAAGATCTCCACCTGCCCGCCTGTTTCGCGTTTTCCGAATAATCGCGCGGGGATGACCTTGCTGTCATTGACGACCAGGCAGCTTGCGGGCGGTAAATAGCGGCCGATGTTGGCGAACACATCATGCGTTATTTGTCGCGTTGCCCGGTCGATCACCAAAAGTTTGGCATCTTCCCTTTTCTTCAAAGGAAATTGCGCGATCAGATCCGGCGGCAACGCGTATCCGAAATCTTCACGTTTCATGGCTTAACGACCTCGGCCCCGGGATAGTAAAACCCGAGTATCTCTTTAAAATCAAATCTTTTTCTGGCCATCTTGTTGGCCCCCCACTGGCTCATGCCTACGCCATGGCCCCAGCCCTTTCCTAAAACGTCAAAAAAATACCCCTGCATTTCGATGTCATAAAACGTGCTTTTTAATTCATTCGGGCCAATAATGTCGCGGAACTTCCGGCCAGCCACCTTGACGCTTTGGCCATCGCGGGTTATGAATTCAAGCGTTTTCACGCGCCCACTTCCTGTGCGCTCGATGATTTGTATTTCCTTAATGGCCCCGAGTTTAAAGCCGTTTTTATTCAAAGTCTCTTGAACGTCTTTGGCACGGAAATTCTTCTTCCAATGAGCATTAGGCGCTCCCAGTGAATAAAGATCGGGTTTCCCTTTTAATGGCGGCAGATCATGCTCCCACAGCTCATCCACATCCTCCGTGTGCCCACCGGAGTTGGAATGGTAATACGCCGGCAGCACATTCCCTTTGTACGTCAAGATCATCCCCTCGGTCCGGCTGGTCGCCGTATTGGTGCGGTAACGCTCGGCCGTTTTGCCGCCGTACACTTGGGAATAAATGTCGTTGGTAACATCGAATTCTTGGTTCTTATTTTGTTTGATCTGAAACACCGCGTAAGTGCGTGCGGCGACCGCCTGGGCCATCATCGCCTGCATGGGCCAGCGGTCGGTGATCTCGTGGTAGAGCACCCCGCGCACGTACTGCTCCAGCTCCAGCGTGTTGATAACCAGAAGTTTCTTTCCATCCTTGGCGATCAAGTCGATAAACCCGCGGTAGCGCTGGGTGTGATCGCCCACTAAGACGCTGATCGTTTTATTGGAGGCGATGCGAAGTTTGCGGGCCGGGTATATCTTTTTACCGACCTGGATGCCGGTATCCTGGACGCGCACCCGAGAATTCCTTAAGACCCGCCCTTCATCCAATATCTCATTGGTTACCAGATTGATGATCTGATACCGCCCGCGGCTGGCCACCACCGTATCCAAAGCCCCTTTTAAAACGGCGATGCGGATCTGTTTCTCGGCGGAACGGGAATCTTGGATAAAAATGATGCCGGTCAATGATGCCACCGCGACCAGCATCAACAGCGTTCTTTTTAGCGTTGGTTCCATAGGAAAAATAAGAAGCTGACGATAAGGCTAAGCAAGATACACGTCGTTAAAGGAAAATAAAATGTGAGATCTTCTTTCTTGATCAAAATATCGCCGGGCAGCTTACCCACGCCGGGGATCTTGCCGAAAGCGTATAATAAAATGCCGGTGAGGATAAAAACAATACCAAGGGTAATGAATAATTTGGCTAAAGGGACCATCGTGAATTAAAAAAGATTGGGTTGCGAGTTCTTCTTGGAAAGGGACTGGCCTTTGATATGTTTGAGGGAATTTTCCGTAAGCGCGCGCCCGCGCGGCGTGCGGTTCAAGAATCCGATCTTCAAAAGGTACGGTTCGATCACATCCACGATCGTGTCGACTTCCTCGTTAAGGGTCGCCGCGAGCGTTTCCACACCGACCGGCCCGCCCTTATAATGTTCATCCATGACCCGCATCAGCTTGCGGTCGATCTCATCCAGACCAACCTCATCGATCCCTAAGGTGCGTAACGCTTCCACCGCAATTGTTTGGGTAATTTGGCTATTATTGGCCTTGACCTGGGTGTAATCGCGCACCCGGCGAAGCAAACGGTTAGCGACCCGCGGTGTGCCCCGCGCGCGCCGGGCGATCTCAAAAGCGCCCTGCTCATCGATCTGCACGTTAAGCTTCTTAGCCGAATTAATGATGATCTGCTTTAATTCTTCGGGCTGATAAAAATCCAGATGATGAAATATCCCGAACCGGTCCCTTAAAGGGGATGCCAACAAACCGCTTCGGGTCGTGGCGCCGATCAGGGTGAACGGCTTTAAATTGAAATTGATTGTTTTGGCATAGGGGCCCTTATCGATGACAAAATCGATCTTGAAACTCTCCATGGCCGGGTACATGAATTCCTCGACCACTTTGGAAAGCCGATGGATCTCATCGATAAATAACACATCACCCGCTTCCAAATTCGTTAAGATGCCGATCAGATCCCCTGCCCGCTCAATGGCGGGGCCTGAGGTGACGGTGATGCGCGCGCCCATTTGATGGGCCACGATATAAGCCAGCGTTGTTTTTCCCAATCCCGGCGGGCCCGAAAGAAGCATGTGCTCCAGCGGCTCTTTCCTTCTCCTGGCCGCCTCCATCGACACGCGCAAATTATTGATCAGCTCGCGCTGGCCGATGAAATCCTCGAGCTGCTGCGGCCTTAAGGATAGGCTGATCAGCTGATCTTCTTCGGTTTCCTGGTTAAAGACTATTCTTTTTTTCTCATCCATGGGGATTCTTTCCTGCCTTAGGATGCCTCGGGCGGCTGATCCTCGGGATCTGAACTGTCTTTGGGCAAGATATTCTCTCTGTTCCTTAAGATCTCAATGGGGCCGAACACTTCCTGCTGGATCACTTTGATCTCCTGTAACCGGATGAGCTCCAAGATAGCGAGGAAGGTAACGACGACCTCGGTGCGGCTGCGGCATTTCTTAAACAGATCGTTGAGCGCCAGCGAAGACGCTTCCAAAAGAGCGTGCAAAAGATCGTGAACCTTGTCATCAACCGTGTACTTATCATCAATGATCTCATGAATAATTTCCTCCGGAAGCTTCTTGAGCGCCTCGGAAAAGGCGTTGATCAAATCAAAAAGGTTGACTTCCAAAAGAACCTCTTTGGCGTCTTCTTTGAGCTGTTCGCGCGCCACTTCATCAACGAAGCGAGAGAAGAAATCACGGCGCAGCTTTTCTTTGTCCTGAAGGGTGTCGGCGATCTCTTTGAATTTCTTGTATTCCAACAAACGACGGGCCAGTTCATCGCGGGGGTCTTCTTCCTCTTCCTCCTGCAGGGTCGGGTCCGGGGGAAGGAGCATTTTCGACTTGATATGCATCAACGTCGCGGCCATGACCAGAAAGTCGCCGACGATATCGAGATCGAGGATCTTCATCAACTCGATATATTCCATGTACTGTTCGGTGACCAAAGCTATAGGGATATCTTTGATGTCGATATCATTCTTCTTAATAAGATACAAAAGAAGATCCAACGGCCCTTCGAAAAGATCTAATCTGAGTTTATATTTCATCCGAAAACAACCTTTCGCACCTCTTGCATGGTCTTTGAAGCGATTGCTGAAGCCTTGTTCCGGCCTTCATGAAGAATGTCTTTCACCTTTGCTTTGTTCCTGACAAGCTCCACCCTTTTCTCGCGTATACTTTTAAGCGTCTCAAGCAACCCTTCCGCCATGATCATCTTGCAATCCGTGCACCCCTTTTGCGCCTTCGTGCACCAGTTATACACCTCTTTGGCCTTGCCGGGGACAAAGACATTATAATAGCTGTAGACATTGCATTTGTCGGGATGGCCCGGATCCGAGAGTTTGATGCGCTTGGGGTCCGTGAACATGCCCTTCACCTTTTTCTTGAGCTCTTCTTCGGAATCGGATAAATTGATGGCGTTTTGGTAGCTCTTGCTCATTTTACGGCCATCCACTCCCAACAGCCTCGGGGTTTCGGTCAAGATAGGCTTACAGTCATGAAAAAGATCGGTTTTATAAATATGGTTAAAACGCCGGGCGATCTCGCGGGTCAATTCCAAATGGGGCAGCTGATCCTCTCCGATAGGGACCGCATCCGCCTTATAAAGTAGTATATCAGCCGCCTGCAGGACTGGGTAGCCCAAAAATGCATATGTTTGGAGGTCTCTTGTTTTTATTTCCCGCAATTGCTCCTTATAGGTAGGATTTCGCTCAAGCCAGCCTAAGGGGGTGATGCAGCTAAGCATCATGGCCAGCTCTAGATGCTCGGGAACATGGGATTGGATAAATAGGATGGACTGTTCGGGGTCAATGCCGCAGGCCATCCAATCAATGGCCATCTCAACGATGCTCTCGCTGATGTCGCGGCTTTGCCCGTATTCGCCCATGAGGGCGTGCCAATCGACGATACCAAAAATGCACGAGTGAGTTTTCTGAAAATTGACCCAATTCTCCAAAGCACCGACAAGATGCCCCAGGTGCAATTTTCCTGTCGGGCGCATCGCGCTGAAAACCGTCTTTCTCATAATTTTTGCGCTATCTTTTCTTCTTCGTAAGCTTCGATAATATCGCCGACCTGAAAAGCTTCAAACCCGGTCAACTGGATCCCGCACTCCAAGCCTTCGTTGACCTCCCGGACATCGTCTTTAAAACGCTTCAAGGAGGCGATCTGGCCGCTGTGGACGACCGCGTTCTCGCGCATCACATCGACCTTGGCCTTACGGTTGACCTTGCCCCGCTGGACATAACAGCCGGCAACGATGCCGTGCTTGGATAACTTGAACACGTTCCTGACCTCGATGCGGCTTAAAAATACTTTCTTTGTCTTGGCCTCCAGCATGCCTTCCAAAGCCTTTTTCATGTCATCGACGGCGTCGTAAATGATCTTATATTGCCGGACATCCACAGGGTCTTTCTCAAGCTCCTGTTTGGCCTTCAAGCTTATCCCGACATGAAACGCGATGATGATCGCTTTGGAAGCGAGCGCCAGCAAGACATCGGAGGCGGCCACGTCCCCCACCCCCTTATGGATAAACCTGACCTTCACTTTGTTGCTGGGGATTTTGGCCAGCGAATCATGTAAAGCTCCCAAAGATCCTTGCACGTCGGCTTTTAGAATGACGTTCAATTCTTTGACGAAACCTTCCTGAAGTTTGGAATACAAACCTTCCAGCGTGATACGCTGGCTGGCGTATAACCTTTTGTCTTTTAATTTTTCCTGGCGCTTGAGCGAGATTTCCCTTGCCAAGCGTTCATCCTCAACGACATAAAACTCATCCCCCGCTTGCGGAACATCCGGTAAGCCCAAAATTTCAACCGGCGAAGACGGCCCCGCTTCCTTAAGCGTCCTACCGCGGTCATCAAACATGGCCCTGACCTTGCCATAATAAGGCCCGACGACAATGATATCCGCATCATGAAGCGTGCCGCTTTGGACAATAAGGGTTGCCATGGCGCCTTTCCCATGGCTTAAATGCGCTTCCACCACGATCCCCGAAGATTTTTTGTTCGGGTTGGCCTTGAGTTCCAAAAGTTCCGCCTCCAAAAGGATCAGCTCCAACAGTTGATCGACGCCTTCCCCGGTAACGGCGGAAACGCCCGCGACAACCGTCTTCCCGCCCCAATCTTCGGGAGACAGATCATATTCCATCAGTTGTTTCTTCACCCGGTCCAGATCGGCGGAAGGTTTATCGATCTTGGTCAGCGCCACGACAATGGGCACGTTAGCAGCGCGGGCGTGGTTGATCGCCTCTTCCGTCTGTGGCATCACGCCTTCATCAGCGGCCACGACCAGAACAACCAAATCCGTGATATGCGCGCCTCTAGCCCGCATGGCGGTGAAGGCCTCATGGCCCGGCGTATCTAAGAATGTGATCTTCCCCTTAGCCATGTTAACCGAATAAGCCCCAATGTGCTGTGTGATGCCTCCATGTTCCAAATCAGCCACCTTGGTCTTGCGGATACGGTCAATCAATGTCGTCTTTCCATGGTCAACATGGCCCATAAATGTGACCACCGGAGCGCGCGGCAGTAAATTTTTCTTGTCTTCAGGCCCTTCTTTATGGGATTCGATCAGCTGCTCTTCCTGGGTCTTGATATGAACCGCGTTAAACCCGAACTTCTGGGCCAAATGATTGATAATGTCACCGTCCATGCTTTGGTTGATATGGACCAAGATCCCCATCTGCATCAATTGTTTTAAGACCTCACTAGGTTTCTGCCCAAGCCTGGCGCTCAATTCTTTAACGGTAATGGGGACTTTTATTTCAATGTCCGGCAGGGCGGTATCGCGGACCCATTCCGCCTTTTGGGCCAGCTCTTGAGCTTCTTTCTGCTCCGGCGTTTTTGTCTCTGCGGTTTCCTTTGCGGGCGGCATCCATCCCGTCGTTGGGGTGGCTTCCTGGCCTGCTGTCGGCTCTTGCTTGGAAAATTCCCTGGAAGATTTCTTTCGTTTGCGGGGAAGAGGCTTTAACGCGATCATCGGCCCGGCGCTTACCTTTTTCTTGATGACCGTTTTCTTCTTGAGGACTTTCGGTTCTTTCTCAATGGTTTTCTTGTCGACAACCTTCTTTTTGGGTTCTTCCTCCTTGGCCTCTTTTTTAACCTCTTTCTTAACTTCTTTCTTAACCTCTTTCTTCTTATCAGATTTCTTTTCCTTCTCTTCGGCCTTAGAAGAAGCTGCCGGCTCTTCCTTTTCAGCTTCTTTCTCAGTCTTTCCGCTTTTCTTAAAAGTACTGCGCACGACGGACACGACCGCCTCGCTTAATTCCTGGGAACTGTCTTTGGCCTTAAGCTTTAACGATTTCAATGTCTTTAATATATCGTCACTCGATATTTTTAACTCTTTGGCCAGATCGGATACTTTCATGAATGCTATTCCTTCCCTTCCCTATCGGGTTCGTCGGCTTCTTTTTCTTCCGCAGCCTCTTTCGGCTCTTCTTCTTTCGCTTCTTCCTCAACGGCCTCGAACATTCCCTTGGCTTCCTTGATGAGCTTTTGAGCCTTAATTTTACCTAAACCTTTAACCTGTGTCAATTCATCGACGCCAGCCTCGGCAATCTTCTCGAGCGTGTCAAATCCCGCCTCTTTGAGCCCTGTGATGATCTTCTCACCGACCCCTTTTAAATCTTCAATGGTCGCATCTTCTTCAACAACCTCTTCCCCTTCTTCTTCTTGAAGCTGTTTCCATTGATCAAAGGTGAATAGATCAAGCTCCCACCCGACCAACTGGCTCGCCAGGCGGACGTTCTGCCCGTGCCGGCCGATGGCCAGGGATAATTGGTCATCCGCTACAATAATATTAGCCTTTTTCTCGTCATAGTTAAGCTGAATCTGGGAAATTTCAGCTGGTGAGAGGGACGCCTGGATATATTCCTTGATGTCCGAAGAATAGCGCACAATGTCGATCTTCTCGCCATGAAGCTCGGAAACGATATTCTTGACACGGCTTCCGCGCATCCCGACACAGGCGCCGACGCAATCCACTTTTTCGTCTTTAGAATAAACGGCGATCTTGGTGCGTTCCCCGCAATCACGGGCGATCGACTTGACCTCCACGATCCCCTCAAAGATTTCCGGAACTTCGAGCTCGAACAAGCGCTTCACGAAGCTGGGGTGTGCCCGGGAAAGGATAATTTGCGGGCCCCTGTTTTCCCTGGTGACCTCCATGATCAAGGCGCGGATGCGGTCCCCCTGGCGGAATTCCTCCTTCGGCGATTGTTCCTTTTTGGGGATATAGGCCTCGGTCTTCCCCAGGTCAATGATGATGTTGCCCCGCTCAAAACGGTAAACCCCGCCGCTGATGATCTCCCCGATGCGGTCATGGTACTCTTTAAAGATGACGTCTTTCTCCGCCTCGCGGATCTTCTGGATCACGACCTGCTTGGCCGTCTGGGCCGCGATACGGCCGAACTCGGAGGAACGGATCTCTTCATCGCCCGCATAAGCGCGCAGCTTTCCCGTCTTCAAGTCCAACACCGCACGCACCTCCTGGTTCTTATCCACTGTCCAGAGCTTCTTCGCGGCGGAGGCAACGGCCGATTCCACGGCCTCGATCAAGATCTTCTTATCGATGCCTTTATCGCGCTCTATCTGTTCCAATATTCCGATTAATTCGACATTTTCCATGATTATATCTCCTATATGATTTGCACGGCCTTTTGGATGATCGCCAAAGGAATCACCAGTTCTTTCACATGCGTATGGATGGTCACCCCATCGGCCGTAACCTCTGACACTACGCCGTCATGCTCCAGTTTATTTTCAACGATCTTCGACAAATGAAATTTGACCATTCTTCCTTTGACCCTTGTAAAATCTTTGTGTGTCTTCAACGGCCGGTCTAACCCCGGCGATGAGACTTCAATCGTATAATCCCCCTCAAACAAGCTCTCGGACTCGATGAAAAGAGAAACCTTTTTGTTAACCCTGGAGCATTCATCCAACGTTATGCCCCCTTCGTAATGGTCCAAAATCATCAAAACGGCAACAGTCCTGTTATGATGGTGAATCGTAAAATCAACGATCTCCAGATCATGCTCTTCCAGGATCGGCGCTAGAAACTCCTCAATTCTTGTTTTAACATCCTCAAACACGGCTTTCTCTCATTGTAAGAAGCTTTGCAACAAGGTCTTTCTTTTCAACCAATACTGTTTCGCCGCTTTGGCGAACTTTGATCTCGACTTTTCCTTCCTTAAGGTTGCGCTGACCGATAATTATCCGGTAAGGGATGCCGATCAGATCGGCATCGTTGAATTTACGCCCCGGCGACTCATCCCTGTCATCGACCAACACTTCCAAGCCTTCTTGTCCCAAGTCTTTAAGGTATTGCCCGGCCAAGTCGGTGATCTCTTTGCCTCCATCGGAGCCGACGATCGGCAGGATCTCTACATCAAAGGGGGCGACTTCCACCGGCCATATAATACCTTTTTCATCATTATGGGTCTCGATGATGGCCGCGATCACGCGGCTGACGCCAATGCCGTAACAGCCCATGATCATGGGCTTTTGTTTGCCGTCTTCATCCACGAAAAACGCCTGTTGAGCCTGGCTGTATTTCGTCCCTAATTGGAAGATATGCCCCAATTCGATCACGACCTGCTCTTTTTCCTTGCCGTTTTTGTCTTTAATTTTAATCGTATCTTCTCCAATAGGGGCCGGCACCATAAATTCATGCGAGACATCTCCGCCCATCGCTCCGGAATCGGCTTCGGTGATGATCACATCAAGGCCGCAACGTTTAAATATTCTTTGATACGCTTCATACATCAGTTGATAATTTTTCTTCAGGCCCTTTTCATCCCGGTCAAAACTATAAGCGTCTTTCATGATAAATTCGCAGGCGCGCACCACTCCAAAACGCGTGCGCAGCTCATCACGGAACTTGGTCTGGATCTGGTATAACACGACCGGCATCTGCCGGTAGGACTGGACAAAACTTTTGACCAGATCGGTTATCACCTCTTCGTGCGTCGGGCCCAAGCACATATCGCGTCCACGGTTGTCTTTAAACCGGTACATCACCTCTGCCAAATCCTTGTCCCGTCCGGTCTGTTTCCATAATTCGATCGGCTGAAGGCAAGTCAGAAACAACTCTCTCGCTCCAGCCGCATTCATCTCCTCGCGGATGATGCTTTCCACCCGTTTTAGAACGCGTAAGCCTAAAGGCAAATAAGAATACACGCCTGAGGTCAACATATGCACCAATCCGGCCCTTAGCATGAGCTGATGGCTCACGGCTTCGGTGCCGATCGGTACTTCCTTAAGCGTGGGGATAAAATAGCTCGACCAATACAATTTTGTTACTCCTTAAAGAATCCCGGAGGTAATTTGACCATCCTTTTTGCGAATTTGCCCATAAAAGAAGGCGGCGTCTTGTCCATGACCCATTCGCCGATAATTGAACCGTCTTCTTTCATGCCGGTTTGTTTAAACGCAAAAACATGGCGCATATAAATTTTGTCTTTATCTTCGTCATAGACCACATCGGTAACATAGGTCGTACGCCTTTTACCGTCAAGAAAAAGCTCAACGTGCACAATGAGATCGATGGCCTTGGCGACCTGTTTTCGGATCTCCGGCGTGCTTAACTGGATGCCGGTCATGAGCATCATCGTGACCATGCGGTTGAAGCAATCCTCGGGGGATTCCGCGTGGACAATGGCCAGCGATCCGCTGTGACCGCTACTGATCGACTGGACCAGATCCAGCATTTCCTGGCCTCTGATCTCACCGATGATAATGCGGTCCGGGCGCATGCGCAGGGAATTGATAAACAATTCCCGCATGGTGATCTCACCTTTCCCTTCGATATTGGGCGGCTTGGACGTCAATTTAACGACGTGCTCCTGCAAAAGGTTCAACTCGGGGGTGTCTTCAATCGTGATAATCCGTTCATGGGAAGGGATGTGGCGCGAAAAAACATTCATGATGGTCGTTTTACCGGCACCGGTCGAGCCGCTGTAGATCACGTTGAATTTGCCCTTCATCGCGGCGATCAAAAGGATCGATATCTGTTTGTCCACCATGCCTAAATTCAGCAAATCTTCGACGGTGCCGATATCGTCTTTGAATTTCCTGATCGTCATGACCGGGCCGATGATGGAACACGGCGGGATAATGACGTTGACGCGGGAACCATCCGTCATGGAAAAATCCACATACGGTGAGGATTCATCGAGGCGGCGGTTGCTTCCCGAGCTGGCCAAGATCTTCTGAATGGTATGCAATAAATGCGAATTTTCGTCAAAGCGTATATTGGTGAGCTCAATGCGCCCATGCTTTTGGACATAAATGGCCTTGGCACCGTTGATCATGATTTCCGTGACCGCTTTGTCTTCCATCAAAGGCTTTAAGGGCCCAAGGCTCGCGACCGCGCTCACCATGCTGCGGATCAGCTCCATCCTCTCTTCGGGAAAGATCTCGATGTTCTGTTTCAAGCACAGCTCTTCGATGGCGTTGGCGACAAATTCCCGCAATTGGTCCTCTTTCAGCTTGTCTTTAACCTGAAGGAAGTCCGTTTGATTGATGAGGTAACGGTTGACTCTGCTACGTATTTCTTCTTCGACCATGGATTTTCCCTAATATAAATACGGCGTTAAAAAATTCCTTTGATTTTATCGATCCAGCCAAAACGGGCAAAATCACTGTAAAAAACATATATTGCCAAAAGAATGATCAGGCTGAAACCAAACCGGGCAACGTATTCATCGATCCTAGGTGGCAAAGCTTTTCCCCTTACTTTCTCGACCGCCAACAGGAACAAATGCCCGCCGTCCAAGGGAACAACGGGCAAAAGATTAAATATTGCCAAACTCGCTGAAATAACGCCAACGATAAGCAACAAATGCGCCATGCCCATCTCAGCCGCCGATTTAATGATGTAAAATATCCCGATGGGCCCTGTCATGGATTCTTTCGGCGACATGCTGCCCGTGAGCATAAAGTAAATGGCTTTATAGGTCATGACGGTGATCTCGACTAATTTGTCGTACGCCTTCCCGAACGATTCAAAGAACCCACACTTCAAAGCGATAATTTCCTCCGCGGGGCTGATGCCGACCATGCGGACCGTTTTCAGCTGCCCGAAAATATTTTTTCTTTCCACCACTTTAGGAACAACAGAGATCTTCAGCGGTTGGGCCTCCCGCAACACATCTAATTCAAGGGTCGACGACTGGGATTCGCTGATCAACTTCTGCACATCGCTCCAGCTTTCCACCGCTTGTCCATCTACTTTTAAAATCTGGTCTCCTACTTGCACGCCGGCCTGCTGGGCGGGGTAATCTTCGATCAGCTCGCCGACTTTGTTCGATAAATCAGGAAAGCCCAGCATAAACACAATCACCAGACAGAAATACGCCAGGAAGAAATTAACCAGGGGACCGTTAAAAACAATAAGAGAACGATGGCCGGGTGATTTGGAATAAAATTCCTCCGACGTGCCCTTGCATTGGCTGCGCTCATCGCCGGCCATTTTCACATAGCCACCTAAGGGAACGGCACAAACCAGAAACTCCGTGTCATTATGCATCCGTGAAAAAAGCTTGGGCCCGAAGCCGACTGAAAACCGTTCCACTTTCACGCCGAGTTTCTTGGCCGTTATAAAATGGCCCCACTCGTGCACGATGATCAACACGCTTAGAACGACGATGAAAATAACGATACTTTGGATGTTGGCGATAACCTGTTCCATGTTATTTATAAATGATCTTTCTGGCTTCTTCCCTGGCCCACTGATCGGCCTTCATGATCGCATCCAGATCCGGATGCGCCTGCGGGCGATGGCGTAAAACTATTTTTTCAACCACTTTGTAAATTTGGGTAAACTTGAGCTTTCTTTCCAAAAAAGCCTCCACGGCTTCTTCATCCGCGGCATTTAAGACGGCCGGAAGCGTCCCTCCTTTTCTGGCAACATGAATAGCCAACGCCAGCGAAGGGAATTTCTTCACATCCGGCTTACGAAACGTCAACTGCTTAAGCTCGATGAAATCAAGCGGTCTTAAGCCCGACTCCAGCCGCTGCGGATACGTCAGCGCATATTGAATCGGGAGCCGCATATCCGTGAGCCCCAGCTGAGCCATGACCGAACCGTCTTTGAAAGCGACCATCGAATGAATGATGGATTCGGGATGAAGCACAACCTCAACCTGATCCACGCTCAGATCGAACAACCGTAACGCTTCGATAATTTCAAAGCCTTTATTCATGAGCATCGCCGAGTCGACCGTGATCTTGGCGCCCATTTTCCATGTCGGATGCCTTAAAATATCCGGCACCGAAAACTTATCAAATCTTGCTTTGGGAATATCCCGCAACGTCCCGCCTGAGGCGGTTAAGTAAACCTTCTTAAGTTCGTTCCTGTTTTGGCCCTGCAAACACTGAAAAATGGCGCTTTGCTCGCTGTCAATGGGAATGACCTGGGCCCCGTGCCTGGCAGCTTCTTTCATTAAAATATCTCCGGCCACGACCAGCGCCTCTTTGTTGGCCGGCGCCACCCGCTTGCCGCATCGAACCGCTTTGAGAAAGGGTTTCAAAGCAGCACTGCCCCGCATCGCCACAACGACAATGTCAACTTCCTTTAAGGAAACCAGCTCCTCCAAGTCGCGTTCGACGTCCATGATGTTAACACGCCTCGCCAAGCCATTACCGCTGAAATAATCCTGGCCCTTTTGGCTCAGCGCCACATGGGAGGGGTGAAATCGTTTTAGCTGCTTTTCAAGGAGCTTGAAATTGTTATAGGCCGTCAGACCGACGACTTTAAACCGGTCAGGATAACGCTCAATCACTTTAAGCGTATTAATGCCGATTGAGCCGGTCGATCCCAAAATAACAATGTTTTTGGCACGCATCTTAACTGAACGACAAGATCCAACTGATATAAAAATAAAAAGCCGGAGCGGAAAACAAAATACTGTCGATCGAATCCAGCACCCCGCCTAAGGCCGGCAGCATTTTTCCCGAATCTTTGACGTTAAGATCGCGTTTGATCAAAGATTCTGATAGATCTCCGAGCTGTCCCAGACCTCCGAAGAAAAACCCCATCAAAGCGACATGGACGATGGAAAGGTTCAGCTGAGCCGGGATCAGGTTGGCAGCGAAAATGGCCGCCAACACACTGCAAAGAAAACTGCCGATACAACCTTCGACCGTTTTATTGGGGCTTACACGCGGAAATAGCGGGTGCTTACCGAATTTGCTGCCGATCAACAAAGCCCCCATATCCCCGCACTTGGTCACCAAAAGAATAAAGCCGAGCAATTTGACACCGGCCAACTCAACCTCCGGCATCAGATAACGGATCTTGATCAAGAAACTAAACAGCCAGGAAACATATAGAATACCAAAGAGCGTAGTCGAGATCCCGATAACAGCATTAGCATTGTCGCGGCGCATAAACTGCAGAATGAAAATGAGCAAAAGCAACAAAACCATAAAAAGAAGTTCCCGCTTATCCGTCAGCTCAAACTGCAGAAAGATCGAGATCGGAATCAAAATACCGATCAAGATCCCTGTATAACTGTAAATGGGAAAACCTTTTTTCTTAAGCAAATAAAAGAACTCATAGAGCCCGCCTATTGTCAGTGCCAATAAGACCAGAATGAATACCCATTTGTAGAGTACGGCCGCAACCGACAAAGCGATCATGATCGTCGAGCTTATAAAGCGGTCTTTGTTCATGCGGGAACCTTAGGCTCGCCTATCCCCCCGAAACGCCGTTGGCGTTTCTGGTAGGCCAATAACGCGTTTTTAAATTCGTTTTGCGTGAATTCCGGCCAATACTTTTCCGTAAAATAAAATTCCGCGTAGGAAAGCTGCCAGAGAAGAAAATTACTGATGCGCAGCTCCCCGGAGGTACGGATCAAGAGATCTGGATCGGGCAAATTTTTTGTATACAAATGCTGATTAACGGTCTCTTCATTGATGTTTTTCACATCCAAAAGGCCGTCCTTGACTTTCTGGGCAATAGCTTGGATGGCATCAACGATCTCCAAGCGGGAGCCATAATTAAAAGCCAGGTTCATAACGAGCCTGTCGTTGTGTTTGGTTTTCTCCACCACCGTATCGATCATATCCAGTACCGATTTTGGGATGCGCTCGCGACGGCCGATAGTTTGGAACCTGATATTGGTGTCAATGAGCTTATTGATCTTTCGTTCAAGGACCGTTGTGAGTATCTTAAGAAGCAACTCAACTTCGGAGGCCGGCCGGTTCCAATTTTCCGTGGAAAAAGTGTAGAGGGTCATGATTTTGATGCCGATCTCGTTGGCGTAATCGACGATCTCCTCTACCCTTTTGACACCCTCAATATGGCCAGTTGAACGGGATAGGTTGCGTTCTTTGGCCCAGCGGCCATTACCATCCATAATGATAGCGACATGCTTAGGCAGGCGTTCTTTGATCAATTCTTCCATGGCACTTAATTAAAATGGGGGATTGTCTATCCCCCATTTAAGCTGAAACACGATTCAACCAAATGCTTCTAAAGCTTATACCATTTAAATATCACCCGTTTGAACAGTTGGAGGCACCTGAGGCGGCATTTGACTGATATCCTTCATCTTCTTCTCAAGAGTATCCTTCGTTTCAAGCGCTTCCTCTAACCGTGCCTGCAAATCATTCTTAAGCGTCATGGCCTGCTTCAAAAGCAGATCATTCTTTTCCAACTGCCCTTTGACGCCGGCTAATTCTTTCTCCAACGAGGCGATTCTCTGGCTTGCCTTAAGGAGGTCTTCCTCCGTCACCATCCGCGTATAACGTTCGCGATTAAGGTCATTTTGGGCCTGGTCCGCCGATTTGTTATGAAAATACGCCACGGCGCCGCTTATCAAGGCAACCAGTACCGCTAGAATGATGGCAACATTCTTCATGAATTTGAGAGAACTTATTCACGACCTTCTTTGGTCGTTTTCGGTAAAATGACGATCTCAACCCGGCGGTTTTTCTGGCGCCCTTCTTTTGTCGCGTTGGATATAACCGGATGGAATTCACCAAAGCCGGAAATGGATAAACGTTGCGGAGATAAATTCTGCTTGTCGATCAAATAATGAAGAACACTCAACGCCCGATTGGCCGATAATTCCCAATTTGATTTCCAGCCGGAACGTTTGATAGGTTCATCATCCGTATGCCCTTCGACACCGACATTGAGGTCTTTGACGGTTGTATTTAGGACGGAGGCCACTTTATCCAGCGTAGCGAACGATTGAGAGCGCAGATCAGCTTTTCCGGAGTCAAACAAAACCTCGGCCACAAAAGTAACGACCAGTCCGCGGTCCATCATTTCCACTTTAACATCTTTATCAGCAATTTCTTTGCGAAGGCGCTCTTCTAATTCCTTTTTAGCCCGCTCCAGATCAGATAGCTCACTCTTTAATTTTGAAATCTTTTCGACATCCACCCGGCGGCCTTTCTGGAAAATCATCGTACAGCCGGAAAAAGTAAAATTAATTATAATAAGAGAAATAATTATTTGAAATAACGCAAGTTTGGTGCGCATACCAGCCTCCTTTTTCAGTAGTCCACATTAACATAGGGAAAATTTAAAGTCAAGAATTTTTAGAAACCACAAGCATTGCAACAAGATAGAACTTATCGAATGATGATTTGGTCTCTTTTGGTGCCCACAGAAATATATTTGACCCCCACTTTAAGGAGCTCTTCCAGCCTTTTAATGTAACGCCGCGCCGCATCGGGAAGTTCTTTAAAATTCTTGATGTGGCTGATGGGCGTCTGCCACCCCTTCATGTCCTCATAAATCGGTTCGGCGTTCTCTAAGACTTCCAAATCGGTAGGAAAAACCTTGTAAACCTTTCCTTTATATTTATAGGCGGTGCAAATCTTAATCGTTTTAAGCTCATCCAACACATCCAACTTCATAATGGCCAGCTCGCTGACACCGTTAATGATGATCGAATAACGTACCAGCACGGCGTCAAACCATCCGCAGCGACGGGGCCTCCCGGTCGTTGCCCCGAACTCTTTCCCCTTAAGGCGGATCTCGTCTTTTAAGGTGCTTGTAAACTCTGTTGGAAAAGGCCCTTCGCCGACCCTGGTCGTATAAGCTTTGACGCAAGCGATGATTTTATCGACCTTTGTCGGCGCAACCCCGCATCCGGCGCAAACGCCTCCGGCGATGGAATTGGAGGAGGTGACGAACGGGTATGTCCCGAAATCGATGTCTAAAAACGTGCCTTGCGCCCCCTCAAAGAGGACGGATTTCTTCTTATCAATTGCCTCATTAAGAAAAATGGCCGTATCACATATGTAAGGAGCCAGCCTCTTCCCATAAGCGAGGTATTCTTTATAAATGGAATCGAAATCGAATTGCGCGGCATCAAAGACCTTCTCGAAAATTTCATTCTTTTCGCGCAGGTTATCGTCCAGTTTGGACTTAAGCACGTTGGGATTAAGCAAATCCACCGCCCGGATACCGCAGCGGCTGACCTTATCGGCATAACAAGGCCCGATGCCGCGGCCTGTCGTACCAATCTTATTCTGCCTCTTTGTCTCGCGCAGGCCATCAAGGATGCGGTGATACGGCATCACGACGTGGCAACGATCGGATATTTTTAAGCGTTGGGGGGAAACATGAATGCCCCGTTTATGGAGGGATTCGACTTCCTCAATCAGCGCCTTGGGATCAACGACAACGCCGTTCCCGATAACGCAAATTTTTCCCTTATGAAGAACGGCCGACGGCAATAAATGAAATATATACTCTTTATCTTTAACGACTACGGTGTGCCCGGCATTATTGCCGCCTTGATAGCGAACGGTGATATCCGCATCCTGCGAAAGGATGTCGATGAGCTTCCCCTTACCTTCATCTCCCCATTGGGAGCCGACCACAACAAAATTCATGATAACCGTTCCTTCTTAGAACTGGACAACGCGCAAAAGATAATAAATTAATCCAAACCCGACGGCTAGATAAATAGCCGCATAAATAGCCCGCTCGAGATAGCCTGTTGCATTCGATAGAGCGGGCCGCATCAAACTGCTGCCGATACAAAAAAGCCAGAAAGCGACCAATATGATCGTATACGCTAAGATATAAGAAAGATACACCCCAAACACCTTGAGCCAACCAGCGGAGAGCTGTAATTGCTGGGACAATAAAATAAAAAGGTAATAATTTTGGGTCAACCTCCCCTCCACCAGGGAGAGGACCGCCGCCGAAAACACGCATAACAAAAGAAGAAAAGCCGTATTCTTCAAACTCCGTGTTTGGGCATCCGCCGTCAACGTTCTGGGTGAAGGCAAACGAAGCGCTGCTTTATCTTTGCCTGTTTGTTCTTGCCAACGATAGCGTAAATGAGCGAATCCCAAAACAAAAAACAGGCCAGCCAAAGCCGTATACAGCCCGATTACCAGCAGTTTCATGAAAGAACGGTAAATTAACCCATCGAAAATGCCGCTTAACACAAAAAAATTGATCAGCCAGGCGACAGTAATAAAGATGAGCCCTGAGATGATCAATTGAAAACGACTGTGACGAACAATGCTA
Organism: Candidatus Omnitrophota bacterium; assembly: GCA_035292445.1. GTDB lineage: Bacteria > Omnitrophota > Gorgyraeia > Zapsychrales > Zapsychraceae > DATDQB01. The sequence continues at coordinate 107,784 of DATDQB010000010.1, forward strand.
AGGATCGTCACATAAACTAAAGCCGTGGCCAGCGCAAAAGGATTCATCGCATTTTGTAAGCCCAACAAGAACGCTAGCCCCATAAATATTCTTCGTCTAAACTTTCAAGAGCTTGATAAACAAAATATTCTTTGTTTTCTTAAGGCGCCCCAACACCTCATCCGAAACCGCACTGTCGACATTGATGACACTGATGGCGACCCCGTCCTGCGCCTCGCGCCCTAATGTGATCCCGGCGATGTTGACCTTGACTTCTCCAAGGATCGTGCCGACCGCCCCCACAAGGCCGGGCTTATCGTTATTCTTGATAAAAAGCATATAACCGTCGGGAACGGCCTCCACATAAACATCGCTGATCTTAACGATCCGCGGTTTATTATTGCTGGAAAGCGTCCCCCAAAGGGAAAAATTCTCCTTATCGGTCGTGACCGAAAGCTTGATACAGTTGACGAACTCCTCTTCTTTCGTCGAATTGACCTCTTCCACTTTAATAGCCCGCTCTTTGGCGACATCAAGCGCGTTGATGAAATTAATGTTCTCGTTAAGGATCGGTTTCAATAGGCCGTTGACCAATGATAAAGTGAGCGGAGCGACCTTATGCTTATTCATAACGCCGCTGTAAAGGATCTGCACGCTGCTGATACGCCCGTTAACAAGCTGGCCAGTGAATTTACCCATCCGCACCGCCAGGTCGATAAAAGGCGCCAGGGTCTTGTACGCCTCGGCATCGACCGATGGGAAATTGGCAGCATTCACGATGCCGCGGCCGGTCAAGGCATTACGGACCGTCTCGGCGATCTCAATGGCGACGTTGATCTGGGCCTCCGAGGTGGATGCGCCCAAATGAGGCGTCACCACGCAGTTATCAAGCTTTAAAAGCGGCGAATCCGCCGGCAACGGCTCGGTTTCATAAACATCCAACGCAGCCCCGGCGATCTGCTTCTCCGATAACGTTTTGGCTAACGCTTTCTCATCAACGATCCCGCCGCGGGCGCAGTTGATCAGCCGGGCCGTTTTTTTCATCAATTTAAATTCTTTCTCCGATATCAAATTTTTCGTTTCCGAGCTTTTAGGGATATGGATCGTGATGAAATCAGACCTTTTAAGCAGCTCATCCAATTCAGCCAATTGAACGCCCCGCTGTTCGGCCACTTCAGCGGATATATAGGGATCGTAAACAAGGATATGCATGTTAAATGCTTTGCAAAAGTTGGCGACCGTCGAACCGATGCGCCCGAAACCGATGATCCCCAGCGTTTTCCCATGCAATTCAACGCCGCCGTATTTATTACGATCCCATTTGCCGTTTTTTAACGAGGTGCAGGCCTGCGGAATGTTGCGGGCTAACGCCAGGATCATGCTCATCGTATGTTCCGCCGTTGAGGTGGTATTACCCGCCGGCGTATTCATCGCCACAATGCCTTTTTTGGTGGCTGCCGGCAGATCCACGTTATCAAGCCCGACACCGGCACGCCCGATGAATTTCAGATTATCGGCGGCTTCAATGATGTCGGCGGTGACGTTGGTGCTGCTGCGCACAATCAACGCGTCATAATTTTTAATGATGCTTTTTAATTCTTCCGGCTTTAAGTCATATTTGCAGTCGACCTTGATGTTTTTCTCTTCCTGAAGAATCTTGATGCCTTCTTCGGCCAATTTATCGCTGATGAGGACTCTCATGGCTAAACTCCGATTTCTTTGGTATGAAACACATCTTCGGCGGCCTTAACGCCCGCGCCTTTAATAAAACGGTGATTCATCTCACCCAGCACTCGCTCCAAGAACGAAATGCCGGTCAAAATATCCTGCTCGCTGACGCATCCCATGTGGGCGATGCGAAATATCTTACCCTTTAATTCGGCCTGCCCACCGGCCATCGTAATGCCATGGACATCGCGAAGAGTCTTGACCAACTTTTCGCCGTCGATACCTTGCGGCACATTGACCGCCGTTAAAGCGTTGGCTAAACAAGATGGGTGCGTATACATCGTCAACCCTAGCGCCTTAACCGCCTCCCGCGTGGCTTTGGCCAACAGCGCTTGACGAGCGAACCATTTATCGAGACCGGCTTTTTTGATGAGATTTAAGCTTTCAACCAGGCCAATCACGATGCCGATCGCCGGCGTAAACGGGGTATCGGTCGCGGCAAACGCCTTTTTAGAGGCCCGTAAATCGAAATAGTACCGCCTGTTTTTTGATTGTTCTATAAGTTTATACGCTTTGGCGTTTACTGAAATAAAAGCCAAGCCCGGCGGAAGCATAAAGCCTTTGTGCGATGCTGAAGCAACAACGTCCACGCCCCAGGCATCGGTTTTCAAATCATTCACTCCCAGGCCGCTGACACTATCAACCACCAAAACAGCATCGGTCTTTTTGACAACATCGGCCACCGCTTTGATATCCGTCAAAACGCCCGTTGAGGTTTCAATTTGCGTAATAAAAACAGCCTTAACGCCCTTATTTTTGTCCAACACTTCCTTGATCTGCTTTGGCTCGACCGCTTTGCCCCACTCAACTTGGATCACCAACGGATTGGCGCCATAGGCATGGCACAGTTCGGTCCAGCGCTCGCCGAACTTACCGCCTTCGACCGTGATGGCTTTATCGCCGGGAGAAAGCAGATTGCAAACGGCTGCCTCCATCGCCCCGGTCCCGGAAGAAGCCAAAAGGTATATTTCGTTCTTGGTCTGAAAAACGTATTGCAAACCGGCAATGGCGTCTTTGATATTTTGTTGAAATTGCGGGGTGCGATGATGAATAATCGGGCGTGCCAACGCTTCGCGGGCCTCTTGAGGGATCATGGTCGGTCCCGGCGTCAGCAAAATATTACGTTCCATGGTAAACTGCCTTTCTCATTTCTGTAAGATTCCTTATTGAGGTTATTTCTTGATCTGTTTAGCGCTCATGACCACTTCATCGACGATGCCGTAATCCTTAGCTTCTTCGGCCGACATAAAATAATCACGGTCACTATCTTTAATAATTCTATCCAATGATTGGCCGGTGTGCTTGGCCAAGATCTTGCTCAACTCTTCCTTCATCCTTAAAATTTCTTTGGCTTGGATGGAAATGTCGCTGGCCGTCCCTTCCGTTCCTCCCCACGGCTGATGAATCATGATGCGCGCATACGGCAAGGCGTAGCGTTTTCCTTTGGTCCCAGCGGCCAAAAGAAGCGATCCCATGCTGGCGGCCTGCCCCAGGCAATAGGTGCAAACATTGGGTTTGACGAATTGCATCGTGTCATAGATCGCTAACCCGGCCGTGACCGAACCGCCCGGCGAATTGATATAAACATTGATGTCTTTGGTGGCGTCTTCACTGTGCAAAAAAAGAAGTTGGGCGATAATCAGGTTGGCAACGGTATCGTCAATCGCCGTTCCGATAAAAACAATCCGCTCTTTAAGTAATCGGGAATAAATATCGTACGCCCGTTCTCCATGAGAGGACTTCTCAACAACTATCGGGACTAACACTTGCGATTTAAGCTCTTTCATTTTGTTTCCTCCCATTCTGCTTCTTTTAATAAAAATTCGATGACTTTAGCCGGAAGGTTCTCCCCTTCTTTAGCCTGGATTTGCTCCAATTGGGCGATTTTATCCAAAACGAGATATACTTTTATATCTTTTTCTACCGATTCCTGCAACTCTTTTCTTAATTCCTCTTGCCTTTTTTTAAGCTCTTCCTCTTTGGCCCCGTGATGGGACTTCATATGTTGAAGGGCTTCGCGGACACGCCGCTCCAATTGCCTTTTAAGCAAGCTTTGCGGCACGGGGACTTTCGTTTTCTTAAGCAAGGCTTCAACGATCTGATTTTCGACATCAATGCGGTTCTGGCGGTCTTTATCAAGCTCCAGTTGGCGGCGCAACGTGTTTTTAAACTCCTCCAAATTGGGGTAACCGAGCCCGCGGACAAAGGCATCGTTGATCTCGACAGCCTTATCCTCTCCCTGCCCTTTTTTAATGAAATCCAGCGTTTTCTGAAGATCTTCTTCTGAAACGGTTGAACTCTTACGTTTTATCTTTAAGCCCTTATAATCTTTGATTTTGATGTCAGGCTTGATGTCCAGCTTGGCTGTAAAAGTAATAACGCCGTCTTTCAGGTTCACGTCGTGAATCTCCGGAGAATCGATAGGAGAAAGATTTTCCTTTTGAATGCCTTCCTGATAAACTTCAGGCAAAATCTTACGGATGGCCTCTTCTTGAGCATAATGGCCGTGGTGGGCCTCCAAGACGTTACGCGGGACCATGCCTTTGCGAAAACCTTTGACGTGCGCCGTTTTGCTAAGCTCCTTGTACACATCGTCAAGGACCTTTGTCACGCGCTCGCGCGGGATCTCGAATTTCAATTCACGTTTTAGTTCATCGACTTTTTTCACTTCCAGCTTCATCTTAATGCTCCTTACATTCTAAATTTTTCGCCTAAATAAATCTTGCGGGCTTCAGCGTCGTTGATCAATTCCTCCGCCGTTCCGGAAAGAAGGATCCTTCCATCCGCGATTAAATAAGCGCGATCAGTTATCGAGAGTGTTTCACGGACATTGTGATCCGTCAGTAAGATCCCCAAACCTCTTTCCCTTAAATCTTTGATTATTTCCTGGGCTTCGGCAACAACAATGGGGTCGATCCCGGAAAACGGCTCATCCAGCAATAAAAACGACGGGTTGGTCACCAAAGCGCGCGTGATCTCGAGGCGCCGGCGCTCTCCGCCGGAAAGGGTGTAGGCTTTGCTTTTGGCCAGATGGGAGATATTGAGCTCCTCCAGCAGGGCGTTCAAGCGTTTCCGGCGTTCCTGCGGGCTGATATCAAGGGTCTCCAAGATCGCCATGATATTTTCTTCCACGGTCAACTTACGAAAGATGGATGATTCCTGCGCCAGATACCCCATGCCCAAACGGGAGCGCTCATGGATCGGTTTTTTCGTGATATCGTCGTTATCGAAATATATCTTGCCTTCATCCGGCGGGATGATGCCGACGGCCATATAAAAAGTGGTCGTCTTTCCCGCGCCGTTGGGCCCCAACAACCCGACGATCTCGGAGCGCCCGACCGTGATGCTGACACCGTCCACAACGCTTCGGCTGCCGTATCTTTTAACGAGATTCTTAGTTTCCAGAAGATGTAATGGCACCCTCACCCTCCGTCAACAAAATCAGTTTCGGCCTTCCCGACAGCGTTAATTTCTGTTGCTGCGCGTCATAAACGGCCTTCTCGGCGTATGTTTTATTCTCCCCTTGCGTGATAACGACATTGCCTATGCAAACCATTGAACTGATCGCCGACATGTCCTCATTAAAATAAACTTCCATCGTGTCGGCTTTAAGCGTCCGGTCGCCTTGCACCGCCACCACATTTTTATCAAAGACCGCTTTCCCGGTCGCCTGATCGATCACAACAGGCCCGTCCGATGTGATCGTGAGCAACTTATCATCGCTGGCTTCAGGCTGCGTATCGACAAAAACAGTCACATCCTTATTAAGCTGCGCCAATTTGGTCCCCGGCTTGGCTTCCATCCCCGTGCCGTAGGCAGAAAAACGCTGGTCCGTGATCTTCACGTCGTCAGTGGTTGTGACCAGATCTTCATTGCGGTCCCATTCCAGCGAATCCGTTACCAGCTGCGAACCGTCTTCAGAAGTTACGACGACGTTTTCTTCGAGGCGCATCTTGCCGCTCGTCTGGTTGATAAAACCCGTCTTGGCCTTGACGTTCATGGTCTGTTCGCCGTACGAATTCGCGTCGACATTCGTCAGCTTGATCTCGGGACCCAAAATGTCGGCGGTTTCTCCGTTGACATCCCAGGCCTTGGAACCATCGTTGGCAAAGCCTTCCAGGTTAAATCCCTGGAACTTCTGCTCCTGCTCATTCGCCAAACTAAAAGCAGCCGTCATTAACACAAAACATATTGTCAAAAAAAGTTTGTTCATCATTAACGGAACGATTCTAAGACCGGGTTCCACTTTCCCTGCGCTTTTAAGATCATCTCGATCACTTCGCGAACCGCTCCCTCTCCTCCCTGTTTTTTAGTGACATAATGGGCTTTTTCCTTGATGTCTTTAACAGCCGCGGGGACCGCCACCGCCGCCCCGACACGCTTGAAAACAGCCAAATCCGGCAAATCATCGGCGACGAAACAGACCTCTTCGTCTTTCAACCCAAGTTCTTCCAGAAGTTCTTTGTAGGCCTTTAATTTGGGAAAGGCGTTTTGAATGATTTTGTCGACCTTCAAGTCTTCCGCCCTGGCCTGCACGGCCTGCGAGTAACGCGCTGTCAAAATAGCCGTCTTAAAACCGCACTTTTGGAATAACACCATAGCAAATCCATCGTGAACATGAAAGAATTTTATTTCTTTGCCCTCATGGTCGTAAACGATCTGCCCTTGCGTGAGAACGCCATCCACGTCCAATAAAAGCAATTTAATTTTTTTCAATCGATGCGTTAACGCTTGGCTCACAATAAACCGGCCTTCAGCAAATCCTGGATATCCAATAAACCCACTAAGCGCCTTTTCTTATCCAGTACAGGCAGCTCGTCTATTTTCCTTTCCTTCAAGACCCTTAAGGCCTCAACGGCCAGCATATCGCTTAAAATGATCGTTGGCTTTTTCGTCATGACCTCTTTGACTTTCCGATTAAGGAGTTCCGGGTCGGTTTCGATATGCCGCCTCAGATCGCCGTCCGTGAAGATCCCGACGAATTTACCTTGAGCACTAACCACGCACGCCGAACCGCACCGGGCTTTGGTGATCGCCAGAAGAACGTTCTTGATGGCCGTGTTTTCCCTGACCTTCGCAAAATGGGGGCTCTTGCGCATGATATCTTCGACCCTTAGCAACAGCTTCCGCCCCAATAAACCGCCGGGATGGTAAAAGGCAAAATCTTCATGCTTAAAATTCTTTCGGATGATCAAACAGGCCGCCAAGGCATCCCCCAGCGCCAATGTCGCGGTCGTTGAGGCCATCGGCGCCAAATTCAACGGACAGCCTTCTTTCTTTACGGAAACATCCAGCGGCACATCAGCGTACTTGGCCAGCGCCGAATGCTGGTTTCCCGTCATTGTGATAATCTTTGAGCCTATCTTCTTGATCAAAGGCAGGAGCTTTTTGGTCTCTTCCGTTTCCCCGCTATTGGAGATGATGATGAGCACATCCTGTTTGGTGACTTGCCCTAAATCCCCGTGAACAGCTTCCGTGCTGTGCATAAAAATGCTCGGTGCCCCGATCGAAGAAAGAGTGGCCGCGATCTTACGGCCAATGAGGCCGCTTTTTCCCATGCCGGAGACGATCACCCGCCCCTTGCACTTGGCGACCATGTCGACCGCTTTTAGGAAATTACGGTTCAACCGCCTGGCCACGTCCCTGATGGCATCGGCTTCGATCCTTAAAACCTCTTTGGCTTTAGCTAAGCTCATTTCTTTTTGACCACTTCGTGAATGGATTTAAGAACACACAACAATTTCTCCAATTGGTGTAAGGCGATCATATTGGGCCCGTCCGATAAAGCTTTTTTCGGATTGGCGTGCACTTCCAGGAATAATCCATCAGCCCCGGAGGCGATCGCGCAGCGCGACAATAGAGGAATAAATTCGCTTTGGCCGCCGGAGGCCGTTCCCAAGCCGCCCGGCTGCTGCACGCTGTGGGTGGCGTCAAAAACGACTGGATAACCGGTCTGTTGCATGATGGGGATGGAGCGGAAATCGCTGACAAGGTTGTTGTAGCCGAAGGTTGTCCCGCGCTCGGTCAAAATAATTTTCTTATTGCCGGTATATTCAATTTTTTGGATGACCTGCGGCATATCCGAAGGTGCCATGAACTGACCCTTTTTGATGTTAACCGCCTTTTTTGTCTGGCCGGCGGCCGTCAATAGATCCGTCTGCCGGCACAGGAAAGCAGGGATCTGGATCACATCCAATACATCCGCCGCCTGCGCCACTTCTTCCACCGAATGAACGTCGCTTAAAACAGGAACGCTGACCTTGCGCTTGATCTCATCCAGGATCTCAAGGCCCTTATCCAACCCCAGCCCGCGAAAAGATTTGATGGAGGTACGGTTGGCCTTATCATAGCTCGCCTTAAAAATATAAGGGATTTGTAACCGCTGCGCGATCGCCTTTATGGATTTGGCCAGATGAAGTGCCATGGCCCTATCCTCAATGACACATGGCCCGGCGATAAGAACGAAAGAGCGCCGGTCGCCAATCTTGATATTTCCTATTTGAACTGTTTTCTTCATTTTTGTGCCAGGATGGCTTTGACCTTTTCCAGATCATCAGCCGTATCCACTCCGATCGTTTCAATTTTTGTCTTGACCGTTTTGATCTTATAACCGCCGTCCAAGGCCCTCAACTGTTCCAATTTTTCTTTCTCTTCATTTTTTGACCGTGGCATCTGGCTGAACTTCAAAAGAAAATTTTTCCGGTAGGCGTAAATGCCCAGATGTTTATAAACTTCCTTGCCCTTATCTTTCGGTGCCTGGCGCGAGAAAGAAACGGCGTAATTGTCCGGGCCGACGACCACCTTCACGACATTCGGGTTACTCAGATCAGCTTTTGATACGATCGGCTTGACCACCGTGGCCATCTGGCAATCCGCGTCATTATTGAGCGCATCGACCAGATCATCGATGATCTTCGCCGCGATCAAAGGCTCGTCGCCCTGGATATTAACGACAATGTCAAATTCCAGCGGCTTGACCGCCTCGGCAATACGATCGGAGCCTGATTGATGGTCTTTGGACGTGAGGACCGCCTTGGCGCCGAATGTCTTGGCAGCCTTTAGGATCCTCTCGTCATCGCAAGCTATCAAAAGATCGTTCAAGCGCCGGCTTCCTTTGGCGCGTTCCCATACATGCTGAATCATCGGCTTTCCCGCGATGTTGGCCAAGATCTTTCCCTGCAACCGCGTGGAACCCCAGCGCGCCGGTATAATGCCGATAGCCTTCATGGATTAACCGGCCTCCAGCAGTTCCTGCTTGGTGACGGCCACCGCCCCCAACTTTCCGACAACGATGCCGGCGGCGATATTAGCGAGCTCAGCCGCCTTGCGCTTGGTCGCCCCACAACTTAAAACGAGCGTGAAGACCGAAACGACCGTATCACCGGCACCGGAAACATCAAACACTTCCCTCGCCTTTGTCTTGATCGAAACCGGTTTTTTATCTTTCTCGAAAAGCCGCATGCCCCGCTCACCCATCGTGATCAACAGCGATTCCAGGTCCAAATAAGCCAAAAGCTCTTTCCCGGCCAAATTGATATCCTCGTCTGTTTCAAGCGTATCTTTACGGATCTTCAACCGTTGGCCGCGCCCATCGGTGATCTTGATATTACGAATGGCGTTTTCCGTTTCCCTCAAATTCGGCGTGATGGTGGTGACCTTTTGATAATAACTGAAATGTTCCACTTTCGGGTCAACAACGATCACTTTCTTTTTCTCAAAGGCCAATGACTTGACAAAATTCAACAGCTCAGGGGTGATCAATCCCTTGCCGTAATCGGAAATGATGACCGCATCCACCTCATGAAGATGCTGCTCAATAAAATGAAAGATCTTTTTTCTGACAGTTTCCTCGGCCAGGGCTTTGACTTTTTCCCTGTCGATGCGTACCATCTGCTGGTGCTGGGCGATCACCCGCGTTTTGGTGATGGTGGGAACCGTCTTATCGATACAAATACCAGATGTATTGATCCCCTTTTTCTTAAGGGTACGTATCAAGATCTGGCCTTCAAAATCGTTGCCTATACGCCCGACTTGGGTGACTTTAGCCCCCAAAGCACTTAAATTATGGGCCACGTTGGCGGCCCCGCCAGGAGTGTAAAAGAAGCTTTCCTCCAGCACAATCGGCACGGGGGCTTCGGGAGATATGCGCGTTACCTTTCCCTGAATATAGCGGTCAAGGATGACATCACCTATCACCATGATATGTTTTCGCCCGAACTTGGCAATGATATTTCGAAAGCGACTCATTTTAATATTAATAAATATATAACTTTAGTATTATTTAGGGTTTAAGAAACGAACGATTCTAACACAGTTTAAAAACGGCGTCAACAGCTTCTAAAACCGCATCCGGCTTGAGGTTATGGAGGTATTCTGCGGTGGCTATGCCGGCCTTTTTGAAGGAAGGCGCTGTATCTTGGGGGACGCTAACCACTTGCGAGCGTGGCTCAAGCGGCCGCCAGCGCTCGGGGTTGATCCCAGGCTGGTTACGCGTAAAAATGGAAACAACCGGGGTGCCGAGTCCTGCCGCCAGATGAACAGGCCCGGAATCGTTGGAGATGAGCAGCCGGCAGCTCCTTAAAAAACTGGCCAGCTGACTTAAGCTCGTCATGCCGGAAAGGTCTAAAACGGAAATGGGGACCAATTTAAGGACCTTATGGCACAGGGCTTTGACCTCATCCGTCCCAACCAGAACGACCCGGCAAGGATATTTCTTGAGCACGGCGTTGATGACCTCGGCAAAATATTCGACCGGCCATTCTTTGGAAGGATCACTCGCCCCTAAATGGACGGCTATAAGACAATCGTCTTCTTTAATTCCCTGGTATTTGAATAACTGCCCTAACCATTGTTCGGCCTCTTCCTGGATGCACACATGCAGCTTCTTGTCTTGCGCATGAACGCCTACATGGCTTAACAATTCCAAACAATATTCGGCTTCATGCTTTTTTCCCAAATAGCGTTCATCCAAGACCGGCTGCGTTAACAGGAATCCGAATTTATTATTTTTATACCCGATGCGCTCCGGGATATCGGCCCAAAAGCACAAAAGGTTCGTCCTCCGCTTGGTATGATAGATGATTGCCAAATCGAATCTTTTTCGGCGAATTTCTTTGACCAGCCGCCAGAAGCCAAAAACGCCTTTATGTGTTTTTTTCCTATCATCTATCAACACTTCATTCACGTAAGGATTCTTATTGACCAATAAAAATGTCTGCGGGCTGACCAATAGCGTTATCCTGGAGGTGGGAAACGCGTGACGCAAGGCTTGAAGCGCCGGCGTTGTCAAGATCACATCGCCGATGCGGTCGGTGCGGACAACGAGGATGTTCTGATAAATTTTCATCGTCTGAAGAAAAACCGTTTGCCGTCAAATTGAACACACTGGAACACCGAGGCGGCGCTGACGGATTCGATCGAGCGCTCCTCCTCTTTCTGCTGTGAGCTCGATTGAAGAAAATGGGACACCTCACTCCACGGGCCGTATCTCACCGGATCCGAAGCCTTGCCGAAGATCGCCAAAACAGGTATGTTTAAATAGCTCGCCAAGTGCATCGGCGCGCTGTCATTGGAAACCACTAAACTGGCCCCGTTCATTAACTGGGCCAACTGAATGAGCGTGGTTCTGCCGGCAAGATTAACGGCCGGCGAAGACATGCTCTTATGAATCTGTTCACTGACAGCATAATCTTTCTCGTCCCCCACCAGCGCGATCTTGACCTTATAGGACTTCGCCAGCCGCTCGGCCAACTGGATAAACCCTTGCGCATGCCAGCGTTTGCTCGGATGCGCGGCCCCGGGCGCTATCACGACATATGGTTGATGCTCGCCGATTTCATTGGCGATCAAGTTCTTGATGTATGCCCGGTCCTCTTCCCTGATAAAAAGAGCATGCCGCTCCTTTGACAAAGATATGAACGGATAAACGGTTTTGAGGCGATTAAGATGTTTGTCCCGCATATGAAGGTCCCATTTCTTTATGTGCTCGGCGGGGGTCCGATAACGGGGGAAAATCAAATAAGGTATGGCGGAATTCCTTAGATCAATGACCAGATCAAAACGCTCGCGAAGCAACTCCATCATCCAATACATCGTTTGAAAAGGCGGCTGATGTTTGTCGTAGATATAAATCTTCTTCAGGCGAGGATGCCCCTGAAAAAGCGATGCGGCCTTCGGGCCGATGACCAGCGAATGCTGCGCATGGGGAAAATCGCAAAGCAAAATATCGATAACGGGCAGCGTCAAGATCACGTCACCGATATTGGTCAGTGACACGACCAGTATTTTCTTAATTTGCGATGGATTCAAGGGCACGGATGACATCCTCTACTTTCAAAACCTGCATGCATAGGTTGCTTGGACATTCCAAAAAATAACAGGCCTGAAGGTTGCAGCCGATGGGTTTCTCCAATATCTTTGTTTTGGCCAAACCCCGCGGCCCCGTGACCTGGGGGCGGGTGGGCCCAAAAAGGCCGACCGTTTTGGCGCCGACACTGCTGGCGATATGAAGCGGCCCCGAATCAGCCGAGACCACAGCTTGCGCCTTCCTCATAATAGCCATCAGCTGTTTAAGGTTCGTTTGCCCGATGAGATCGACCAAATGATCATGCGTAACCGCCATCCCGATCTCATTGGCCAAGACGTCATCATCCGGCGCCCCGGTCAGAACGATCTTTGTTGGCCAGCGCTCCAACATGCGCTCGATTAATTGGATATAACTTTTAACCGGCCAGCGTTTTAAATGCCAATTGCCGCCGGGATTGACAACAAAGAACGGCTCATTCGTTTTGATGCCGTGCTCTTGAAGAAGGCCTTGGGCTTCTTTTTCCGCCTGCTCGCTCACCCGCAGATACGTTTGCCTTTTGCTGACCTTGATGCCGAAGGATTCAACCACGTTTAAATAATAGTCCGAGCGATGGGCTTCTTCCGATAGCGGCGGGATAACGTGCGTCAGAAATGCCCGGTCCCCTTTCTTCCCGTAACCGATCCGCTGAGGGATTTGCGCCGCCCATAACATCATGGCGCGCGAACGGGACGGACGAAGCAGAAAGGCCGCGTCAAAATTATTTTGTTTTAGCTGCCGGCTCAATTTCCATTTGGCCAGAAGCGAGCGGTGCGCCCCGCGCTCGTCATAACAGATTATTTCATCAACCTCAGGGACGCATTCCAATATCTCACGGACACGGGGGACCGCCAAGCAGGAAATATGAGCATCAGGGTAATGTTCTTTGAGCGCCCTGAAAATGGGCGTTGAAAAAATCACATCCCCTAACCAATTGACATTAACGACAAGGATATTTTTCATCGCTGTTACCTGTTGATGGCATTACGATAAACTTCAAGCGTGCGATCAACCATGCGCTGTGACGAATAATGCTTTAACGCATATTCGCGGGCGGAAAGCCCCATGGAATTCCGCCGGGCATCATCTTTTAACAAAGTAACGACTCGATCAGCCAGCATGGCGACATTTTCAGCTTCGACCAACACGCCGGTCTTCCCATCTTCGATCAAACTAGGGATCCCACCAACACGCGAAGCCACGACCGCCACGGCGCAAGCCTGCGCCTCCATGACCGATAATCCCAGCCCTTCCTGGCGCGACGGGACCACCACAACATTCATGACCGACAATGATTGGGCCGTTTGATCGATGATCGGATAAAACTCGATCCTTTTCCTTAAATTTAACTGTTGGACCAACGCAATTAATTCATTCCTTGTTTTTCCTTCGCCGAACAAAAGCAGTTTGGCGTTGGGAACCTGTTCAAGGATCTGCGGCATCGCCCGGATCAAAATATCCTGTCCCTTTATCGGCGATAACCGGGCGATCATGCCGATCACGGGCTCATCCTTGAGCATGTATTGTTTGCGCAGGCGCACCTTTTCTTCCAGGCTGATCGGCGAAAAATCTTCCAGATCAATGCCATGCGTCACTAAATGGATTTTTTCTTTGGGAAGATGAAAATCCTTGTGAAGGTGTTCCGCAACCGCCGGTGATATCGCGATGCACTCCCCCCAGCACGGCCACCAACGCCGAGATAACCGCGGCTTGAAATAGCCATGGCACGTCGATACGTAAGGAACACGCTTGAATTTATGAAGCAAACTTCCCATCACCTGGGTGATGCGGGTCTGGGCATGAACGATCTCGATATTTTCTTTTTCGATATATTTAGCCAGCGGCCTTAACGCCAGATAAATTTTGGGGTCTAATTCCGATTTCGTGCGGATACTTAAAAGTAAATGTTTCGCCCCCAACGCTTCAAATTGGGGGATCATATCTCCCCCACCTGAGGCCAAATGCACCTCGTGGCCCAAGCGGCGCAGCCCCTTGGCCAGCGTCAAAAGATAGCGCGTGATGCCTCCCATGTTCAAATGCGTTGTTAAGAACAATATCTTCACACCTTAACTCCCATCAATTCATTGATATTTCTTAACACTTCCTCAGGGCTGATGTCTTTCATGCACGCATGCGTGAGGATGCGGCAGCGCGGGCTGTAACACGGCGCGCAGGCCAATTTCTTATCAAGGATGACCATGGTCTTGGCCGGTGGGACGTGGCGCGTGGCATCCGTCGGCCCAAAAAAAGTAATAATAGGCGTATTGACGGCCGCGGCCACATGAAGCGGCGCCGAATCCGGCGTCAGGTAAACCTTACAGCGCTTCATTAAGGCCGCCAATTGCAGAATATCCGTTTTACCCACCAAATTGGCCGGCTTGGCCTTGGTCATCGACAATAGTTGCAGGACTTTAGGCTGGTCTTTCTGCATCCCCGTCACAACGACCCGTATGTTCTGGGCGGCCAGCAGATCACACAGCCGGGCGATATACTCAATCGGCCAATTTTTCGTCGACCAATTCTCCGAAGCGGCGATATTAATGCCGATGATATTTTGCGCACTCCCCAACCATTCGGCCTCCAATAATTGCTGGATATACTGATCGTCTCTCTTCGACGGCCACAATTCCAAGGACATTTCTTTGGGCATTTCGATACCTAACATCTGAAGGAGCTGGAACTGGTGCGGCACCGCCGGAACATCGTCCCTCCAGCTCTTTAAAGGATTTGATAGAAGGAATCCCCACCTGCGGTTATAACCGTAGCTTTCCCGCGGCATGCACAAAAAAGCCAACGCATGGCTTTTTCTGCTGTTTTGAAAATCGACCACCTTATCAAAACGGTATTTTCTTAAATTCGCCCCCATCCTCACAACACCCCACCAACCTTTGTCTTTATGGTCATATATAACAAGCTCGTTGATATAAGGACAACTTTGAAGGACCTTGCGGGATTCCTTGCCAACGAGGCAATAAATATTGGCCTTGGGGAATTTGTTCCTAATGGCCTTCAACGAGGCCGTCACCAGGACCACATCACCGATAGAGCTGATCTTAATGACCAAGAGGTTCATCGACCTTAACAATTCTTCATAAACAGCGATGGTCCTTGAGGCCATCTTATCCAAGGTGAATTCATCCTGCAATTTCTTCTTGGCCGCTTCGATGAGCCGTTGGGCCAACGATTTATCTTCCCAAAGGCGCATCACCGCCTCCGCCATGGAATCGGGGTCTTTGGGAGTGACCAATAACCCGGTTCTTTCATGGTCGATAATATCAATGACCCCTCCCACTTGGGTCGCCACGACCGGCACCCCGACTGCCTGCGCCTCCAAAATGACGCGGCCGAAGGATTCCGGGGTGACCGTTGATAAAACCAACACGTCCGCCTGCGCTAAAAGCTCAGGCACGTCGCTGCGGTTTCCTAAAAAACTGACTTGGGTACTTAAGCCCAATCGCTTCGCCAAATCTTCCAGCTCTCGTTTATAAGCTTCTTTTTGGACAGGCGCATCACCGATGATCCAAACCTTTGCATAGGGATACTTTCGTACGACCTTGGCCATGGCCTGCAAAAAATACGTATGCCCTTTCAGCGGCGTAATGCGCCCTACCATGGCGATGATAGGGCCATTGCCCTTGTGCTTCTCTTTCTTGACGGCAGCAAATCGGTCCAAGTCAACGCTGCGCGGGATGCGACGGATACTTTCCGCCGGCACCTTAAAATGATCGATCATATGCCGGCCGATGGCTTCGCTGGGAACGATCACCCGCTTGGCCCATCCCATGACTTGGCTGAAAAACTTATTCTTGTAATAACCGTGACAGGTCGTGATAAATGAGGCGTCGGTACCCCGGCAAGCGAAAAAGGCGATCCAGGCCGGGACCCGTGAGCGCGCGTGGACGATATCGATCTTATGGTCGATAATGATCCGACGGACCTCTTTGATCATTCTAAGTACGGTCCATAAGGATTTTTTATGGACGGGTAACGTGAGGTGCTTGCTGCCGCCTTTTTCCAGATTTTCGACCAACCGGCCGCCGTTAGAAACGACGAAAGACGCATGGCCGCCCTTAACCAAGCATTTCGACAAATCGAGCGTGCCGGTCTCAACACCGCCGACGTTAAGTTCTGGAAGGATCTGCAGGATTCTCATAAGCTTTAAATGACGTACCGCATCGCCTCAAGGACGACCGCATAATCATCAAGGCGTTTTGTTTGAATTTTATTTTTGGCCACATCGAATACGGCCGAAGCGATCTCTTTGATGTCCGAGGTGACGATATAGCCTTTTTGATCAAGATTCTTGATGAATTTATGGTGTTTATCGGAAGAGGAAAGCGCCTTGGCCTTTGCTTCGGGATAAAAGACAATTGTATTCTTACCGGAAGAGGCCGCTTCCGAGATCATGGAAATGCTGTCCCCGGAAACGACATTAATGTCCGACAGCCCCAAGATCCCACCCACCGCCTCAGGGACATTCTCCTGGTTGGCAATGACCAAAAGCGGGCAGCGCGCATCCTTCTTTAATTCCCGGTACAATAATTGTTCGATGGAAGGCGGCGTGCGCCTTGAGCTGGTGCAAAGGATCTCGGCGTTAATTTCCGCGCAAGCCTCTTTCAACTGATGGACCAGCATCTTGATCTGCACCTCGCTTAAATAGACATTCTTGGCATCGCCGCCTATGAAGACGCCGATCTTCGTCCTTACCTTGCCCTGTAAATGCGTGAAATGTTTAAGAAGCCTCTCCTTTTGCTCTTCCAAATATTCATCAGTAATCAAATTGGCAGCGGCATGGGTGATACAAAATGGCAGCTGGTCTTCGTGCGAAAAAATGTCACGGTATTTCTGCGGCGCGTCGTGTTGCGGCAGCACAACCATATCAAACGCCGCATACCGGAATAAACCCGGCTTTAAAATACAAATGCTTTTGGCGTTATGTTCTTTGGATAGAATTTTATTCAACCCAGCCAACGATGAGCCGCAGGAGATCATAAAATCCGCCCTTAAAGAATTGACCTCTTTCAGCGATTGCGGCGTCAAGAACCACCTCAAAAATCCTATTTTACCTTGTCGTATAAATGGATAAATCAAGACACTAATCATCGAAAATAATTTCTGATAAAACAAGGACTTGAACCGGACATTGATCGTCATCTCATTGGAGTGGATCCGCCGTTCGCTCAAAGCGACCTGTGCCGTTCTGGCGACCGCCTGGGATTGCCGCAGATGGCCCGTGATATTATCCGCCAGGATCGCCACATTGGCTTCATTGGAATATTTCCAAATCTTATAAAACCACATGTATTCCGCCGGGTATTGACGGATATAATCCTCCATCCGAAGGGCGACCGCCTTCAAGTTCGCCTCCGCGTCCTTTTCCATATCATCGGTCTTTGAAAGCTCAAAGGGTTTATGAAACACCATGCGGTGTTTGTATCCCTTTTGCCTGATAATGATGGAAAAACAAATCGGCACCCCGTACTTTAAGCCTATACGCATCGCTCCGCTGGACATCGAGGCTTTGCGCCCAAAAAAGGGAACCAAAATGCCGTCGCGCCCCCCCTGATCCACGACCATACCGATGATCTCGTTATTTTTAAGGCTTTTAAGAAAGTCCCGTGTGCCCATGCCCCGCGAAAGGACGACCTGGCCGCCGCAGGTGCGGTAGGAATTCAAAAGCTCATCCAAACGCGAATGTTTTTTTTGTTGCTTAACGATCACTTTATAGGGACGGCCCAACATCCCGCAAGAAAAACTGGCGATCTCCCAACTGCCAAAATGCATGGCCAACAGGATGACGCCGCGACCCAGCTTCAAGGCCTCTTCGATATGCTCTTGTCCCTGAATATCAACGACGTCTTTGAATTTCTTTAAATTACCGATGGAAGGGATGCGGAACAATTCGATAAGATTCTGTCCGTAGCTTTTAAAACAACCTTTAGTGATGTTTTTGATCTCTTCGGGTGATTTTGAATCGGCAAAGGCGATCTTGAGATTGGCGTACACCTGGCCACGGCGTTTGGCATCAAAGAGATAGGCCATCAGCCCGATCAGCCGCCCGATGGCCAAAGCCGCGGAGACTGGAAGACAGCGCAGGAACAGGCCGAATAACCGGACACTATAATAAATGATAAATTCTTTCAAGTAATGCATCTTCGTTACTTTCTAAGGCAAACGTTACTCTAAGGGATAAAATCTGCAGATCTGATGAAAATGATCCTAAAACATTCTCCAGTTTCATGCGGTCTTTTTCCGTCGTCACGACCGTCTGGATCCTGTTGACCTCACACAGCCTGTTAATGGCCTGAATGTCCTGCGCAGCGTACACATGGTGATCCATAAAGGGGAGGTTCATGACCACCTTTGCTCCCAGCGAACGCAACGTATTTTCGAACGAGGCAGGATTGCCGATGCTGCAGAACGAACAAATGGTTTTGTTCTTAAGCGCATCTATCGGCCGCGTTTGATTATTTCTTAGATCCAGGCAATCCAGCGGCTGGTGTCTGGCAAAAAGGATCAAGGTTTTGGGGTTCACGTGCCGTACGCTCTCTTCGATCGATGCCGCAACCGCCTTTCCTTGATCAGCCCTGGTCAAAATAATAACCTGGGCGCGGCCAAGCGCCGCTACGGCTTCACGTAAGAACCCCCGCGGCAACAGATGCCCTCCTGCCCAGGGGTTGGTGGTATCAATAGCCACAATATCCAGATCGCGCTTTAAACGTAAATGCTGGAACCCGTCATCCAGCAAGAACACATCGCAGGAATCGCGTTTCAAGAATTCCTGCGCGACGCCGGCGCGGTCAGCCCCGACCAAGACCGGGATCCCGAGCTGTTCCTGAAGCCATCGGGCTTCATCGCTGGTGGCCCCCTTTTGATCCATGTAACCGCGCGTTAAGATAACCGCCCTTTTCCCTTTTGCCTTGATCTTTGAGGCCAAATACGCAACGAGCGGCGTTTTGCCAACGCCTCCGGTTGTGATATTACCCACACTGATCACCGGTTTCGGTAATTTAAATGACCTGATAATGCCGGCCTTATATAAAAATACCCGGACAGAAACCACAACGGCGTACAAAAGCGACAGCAAGAGCAATAATGCCTTTATAATCTCGGCAACAAACCCTCTTTTCCGGCCTATGGCTATCTCGTAGAGAAATTCTTTCATTCCTTAAAAAACGGGCTTACGAGCTCCAGCGTCCGCAAGCCGGCCCCCTGATATTTTTCAACGACTTTTTTGGCATTGGCGCCGATGTTCTGGCGTTTATTCTGGTCCTCTAATAACTCTCTCATCTTCCCGTATAATTCATCCGCGCGTTGGATTTGTACGATGGCCTTCTCGTTCAAGAAGATCCGTACCACATCTTTGAAATTATAGGTCAACGGGCCAATGATCGTCGGCTTGCCGTAAAAGGCCGGCTCGATCATATTTTGCCCGCCTCCCACTGCCAAAGATTTACCGACAAAAACAACGGTGGCGATACTGTACAAATTCTTAAGAATGCCGATCTGGTCGACCACCACGATTTCCTTTTCTGAAACGGCCTTGCTATTTAAAGCCGAATACAAAAGCGGCTTAAACCCGTGCGTGGCGACCAATTGGGCGACCTCCTGGGAACGTTCGATATGCCTCGGGCTAATGATCAACTTCAAAGGGCCGAACTCATTCTGCAATTTCTTAAAAGCGTTGAGGACAATCTCTTCCTCACGGGGGTGCGTACTGCCGGCGATAACAATTAGATCGTCTTTTGAGAACCCCAACGCCGTCTTCTCCAAGCGATTGTTACTGAGCAGATTGTCGAATTTGATATTTCCCGTTATATGCACCTTCTCTTTTGGAGCGCCGATCTCGATCAGGCGCTCGTAATCCAATTCGGATTGAACGCAAAATAGATCCACTTTCGCGAGGATCCTTCGGATAATGTTTTTGATCCTTTGATATCCCCTGAAAGAACGCTCCGATATACGGCCGTTGACCTGAATGATCGCAACGTTATTTCGATGAAGGGCTCTGTATAAATTCGGCCAGATCTCCGTTTCGGCCGCGATATACACTTTGGGTCGGATCAGACGGATGAATTTGCCGACCACCCAGCTTAGGTCCATCGGTGCGTACAAAACCACACAATCGCCGCTCAATCGCTGGTTGGCTAGCGCATAACCTGTTTTGGTAACGCTCGTGCAAACGATCTGATATCGGGGGTAACGCGCCTTAAGCTGTTTGATAAAATCCGTCATCGCCAAGACTTCCCCAACGCTCACGGCATGAAGCCAAATATTCTTCTTGGACTTTAATCGATCCACCGTTGCCTCAGGGATATTCCCGAAACGCATTCCATACCCGCCGTGCAGTTTCCTTCGAACAAACAAAATCGGACAATAAAAAATAAATAGTGCTAAGTATAAAATATCGTAAAGGATGAACATGTTTATTTGGCCCGCGGATGGGCCGCATCATAGACTTTTCTTAGACGTTCCGTTGAAACATGTGTATAGATTTGTGTTGTTGAAAGGCTGACATGGCCCAATAACTCCTGCACGCTTCTTAGATCCGCCCCCCGGTCCAGCATGTGCGTGGCAAACGAATGGCGCAACACGTGAGGGGAAATGTTCTTGGTGGCGCTGACCTGTTTGATGTATTTGTCCGTGATGTTAAAAACGCCGCGGCTCGTCAGGCGCGTCCCGTTCTTATTGAGGAATACCGCACGGGCGCTACCCTTTCTTTTATCGAGATACGACCGGATGGCATCGGCGGCTTTCCCTCCCATAGGGACCAACCGTTCTTTTTTACCCTTACCTCTTACTTTGGCGATCTGGCCGATCAGATCTACGTCGTCCACGTCAAGCCCGACCAATTCGCTCACGCGTATCCCCGTGCTGTAGAGCGTCTCCAAAATGGCCCGGTCACGGCGGCCAAAGTCGGTGTCTGTTTTCGGCGCTTCGATGAGCGCCGTCATCTCCCCTTCCGTCAAAAACTTAGGCAACGTTTTATCCAATTTGGGCGACATGAGCAAAACCGCCGGATTATCTTTAAGATAACCTTCTTTGTTCAAAAACCTGAAGAAACTGCGCATGGACGAAAGTTTTCTGGCCATGGAACGGGGTTTTAAATTTCTTTCTCTCAGGCTACCCAGAAACCGGCGCAGATGCAAATACTCCACTTTCTCCAAGGCCAATGGCCCAAGGAAGGTAAAAAATTCCGTTAAATCAAGCTTGTAATTAAGGACCGTGTGCGGTGAGTAGTTTCTTTCGATTTCCAGATACGAAATAAATTTATCTAGGTATCGGTTCATTTATTATGAACGGGGTGGCCTGTCTTTAGATATTTGCAATGCGGGTACTTTTGCTCCGGCGTCTTTGCAGGCAAATTTTTCACCCGTTCCCCACCGCAGTCATCGGAAGGTTGGGGAGGCAATTTATTAGTGATATACGTGCAGTCGGGATATTTGCTGCAACCGTAAAATTTATTTCCCCGCTTGCCGCTGCGCTCGACCAGTTCCCCGCCGCCGACGCATCCGTATTCAGTGCAAGGGATGCCCAACGCGTATGGCTCGGAATACTTGCATTCCGGAAATTTCTGGCAGCTTAAGAAGCGCCCGCGCCTTCCCCATTTGACCAGCATGGGGAATCCCCCCGGGCACATCCGCTCGCTTAAGGTCTGGTGGTCGGATTTCTCAATATTTTCCATGGCGAAATCAAGCTGCTCTTTGAAGGTCCCATAAAATTCCTTGAGCAAGTTAGGATACTCCAACTCGCCTTCTTCGACTAAATCCAGATTCGCCTCCATTTTGGCGGTAAAGCCTTCGTCCATGATGCGGGGGAAATATTGGACCAGTAGATCGCAAATGGTTATCCCCAGATCCGTTGGCGACAAATACCCGCGGTCACGATGGACATAATTACGCAGCACCAGCGTCTGGATGATCGAGGCATACGTGCTGGGCCGGCCGATCCCGTCTTCCTCCAAGGCCTTGACCAAACTGGCATCGGAAAACCTGGGCGGCGGTTTCGTAAAATGCTGCGTAGGACGGATTTCTTTAACGCTCAACTCATCGTCTTTCTGGTAATGGCTAAGATCGATTTGCTTCTCTTCTTCTTTATCTTCCATCTCCAAACGTAAAAATCCGTCAAACTTAAGGGTGGAGCCGTTCGCTCCCAATTGGAACCGACCCGCTTTGATCTCTATCTTTTTATACTCATATACGGCCGGGACCATTTGAGAGCTAACAAAGCGGTTCCAGATAACGGTGTAAAGCTTATACTGGTCTTCATCAAAATATTTTTTGATATCCTGAGGCTTATGGTTCACATCGCTGGGGCGGATGGCCTCGTGTGCCTCTTGGGCGCTCTTTTTAGATTTGTATTTGTTGGGCTCATCCGGCAAAAACTCTTTACCGTATTGGGATTTGATGAAGGCGCGCACCTTCTCAATGGCCGTTTTCGAAACATTGACGGAATCGGTCCTCATGTAGGTAATTAAACCGGTCGTTTCGCCGTCTCCCAGCTCGAGACCTTCATAGAGTTGCTGGGCGATCATCATTGTTTTATTGGCATTAAAGCGCAGTTTATTAAAAGCTTCCTGCTGCAGGGTGCTGGTAATCAAAGGCGGGGATGGGTTGCGCCGGACCTCCTTTTCGTTGATGTCGTTAACGATGAACTTTTCTTTTTTAAGTTCATCGACGATCCTTTTAGCCTGATCCTGCGAATCCAGATCAAAAGATTTACCATCTATTTTCTCAAGGGAAGCCTGCAAAGTATCCGGATAGCCTTTTTTCAACAAATCCGCCGTAACCTGCCAATATTCATCGGGGACAAATTTTTCGATGCCGCGATCGCGATCGACAATCAATTTTAAGGCGACCGATTGGACCCGCCCGGCGCTCAATCGTGAGCCGACCTTCTTCCATAAAAGCGGGCTGATCTGATACCCGACAATGCGGTCCAGAATGCGCCGTCCGACCTGGGCCTCCACTTTCTTCTTATCAAATTGGCGCGGATGGGCGAATGCTTCCTTAACGGCTTCTTTCGTGATTTCCTGAAACGTAACGCGATAGACCTTCTTGCCTTCGCCGATATGCTGAATGATGTTCCACCCGATCGCCTCCCCTTCCCGGTCGGGGTCGGTGGCCACATAAATCTCTTTGGCGCCCTCTACCATTTTTTTAAGTTTGGTCAGCTGCTTGGCCTTGCTGCGCACCACAATAAATTTCGGCTCGAAATTATTATCGACATCGACGCCCAAAGTAGATTTGGGCAGATCGATCAAATGCCCCATGGAAGCAACCACTTTGAACTTATCTCCCAGGATCTTATTAATGGTCTTCTCTTTGGTTGGAGACTCAACGATGACGATCGCCTTTGTCATGACTGCATCCTCACTCTCGAATAAAATATTTTCCGGGAAGTTGTTTAACCAATTGTTTCAACTCAAGCGCCAGTAACGTGCTTAATACCTGCGAGGCCTTAAACCCCGTTGTGTGCACCAACTCATCCAAATGGATCGTTTTCTCGTGAAGCGCCTGATAAACAACGGACTCATCGCTGGATAAGGACGCCTGCTCAAATCTTTTGATCCGGTTATTGAACGTCTGATCAAAATCTTCCAATATGTCTTCGACGCCGGTGATCAACTTCGCCCCTTGTTTAATTAACTCGTGGACGCCGTAAGAACCGGCCTGATCGACCGGCCCCGGAAGCGCATATACTTCTTTCCCCTGCTCAAGGGCGAAATCGGCGGTAATGATGGCACCGCTTCGCTGGGCCGCCTCAACGACCAATACGCCCTGCGACAACCCGCTGATAATGCGGTTACGCCGCGGAAAATTAAACGAAAGCGGTAACGCATTCATGGGAAATTCACTGACCAAAGCACCTGCCTGGATGATCCGTTCATACAGTTTCTCATGTTCAGGAGGGTAAACACACGCCAATCCGCATCCCAAGACAGCCACCGTGCAACCGTTAACGGATAAACATCCCTCATGGGCTTGTTTATCAATGCCCCTGGCCAACCCGGAAATGATCATACAGCCCTTTTCGGCCAATTGCGCTGCCAAGCGCCGGGCCATCATGCGGCCGTACATGGAGGCGTTTCTTGAACCGACAACGGCGATGGCCTTACGCCAATCATCAGGCATTTGCCCTTTCACATAAAGGACAACCGGCGCATCGGGGATATGGCGCAAACCATCCGGATAATCGTCATCCTGATAACATACAACATGAACCCCATGCTCTTGCATGAGCCGCTTTTCTTTCTCGAGAAAATCGTTGCGATCAAAAGCAATGATATGGCGAATGGACTCTTCCGACAGGATTTGAAGCTCTTTTAACCTCTCAAATGAAGCTGATAAAATATCGGCAGCCGAAGCGAAACCTTCCATCAATGAAACAATCCGTCGGTTCGTCAAACCGGGAATCGCGTTAAGAATCATTAAAGCGTCTTTTTCGTTCATTTCTTCAATAACCCCACGATCTCCTTGCAGATCTGGTCAATGGATTTGCCTTCCGAAACAACCGTGATATCAGCCTGCTCATAACGGTGGCGCCTTTCGTTAAGAAGCTCTTTGATCTTGGCCTTTGGGTCTTTCACCTGAAGAAGCGGCCGGTTGGTCTGCTGCTTGATCTTCTCATACAAAAAATCCGGCCCGGCCGATAAATAAAGCAGACATCCCTTTTCCTTCAAACGGTCGATATTTTCCTGATCTAAGACTATCCCCCCGCCGCAATCGATAATCACATCATCTAACCCCACGATTTCCGTCACGGCTTCTCTTTCCAGCCTCCTGAAATAGCTCTCTCCTGAAGTCTTAAAGATCTCGCTGATCGGACAACCTTCCTTTTCTTCGATCAACCCATCGGTCGAAATCACCTTTTTGCCCAAAAGTTGGCCCAATTTCTTCGATACCATGGTCTTTCCTGAACCCATAAGCCCTATTAAGACAAGATTGGATTTTCCTTTAAGCATAAGCATTTCTCGCTTTGTATGACTGCTGGATTGTAACATAGGAGCTTTTGTAAGTCAACGAATCGGTATGAATATAAATATTAATACTATTATTTATTGCTTTTTGGGGGATGAATTACAGGGGATTAATACAGGCCGTAACCGCTTAAGACCCAAGCCAGGAGCTCTTGGCCTTTGAAAAGGCAGATCAAAGCGCCCAAGACAAGAAACGGCCCGTAAGGAATGGCTGATTCTTTCGTGCGTATTTTCTCAATAATGCCGAATACCGCTCCAAAAAACGGTGCAATGAAAAAAGTCAGGATGGCCATCTTCCAGCCTAAGAAAGCGCCGATCATCGCCAAGAGTTTAACATCGCCGCCGCCCATAGACTCCTTCTTGAACATGAAATCTCCTAGAACACCCATGGCGTAGATGGCGCCGCCGCCAACAAGAACCCCGATAAGCGAATAGAGTAGCCCTTGAAGATGAAACATCAAACCCGATGAACCGCCAGAGGCCACATGCATTTGGGGGATCATGAAACTAAAGATCAACCCTGCGAACATCCCCCCTATGCTCACCTCATCGGGAATGATCCGGTGCTCAAAATCAACGAACATGGCCACGATGAAACAGCAGGCCATGAATAAATACGGCCATAAAAGTGGGTCCAAACCAAAATAAAGATAAAAGGCCAAGAAAGTGACGGCCGTTAATAATTCGACGAGAAAATAACGGAAAGAAAACACAACGCCGCAATGCCGGCATTTCCCCTTTAATAAAAGATAGCTGACAAACGGAATGTTGTCACGCCATGAGATAGGATGGCCGCATTGAAAGCAATGAGAGCCGGGTCTCACGATAGACTGCTCTTTGGGCATGCGGACGATGCAAACGTTAAGAAAACTGCCGACGACCGATCCCAGGACAAACATGGACATGCCGATGATCATTTGCTCCGTCATTTCCCGACAGCCTCCTCAAGAACATCCCGCATGATTTTCTTAACGGATTCCTCCACCGGAATGCCGGCCCAATGCTGCAAAGCCAAAACGCCTTGGTAAAAAAGCATCCCTAATCCATTCGACGTTTGTGCCCCGGCTTCTTTTGCCATCTTTAAAAGAAGCGTCTCCTTCGGGTTATAGATTAAATCATAAACGAAAAGGTCCGGATGCAAAAGGCTTTCTTCAATTAAACACGGGTCGTCTTTTTTCATCCCCGTTGATGTGGCATTGATCAACAGATCGCAGGAACGCACGTCCAGATCCTCGATCGTGTGAACAGGATGAACGATGCTTATATCGATGTGCTGGCTGACATCCTTCAAGAATTCATCCAAACGGGAGCCGGTGCGGTTATAGATATAAATGGCTTCAGGTTGTTCGGGGACCAAACAAAGCGTTGTCACAATGGCGCGGGCTGATCCTCCCGCCCCTAAGAGAGCGATGCGTTTGCCTTTTGTCGTCACGCCCAATTCCGCCAGGTGTGCCATAAAACCGGGGGCGTCGGTATTGTATCCAATCAATTTCCTGCTTTTATCGATCACGATCGTGTTTACGGCGCCGATTTTCTTCGCCAAAGGAGTGACGCTGTCCAAAAGGGGTAACACTTTCTCCTTATAAGGAACCGTCACGTTCAGCCCAAAAATTGGCGAATTCTTTTGGCGAAGATCCTTAAAGAATCCCTCCAATTCGTCTTCTTCGAGAGGGAACAACTTGTATTCCGCCTGAACGCCCAATGCCTTGAACGCCGCATTTTGCATAACCGGAGACAAACTGTGTTTTAGCGGACTACCGATAATCCCGTATTGTGATTTATTGGCGATCATATTTATTGGGGGGATTATTTAGACAACGCCTTGTTAATGGCATTGATATAGGCCTTGGCGGATGCTTCTAGGATATCGGTGCTCGCCCCTTGGGCGATCACGCTTTTATCATTAACGCACACCTTGACAGAAACCTCGCCCAACGCGTCTTTCCCGCGTGTGACCGACTGGATGGAATAATCCAAAAGCTCAGCTTTCAACTTGGTGATGGCCTCAATGGCCTTGTAACAGGCGTCCACGGGCCCATCACCGCTTGAGCTCTTCTTGTACGCCTTGCCCTTGGATTTCAAGACGACTTCCACGTTGGTTTTCATGTTGGTGCCGCTGTGGGAAACAAGGCTCACGAACTTCCACGTATCCTGAACCGTTCTCACTTCATCTTCAACAATAGCGATCAAGTCTTCATCAAAGACATGTTTTTTCTTATCGGCAATATTCTTAAACCGTTCAAAGGCTTTATCCACTTCATTGTCTTTTAATCCGAAACCCAACGCCTTTAACCGCTCTTTGAACGCATGGCGGCCGGAATGCTTGCCCAACACCAACCCTGTTCCCACAAAACCCACATCCTCCGGAAGCATGATCTCATACGTCGAGCGTTCCTTTAAGATGCCATCCTGGTGAATGCCGGCCTCATGACGGAAGGCGTTGCTGCCGACGATAGCCTTGTTGGGCGGAACGATAAAGCCGGTGTATTTGCTGACCAAATGAGATGCCCGTATGAATTCTTTGGTGTTGATGTTGGTGTGGACGCCGTAAATATCCCCTCGCGTCTTTAAAGCCATCACGATCTCCTCCATCGAAGCATTGCCGGCGCGCTCGCCGATACCGTTGATGGTGCACTCAACCTGCCGAGCGCCGCTACGGACCGCGACCAGAGAATTGGCCACCGCCACCCCCAGATCATCGTGGCAATGGACAGAGATAATTGCCTTGTTAATGTTAGGCACATTGTTTTTAATATCCGCGATCAATTGCCCGTATTCATTAGGCATGCTGTAGCCGACGGTATCGGGAATATTGACCGTGCCGGCTCCCGCCTTGATAACGGCTTCCAAGATCTTGTACAAAAATTGCTTTTCGGAGCGCGAGGCATCCTCAGGAGAAAATTCGATATCATCAGCCCTTTCGCGCGCATACTTAACGGCCTCAACCGCCATAGCCATGATCTCATCCTGGCTCTTCCTTAATTTGTGTTCCATGTGGATCTTGGAGGTCGCCAGAAAAACATGGATGCGTTTCTTCTTGGCCGCTTTTAACGCATCGGAGGCTGCATCGATGTCTTTCTTCACACAGCGCGCCAACCCGCAGACAACGGATGTTTTGATATTCTTGGCCACCAGCTGGACGGAATTGAAATCGCCTTTGGAAATGACCGGAAACCCGGCCTCGATAATATCGACGCCCAGCCGCTCCAACGCGTGGGCAATCTCCAGCTTTTCATTTTCATTCATGCTGGCGCCCGGCGCTTGTTCACCGTCCCTTAAGGTGGTGTCGAATATAACAACTTTGTCATTGGTGCTCATGTTCTACTCCAGAAAATGCTCTCTACTTTTTATTTTGCTGCTGCATCCATGACATCATCTGGCGCAGCTCGCGCCCGACCTTTTCGACCAGATGATTTTCCGAGTCCTTACGGAATTTATTGAAATTCGGCCGTCCCTTTTTATTCTCATCGATCCATTCCTTGGCGAATTTGCCGGATTGGACCTCTTTAAGGATCTTCTTCATCTCTTTACGGGTCCCCTTGGTGATGATGCGGGGCCCTCGCGTATAGTCGCCGTACTCGGCCGTATCCGATACTTTCTTTCGCATGCCGATAATGCCGCCCTCATAAAAAAGATCGACGATAAGCTTTAATTCATGCAGGCATTCAAAGTAAGCGATCTCGGGCTGATAACCGGCTTCCACGAGCGTCTCAAATCCAGCTTTCACCAGCTCGCTCGCCCCGCCGCAAAGAACGCTTTGTTCTCCAAAAAGATCTGTTTCAGTTTCCTCTTTGAACGTTGTTTCGATAACGCCGGCGCGCATGCCGCCGATGCCTTTGGCATAGGCCAACGCGTCCTTAAGGGCATTGCCGGAGGCGTCCTGATGAATGGCCACCAAACACGGCACGCCTTTACCTTCCTCATATTGGCGGCGCACCAATGAACCCGGCCCCTTGGGCGCGATCATCCACACATCCACTTCTTTCGGCGGAACGATCTGCTTGAAATGGATATTAAACCCGTGGGAAAAGACCAGTGATTTCCCTTTTTTCATGTGAGGCGCAATATCTTTTTTATACAAATCAGCCTGGATATGATCCTGCGTCAAGATCTGAATAATATCAGCCTTTTGGGCAGCGGTGTCGGCATCGACCGGCTTAAAACCGTCTTTGACGGCCTGGTCATAATTGGGCCCGCCGGGCCGTTGCGCGATCAGGACGTTAAGGCCGCTGTCTCTTAAGTTAAGGGCCTGTCCTCGGCCCTGGATCCCGTAGCCGACAACGGCGATAGTTTTGTTCTTGAGCCGGTTTAAATCAGCGTCTTTATCGTAATATATTTTTGCCATGATCTGACCCTTCCTTAATTAAGTTAAAATTCTCAATAATTTTCGAAACTCATTAATGTGTTTATATTCTTTGTGAGCGGCCTTTTTCAAATCAATGATATTGATCTCGTCGCTCAAAACACCGATGGCCTTGCCGAACATCCCCTCAAGCGCGCATTCGACCGCCGCCACTCCGAGCCTAGTCGCCAAGATTCGATCTCGCCCGGTCGGGACGCCGCCACGCTGAACATGGCCCAGAACAACAAAGCGTGTCTCCAAACCTGTCAATTTCGTGATCTTGGCGGCAATATTTTCAGCTTTGCCAGCTCCTTCAGCGACAACAATGATCCAACTGACCTTTCCTTTTTTATTGCCCTCTTTAATATCTTCCACTAACTCATGAAAATTGCACTTACGCTCCGGGATAATGACCTCTTCCGCCCCCGCGCCTAACGCCACCTCCGTTGCAATGTATCCGGAACGATTGCCCATCACCTCAATGACGAATATCCGTTCCATGCTTTGGGCCGTGTCGCGTATTTTGTCAATAGCATCCAATGCCGTATTGACGGCTGTGTGCCCGCCGATTGTTTCATCCGTGCCGTAAATATCGTTATCGATCGTTCCCGGTAAACCAATGACCGGAAACTTAAATTTCTCGAATAATACGCTCGCCCCCTTGTAACTTCCATCGCCGCCGATCACGATCAGGCAATCGATCTTGTGCTTCCTTAATATATTGACCGCTTTTCTCTTCCCCTTAAGGGTCTCAAATTCTTCCGAGCGCGCCGTCTTAAGGATCGTCCCGCCTTTGTTGATAATGTTGGAAACGGAACGATGGTTCAGCACAACAATCTCTTCCTTTAATAACCCCGCGTAGCCGCGCATGATGCCGTCTACCTTAAGGCCATGATTAAGGGCGCAACGCACGACCGCCCGGATGGCGGCGTTCATGCCAGGCCCGTCCCCACCGGAGGTTAAAACACCTATTTTCCTGATAGAATTTTTCTTCACAGGCATCTTTTACGACCTTAACGATCTTGGGGGATTAATAACGGTAATGGTCGGGTTTAAACGGGCCGTTGGTATTGAGCCCCAGGTACTCGGCCTGTTTCGGCGTTAGAACATCGAGCTTAACCCCAAGCTTCTTTAAATGAAGACGGGCCACCTTTTCATCGAGCGCTTTCGGCAAAACATAGACCTTGTTCTGGTATTTGCCGGAATTCTGCCAAAGCTCGATCTGCGCCATCACCTGATTCGTAAATGAATTGCTCATGACGAAAGAGGGATGCCCGCTGGCGCAGCCTAAGTTGACCAGACGGCCTTCCGCCAGGACGATGATCTTCTTTCCTTTGGGAAAAATGTATTGGTCCACCTGCGGTTTGACCTGCACTTTCTTGATATCGCGGCGGCTGTTAAGATACGCCACCTCGATCTCCAGATCAAAATGCCCGATATTGCAGACAATGGCGCCGTCTTTCATCGCGTCCAAATGTTCGCCGCGGACAACGTCGCAACAGCCGGTGGCCGTGACAAAAATATCGCCGATCTTGGCCGCCTCGTTCATTTGCATAAGTTCATACCCTTCCATGGCCGCTTGCAAAGCGCAAATGGGATCGATCTCGGTAACGATGATCCGCCCGCCAAGGCCTTTTAATGCCTGGGCGCAGCCTTTGCCGACATCGCCGTAACCGGCTATCACACAAATTTTTCCGGCGATCATGACATCGGTCGCCCGTTTGATGCCATCCACCAAAGACTCGCGGCAGCCGTATAAATTGTCAAACTTCGACTTTGTCACCGAATCATTGACATTGATGGTGGGGAGCTTCAGCGTCCCTTTCTTTTCCATTTCCACCAGCCGATGCACGCCGGTCGTTGTTTCCTCGGATAACCCGCGGATCTCCTTCAAAAGCTGAGGGAACTTCTCATGCACCATGATGGTCAAATCGCCCCCGTCATCGATCAACATATTGGGCCCCTTGCCATCCGGCCATTTAAGGGCCTGCTCGATGCACCAGAAATATTCCTTTTCCGATTCGCCTTTCCAGGCAAAGATCGGAATTCCCTTGGCCACCAGCGCAGCGGCCGCATGGTCCTGGGTTGAAAAAATATTGCAGGATGACCAACGGATCTGGGCGCCCAATTCTATCAGCGTCTCAATAAGGACAGCTGTTTCGATCGTCATGTGAACGCATCCGGTGATGCGCGCCCCTTTAAGGGGTTTTTTCGAGCCGAACTCTTCGCGAAGCGCCATTAAACCCGGCATCTCGGCCTCGGCGATCTCGATCTCTTTGCGGCCCCATTCGGCCAATGATAAATCCTTGATCTTATAATCCTGCGATGTTGTCGTCTGTGGCATTTTCCGTTTCACTCCTTTATGCGACCGTGGCTTCTTTTAAGCCGGCTTTGGCTAAAACTTCGGCCTTATCTGTTTTTTCCCAAGAAAAACCTTCCCTGCCCAAGTGGCCGTAGCAGGCTGTTTTTTGGAAAACCGGCTTTAATAAATCCAACGTTTGAATAATGCCTTTGGGGGAAAGATCGAAATGCTTACGGATCAATTCCACCAACTTTTCATCGGGAATCCTTCCCGTGCCAAATGTGTCGACATAAATGCTGATCGGTTGAGCGTACCCGATAGCATAACTCAACTGGACCAAACATTTTTTCGCCAATCTGGCGGCCACGATGTTCTTCGTGATATATCTGGCCATATAAGCGGCCGAGCGGTCCACCTTGGTCGGGTCTTTCCCGGAGAATGCCCCGCCTCCGTGCGGCACGATGCCGCCGTAGGTATCGACGATGATCTTGCGCCCGGTCATGCCCGTATCGGATTGCGGCCCACCGAGAACAAATTTTCCGGTTTCGTTAACGAAAAATTTTGTGCGGCTGTCGATCATATCGCCCACAACCGGCTTGGCGATCGTGTCAATGATCTCTTTGCGGGCTTTATCGGTAATGCGTTTGCCCGTTGGGTCAAGGATTTCCTCGGTGTGCTGGCACGCCAACACAACAGCATCTATCCTTTTAGGCTCTTCGTTTTCATATTCAATGGTGACCTGGCTTTTGCAATCCGGCCCCAAATAGGTCAAAGGTCCTTTTTTCCTGACCTCTTCGACCCGCTGGACCAGCTTATGCGCGTACATGATCGGAAGCGGCATCAACTCCGGCGTTTCATCGGTCGCGTAACCGTACATAATGCCCTGGTCGCCGGCGCCGCCGGCATCCACTCCTTGGGCAATATCCGGCGATTGCGCATTGATCGCGTTCAAGATCGAGCAGGTGCTGTAGTCAAAACCATATTTTTGATGCGTATACCCGATATCTTTAAGAACGCCACGAACAAGCTTATGGACGTCAATATAGGTTGTGGTGGTGATCTCACCGCCAACGATCACAAGCCCCATGGTAATAAAAGTCTCACAGGCGACCCGTCCTTTTGGGTCGTCTTTCATTACAGCATCCAAAACAGCATCCGAAATTTGATCACAAACTTTATCCGGATGACCTTTGCCAACAGATTCCGATGTAATGTAATATCGTCCTTGCACTTTTTGTGCCTCCTTTTAATGACGACACAACTTATGGAACGTTAGTGAACATAAGTTGTTGTCGGAATTAATCCCGCCCTTTAGGCGAAATACTTAATTCAAAATATACTATTTGCCATATTTCCCTACCCAAAGGGCGGGATAAGTTCGGCCGAACAACTTAGCTTCGTTATCACTCGCTAAGTTGTGGCCTCACTTATGAAAACGCTTGCTGCGCTTCATGATACGACTCAATACTTCCGATATCATACCACTTGCCGGAAAATTGAAAACCGTAAACATCATGGGTTGATTTAAGCCAAATAACATAATCGCCCGCGCGATCAGACTTTCCAGATTGTACCAAATAATCGGCGATTAGACCAAGGGTTTTCTTCGGCAAATAATAGAAGCACATCGCGATCAAACTGGATTTGGGTTTGGCCGGTTTTTCCTCAAAAGAAGCCACCTTGCCGTCCTTCCCTAATTCGACCACCCCGAATTTATTGGCCTGCGATTTATCTTTGATATCAAAAACACCGATCGTAACGTCCTTAGGTCTACTTTGAGCGAAGCGCGCGAACTGGTCAAGGTTAAAATTGAACAGATTATCGCCGCCTATCACTAAAAGATCATCAGCGACCTTCATGTTCTTTAACACAAAATTTATATCTCCAATAGAACCCAACCGGTCCTCATTGGATTTCGTGCCATCATTGATAACGGTCACTTTCACATCTTGCGAAGAATAGCCTTGGCTCCAGCGCTTTATTTGCTGGTAAAACTTATCATTGGTGATAACGAGGATTTCCTTAATATCGGGCAAATCCCGCAAATGCTCCACGATATGATCGATGATGGGTTTGCCATTGATATCTAACAAGGTTTTGGCCGTATCTTTAACAAGCGAATAAAGACGGGTGCCGTATCCTGCGGCTAGAATCAACACCTTCATGCGGCCGTCCCCCGCATTTCATTGTCATAGGAAACGAAATCCGGCGCCAATTCCTTCAGCCGTTTCAGACAATGCTGTTCCACATCCCGTCCCGTTGTCAGCCGCATGACCTCCTGTGTCAGTTTCTCGCAATCCGTCATCGCAACACTACGGATCAATTTCTTGATTTGCAAAATATTTAAAGGAGACATGCTCAATTCCCGCAAACCCAACCCCAGTAAAACGAGAACCAGGGCCGGGTCGCTGGAGACCTCTCCGCAAATTCCAACAGAAATATTGCCGCGCTTGGCCGCTTCGATCGTAACTTTAATAAACCTTAAAACGGCCGGATGCCCAGGCTCATACAAGGCGGCCGTCTTTTCACTGACACGGTCAACGGCCAGCGTATATTGAATCAGATCATTGGTGCCCAGGCTGAAAAACGCCGCTTCCTGGGCCAGCAGGTCAGCCGTCATGGCGGCGGATGGCACCTCGATCATGACGCCAACAGGCATGTTCTCATCAAAGGCGATTGCCTCTTTACGTAAATCGCCTTTGACTTCATTTAAAACGTCATTAGCCAATTTCAATTCCTCGTTTCCGGTGATCATCGGGTACATAAGACGCATCTTCCCGAAGCGCGAGGCGCGCAAAACCGCCCGCAACTGCGTCTTAAAAATATCCGGTCGCGCCAGGCAAAAACGGATCGCCCGCCAGCCCAAGAAAGAATACATGTCCTTAGGGATTTGCAAACTGGATAAAAATTTGTCTCCGCCCAAATCAAGGCTACGGATCGTGACCGTATGGGGGACCATCGCTTCGGCAACATGTTTATACGCATTGAATTGCTCTTCCTCCGATGGTAAATCGACCCGGTTCATATAAAAATATTCCGTGCGGTAAAGGCCGATGCCGCTGGCCCCTATCTTTTGGATCGTCGGGATCTCTTCCGGCAATTCCAAATTGGCCATAATAGTGATCGTTTGTCCGTCCTTGGTTTGCGCCGGCAGATCCTTGACATCAAGGTATTTTTCTCGGATCGCAAGAAGGCGGTTCTTTATATCAATGTAGGTCTTTTTTGTATTCTCATCAGGATCGATAATAACGAGCCCTTTGGTCCCATCGACAATGATGTCGTCTTGATTCTTGACGTTGAGCGTAATATCCTTAAGGCCGACAACGGCCGGAACGCCCAGGGACTTGGCCATGATCGCCGTATGAGAGGTTTTACCACCGACATCGGTGGCAAAAGCGATGATCTTTTTATTGAACATGTTCGCCGTATCCGATGGGGAAAAATCATGGGCAATTAAAATGAGCTCTTTCGTGATCTGATCAAAGTCGTGCATTTTGGTCTCGTCCATCAAATTCTTTAAGACGCGCCGGCCCACATCATCCACATCGGCTACACGCTCTTTTAAATACTCATCTTCGATGTTAGAGAAAATTTTTGCATATTTCTTCATGACCTGGGAATAAACGTATTCAACGGAAAGTTTTTCCAGTTTTATTTTCTTAATGACTTCTTCGATGATGGTACGGTCCTCAAGGATAAATAGATGCGCGTCGAAAATCTTGGCATGTTCCACTTCCATTTCGGAACTGATGCGCTTTTGGATCTCCAGGATCTCTTCCCTTGTTTTGATGAGGGCCTCTTCAAAACGGGCAATCTCGATAGGCACTTCCTTTTCCATGATGGCCCGTGGCGGCACGATAATTTCCTGCTTATCCATGATAAACGCAGGCCCCAAGGCTATGCCCGGAGCGGCCGCGATCCCTTTTAAAATCACTTCACTCATTTTATGTTACTTTCCTTAGTTAACAATTCTTCCAATTCACCTAAAAGCGCTTGTGCATCCTCTCCGTCGACTTCAATAAAAAGCGTACTTCCCCTCTCGGCTCCCAGCGTCAGAATGCCCATAATGGATTTGCCGTTGACCTTCTCTTCGCCTTTGGCGATCGTCACATGGGAATTATATTTGTTGGCAATCTGGACGAACAACGCCGCTGGGCGGGCATGAAGGCCTTGCGAACTTTTAATCGTTATTTCTTTCCCAAATTTTGGCATACGGCAATAAACTCATGAAAGTTTTATCTTCGGATAACGCGATAAGTTTCGATCAATTTGATCAGTTCTTTATTAAGCTTCAAGGAGTCATGCCGGACGTAATCCGTAACTCCCAGCAGATCCGTCGCCGCCGCCTTATAGCCCATTCGTTTAATTTCCTCTTCATCCGCCACAACCGGATACGCCTGCTCCTCTTCATAACGGGCCAAAGCATCCTTGGGGGCAACAGCGTTATTCAATAAACAGGCATCAATCACATCTTTATTAGAATGCTCAATGATAGCTTTCACATGATCGCTGGCCGTATAACCGTCTGTTTCTCCGTGCTGGGTCATGACGTTGCACACATAAATCTTAAAAGCCGATGATTTGGCAATAACATCCGCCATTTCATTGATAATCAAATTGGGAATGATGCTCGTATAGAGGCTGCCGGGGCCCAAAATGATCACGTCCGCCTGTTCAATCGCCGCGATGGCGTCTTTTGTCGGATGGGCATCTTCCGTCAACGAAAGCCTTTTAATACGTGAATTCGGATTGGGGATTTTTGCTTCCCCCCGGGTTTTGGTGCCGTCTTCATATTCGGCAACCAAATGGATATTGCTGACGGTAGCCGGCACCACTTTCCCGCGAATCGCCAAAACCTTGCTGGTTTCCTGTACCGCCCGCTCAAAATCACCGTCCATGATCTGGACCATGGCGGTCAGGAATAAATTCCCGAAATTATGCCCCTTAAATTCAGAATCATTGGAAAAACGGAACTGAAAAAGATCGCCGACCACCTCCGGCGCATCCGCTAACGCCACCAGGCAATTGCGGATATCCCCGGGGGCCACAATGTTGAATTCTTCCCTTAGCCGCCCCGATGAACCGCCGCTGTCAGCGACAGTAACGATGGCGGTGATATTTGAGGTGTATTCTTTCAGACCATAAATCAAGTGGGATAAGCCGTGCCCGCCACCCATGGTGACAATCTTAGGTCCCCGCTCCAAGAACCGCTTTTGATAAAGAATGTTGATCAGGTCCCGTTCGCCCTGCGGTAAAACCAATGTCAGAAGGGACACAATCATCTTGGACATCCCCAAGACGATAAAAACCAAGCCGCATAAAATCCAAACGATACCCAGCGTGCTGATGAGGGCATAGGGCTCGGCGGCCAGGACGGCGCCGACGCCGACGATCACAATCCCAAGCATGGAAGTAAAAAGCCAACGCTTTATCTTCATGCCGGGATAAAGCCACTTCAGGGGATTTTTAGGCATGATTCTTTACGCTAATTGTCCGTCTTCTTGTTGGACAATTTGGATTACGGTCTTTTCGTCTTCGACGTTACGTAAGCGGTCACGGATAAATTTGTCTTTCAAAAGGCGTGATATTCTTGCCAATGCTTTAAGGTGTGGCCCTGCCGAATCGATGGGAGCGAGCAGTAAGAAAAAGATGTACGCCGGTTCTCCATCCAGCGAGTCAAAATTAATTCCCTGTTTACTGATCCCCAAACAACCCACTAGCTTTTTGACACAATCACATTTCCCGTGAGGAATCGCGATTCCCTGTCCGATGGCGGTTGAGCCCAGCGCCTCCCGGGCCGTCAACACCTCCAAAACCTTCTTCTTGTGCCGCTTATCGACGGCTTCGGTTTTAATCAATAAATTCACCAATTCCTCAATGACCCCGGATTTGTCGGTGGCTTGAAGATCAACGCAAACCGCTTTCGTAATAAGAAAATCGCTGATTTTCATACAACTATTCCTCCCTTTCCTAAATAAAGAAGACGAAGCTTTAAAGCGGCGGATGGGATTCGAACCCACGACATTCTCCTTGGCAAGGAGACATTCTAGCCAACTGAATTACCGCCGCAGATCTATCATGTCAATTTTAAATTGGTGGGCGGCAAGGGACTTGAACCCCTATGGATTGCTCCACTAGTTCCTAAGACTAGCGCGTCTACCAATTCCGCCAGCCGCCCGGCTACGCTAAATTACTTTCGTATTTAGCTCCGCCGGGCTACGCCCTTTGGCGAAGCCAGGCGAAGTTCCCAAACGAAAGTTTCGGAACGAAGCCTGGTGGGCCACCCGCGACTCGAACGCGGCACACCAGCCTTAAAAGGGCTGTGCTCTACCTGATGAGCTAGTGGCCCGAAATCTTACTTCTATAAGAAATAACGACTTACCGTTCCATCAAATGCTTGTTTTTCTCTTCCAAAAGCGAATCAATGTCTTTAATAAAGCGGTCCGTTAATTTCTGTATGCCGTCTTGCGCCTTAAAGCTGTCATCTTCGGAAATGGTCTTATCCCCCTGCAATTTCTTGATCCTTTCATTGGCATCCCGGCGGATCGTCCGTAAAGAAATCCTGGCGTGTTCGGCCATTTCCTTGACCACTTTGGTCATTTCACTGCGCCTTTCTTCAGAAAGGGGTGGGACGGAAATGCGCACGATCTTGCCGTCATTACTGACCGAGCCGCCGATATTCGAATCATTGATAGCCTTTTCCAAATCCGGTATGACGGTGGCATCCCACGGCTGAATGACGATCATGCGCGGATCAGGAACCGATATAGCCGCTAATTCTTTTACCAAAGTCGGCGTATCATAATACTTCACATGTAAGCCCTCAACTAAACCGGTATGCGCACGGCCTGTACGTACTTCGGAAAATTCTCTTTTGGCCGACTCAATGGTCTTTCTCATTTTGTCTTCAGTCTCTTTAATGATCTCTTTCATCCCCATAGGAAATCCTCCTGCCGTTATTTGACCGTAGTCCCGATATTTTCGCCCAGAACAACCTTTTTAATATTACCCTTTTGAAGCAGATTAAAAACAACGATCGGTAAATCATTATCCATGCACATACTGATGGCGGTGGCGTCCATGACCCGAAGGTCTTTTTTCAAAACATCAATAAACTTAACATTCTTGAATTTCTTGGCTGATTTGACTTTCATGGGATCGGCGGTATAAACACCGTCCACTTTAGTGGCCTTCAAGATCACATCCGCGTCAATCTCGGTCGCCCGTAAAGCGGCTGCCGTATCGGTCGTAAAGTAGGGGTTGCCCGTTCCAGCCACAAAAATAACGACCCGCCCTTTTTCCAAATGCCGCATCGCCCGCCGGCGGATATAGGGCTCGGCCACGGCATGCATCTGTATGGCAGTCATTACCCGCGTTGGGATACCGAGCTGTTCCAAGGCATTTTGCAGCGCCAGCCCGTTAAGAACGGTCGCTAACATCCCCATGTAATCGGCGACGGAACGTTCAAGTCCGAATTTTTTCGATTCCACCTGGCCGCGAAAGATATTGCCCCCACCGACAACAATGGCCACATCAACATCCAACGCCCTCACTTCTTTGACCTGTTCGGCCAACGAAGCGCACATTTCGGC
Organism: Candidatus Omnitrophota bacterium; assembly: GCA_035292445.1. Lineage (GTDB taxonomy): Bacteria > Omnitrophota > Gorgyraeia > Zapsychrales > Zapsychraceae > DATDQB01. The sequence goes on from DATDQB010000010.1 coordinate 147,048, forward strand.
GTCAATGCCATGCTCTTGAGTGCCCAACAGGGCCTCTCCGCTCAATTTAAGAAGGATTCTTTTATAGATGGGTTTCTTATTCAACTTCGCTGACCTTAAATCGGACAAACCGGCCGACAAAAATGTTCTCGCCGATAGCGGCGACCAACGATGTAATCAATTCCTTGACCGTTTTACCGGGATCTTTGATATAGGCTTGTTCATACAGGCAGGTTTCTTGGATGAATTCTTCCGAATTCTTGTGCCCCTTCAGGACCATCTCCGGCACATCTTCTCTTTTAATATATTTTGGATTGGCCGCGGCTATTTGCATGGCGATCTCTCTGGCCAATTTGCCGAATTCGTCATTTTTGGCCACAAAATCGGTTTCGCAGTTCAACTCGACCAAAACCCCAATCTTATTTCCATGATGGATATAGGCCTCAATGCGCCCTTCTTTGGCTTCGCGGCTTCCCTTTTTGACCGCAATTTCCAATCCCCTCTTCTTAAGGATCTCTTTGGCTTTACCAATATCTCCTTTGGCTTCTTCCAGAGCTTTCTTGCATTCAATCACCCCGCAAGAGGTCATTTCCCGCAGCTCTTTGATCGTTTCCGCCGAAATACCCATGATTAAACCCTTTCTAGAAATACTTAAATAAACTTACTATTAACCCGCCTGAGTCTCGCTTGCCTCTACTTCCGGCGAAGCTTCCTGTGCCGTCTCTTGGGAAGCGCTCTGCGGATTCTTTTGGTTATGCTGTTCCTTCTTCTTGGTCAGCCCGCTATTTACATATTGTTTGTGCCCTTCCGAAATGCTATCGGCGATCAAACAGGTGAGGAAGCGAATCGACTTAAGGGCATCATCATTGCCAGGAATCGGAAAATCGACGACGTCCGGGTTACAGTTGGTGTCCACTAAGCCGATAATAGGAATTTGTAACTTGGTGGCTTCATGCACCGCAATCTCTTCTTTTTTGGGATCAACGATAAAGACCGCCTGCGGAAGCTCTTTCATATTCCGAATGCCGCCTAAACACCGCAGCAATTTATCTTTTTCCTTCGTCAGGCCCGCCGTTTCCTTTTTGGTGAGATTGTTCCAAATGGAAGGATCCTCTTTCATCTGCTCAATTTTATTCAAACGATCGATGGACTTTCTGATGGTCTGAAAGTTGGTCAAAAACCCGCCCAACCAGCGGTGCGTCACATAATACATCTCGCAGCGCTTAGCTTCATCTTCGATGATCTGCTGCGCCTGCTTCTTGGTGCCGACAAACAGGACGCGACCGCCTTTCAAGGCAATGTCTTTAAGAAAATCGCGGGCGGTATTTAAACACTCGACCGTTTTTTCCAAGTCGATTATGTAAATGCCGGAGCGTTCGCCGAAGATGTACTTCTTCATTTTGGGATTCCATCGTTTGGTTTGATGGCCAAAATGGACCCCGGCCTCTAAGAGTTTACGAATCAGTTCTTCTACCATTGTTCCTCCGTGGATAAGTGCTTCAACTATATGTCACCGTTGTATCCTTGTGTGACCCTTATAAATAAGGGCAGGATATGATGCCCATATAATTGCTTGGTTGATAATACGTTTAACCTTAAATATTGCGTGCTAGTATAACTAATAATCTATTTCTTTGCAATATTTTATTTTATTACACCCGCAACATCACAGGGGTTTGTTTTTGACCCAATTGATTCAAATATCTACACTTCCAACAAATCTCTTTTAGGCGTGAAATTGGATCTGATAAAGCTTGCGGTAGAGCTCACACGTTTCCAAAAGCTTCTCATGCGGCGCCATGCCAACGATACGCCCCTTCTCCAGGACGATAATTTTATCGGCCTTTTTGACGGTCGAAAGCCGATGCGCGATGGCAACGACGGTGCGCCCTTCCATCAATTTATCCAATGCTTCCTGAACGATTTTCTCCGATTCCGAATCCAGCTGCGAGGTCGCCTCATCCAATAACAAAATCGGCGGATTACGTAAAATAGCCCGCGCGATGGCGATACGTTGCTTCTCCCCGCCGGATAACCGAAACCCTCTATCGCCGATCACCGTACCATAACCGTCAGGCATTTCCTTGACAAATTGATTGGCAAAGGCCTTTTTAGCCGCCTCTTCAATTTCCTGTTGGGTCGCATGGCTGGAGCCGTAGCCAATATTTGCTTTCACCGTATCGTTAAAAAGAAACGTTTCTTGGGAGACAATGCCGATCTGCCCGCGAAGCGATTGAAACGAAACTTCTTTCAGATCAATGCCATCGATCTTAACGACTCCATCGCTCGGATCATAAAAACGCGGAATGAGACTGACCAACGTCGTTTTTCCCGTTCCCGTCGGACCGACAATGGCGACCAATTCTCCCTTTTTAATCTCGAAATGAACATCCTTGAGCACCAATTCAGCATCTTCGTTGTACTTAAAATCAACATGTTCAAAAGAGATCTTCTCTTTCATAACTGGTAACGTTATCGCCGAGGGCTTCTCGACAACGCTGGGCTCGCTTTCCAAGACATCATAGATCCGCTGGTTCGCCGCCAAGGCCTGCTGGGTCAAGGCATTCACATTCCCCAATTTTTTAATGGGGCTGATAAGCGACATGATGCACCCGAAGAACAATACGAATACACCCAGTGAAACTTCTCCCTCCAACACCGGCCGGCCGATGAAATAAAACATGGTGGCGCCGCACACGGCCCCGATCAATTCCGTGATAGGAGATATGAACGCCATGCGCTTAACGGATTTCATCTGCAGCTTGTAGAAAGCATTGTTATTGGCCCGAAAGCGGTTCATCTCGTAATTCTCCGTCCCAAAAGCCTTGACCAGCAACACCCCTTGGATAGTTTCCATCAATTGAGAATTAAGATCCGCCATCTTTTCCTGCGTTGATTGGGAAATTTTCTTCAATCGCCTGCCAATGCGGCTTAAGGGCCAAGCCACCAACGGAAAAACGATAAACACGATCAAGGCGGCAATAGGGTAGATCACGATCGCCGTGACGATAAAAAGAACCAGCATGAACGATTGTTTAAATAGATCCGTCAACGCGTAAGAGACCGCGTTCTCGATAAAGCGTACGTCATTCATGATACGGGAAATGAGCTCTCCGGAGCGTCGCTCACTGAAATAATCCAGCGAAAGGTTCTGCATCTTATCGTAGAGCCTCACGCGGATATCCCTCATGACCCGCTGGGACACGTCATTCATCAGATATTGATGCAGAAAAACGAAAAGTTGTTTGAACGCGATGCCGACAATAAGGATGATGGGAAAGAGTTTAAATAAGGTGTTGGGGTTAATATTGTTGACCCGGGCCACAAAGTCGGTCAAAAAAGGCGGCAATTGATTGGGGATCACCATTTGCTTCTTGTTGAAGATAATATCGATCATCGGAGGCGCCATCCCCAGCTGAAAAACCTCGAAAATGCCAGCGGCGAACATCATCGCCAACGCCATGGCAAAAATCCTCTCATGCCCCTTCAAAAAGCTAAGTAGTTTAAGATAATTTTTCACAATGGCGCTAACTTAGCATATTAATTGACTTTTGTCGAGCCATTTGTTATAGTGCACCGTATTCAATCGACGATAAATAGTTATAATACTAATAATACAATGGCAACTCCCCCAAAAATCAAAATAGCCGTTATCGGCATCGGCCATCTGGGCTCAAGGCACCTGAAGGTTTTAAGCGAATTAACCGAACAGGTTGAAATCGTTGGTGTTTGTGACCTTAAGGAAGAGCGCACCCAAAAGCTCGCCAGCCACTACAAGGTCGATTTCTATGAACATTATGAAAATTTGGCCGGCCGCGTTGATGCGGTCCATGTCTGCGTCCCGACCAAGCTCCATTTTGAGATTACCCAATTCTTCCTTAAGCATAAAATCCACACCTTTGTGGAAAAACCCATAACCACGACCGTCAAAGAGGCGCAGCAACTCATCCGGTTAGCGGACAAAAACAATCTGAAGCTTCAAGTCGGCCATGTGGAGCGCTTTAATGCCGCCTTTGAAAGCATCAAGCACTTTACGCACAATCCTCTGTTTATCGAATGCCACCGCTTGAACACTTTTCCCAACCGTTCCCTGGATATCGGGGTAGTCATGGACCTGATGATCCATGACATCGATATCATCCTGGGTTTGATCCACTCTCCCATAAAAGACATCCAAGCCGTCGGTGTCAACGTATTAACCGATTTGGAAGACATTGCCAACGTCCGGCTTACCTTTAAAAACGGTTGCATCTGTAACCTGACGGCGAGCCGCGTATCGGACGATGTGACCCGAAAAATCCGCATCTTCCAGGAAAATACCTACATTTCCCTCGATTACGTCCAGCAAGAAGCGTTCATTTATAGAAAACATGAAAACCAGATCCTCAAACACGCCCTCCCCATCGAAAAAGAAGAACCGTTGAAAAAAGAGATAGAACATTTCCTTGATTGCGTCCGTCGTGACCAAACTCCTATAATTTCCGGCAAAGAGGCCCTCGAGGCCTTGAAAGTCGCCCTTCAAATCAGCCAGCAAATATGGAAGAAAAAATAAAACATATCGTTGTTATCGCCGGGGAGGCCTCCGGCGACATGCACGCCGCCCATTTGGTCGATGAAATGAAACACCTCAACCCCTCCCTCACGTTCTCCGGCCTTGGGGGAGAAAGCATGAAACAGTGCGGCGTCGAACTCTACCACGACATGACCAAACTGGCGGTCATCGGCTTTGTCGAGGTGTTGAAACATTACGGAGAGATCAAACGCATTTTTGAACGCGCCATTAATGAAATTAAAGAACGAAAACCAGCCTGTGTCATTCTGGTGGATTACCCGGGCTTTAATTTGCGCTTGGCCAAGGAACTGAAAAAATTAAGCGCGAAAGTTATTTATTACATCAGCCCCCAGGTTTGGGCATGGAAGAAAAACCGTGTCCGTCAGATCAAAAAAAACGTGGATAAGATGCTGGTGATCTTCCAGTTCGAAAAAGATTTTTATGCCCGGCTAGGAATGGATGTCACCTTCGTTGGGCATCCTTTGATGGATTCGATGGAGATAACGGTTGAAAAGGATAAATTCTTAACATCCCACGGCCTGGAAGAATACCGCCTGACCGTCGGCCTTCTTCCGGGATCGCGCGAAAAAGAGATCCAGCGGATCCTACCGCTCATGCTGGGGGCCGTACGCATGCTTCAAGAAAAATACCCGATGCTTCAGTTTCTGATCGTGAAAGCCCCCACCATTGAGGCGACCCTCATTCAGGAAGAATTGCAAAAAGCGAAGATGCAGATCAAAATCATCGAGGAAGACCGTTACAACGCCATCCACACCTGCGATCTGTGCCTGGTGGCCTCCGGCACGGCGACGTTGGAAACAGCGCTTTTGTTAAAACCCATGGTCGTCGTGTATAAAACTTCTTTTCTGACCTGGCTGTTAGCCAAATTGTTTGTGACAATTCCCGACATCGGCCTGGTCAATGTCGTGGCCGGAAAACGCATCGTCCCCGAATGCATTCAGTTTCAGGCAACCGGCAAGCAGATCGCCCAAGAATTGGAAAACATCTTTAAGGATGAGGTCAGGATCGCGCGGATCAAATCCGAATTGGGTGAGCTTAAACGTTCCCTTGATGTTGGCGGGGCTTCCCAACGGGCGGCCGAAGAAATCCTTCGTTTCCTGAAAATCTAGATCAAATCTCCTCAATGTTTTCTTGAGGCATCCATCCCAATTTCCCGTCTGAGCGCTGCACTTTAACCCACGCACCGTCTTTCTTTAGGACCTTGACCTTGACCCCTTCCGGGAGTTTATAGTGCGTCGTGGAATCCTGCCTCGGCTCGAATTTCGCATCCGATTTACTTAAAACAACGGCTGACGACCCTTCCCTATTGAGTTGAATCACCAGCCCGGCAAAAAAGATCAGCACAACGAGCGATAAAGAACCGACCATGAAATTTTTCACACGCTTCGGCCAGCGTTGGTAAAGGGACAATAAATGGATAATCCCCATCGCCAACAAAGCCGCGGTGAGCGCATAAACCATTTCCTCTAAAGAATAAAAATCAACGTGCTGCTCAATGGCTTGCTGCCAAAACGATGTTCCGATCTGCCCCTCGAACAAATTCGCTTTGGAACGGACATATTGATAATTGAAATTAAGGTCGCTGTCTCTGGGGATAAGGCGTTTGGCCCGCTCATAATTGAGGATGGCCTTGCCTAAATGGCCCTGGCGATAATAGGCGTTGGCCAGGTTAAAATACAGAAAACCGCTTGTTTTGCCCCCTTGCAGCACGGCTTCATATTGTTCAATGGCCCTTTCGTAATTGCCTTCCTTATAAGACAAGTTGCCCTGCACGAAACGGGAAATGGATTCTTCCTTCGAGATCTCTGCCCCCGCGGTTGAGGCGAGAAGCCCGCAAAATATCAATGTGAGAAAGATTATCTTTTTCATTTTACGTTTCTTTCCAAATAATCGATGGCTTTTTCCGTTTCATGGAGACTTTCTTGCATGGCCTCGGCCGAATAACTTGCCCCTGCGTAACGGACAGATTCGCATTCCTCAAAGATCCTGCCAATGGCCTCGACAGTCTTTGCGTGGGCCTGGTCTGTCAGCCGTTCTTTGACCACCGCGGCTGAAACAATCCCGGCAGAAAGATGAAACTTATTGGCCAAGTAGCCTTGCAACGCTTTAAAAAGATGGTCATAAAACTCTTTTATGTTGCCATGCGCAAGCTCTTGCCTGGCCAGCAACAGATCCTTCTTTGCCTGCTTGGGCGCCAGTAATTTTCTCGCATAGGCTTTGTCTGTCGCTAATCGATGCGTCCATTTGAAATGGCCGACCCCCCAAACCCATAATCCAAAACAAAGTAAAACCATAAAATAATAAATCGGGTTCTTATAAACAGGCTGGCCGATAGATACCAACGTCCCAAGGTTGTTCTTGATAAAAACTATGTCCTCTCCAAGCTTTTCTTCTTGAGGCTGCACAAGGGTGAGTGAATCAACGACATTATATGTCTGCCCAAGCTCTCCTGGCGTCACATGCACCGCAATCGGCCCTTTGGTAATAGTCTGATATTTCCCTAATTCAGGGTCAAAATAGGAAAAATTAACAGCGGGGACTTCCTTAATAGTCTCTGACTTTGGAAGGATGACCTGTTCCAGGCTCTTTGAAGCCTCTTCTTCTTTGATGATGGGCTTATAAACTTTGAAATCTTGGCCTTCGCTGAAATCGGGAAGTTCAATGGCCTTCAAATTCCCGCGGCCCCGCACATTCATCCTTAAAGTAATAGGATCCCCCACCCTCACCTCTATTGGAGAGGCATTCACATCAAAATCAAATTGGCCGACGGCACCGGAAAAATCATCGGGCTTACCGTCCTCGGGCAAGTTCAGGACATTGATCGTGACCGGCTCGGATTCCAACGTCATCGGCCTTTTCTCGGCCTGGTCAAAAAGCACATTAAAAAAATCATCGTTAAAAAGGCCTCCCAACGAACGTTGCGCCGTGCTCTTAACCAGCAAATTGCATTCCAACTTTGCCGGCCCCAACATCAACTCGCCTGTTCTGGTCGGATAAACGACCGTGTCAAACTCCACGATATCGTAACGCACCCCGTTAATGACTTGTTGGTATTGCTTGGGCTGTCCGTAATTACCGGCAATAAAGCCGATATTATTGATTTCGGGATAACGGATGTCCCTGACGGAAAGTGTGTTCACCAGCATCATGACCTTAACCGGCAAGGCTTCGTTGATATAAACTTCCTTCTTCGGCACCCGTAAGACAAGGTTGATTTTATCTTTTAAGCTGACACCATCCGGCTGAACCTGGTTGGGTTGCGTCGTTGCGGCGTCAACGACTTCGAGCTCTATGGGATTGGTGGAGTAATTCGCTCCATTAATGGTCACGTTAAAGGGTTGGATGATAAATTTTCCCGTCTTCTGCGGCAATAACGAATAGGAAAATGATTTGGAGCTGTAATATTTACCGTTGACGATAGACACATGCGTGGAAGGCCCTATATATTGCACATCAAAACTTTCCAACGGAGGCAATTGCATATCGCCTAGGTTAGTGACGCCGTTGACCGTGAGCGTCAACTGGACACTGGAGCCTAGCGTCACCGTGTTGGAGCTGACCTCGGCGGTGAAACTAACATCTTGGCCAACGGCCGGCGATGGGCAAAGAAACGCGACCGTTAAGCCCATGAGAAGCAATAGTACGATTTTACTCTTTACGATACGCATAAATTACCAGTCTTTAAGAACGGGGCTTGTATCCATTTGCCCCTTATATATTTTTAATAAACCCCGCGGCTCTTCCTCCTGTTGATACCCTTTCAAAAGCATTTGAGCTTCATTCTCCGTGAATTCTCCCTGGTCAACGGCCTGTGCCCCTTGCGACTCCTGCCCCTCACTTTCTTTCTCATCCTGATCCTGCTCTTGCGGCTCTTGCTGTCCTTCCTGTTCATTTTCTTCTTGTTCCTGCTGAGAAGAGTCCTGTTGGTCTTGTTGATCTTGCTGGTCTTGTTGGTTTTGCTGTTGTTCGTTGTTTTGACTTTCCTCAGACTCACTATCCCGCTTGTCCTGTTGAGATTCTTGCTCTTGAGGCTCTTGATCCTGCGGCTGCTTGTCTTGCTGCTGCTGATCTTGCGACTGGGGTTGTTGCTGCTGTTGCTGCGATTTATCTTTGTTGTGTTGCGACTGATCTGATGGCTTCTGCTGATTTTCCTGTTGCTGCTGTTGTTTCTGCTTTAGCCTCTCGATCTCTTTCTTTACAAACTCATAATTGTATTTGGCGTCTTCATCTTCACCCTCCAGCCGAATGGCTTCTTCAAAATTCTTCAACGCCTTCTCTAACGATAATACCGCAAAGCCGATATCATCAGCTTCTTTGGCAATCCCCGACTTATACATGGCATTGCCCAGATTATAATACGCCTTTTGTTTGAGGCCCTCATCTTCAGCCAAGAGGGATTTTTGCAGATGCTGGATACTTTCGGCAAAGTTGCCTGATTTGTAATAGGCCGTTCCCATATTATAATTCAAAAGCCCTGATTCAGGGTTTTTCTCCAGGAGCTTGCGGTATTTGCCGGCGGCCTCATCATATTTCTGTTTTTCGTATAACGCGTTGGCCTCTTGCACGTCAAAAGCGGTAACCGCCCAGCCATCGGAAGCGGCCAAACAAATAATACCCACCATCAGCAATAGTTGCTTAGGCATTCTTTTCTTTCCTTCTGGTCGTAAGCAGTGTTTCTATCAAAAGCATAATCACGACCAGCGTTAAAGGAAATTGAAACCGTTCGTAGTATTTCTTTTCCATTTTGCTTTCAATCTCCCTTTTGGCGCCTTTGGACAACTCCTGTTCATAAATGACGTCCAGGCCGAATTGGATCCCCGATGCCTTGACATAAATGCCGTCGGTTGTGAGGGCGATCTGCTGCAATAACCGTTCATTAAGCCGCGACTTGACAAAATTCCCTTCGCTATCTTTTAAAAATTCGATCTCCCCTTTTTCATTATGGACCTGGATGAGCTCTCCTTCAGGCGTACCGATACCTACGGTATAGATCTTGATGCCGGCGGCCTTGGCTTCCCTGGCCTTTTTGAGAGGGTCCCCCTCGAGATTATCGCCATCCGTCATAACAATGATCGCCTTGAATTCACTGGGCGTGTCATCATAGCCTTTCATGGCCTCTTCGATCGCTTGCTCGATATTGGTGCCGCCGCGGGGCACCGTGTTCGTGTCCAGATCATTAAAGCTGAGTAAAAACCCGTTGTAATCAACGGTCAAAGGGCAAAGATAAAAAGCATCCCCGGCAAAAGCGATCAACCCGATGCGATCACCTTTCAGCCTTGTTACGAAATCCGCAATGGCCAGCTTTGTCCGCTCCAGCCGGTTCGGTTTGACGTCCTGCGTCAGCATGCTTTTGGAGGTATCAACCACAATAAAAATATCCATTCCCTCGCGCTTGAGCTCCTGCCACTCGAACCCCCATTGAGGGCGGGCCAAGGCCAGGATGGAAAACAAAAAAACAAAAAAAATAAGGATGGTCTTTAAACGATATTTTCTAAAATCGCTTTGCCCAGCCACCTCTGGCAGAAGGTGCTCTTGAGAAAACTTTGTTAAAACGCTTCGGTAACGCCGCAGCGCCCACCAAAGGAAAATAAACAAAGGGACCATTAACCAAAGCAGATTTAACACAGCCGGCTGGGCAAATTGCATCTTAAGGGACCTTTAATAAAACTGTTCGACTTAAAAGAATCTCTGCCAATAAGAGGACCAAAGCAACAGCTAAGGCCGCGCCAAAAAGTTCCTGGTACTGGACAAAGCCGCGTTCTTCGATCTTTGTCTTCTCCAATTTGTCGATCTCTTTATAAACTTCCCGCAACGACTCCGTATTAGTCGCGAGGAAAAATTCCCCCCCTGTCAGCTGCGCGATCTTCTTTAGGACCTCTTCGTCCATATCGATCTTGACGCGCTGATAAACTTTGCGGCCGAACACATCCTTCGCCGGAAACGGGACAAAACCTTTGGTGCCGGCACCGATCGTGTATATTTTAATGCGGTAAGCCTCGGCCGCCCTGGCGGCTGAAATAGGGTCGACTTGACCCGCATTGCTCACCCCATCCGTTAAAAGAATGATGATCTTACTTTTTGCATCGCTTGATTCCAGCCGCGAAACCGATGAGGCGATGGCGCTCCCCACGGCCGTGCCGTCTTTGATCAATCCGATCTCCAAGCGCTCCAAATTCTGCTCAAGCCACGAATAGTCAGTGGTCAAGGGAACCGCGGTGTACGCGAGCGCCGCAAAGGCCACCAGCCCGATGCGGTCATGTTGGCGCTGTTGAATGAATTCTTTGACGACTTCCTTGACGATCTCAAGCCTGTTCTTGCGTTGGCCATTGATCATAAAATCCTCCGCCAACATACTGCTGGAGATATCAATGGCCAGCACAATGTCGATCCCTTCCGCTTTATGGACAGTCTCCTGCAAAACGACCCTTGGCCCGGCCAGCGCTATCAAGAATAAGAGCACGACCAGGAGCCTGATCAGATCGGGCAGGAATTGAAACCGGATCTTCCATGTGGCGGGCAAACGATCCACCAGCCGGCTCGATGGAAAGCGAAAATACGCCTGCCGCCCTTTGGCCTTAATCCAAATGAGCAGCAACAAGACGAATGGAATCAAACCTAACACAAAAGGGCTCTTAAAAACCATCTTATGCGAACTGCTCTTCTTTCGGTTTTGTTTCCCGGACAAACTGCAGCGCCAGTTCAAAGCTTCTTTTGGCTTCGCTCGGGTCCGGGGCGTACTTAGCGAACTTCACCAGATCAGAGGATTCCAAAAAAGATTTCAAAGAAGCTTTCTGTTGGGGGTCAAGGTCCTGCGATGTTTGAAGATGCTGCAGGAATTCTTCCGTTGTCATCTCCGGCGCTTTGATCGAGAACTGCTCTTCAACATATTTCCTTAAGATGTCCGTCAATTGCGAATAATATCCGTCCCACTGGCCGCGGGCGATAAGGTTTTGCTGCTCCAGCTCTTTGAGGCGCGCCGTTGCTTTTTCCCAAGGCAACAAGGTCTTGGGCAACGGGACTTCCCGTTTTCTTCTTTTGAACACCACCCAGACGATCCCTATCGCTAATAGAAACAAAAACACAAAAATAACCAAAAGAACGATGTTCAAAGGATACGTTAAGGGCGGTTTGACGTCACGAATATCTTGAGCAGAAGCCGACACAGCGCTCAAATGGCCCCAAATAACCAAATGAATGAAACAAAAGAAAATCTTAATTAACATGGCGTCATTATCGTCTGCTTCGTTTCTTAAAAAACTTAATCATGCTGTCGGCATAGGGCGCCTGCGTGGAAATATCGATAAAATCCATGCCGATGGAACGGAATAACCGTTCTCTTAGCCTGATCCGGTCAAGGTTCATTTTTTCATAAGCCTCTCGAACGGCCTTATTCGAAGAGTCGACCAAAACCGTCTCTTCAGTTTCGGCGTCTTCCAGGGACACAAGCCCGCAATCGGGCAAAAAACGCTCCCGCGGGTCATTAAGGGTAATGGGAATAAGATCATGCCGTCGATGGGCAATGGCCATGGCCGTTTTTACGGCCTCTGTCTTTCCCGGCTCATCTTCAAAAAAATCAGATATCAAAAAACCGATCGTTTTTCTGGTTGTTACCCGATCCAGATATTGAAGGGCTTGGGCGATATCGGTCTTGCGCCCCTTGGGCTCAAAGTACAACACCTCGCGCACGAGCCGAAGGACATGGCGCCTCCCTTTAGCTGGCGCGATAAACTTCTCAATGATGTCCGTAAAAATGATCAGCCCCACTTTATCGTTGTTGCGGATGGCCGATAGGGCTAAAAGGGCGGAAACTTCCGCTGCCAGCTGGCTTTTAAGCATGTTAACGGAGGCGAAACGGCAGGAACGCGAGGCATCGACCAGGATCATGACGGTCAATTCCCGCTCTTCAACGAACTTTTTGACATGGGCGCGGCCGGTGCGCGCGGTCACGTTCCAATCGATGGTGCGCACATCATCCCCATGCTGGTATTCGCGCACCTCCTCGAACTCAATCCCCTGCCCCTTAAAAACGCTGTGGTATTGGCCGGCGAAAACATCGCTGACCAGGCGGGAGGTTGTGATCTCGATGCGGCGGACTTTGGCGAAAAGGTCTTTGGGGATCACGGCACTTCGATCTCATCAAAAATCTTTTTGATAATATCTTCCGAGGTCTTCTCCTCGGCTTCGGCTTCGTAACTAACGTTCACGCGATGGCGCAACACATCCATGCCGATGGATTTGATGTCTTGGGGCGTGACATAGCCCCTGCCCTGCAAGAACGCGTGGGCCTTGGAGGCCACGGCCAAATAAATGGTCGCCCGCGGGGAAGCTCCGTATTGGATAAGCCCTTTCAGATCGGAAAGATTGTACTGTTCAGGGTGCCTCGTCGCGTCAACAACGTTAACAATATAACGCTCGATCTTTTCATCCATATAGATCTCATCAACGACCGCCCGCGCCTTGATCAGATCCGCAGGAGAGATGATCTGTTTGATCTCAAATTCGGTCTTCGTATAGGCCATGCGTTTAAGGATCTTCAATTCTTCCTCTTTGCTGGGATAATCGATATGAAGCTTCAGCATGAAGCGGTCCACCTGTGCTTCCGGAAGAGGATACGTCCCTTCTTGCTCAATCGGATTTTGGGTGGCCAAAACCAGGAAAGGGTCATCCAACTTATGCGTTTCGGAGCCGATAGTGACCTGCCGCTCCTGCATGGCTTCCAACAAAGCGCTCTGGACTTTGGCCGGAGAACGGTTGATCTCATCGGCGAGAATAATGTTGGCGAAGATCGGGCCCTTTTTGACGCTGAACTCACCGCTTCGCTGGTCATAAATCAACGTGCCTGTCAGATCCGCCGGCAGCATGTCCGGTGTGAATTGCAGCCTCTGAAATTTCGCATGGATGGTGGCCGCCAGTGTCTTGACCGCCGTCGTCTTGGCCAATCCCGGAACGCCTTCCAGCAAAATATGACCATTGGCCAATAAGCCTACCATCAGCCGTTCAAGTAAATATCGCTGGCCAACGATGACCTTCTGGATTTCCATCAAAATCGCCTCAATGAAATGGCTGTGCTTCTTTACTTTATCGTTAATGGCCGTAATCTCGGTGTTTGTCATGATACCCTCCCTCTTAAATCTTTAGGATCAAGACCGGTCTTGATCACGAAGAATGTTTTAATGTATTCTCGATATAAGAATCAACTAATCAAAAAAGATGTCAATACGGTCAACTCTTTGCTCTCGGATGTCCTGCGAATAAGGCGCGGAGATGAATGAAGTCTTTAGTTCGACTGATGAACGTTTCGGATAAGTTATCTTGATACTTTTGATCTTCGCCTTATCCGGACCAAACGTATCCCTCCTCTTGGGGTTATGGTACACCACCAGGATCTTTCCTAAGAACTGAAAAGCATAGGTATTTTTGGGAAATGCCGTTGAAGCTTTGGTCGTGAACAACCAACCGGCCAACACCGGATCAAAATTCAAGTTCAATTCATTTTTGGAATTAACGGAGAATGGTTTTAGGCCGATATTCATTAAAAGCCAGATGTGAAGAAACTCCGCCGTGCTGCCGGACAAACGGGCGACAAACCCCTGCCCATGCAATGCCTCGTCCTCATGCACGCTGCTGACGATAAATGAAGAGTTCTCCAGGATACTGCGGCCATAGCGCTGCGGCTTATGGAACGGAATAAGCACGTTCCTGAAATTTTCATAGAATTCCTCGTACAGCCCGCCGCGCAGAAGCTCCAGCATGAACTTATATTCCATATGAAGCCAGATCGATTCGTTCTCCAGCCAGCCGCGCGGGAAAATCCTGGCCCGCCCGATTTCCTCCGTCTGGGAAGACAAGTCAGAGGTGACTTTATACATCTTAAGCTTCCGGTCAAAAAGGTCGGTCTCTTTAACGTTGTTATAAAACTTAAGCCGCTCCTCTTTTGTCCCGGAAGCACGCAGCGCATGAACATACCCTTCCAAGAACAAAGGTAAGACATGTTTCTTAAAGGCCTTGGGACGGACAAAGCGGACTTCTTCTTCCCCTTGGGATTTATCCAAATGTTCGTAAGAGCTGACCTCATGGTAAAAATACGTAGCCAAATGCCCCTTCTCATCACGGGCCAACTCTATCGCTTTATTGGCCCGTTTAACCGCCAATTGCAGGAAATTCTTGATATCTCCCATTAAAACAGGAATCTCTTTGCCTGCAATGCCGCTTCGGATGCGTTGACGGTAATGTTCTTTGATATCGTTGGCCTTCTGCCAGTACATAAGCGGCTTTTCTTCCAATGCCAAAAGATTACTTAAGCCCGATAAAAACGTGGCCAGTTCCTCAAAAAGAGCGACTTCCGTTTGGTCGCTTACTTTTAACTGATTAAGCGCATCCAAAAGAAATTGGCTGAACCGTTTGATCTCGACGGTTTCCGAAAGAGACGAACCCAAAAGCCCGGGAAGCCCGTTTAACGCATCATACCAGTTCGGCTTGTCTGCCTCCATCTCAACCCCGATGCCGCTGGGATCAAGGCTCGCTGCTTTATTGGCGATCAAACAAACCAGCTTACACAAAAGATTGGTCGTGTACACAGCCCCCTGGCCGGATTTGCCGCGAAGAACGAACCCCTTTTCTATCAACTGCTCATCATTATCGATCTTGGCCACAGAAGCATACTGGCGCACCCCGCGGTGGTTGAGAATATAGCGCTCCTCCCTCGGCAAAACATAATGGCTGTTATGATAAAATGAAAAAACCTTTTTATCGAGCAACAATTCTCTCGATCGATCCGGATACAATCTCAAATAACTTTCAATCAAATCCAGATTGTACGTCCAATGATCGCTCCAAAAACCTTCCCCATGTTCGGCCGATTCGTGCTTATGACAAACTTCCAACACTTTTCCGAGAAATTCTTTATGGTCGATGGAAAGAGCGATCTTCTGATGGGAAATAAGGGTCAGCAAACCGCCGGGCCGGAAACCGTTAGTAAAAAACTTCAACAATTTCTTTTGCCCGTCGCCTTTAACCGTCTCATGGATCAACTGCTCTAATTTCTTCCGGTTCAAAACACTGAACGTTGCTCCCTTAACAACCAGCGGATTATACCCATCGGCCTGGACCATATTCATAAAAGTAACGATAGGCGCCTCTTGCACATCGGTATTAAACCAAACATCATTACGGCGGTTCTGATTGACATCACGGTAATTGCCGTTTCCCTGGGAATAAAAAGTCGGGGCGAGATTAAAATAATTATAATCGCGCTCCAAATCGCCGTGTTTGCGGCTGAAAACATTTAAAGCGACGGAGCCTTCCCCTGTCTTAATGGACACCGGCAGCCCGCCGCGCAATACGTTATCCAAGAAAGTGTGGGAAGCATAAAAATTAAACGCGTCCGATGAACTGTTGGTCAGCGTGAAGTTTTTTATCTCATCGATGATCTCTTTGTTCCTTTTCGCTTTCTCATCGATATAACCCCGCCGGGTGGTTTTTCCGATGATCTGCTCAAGCTCCTTAATATCATGCGCATATCCGTAGAACGAGGTGACCTTGATCTCCTGATCGGGCTTAAGCTCAAATCGTTGATACCCCATGGCGGAAGGTGTCTTATTGTCGGTTTTTTGGATATCCGGAAGGCTGAAATGCTTGTCCAAGAACCTTTCAGGAGCGCTATAATCCGTGGATTCGCCGAACACATACGGCGCTTCCACAATAGGATCGATCAAAGACGTCTTCCCGGATTGCGTAAGGAAACTAAAGAAGAAATTCCCTTCCTTGATATGGGTGACCTCGGGTTTATCGGCGATCTCCACATTCAATTGATAGAAAGGCGCTTTGCGCTCAAGATGCCTGACTTTGATCCACGCCTCGGCGGTGCGAGCGATAAACTTATTCAGACCATCGCGCAAGCCGAACGCATTGATAATGGGAAGGCCGTCAATGAGCTCGATCGTATATTTCCTTTTTTCTACGCTTTTGATCGAGATCTGCCTGACCAGGGCGGAAAACGGCTCTTCCGGAAGGGTGAAATAATTGACTCTGATCTTCAAGCCCAGATCCAGGTTATCTTCTTCGATCGTCAGATCGTGGGCTGTCATTGCCAACGATTGTTTCTTTTTGAATGCCGTTCCCAAAAGGTTCTTCTGGAACGGCTCCCAATAAAACGTCTTCCCACCGGCATGAGCCTTGATAAAAGTACGGAACCCTTGCAGGGACGTTAACCGGTAAGCTTTATTGGCGGGCTGGAATTCCAGGATGGCTTTGTCTTTATCTTCAATGCCGAAGGAGGCGATACACTGGCCACGATTGACATAAAACGCCCACATGGGGATGCCCCACAAGCCCGCAACCCCGGGAAAGAAATTACTGAAGGTCTTGCTGTGATTATAATCCTCAATCGTAAAGGCCCCTTTATGGTTCAGCGAATATTTGACCGAAGTTGTCACGCCTTTTTTGAGCATCCTTGATCCTTTTTTTTAATACGGTTTCTTCCCTTTTTTAAAAACACCCGAATACCCGGCAAATTTGACCCAAATATAAAGATCATTGAAATCACTGCTGCTTAAACGCACGCGCTTGAGCTCAAAGAGATCCCGGTGCTTCATTTCGTATCCGCGGTTGGTCGTCACGGCCGCCTTATATCCGGCTTGCTCAACCAACTTTTTGGTCGTCTCACTAAAGCCGCCCGTGGGATAAGAGAAATATTCAATGGGGACACCCAGCTGTTTCTCAAGGGTCTTTTTGCTGTCAACGATCTCTTCCCGCTGCCTTTCTTCGGGGAGATCGGGCAAATAGGTATGGTTCTTGGTATGGCTGCCAAAAGTGATGTTATGCGCCATCATCTCCTTGACCTGCGGCCAACTCACATAGCCGGGCGTGCCGATCAATTCCGTAGGCAGAAAAACGATCGCCGGGTAATTGTATTTCTTCAATATCGCGAATGCTTTGGTGTAGACGCTTTCCTTCCCATCGTCAAAGGTAATGACAACTGCTTTCCTTGAGATTTGTATCCCTTTTTTAAGTGAGTCAACAAGATCCTCCAGCCTGATGGCCCTATAACCGAATTTCCTTAGAAGCGCCATGTGCTCCTCAAACAGAGCTGGGCTTATTTGTTCGCTGGTGGGGCGCTCGGCCTCCACCACCTGATGGTACATCAGAATGGGCGGCACATGGTTGACATAGACCCAAAGAAAGAACGGACTGGCCAAGACCAGAAAAAAAACAACAGCAACCAGGAATATTTTCTTTAAATACTGCATGGTATTGAATTACTGACCAGAGAGAGCTTTTTTTACTAAATCGCTCACCAGCTTGCTGTCGGCTCGCCCCTGTAATCTGGGAAGGACGACTTTCATCAGCTGCCCCATGTCTTTCATGGAGCCGGCGCCTGTTTCTTTCATCGCCTCTTTAACCACCTGGTTGATCTCGTTTTCAGACATTTCTTGAGGAAGATATCCCTTAAGAATGTTCAACTCCGCCTGTTCCTTATCGGCCAGGTCGTTGCGCCCGCCCGCCTTAAACTGCTCAATGGATTCCTGCCGCTGTTTGACTTGCTTCTTGATGACGGCAATGACCTCCGTATCCTCCAGCTTTTCCTTTTTTTCATTGATGATGACATTCTTTAACTGGGCCCTCAAGAAACTTAAGGTTCCTGCTCGTAGGTTATCCTTACTCTTCATCGCCTGGACATAATCTTTCTGGATCTTTTCTTCGAGCATAAAGGCCTCCTTCAATGACGACACAACGTATGGAGCCGGAAGCGACATAAGTTGTTGTCGGAATTGAACCCCGCCCTTTGAGGCAGGGTATTATAAAATTTTATATCAATTTAGTACCGTAAGTTCGCCCAAAGGGCGGGGTAATTCGCACAGTGACTTATGTTCATCCGCCTTTAGCGGACTCCATAAGTCACGTGCTCATTAAATATTACTAGATATATTAATAGTTTTAAGGCGGGATTTCAATCCTTTTATAATCTGGATTTGATGCTTTTTGACGCCGAAATACCCAGCTAAGGTCTCGATCAGCGCGCGGTTGGCTTTGCCGGGAATCACTTTGATCTGAAGCTGCATACGTTTCTTATGGAAGGGTTATGTGGGTGGCATGCCTTCTTAACCATTGCCTGTGTTCCCTAAAATCCGGCATGTATTTCTCCACTTTTTTCCAAAAACGTTTCGAATGGTTGGGATGGACCAAATGGCACAGCTCATGCACCACCACATAATCGATGACATTCACGGGAGACAGGATGATCTGCCAATTAAACTGAACGCTCTGCTTGCGGTAATCGCAGTTGCCCCACAAGCGCTTGAAAGAACGGACATTGATGTTCTTGGGCTCTACGTTCATGAGCCGGGAATAATAAAAAATACGCTGGGGAAGAATTTCTTGCGCCTGTTGCCGATACCACTGGACCATCTTCGATTTCACGGCTTCCTCTCGCTGCTCATCCTGCAACCCATCAGGAACCTTCACTTCCCAAGCATATCCGTTGAAATCGACCTGAGGACGCTTAATATTATCTTCTTTCACATTGATGCGAAACCCTCTTCCCAAAAACAAAAATTCTTGACCGCTATGGAAACATCTGTTGTTGATAAGCTCTTGATTTCTTTTGGCTTCCTCTATCTTTAAGAAGATCCACCGTTGTTTTTGACGGATAAACCCGAATATCTCTTGCTGCGAGGCGAAGTACGGGGCGGCCACCGAAACGCTGGCCTGTTCATCGATGGTAATGGAAAAGGAGCGGCGCTGGTCAGAGCGGCTTAAAAGAAACGGCAACAGGCCGCGTTGCGTCTGGATAAAAGTGTTCTGCCTGAAGATCCTTTTTGCTTTCTTGAAATATTTGCGTGGCAAGGGCGTGGTGAAACTTTAAGAAGAGCTGTTTCTTAGGAAGCCCAGCTAACGTTTATTCGAAATTGGTTACGTTGATCTCGACGGTATTTTCCACAACGGTTGCCTCATCCAAGGAGATGTCGGCTGTTTCGACGGCCAAATATTTCTCCATATCCACCTTGACCGCCTGGCCTTCACGGACCATAAAACCATTGTTGCCCAAATTCAGCTGGATGCGGTCCCGCTCGTTCTGGACTTTGCGCTTAAGATCGCGCGCCTGGCGCTTGAAGTCTTTGATCTTATCTTGGACGACCGCCATGCGCTCGCGGTAAATATTCACCAGCACATAGCCTTCGTCAATATTCTTGACGTTGCCTTCGTAAAAGCTCAACTGCTCCTGCAACGTCGCCACTTCTTTCTGCAATTGTATATTTTCTTCCTGAAGAACGGCCATATCTTTCTCGAATTGCGCCCGTGAATTGGCAAACTGCGCTTCATTTTCGCTAACGACGGTCTGTAAGTTATTTTGAGATGACTTCGCCTCGACCAGCATGGCCTCTGTCTGGGCCAGGATCATTTTTGTTTCGTTCAGCTCTTGCGTGGCAGAGCTCAATTGGCTTTCGCTTTGCTTATAAAGCTCTTTGGTAGCCGCCAATTCCTGCTGGGTGGCTGCCAACTGCTGTTGCGATTCCTGATAACGCTGCGCATAATTTCTGGTCAATGCGGCTTGCTTGCCGGAGGTATCCAACAAGCGTTCGGTTGAGGTGGAGAACCCTTGATAGATATCTTGGCTCATCCAAACTGTGTAACCGGTAAGGCCAACAATAGCGACGGTAAGGATGCCACCGAAGATTTGAGTCAATTGCTGTACGGTCGTTATCCGCAGGATCCCTTTTTGAATCCTTTGGCGCAGTTTGGTTTGGACATATTCCGAAGGCTCAAAGAATTGAATACCACAACGATATTTATTCTTGTACCGGCCTATCTTATGGGACCAAATCAACTGACCATATTGGGGAATATAGTTATCATGGCCGAGCGTTGTGTCGAATGAAAAAATGCAGCCTTCTTTGGGAGGAATAAACGTGCCGTTGGTTTCCAGCAGCATTCCTGAAGAGCTGATGTTGCGTATTTTAGCTTTGCCCCGCTGTACCCCTTCTTTAATTTGCCATAAAACCCGACTACTATCTTCAACCCGCAAGTTGTTACGCGTATCAGTAGATAAAGACACTTTACTATCGCTCATATTACTCTCCTCTACGAAAGCTTGTTAAGAGCCCGGTTACTTATACTATATATAGTATAGACAGTCAACACTTAGGACTCAATTATTTTCTATAATATTTTACAGGCAAGCTTGATTTTAACCTACTTGAAAATGGCATCCAACACATTCTCGATCAATATCCTTTCTGGGGGAACATCCTGCGGGGTGTCTTGGGGGGAGGGTTCCTGCGGCGCGCCCTCCGGCTGCTGAGTGGGCTGGGCTTCCTCTATATCAAGGGCTTTGAAGATGGCTTTTTTCAATTCCTCCTTTCCTTTTTGCTGGATCGCTTCTTTGGCCATATATTCGATATCAGGATAAACCTTGAACTTGGTTAAGGGCCCATGATAAGCTTTGAATGGGATCCGTAACCGACCGTCTGGCTGCAAAAGAAACGTTAGATCGGCGGATGAGGAAAGCATGGCTGATGCTAGATCAGCGGGAAGATAAAAATTAATTTCTAAGAAAAGGTTTTGCGCCAGATCCATCTTGCCGCGGGCGTTGATCTCAAACCCTTCCGCCTTCACTAAAATGTCCTGAATAAAGATTTGCTCGCCCTGCACTTTGCTTTTAATTTCGACCGCTTCAAAAACCGTATCCTTCTGGTTTAACTTCTCCTTATATTTTTCCGGAAGCCTTTGCTGGAGCCCTTCGGCAAAAGGTGGAATGGCAGACAACTTATCTAAAACCGCCTTTAAAACATTGAAATTAATGATCTTGGCTTCCTTAACTTCTAGGCGCTCCTCCGCCGAAAGGGTCTTCAGAAAAGAGTTCAATTCGTTGTGTTCCAGCGAAATTTCCGCATTCCCCTGCAACTTGCCAACGAGGGTGTATTCCAACTGTTGCTGAGGAATGATCTCTTCCAAGCGGATGTCTTCCATGATGACGTTGCCTTTTAACTTATTGTCCGAAAGAAATTGATCGACCGTCGCCTGTGCCGTTATTTTCCCGGCGCCCACATACATGAAAAGGTCTTTAATTATCAATTGAGGCCTTCGGCCTAACAGATGGATATCGATATTCTCGATCGGATACGTCAACGCCTTGATTTTCACCTTCCCGTCGGTCAGCCAGGCTTCAAAATCATAATCAGTGATCCCCTGTGCTGAGAGGGCCATCTGACGGACATTCGCGCGAAGATCGCCTTTAAGATTATCCTCTATGCCCAAAGGCTCGATAATGCTGAACTGGGACTGTACGGCCTGAAAATCGATGTCGCTTAAAGCGCTTTGCACGGTCAGATCGGATAATTGAACCGCTCCGGAAACTTGATCAACGACGGCCTTGCCCTTTACAAAGACATTCTCCCGCCTTGAAAATACGTTAAACTTAAGCTGGAAATCAAAAGGGCGCATCAAAAAGAAATCCTCAATCACTAGATCAATATTATTGATGCCGACCGTTAGTGGAGGTTCCCCGCTCGTATCATTAAACGAAAATGTCCCGTCCACGACATGAATGCGTTTAATTCTCATTTTATTAGGGTCAAAGGCCTCAAAGGACATTTCTTTTTTCCCGGTGGCTCGGGCATCAGTCACGGGGGCGGCCTGCGGCTTGGCCGCCACGGCCGCAACCGCCAGATCGGTCAGGTTATTGGCCCCTTCGGCGTATTGGACCATGTGGACATACGGGCGGTGAAGTTCTATATGGGAAACGATAAGCTCATTGGAAAAGACAAAGGCACGGATATCAACGCCTAAATAGGCATTATCGACGGAGATCAACGTCTCCTGGGAAGGCGGTTCATCAAGGATCGAGAGCCCGTTGATCCGTAGATTTAGCCCCTTTTCCAAAGAAAGCTCCAGTTGGATTCGCCCGATGGTGACGGGACGGTGAATGGCCTTGCTGATCTCTGAGGTGATCTGGACATTATAACGGTTGATGTCGAAATTCTTAATGAAGAAATACAATCCGGCGGCCGCCAAAAGAATTAGCACAACCAGTGTGATCAAGATCCATTGAAATGCCTTCAGCATATTTATTAATCTCTCCTGATCTTGTTTAACAGATCCTTAAGCTGCTGCGCCTCATGGACCGGCAATTGACAAACGTGGTTTTCGCACAAATAAACGGTCGTTTTGCCATTGATCGGAAGTTGGTCCTTTACAAAAGGGGCTAGCTGGAGCAGTTCTTTTGTCGATTTATCCGTCTCTCGCCGAGAAAGAACAATTCGACTGGGGATAAACCGTTGAAATATTTCCTCAAGTAACGCCTCATTGTATTTATCATCTTTGCCTGCCGAGAGGACAATTTCCTGGGAAGGGCCAAGCGCAAAATCAAAGGCCATCAACATTTGGGTATAGGCCTGTGGTGCCTGAGACACTTCCGCGGAAAAATGCGTTAACAACTTTTCATAGCGTTGTTGCCATTTCTTATCGAGCGAGATGTGATAAAGCCGCACCATGACAAGGGCGGCGAC
The DNA here is from genome assembly GCA_035292445.1 of Candidatus Omnitrophota bacterium. Lineage (GTDB taxonomy): Bacteria > Omnitrophota > Gorgyraeia > Zapsychrales > Zapsychraceae > DATDQB01. The sequence goes on from DATDQB010000010.1 coordinate 170,106, forward strand.
CGAATTGCCGGAAGGGATCGCCCCATCGTAAAGTTCCTTTGAGCGGTAAATAAGCTTTTCGGCGTCATTGCCGGTGAAAAAGAAACCGCCGCTTTCTTCATCCCAAAACAATTCCACCATATCTTCCGCCAACGCGAAAGCCCGCTGTAAATAGTGCACGTTAAAGCTCGCTTCATAAAGGTCCAACAGGCCCGCAACCAAAAAAGCGTGATCATCAAGCGTGCCCAAAATGGCCGCCTCCCCCTCACGGTAACGATGAAGGAGCCTCCCTTTTTTCGAAACGAGATGTTTTTCGATAAGCTGGGCAGCCCTCTCGGCCGCTTCTAAATAAGCCGGTTCGTTGAGGACCCGCGAGCCCATTGCCAACGCTGAGATCATCAACCCATTCCAATCAACGAGGATTTTGTCGTCCAAATGGGGCCGCGGCCGCTTGATGCGTTCATCGAATAATCTCTCCTGAACTCTCTCTAAAATATCCTCTAAATCTCGTTTGCTTTTGGAAAACTTTACCGCCACATCCTCCAAAGCATGCGCCCCATAGACAATATTTTTCCCGACGAACTCTTCATGCGGATCGTTAATGGCATTGCCATCAGGCTTGATGCCAGAACGGAAAGAAAAAATATCTAATTCCTCTTGGTTTAAAACATCCTTCAGCTCATCATAGCGCCATAAATAGAACGCGCCTTCTTTCTTAATATCGTCTTTTGCCCCCCCCGACGTTCGCTCTCGCTCAGTCGGGGTCCCGACCGAACGAAGTGAGCGTCGGGATCCTCCCTCGTCCATCGGTTCCAGGCTATCCGCATCCTCGGCGCTGTAAAATCCCCCTTGGCGGTGCTGCAGATCCCTTAAGACATAATCAAAAATGCCCCGGGCCACATCGGCATAAAACGTTTCATGCGTGATCTGGTAGGCCTCTAGATATGTCTTGGCCAATAGGGCCTGGTCATAAAGCATTTTCTCAAAATGGGGGACCTGCCACATTTCATCCGTCGAATAACGATGGAAACCGCCGCCGATATGGTCCGCCATCCCGCCTTCCGCCATCTTGGAAAGAGTAAACGTTACCATCTCCAACGCTTGGGCCTCATTGGTGCGATACCAGTATTTAAGCAAAAAACTTAGGTTGTGGCTTGTCGGGAATTTCGGGGCCTGCCCAAAACCACCGTAACGGTTGTCATAGTTTTGTGCCAACCTGACATAAGCTTGCTTCAAGACTTCTTTGGCCAATGCCTCTTCACTCCCGCCCGGCAAATGGGCTTTCATCATTTCCGTCAAATGCTCACCCGATTGAATGATTTGAGCACGGTTGGCCTGCCAGGCATTATGGACAGAGTGCAAAATATCGGCCAATCCCGCCGAACCCCACTTGGCCTGAGGCGGGAAATATGTTCCGCCGAAAAACGGCTTCTTATCGGCTGTTAGAAAAACGGTCAAAGGCCATCCGCCGCGCCCTGTCATGGCCTGTACGGCCGTCATATAGATCTGATCGATATCAGGGCGTTCCTCACGGTCCACCTTAATAGGCACAAAATATTCATTGATCCGTTTGGCTATCTCAAGGTCTTCGAAAGACTCATGTTCCATCACATGGCACCAATGGCAGGTGGAATAACCTATCGAAAGAAAAATGGGCTTATCTTCCTTTCGGGCCTTCTCAAAGGCTTCTTCGCCCCACGGATACCAGTCAACCGGATTATCGGCATGCTGGAGCAAATAAGGGCTTTTTTCGTCTTTCAATCGGTTTTGATGTGTTTCTTTCTTAGGCATAAAAATTTCTTGTGCAGCTGGCACGGAAACACCCAGCATAATGAACAGGAAAGTTAAAAATATAATAATGAAATACTGTTTGGAATACAACCGTTTAATTCTCTGGAACAACCTGGGGTCGGATCAGATTTAAAGAACTATCGTCCGAAAGAATCCAAGGAGCTGGAAATCACTTGTTCCCGCGTTTGGAGCTGTCTTGCCGAGGGGGTGATCATCTCTTGTCCGTATTGATTCTTGGTCTTCTTGGGATTCCATTTGTCATTGGCGGCTTCATCGATCTTGGCCAAATAGCTCTGTGTCTTCTTATAACCCGGCGCCATGATATTGACTTCATTAAACATGCGCTGGGCCTCTTCGACCATTCCCGCCTGATGAAGGTCAACGGCCTTATTATAAAGATCGTCGATGCTTTGTTGGAATTCATGCTGAAGGCGCTCGCGTTCGTTCCTTAATTCTTTCTGCCGGGAACGGACAAGCCTGCCCAACTCCGCCTCGTTATCTTCCTCAAGCAATTGACGGTAACGCTTCTCAAAAGCGATGGGCTCCTCTTTTTTTCTCGTGACCTTCAATTCTTCGGGGAAATCGGGCATCTTGTGAGTTTGTTTCGCTAACTGCTTTCTCTGTTGCTGGAGCTGTTCCTCGGCCAGCATACGATCTTGGACCAATTTCTTTTCCTCCACCTGGATCTTTGCTTCCAACGTTTCCAGTTCTCTCATAAGATTCTGATCCAGGCCTTCGGTAAAGGAACCTCCTTCGAGCGTCGGGGGAATGGAAAGGTCCATCTCACTTTCCGTAGACGTCTTCTCCCACATGGTGTTTAATAAGCGGTCCCGATTAGCCCTTAACTGCTCCTGCTCCTTTTCCAATTCCAAGATGGCTTGCTGGGAAACGTCTTCCCTGAATTTTTCATTTTCTACATATTCCTTCTTGAGCGCCTCGATGCGCTTATCAATCCTATTTTTGGACTCCTCCACCGCTTTTTCTTCACCTTCATGTTTTCTGTCTAATTTCTCACGGAATTGCTCATATTTTTTCTCTTCCAGGCGTTCTATTTCGCCTTCGCTCGCCATCAGCTGGGCAACGCGTTCCTCCTGGACCGTCCGCCAACGAAGAATCGCTTCCGCCTCTTTCAATTCCTTTTCTAGGCGCAGCGCCTCTTCTTCAGCCTTCTTCCATTCTTCGGCCAAAGCGCCGATCAAATGATCTTCATCAATGCTTTCGGTCTGCGCTCCTGCAACGTCTTCCGGCGCCTGTGCCGGCTGCTCATCGGTTGGAACCAATTTGCCCTCTATCCTTCCCAATTGTTGCTCTATTTGATCCAGACGCTGATCAATCTGCTGGTCTTTCTCTTGAACCAACTTATTTGCTTCTTCTTCCTTTTTCTTGACCGCCTCTTCCTTCTCCTTCAGCGCTTCCTCTCGTTTGGTCAATGCCTTCTTCTCTTCTTGATTATTTATTTTACCCTCTTCTTTTTTCCTTCTTGCCTCTTCGATCATCATGCGTTGCTCTTTTTTCAATTGCTCCGCTTTTAACCTGGCTTCCTCGGCGGCCTTGCGGGTATTCTCGATCTGGGCCTGCAGCTTCTCTTTTTCTTCTTTCGCGATCTTCGTGTGTTCGATCCGTTTCAAATAAGTTCGTGTTGATTTATAATCCGGATGCAGGGTATTGACGGCATAAAATTTGCGCTTGGCCAACTCAAGATTCCCATCTTTGTAAAAGGCCAGCGCCTCTTTATAAAGGCCGTCTATCTGGCGATCATAAAGGCCTATATCAAGCTTTCGTTCCTCTTCCCTTAATCGCTCGACCATTTTTTCTTGCCGCTCAAAGTCTTTTTCCGTCTGATGATCTTCTTTCCTTTGCTCGCTGGCGGCGCGCACCTCTCCCTGTTCGGATTTCGCCTCTACCCTGGCTTCCCTCAATCTCTCCGCCTGCTGCTCGCGCACCGCAGGAACGGTTGGCGTTTCCACTGCTTGCGATAAGTCCTCTTCCATCAAAGCGGCTTCCGGACCTAAACGCCTGTCAATGCGCGTTATATAATCCTTGGTCATTTTGTAGCCGGGAATGACGTCCAAAACTTTCTTGAAAGAACCCCGCGCCCTGCGGAAATTTTTTTGTTTATAATAAGAAAGGCCTTGTTGATAAAGTGTCTCTGCCTCAGCCTCTAACGCCGCAGACACCTGCATAACAGGCTCTTGGACAACCTCTTCTCCCTTCTCTTTCCCGTAATAAATGCTCGGGACTTTCTTATTGAGACGGGTAATATATTTCTTCGTGGCTTTATATCCCGGAACGAATTCATTGACCTCAACAAATTTTTCTCTGGCAGCGACGTACTGTTTCTGCTTATACAGCTCCAGCGCTTCTTTGTATTTGATTTCCGCGTCATCTTTGAACTGTGCAGCAAACTGTTTTTGGCTTGGCGGGAGTGAACGCAGCTCCTCACGGGCTTGGATTTCCCGGGGTGCCGGCCGTGAAATCTCGGCCTTTTGTGCCGGGATTTTATCCTGCCAGGCCACCTGAAGCCCACGGATAGCTTTCTCATCGCCTTTCTCTAATTGACGGGATATGTCGTCATCGATCGTTGCTAAATACTGACGGGTATCTTTGTAATCGGGGTAAAGGGCCTCTACCTGAATGAACTTAATTTTCGCCTCAACGAAATTACGGTTGTTATAGAATGAAGCGGCCTCTTTGTATTTTTTATCGGCCTCGCTTTCGAATTTCTCCCGGCGCTCGATGACCGCCTGCTTGACCTTCTCGTCTTCATAACTCTTCTGCTCCACCACCTCTTCTTTTTTGACCTTCACCAACTCCCGCTGATATTGAGGGATCTGTTTCTCGATCTTTACCAGATAATCCCTTGTCTTTTTATATCCCGGGTAAATGCGATCCGCTTCCAGAAACATTTCCTTAGACTGCTCGTATTGTTTCTTCTTATAAAGAGACACGGCCGATTTATAAACAAAATCAGCCTCTTCTTCCAGGCGTTTTTTGACCTCACGTTCTTTATCGGCCTGCTGCAGACCATCAAAACCTTCCGTTGCTTTACCGGAAAGGCGCTCCTCGCGCAACTGTTTCTCGAAAAGTTTCTGCTTATCTTCCGCGGTCAAGATCTCATCCACCTTGATATCTTCATCTAACTTCTTAAGATATTTGACGGTTGCTTTATAATCGGGCAATATCCATTCGACTTCCTTGAATTTTTCCTTGGCCGAGACGTACTGCTTGGTCTTGTAAAGATCGAGGGCCTGCTGATAGATCTTCTCCGCCTGCTCTTCCAATGTTTTGCGGCGCAACCCGGCCTTTTTCTCAAGCTGCTCTTTCCAGTCGGCTTTCTGCTTTTGATATTCTTCCGATTCCTCGCCCAGTTTTTCCGAAATAAGCTCCTGCTGGTCTTCCTGGATCCTCTGGCCTATAAGCATCAGGTAACTGCGGGTCGCTTTATGGTCGGGGAACATCTCATCCACGCGCTCGAAAAACCCTTTGGCCTCGAGAAATTTTTCTTTCTTAAACAACGACACGGCCTTGGCATAAGTTTTCTCGACTTCCTTTATCGTGAAACCTCTTTCCTCTTCGAGCCGTTTTAATCGGCGCTCTTCGGCTTCGGTCAAAGCCTTTTGCTCCTTTTTGGTTTTGGCGGCGCTCTTTCGGACATAGCCTTTCATCTCGGGATGTTCCGTGATCTTGATGGCTTTCTCCCAATACTCGGCGGCCTTGTCGAGCTTACCCTGCTCATAAAGCTGCTTGCCCTTTTCATAATACTCACGGGCCTTATCTTCCCTCTCTTGATTACGCTTCTCCCGCTCTTGGTCTTCTATTTTTTCGTTAACTTCCTCGATCTTTTGCTTGGAACGGTTGACGAGACTTTTAAGGTCGATAATAAAGCCTTCTTTGGTCTTCTTTTCTTTCAAAGAAGGCTCCTCTTGCGTCGTCTGCGAAAAAGCGGCGGGCACCCAAAAGAGGAGTCCAATGGCAAGAAAATAAATAAGAATTTTAATGTCTTTAATATAATTCATATAAATAGAGATAATAGTATCTCTTAAAAAAGATACAATAGTGCGATTATTCTAACACGGGATTTTGAGCCTCTTCCACAATTTTCTCTAAAATCTCCTTCGCTTTCTTAAATTGGCGATTTTTAAAATACTGGTCCGCCAGATTTTTCATCTCCTTGAGCTCCTCTTCCTTCTTGACGCGCCCACGGATATATTCGCCCGCCTCATCGATCATCATGTGACCGGCCATGATGATGTCCCGGTACACTTCTTTGGCTTGCTCCGCATGGCCCTTTTCATACGCCACTTCGGCTAACATAAAATAACCGTTCAATTCTTGCAAGATAGGGCTGTCGGAGCGGCTGAGCTCATCGCTGACCATCCTCCAGGCCCAGTATTTGATCTTTTCCTCCAGCCATCTCTGCTTTTCACGCGCGATCTCCTGGGGCGATTTGTCGTAAAGGCTTCCGGTGATGCGAACGAACGGCCCTTGGGAGGTATAATCCAATTGGGTCAGATCATCGTTAAAATCGGTAAAGTTGTAACCGACCCCTAATTGAGCGTATTCGGTAAGGGAACGGGAAGCTTCGATCAAAAAGCCGCGCTTGACGTCCTGGGCTTCCTGTTGCGCCAACTGCCTGAATTCACCGGCAACCGACCAATCGCTGTCGATATTGTATTTTAAGCGATGGATCATGAGCCAGGTGTGTGTTTTGGTAAAATCAAAACCGATGACCTTCTCATCGGAGATACGATACGCGAACTTCTCCGTTAATTGCCAACTTTCATTGATGTCATAAATGGCATCAAGCGCTATCACGTGGGCGCGTTCCTCTTCCACATCGGCAAAATCTTCCTGACCTTGCGGCCCTTTATTCTCAAGATAGGTATACCGCGCCAGTAAATTCAACTGGTCGTAGGCGAGCGGACGGTACGCGCCGCCGACGACCAACTCTTTATGCTGCGCTTCCGTCAGGCTGGTTGATTCGTTTTCTGTTTTGGAAAGCTCGGCCTTGGTGAATAACGATAATTCAGGCGTGATGTTGCCCTCCGTCGCGTTATAAAGAAGGTATTGTTTCTTGTCCTCAACGCCGTCATCGATGCGGTATTCAATTTTCGTCGAACTCTTGAACGTCTTGCCTGTCTGGGGATCCGTCTTGACATAACCGACCGCCAAGGCGATCGCATCGCGCTCGGTATGCGTGAAGTCGAGGTTCTCGACCGACGCCTTTTCGTAACTGCCGGTCAAAGCCCATCGGTCATCAATGCCTCCCGTCAATCCGAAAATGTTGGAGCTGCTGACCGCTATTTTATCCTGGGCATAGATCCGGGTCAGGGACCCTTCCAGCTTCTTACCGTCTTTCTCGCGGACAAGGCTGTATTTATTCTGCGTTGATTCTCCATCGGCTGTCGTGCCAAAAGTGCGCGAGGTCAACATAGAGATCGTGTCCGTCAGCTGTTTCTTCGAGCCGAAGGTAAAGTTGGTGGTCCTGCCATCGATAGGTGATTCGGTCACTTCCATCGTCGTCTCGGTCTGTGTTTTCTCATCGACTTGTTTCGTGCCACCGAGCTTGAGGGTCATGGCCTGGCCTTCGACTTGGCTGAGTGTTGTTAATTCACCGGTCAGCTTGGCGTCATCGAAATCGATCGATGTGCCGATCTTGGCTGTGCCGGCCTGTGTTCCGCCGGAGCCCAGAACGCCGAGCTCACCCAAGATCTTTGCTTTATCCGTTAGATCAATGGCGGTGCCGACTTTGGCCGTGCTGGCACGCGCCCCATCCGTGTCCGAAACGCCAACCTCACCCAGCAACTTCGTCCTATCCGTTAAGTCGTATTCGGAAAGCGCTCCCACTTTGGTCGTCAAAGAAGCAACACCGTCCTGTTGGGTCGCCATTGCCTCGCTGGTTATCTTCACATGGTCTGTCACATCGACGGAAGCCGCCCCGGTCACATTAACCGCCGGAGATAAGCCATCCGGTGTCAGGCCCATCGATGTTTTGATTTCAACGCCCGGGATGACCCTGGCGATAGCCCCCACGGAACCGGTGGCTGATTCGACCCCGGCCAGATCGCGCAACATCGCATATTCGCCCGTCAAAGACAGGCGCTCCGAAATATCGTATTGGCCGGCGAACTTGGTGGCGGTCCCGTCTTCGCCGAAGGTTTGTTCAGCAGTAATCGTCAATCGGTCGGTGGGCTTAAGCGTCATGCCGAAAGTGGTGGAATCCAACCCGCTACCGACGATGGCGCGCTGCATCTGGGCGTAAACGGCCAAGCTGTCGGTAAAGACATAATCGATACGCCCGGCCAAAATTTCTTCTGTGATGGCCTGATTCGCTTCTTGGCGGCGGTATTCGGCCGTTAATCTCATCTGCCTCATGTCATGGACAAGCTGGACCAACGTCGTTGCGGTCTCATCAGCGCCCACTTGGACTTGGGTCTGTAGGTTGCCGTCATCGATCAAACGTTGAACGTCGTATTTGGCCAACAAACGCGTTTCATCGGTGATATCAACAATAAACCCTGTTCCATACAGCTCTTTGCCCTGTTGGGCCGTCGTTGCCGAAGTCGAGAAATCTTGATCGACCCATTTGTAGTAACTGGAGGTCGTGATACGGTTGAAGATCCTGGCATCGCCTTTGATGCCGTAAGCGACCCCTTCAGCGCTAGGGGCGGTCGCAAGCTCGGTAAAGTTTAAACCGCCATCCGTTGAGACAAACGCTCCCTGGACCTCTGACTCGGTCTGCGCATATTCTGCTTTAACGGTCACATCCGGCCCCAACTTTAAGGTTACATCCGTTCCCTTTAAGACATAATCCTGCGTATCTTGCCCCTCTTTAACGTATGTTCCTCCGATGATAATTTCATCCGTCACCGCCTGTTGGAAGCGGGCCCCAACAGTCGCCTCGTCAAATTTGTCTTTCACATCATATTCATAATCCATGACGACATAAACGGGGTTGCCGTTCAAAAGGTCGCTGGAGATGATCGAATACGTGTCCACCAGCATGGGAACAGGCTGCCAGAAAATGAATCGGCCGTCCTCATAATCCATTTCGTAATCGGCGCTTTCCACCATCTCGCGCTGGACGATGACCAATCCCGTCACCTTATCGCGCACTTCGATCTTGACCTTGTCAGAGCCTTCGATCACGTCTTTATGTTTGGTGTAGTAAACTGACCCGCCCGTAGCCAAGAACTCTACGTGGGCGCTTCGTTGCTGGGCGCGGGCACGAAAGGCGACAACTTTCGTGCGCGGGTCTCCGAAAGGTGTCGTGCTCACCGTTTCAAAATCAACCTTCCCGCCATAAAGTGTCCTGGAGAATTGGGCAAATTCCGTATTGCCGAAGGAGACGTCATAGTTGCCCCACAGCATGGAAGATTTGTCCCATTCGATCAACAAATAAAGATTTCCCTGCGTGTTGGTCGCCTGGTAATCAATGGTCGAGGCATCGCCGTAGACGGGATAATATTTATCCGGATCGAGGTTGCGGAGCAATTCTTTCTGGTCCCGCTCGCTGTCAAAACTTGAGGTGATGATGTATTTGCCTAGGATTTTCCCTTTCAAATAATAGGCCAGTTTGCCTTCGGAATAGAAACCTTTCTTGTATTCATCGTCTTTCACCGGTTCCATAGAACCTTCATAGAAGTTATATCCCATCTTGGCATCGCCCATACCGACGAAGAAAAGGTAATCCTCGCCGACTTTGACATCCTTCTTGTAGGTCTTGACCGCCGCTCCCACCACTTCGACCGATTCGCCGACCCCTTCGATGATACGGCCTTCCCTTCCTTCCTCGAGCATCTCTTCCCGCTCCTCTTCCTGGACCACCAGTTGATATTCACCCTGAGGTAAAATGATCTCCACTTTTCTTTGGTCGATATCTTTGAGATCGACATCCTTTTCCAGCAGTTCTTGGGCGGTCAACCCGTGCTTCTCGGCGACCGGCACCTCCAGCAACAGCTCGCTGTTTTGCATGACGCGTATACTTTGCAGGCGCGTCTTCATGGGATCGACCAGCACGCTTTCCCCGTCGATGAGGATATTGCTGACAACCGTAATGTCTTTCCCATATTCTTCCTCGACCCACGCGGCATAATTTTTACGCTTTTCCTCAAGCTCTTTGCGGAAACTGAGGATACCCATTTCATCGGCCAAGACCCGTAATGGCAGGGCTTTAGGCTGCGTTTCGTTGAAGTTGCCTTTTTTGTCCTCGACAATAACGACGTATTCATAATTACGGTCCAGAGAAATATATTTGCCTTCCACATCTTTGCCGTCCCAAAGGATCGGGTCTTGGATGGTCAAACGATCGCCTTCGAACATCTTGACCAGTTCTTTCGTGTCCTTATCAACGATCTCCAACCTCCATGTTTCGATGAATAACGGATAATTGGTAAAGATACGGAATTCGCCCGCCGTTACGAAGATATTGTTGTAAACGCCGATCTCATTGCCAAAGAGGCTAGCGTTCAAGCGCGGTTTGGGTTTCTGCGTTGTGTCCTGCTGCACGTTGACTTTGTTGACGAAGAATTGAAAATCTTCCGATGTGACGGCCTCGTAATCGATGTTGACGCCGAAATTGACCTTGACCATCAAACCGGGTGTCACATCAACCACCACCGCTTTATCCGTCGTTAAATAACTTCCTTCGGGAAGCGTGCGCTCATCGAGGCGCAATAAATGGCGCCCGGGCATGACGGCGGGAACCGAGAACTTGCCTTCGTTATCGGTCGTGATGACGGCCCCGTCTTCCATCACGATGCGCACATTCGGCACCGGGTCCTCCGTGATCATCGTATCTTCTTCGAAGAAATATTGCGGCTCATCCTGGAGGCCGTTTTCATTACGGTCAAAGAAAACCTTGCCGATGACCGTGCCCAGATCGAATAACGGATCCAATACGACTTTGACGCTTTCGGTGGCGACATTGGACAGGACAATTCCCGTCACACTATGCTTGGCGAAAGCGACGTTTTCATAGTCACCAACGGTAACACCCGCACCGACAACCAACTGATAACGCAGGATCCTCGTCTGGCCGGCCGTGACAGTGCCGATGTCAAAGACCAACGGACGGTTGCCCGTTGGATCGGCGATAGGCACATCGTCCAACAGCACACGCCCGTTCATATATTTAAATCCTGGCGGAATTTTATCCTGAATTTGAACACCTTGTGCGTCGTTGGCTGATGGATTTTCGATAGTGATCGTGTACGTCACCACCTCGCCGATGCGCACCTCTTTCTTGTTCGCGTCCTTTTCGATGCGCAGAAAATCTGTACTGGGATCCATCGGCATGTCGATCTGCTGAATAGTGCCGGTGACGGTAAAAACTTCCCCTTTTGATCCGGTGACGATAATGCGCCCGGCGGGAAAACTATTCAAAATTGATGGGTACGTATAGGAATCCGCCGTGACCGTAACGAAATAGGTTCCCTGCACCGTAAGCCAGCCGTAAAAACCGTTAGAGGCCGTGATAAATGGGTTCGGGTCACTGGCATCCAGTTCCACACCGGGAACAGCGGGCAGGCCTGTGGTCGCGTTGAAAATGGTGACCGTGGCATTTTCGATCTCAATATCAGTCAGGGAATCAAAGACAACACCGAAAGGATCCGTGAATTGGACTTCCAAAATGTCGCTCGCCACGTCGCTGATCGTAACGGAAATAAACACGAGCCCTTTGACCAAAGGCGTTGAAACGGTAATAGAATAAAAACCTGTCCCATCGGTCACGCCCGTCCCGACAACAGTTAACAACAAATTGCCGTTGGCATCGCTGGCTAAGATCTCAACTGCTTCATTCGGAGCCCCGAAGCCTTCAATGGTCGGCGTGGCTCCAATGATGACATCACCATCGGAGTGCGAGGTGATCGTTGGCTGTTGCGCAGCGGTCGGTGCGGCAACGGTCGTAAACGTTACGCTGGCCCCAAATCCGACGCCGACAAACGGGGTCAAGGTGTGCACGCCGACCGACAACGCATCCGCCGGATCAATCTCAAACCGGAAATTACCGTTGGCATCAGCCACAACCGTGCCTATGACCGTTGCCGTTTCATCTTGGATCTCAACGGTTGCCCCCGGTGCTGCCGCACCGATGATCGTTGGCGTTAGATCTGTCGTTTCCCCTGGCCCTGGCACGATGATGGCTAATACCGCAAAAACCCAATTGACGGTACTGCCAGGATCATTATCGATGCAATTAAAGCAATTGACCACATTCGTAACGGCATTCGCATCTTCAACGTCAATGAATTGTACAAATTGAGGGCCATTGGGGAAGGTTTGGAAAAAGGCGCCGCCGCCGGTTGAGCGAAAAACGATCTCATTGCCTGAAGCCCCCTGAATGGTCATATCATCAAGGATCGTTTGGTCGGAACCATCGGTGAAGAAAAACTGTTTGCCCGGGGCGGTTGAGGTGAGATCGGAAAAGGTCGTATCGCCCACGATCGTGGTGGTCGAACCGGCATCATCAAAAGTGACCGCCCCGCTATTGTGCAATAGTGTCCCTCCCACGGTCATGGTCCAGTCACCGGAAACCGTAAAGCTTTGACCGCTCGTTGGCGCTGACAGCGTGCCTGTTGCCGTAACGATGACATCGCCGTTAACGTCAATGGTCCCGCTTACTGCCGTCAGAGATCCCCCGACAGATAAAGTCCCATTAACAACAAGAGCGCCGCTATTGGTGGATATATCGAGATTGCCCGAAAGGATAATGACCGAATTGGCGGCCGTTAATGTCCCCGCGACCGTGACGAACGTGTCCGGTGTGGCGCCGGTACCGTTAATCGTGATGATGTAATAATCGGTCGCGCCAAAATCGACGATCGTTTGGGCTGCCCCTGTTCCGGTACCGATATATTCGAAGACACCGGAATCGGTATCATGAATACCAATCGTGACCGCTTCATTACCGATGAGCGTAATGGTCCCATCCAGCGAGAGCGTGCCATCGATGGTGAAATCGTTGCCATCCAGCGTCACAGTGGCTCCGCTATTGACTATCAACTCCTCGATATTGACCGTGGAATTCAAGATCGGATCATTGGCCGTGACGGGAATAACAGCCGTGTCATCCGGGCCGGGCACGATCCCCACGTCCCAATTGGTCGGGTCGTCCCAATCGGTGGGATCGATGAGGGAATCTCCCTGCCACGTGATCGTTGCCCCGCCGAAAATCCAATTCGTATTATTATTAAACGGTTCGGACGAATTACGGCCAATGAGCGTAAGTCCGCCGGAGGCATTGTTGTCCCTGACTTCAACAAACTGTATATCTTGAGTCCCGCCGGCCAACAAAGACATAAATGCCTCTACAGTGGGAGTATCGCTTTGGATATATAAGATCCCCCCGCTTGTTCCCGCCAACGTTAAATTCGTGGCAAAACTCGGCTCATTGCCCAAAGGTATGGAGCTGTCAAAAATAAGCGTGCTGTTAACGGTCGTTGTCTTTAAAAAGCTCGCAAAATCCGTATTATTCGCAGATATAAATTGGGTGGTGCCATCAAGGATAACGGTACCGGATGAATGGGTGAACGTCCCGGCTGATTGCACAAAATCACCGGCAATATTGAACGTATGCGTCCCATCCGGCGCGATAAAGGTGCCGGAGGAAATATTAATGCCGCCATTCAAATCAATATTACCGCTGGTACCGGTGAACGTACCACCTTGGACATCGATGGTCCCTCCTACGGTCAGGGTGTTATCGGGATTGGTGGATATATCAAATTCGCTTGCTGTCAAAACAAGGCTGCCGAATACGGAAAGGTCAAAATCTGTTAAGAACGAATCCGCGGTGCCGCCGTCATTGTCGTTGATCTGGATATTGAAATAATCCAATTGCGGGATCTCGATATTTTCCGCGCCGCCCACCCCGTTACCCGTAAAGACAAACGTACCGGAAGTCGTATCAGGATTGGCGATCGTGACCGTTTCATCACCGAAGAGGAAGACCTCGCCGTCATTGCTAAGCGTGCCGTTGATCGTGAGATCCTGGCCCAACAATGATACGCTGGCGTTGGATTGGATCGTCAGGTTAGCGACCTCAACGAGTGAGGGTGTATCATCCAATTCCGGAAACGCCGGGGCGCTTCCCGGAATGATCGCGGTATCGACAGAGGTCGGCACAAAACCCAGATCCCAGTTGGTCGGGTCATCCCAATCGTTGGGATCCAGGACCGAATCGCCTTCCCAGGTCAGCGTGGCCGCGCCGAATGACCAATTGATCGTTGAGCCAACCGGTGACTCAACCGATGTGGTGCCTGCAACCAGCAGCAGGCCGCCGATAGCATTGGAATCACCCACGGACAAATATCTTAAGGTCTGGGTCCCTCCGGGCAATAATGATATTTCCCACATCGTGGGCGGGGAATCACTTTCCAGCCTTAATAATTCCCCGACCGTTCCGGTCATCGTTAAACTATTCGTGATCGTCTGTTCGGCTGCGGCTTCAAAAACCAAGGTTCCTGCGGTCGTGATGACTTTGTAAAAATTGTAATAGGTCGTGTCCCCGCTGATCTGTTGCGTGCCCGTCCCGTCAAACACGACTGTGGACACCCCCGCCACAAATGTCGCATCAGAAAAATTCGCCCAGTCGCCGGCGACGTTCATGTTATTATTATTGGTAACAAAAGGTGTGCCGCCTAAATTGACGAAACTGCCGTTGATATCAAGATCGTTGTTCGTCTCGACCCCGGTCGAACCGGAATGGCCAAGGTTAAAAAATGGTTCATCCGTTGTAATGGTCTGCGTTCCCGTGACCCCGACAAAATCAACCGTCCCTGTTCCCGCATTGAAGTTACCGTTCTCGTTCCAATCACCCAAGAGGGTCACTTCTCCCGTTGTCACCGTTAACGTGCCGTCTAAATTGACATCTCCGTTGGAATTCAATGTCCCTGAATTGAGAAGTACGGTCGTACCGGCGGGAATATTAATGCCTTGGGCAAACGCGGTCAGGATACAAACGAGCGAAAAGAATGCCAACAGGACAAGAACCGTAGGGAACGGTTTGAAACCGTTCCCTACAACGGCTTTCCATATCCTTTTCAAATTAATTGGACTCATATAATATTTTTATTAGTATTTATTAATAAGGACAAAAAAAATTAAATAGGGCCTAATACATAAAATAAAGATTTTATTTTTTTAGTATTTTTATTTTTATTATTTAAACCTAATATCATCAGATTGCTTGCTGTCAAATTGGCATACCGGTAATCGATTATCGATGTAAAATCCATAGTCGCTACCAAGGGCCGAGCGCCAAAAGTTTTGTCTCTCGGTCCTTGTCTCTCATCTCTAGTTTTTATCTCAACGTTATTCGTGCTCGATGAACAGGCACTGGATCACTACCAGAAACAAACAACCAGCAACCAGCAACGAACAAAATATCGTTTCAACGTTAATCGGGTACATAGAACCACACTGTTATTTGCATCCATTCCAGATCCGTCGGACCTGTATCATCGAGATCGATCATGATAAATCTATTTGTCGGAACGGTTCCGGACGAAGGAGCGGTATCGCGGCAATCATCATCATCAGCGCCGCCGCAGGTTCCAATATCTAGCGTATCAATTGTTGTCTTAGAGGCGGTGGCTGTATCCGGGTCATCCCAATATTCGATGCTGATCACGTCCGTTGAATTGTTCGATGTAATAATACGGGTCGCGGTGACAACAATACCGGTGGGATAGTTGAAGGAATCCACGGTAAAGAAAGCCACCGTGCCGGTTACACTTTGTATCAAATCCGGCTCGACCATCGTGATGCTCTTTTGGAAAACGAGCGGCACTTGCACGTCGGTGTTAGAGGGGATCTGCCCGGCGACACCGCTTCCGGCTTGAAGGACAATGCCGTCCTGATCCGTCTCGAGATACAATTCACCGGTCCCATCAACCGTTAAGCTTGTTGCATTGGGAATCTCTAAACTATCTGCGCTTCCAAAATCAACACCACCATCTATTAAGATCATCGTACCGTCGATAGACACGGCTGTTGAACCGATGAGCGTCCCATAAACCGTCAAAGCCGGGTCTGCCACCGTCGAAGCTTCAGCGATCATGGAACCAAAGACATCCAATTTCGCATCCGGCGTTTCATCCCCGATACCGACACTAACGGTCTCCTGTGCTATAGTAAGCACCGTCGTGAACGAAGTATCCGCAGCTCTCATCGCATCAAAATTAAGAACGCCGCATTGGGTGCTACAAGCAGCAGTACTCACAAGATAATCGATTCGCAAAGCACCTTCTGTTCCCACGTCTTTGCTACTGGCTGCCATGTCATAGTTAAATGTCCAGAAAGAACGTCTATCATCATTACCACCATCGGAATAGGCAAAACGGGATTTAATAGAAGAGCTGTCCGTCAACGTCGAACCCAATTTGAGAAGGTTGACAAAACCAGAACCACCACCACCCTTAGCAATCTGGAGGGGTGCGCCAGGAGTAGCGGTTCCAATACCCATAGTTCCGTCGTTGGTGACCACAAACGGCGTTGTGTCGTTGGCTTGATCAAACACCACCAGAGAATTACCTGAGCCTGTATTTTGAATAAATGTTGAGCCCATTACGGTCAAAGAAGCCGTCGTTGTCGTCGTTGTACCAATGCCTACATTACCCAACGAATCAATCACAAACGGTGTTGTGTCGCCGGCCACATCGTTGACGCGGAAGGAAATATCCGATGTAGTATTCTCGATAAGAACAGTGCCATCAACCGTTAAAGTGGCTGTCACCGTTGTCGTCCCAATGCCAACACCTCCACTAGCGTCAAGGCGCATCACTTCTGTAACCGTACCGTTACGAGCTGCTGAAAAGGCCACATCCCCTCGTTCACTACCAGCCGTGGGTGTGTCAATAAGGGTATCGATTTGGGCATAAATCTGATCAGCAGCTCCTGAGTCATTACCTTGCATTGTAATAGAGGCAACAACATCATTAACTGCTGGCGTTCCACTGTCTTTATCTAGATTTATTTCAGCGCCGGTAGCCCCTGTATCAGAATTGCGAACTACTAAATCAATGCCAGTAGAATTGTTTATGATCACAAGTGGTATAGCTCCTGTTGCTGCTGAATTACTATTTGCAATCACAACAAGTTGACGAGAGGAGGCGTCGGCACTATTTGAGAAAAGTTCAGCTATTCTTCCTGTTGTTAAACTATCGGCAAAAATTTGTAATCCCACATCGCTCGTGGTATCAGTCAGAATTTGTAGACCAAGAGCGTTGCCATTTTGATCAATAGCTAGAGCAGTCCCAGTTCCATCATTTTGAATTTCCACAACTGCTGTATCCGCTGCGCCATCTTCATGAATAAATACTAGCGTTCCATCGGTTGTTGCAGCGGCTTGGTCACGGTGTAAATACATCGCTCCGGCACCATCTTCGGCTTCCACAAAGATGCCTGCTGCTGCCGTTGTTGAGGTGTCACCCCGATGCCTGATTTCCAACGCGTAATCATCCGCGCTTTCGGAATCGATGCCTAAGGCGCTCACTCCCGTTGTGTCATCCTGATTTATGAAAAGAAGTGTGCCTGTATCCGTACCGCTTGCTGATGGATTAAGAAACACGATCGATTCATCATCGGCTGTTAGACTGATCGTTGCATTGCCGCCATCCACATCATTGTCGTAAGCGCCCTGCAAGGTCGTTGTCGTTCCTCCATCCGTCTGACAGTGCCAGGTGTCATCATCTTCTTCCCACTTGAGGATCTGGCCATCTGAGCAACCTTGTAAGAGCGTTAACTCCGCACTCTCAAACTCCAAACCACTCACGCTATTGGTCGTACCAACCGCATCTTCAGCCACGGTCTTTAGATCTACGGATAAGGTATGTTGAATATTTTCCCCTGTTGAAGCTCCTGTTGAATCGATACCATCGCCTGCCACGATCCTTTGAACAAAATCCCCTGTCGTATCTGTTGCCAACGTTACCGCATTGGCGGTGATCGTAAAGGTTCCTGTTGCGGATAACGTACCGTCCCCACTTAACCCATCCGGTGAGAAGCTGGTGCCATCGGATAATAAGATATAGCCGGCCGTATTGGTCGCCATCGTGATGTCATTGCCTGAAACAGTAAGATCGCCTGACATAAACACATCACCATCTTCAAAAATTTGCATAAGCGTTAAACCGCCCGTAAGACCTGTTCTATTAGTGCCGAACTCGAACGCTTGCGATGAGGAGTTATTGTCTGAATCTATATTAAACAAAAGGGTTTCAGGCGTATTGATCTCACCGTTCGTTGCCCCAAGCGTAATAGTAGCCGGGTTAGAGCCGGCATCAATATGTAAATTAGCCGTCGGTGTGGTCCGACCTATCCCTACCTGACCGGAGCCATTGATAACAAACGGCGTCGAGTCAGCGGCAGCGTCATAGACAACCAACGAATTGCCTGCTCCTTCATTGATCACATGAAGCACGGTCGTATCCGCCGCTCCGTCCTCATGAATTAAGGCAAGCGTTCCATCCGTTGTCGCAGCATCTTGGTCGCGGTGCAAGTACATCGCCCCAGCACCATCTTCGGCTTCCACAAAGATACCCGCTGCTGTCGTTGTTGTGACGTCACCCCGATGCCTGATTTCCAATGCATAATCATTCGAGCTTTCGGAATCGATGCCTAAGGCGCTCACGCCTGTAGTATCATCTTGATTAATGAAAAGAAGTGTGCCTGTATCCGTACCGCTTGCTGATGGATTGAGAAACACGATCGATTCATCATCGGCTGTTAGACTGATCGTTGC
>DATDQB010000011.1:0-52767 GCA_035292445.1 Candidatus Omnitrophota bacterium
ATCATGGAGTACATTAAGAAATTCCAGGACCACTCCACGTCCAACCCTACATCGATATCTCAGGCAGCGGCGTTGCAGGCATTAAAGGAGCCGGAAGACAAGGTGCTTGCGATGAGAGATGCGTTTAAAGAGCGGCTTAAGCTTATGACCTCTTTGGTTGACAGTATCCCCCAAATCCGCTATATTAAACCGCAAGGTGCGTTCTATTTGTTTTGTGATATTTCTAAACTCAATATACCTTCTGAAGTTGTGGCCAAACGGATGCTGGAAGAAGTCAATGTCGCGGTGATTCCCGGTGATAGCTTCGGCGCCCCGGGGTTCTTACGCTTAAGTTTTGCCACCTCTAACGAAAGAATTAATGAAGGCGTGAAGCGTATTGCCAAGTGGATTAAAGATAACAGCTAAACATTTATCATAAGGAGACTACCTTTGGACCTAAAAGAGCTATTAAAAACATGTATAGACCGTAAGGCCTCGGATTTGCATTTAACCGAAAGTAGCCCACCCGTGTTACGCATTGACGGCCGTTTGATCCTTCTCGATGAAAAGCCTTTGGCCAAAGAAGAATTGAAAAAAGGCATTTATGCGATGCTTTCCGACACCCAGAAAGAAAAATTTGAACAGGATAGGGAATTGGATTTTTCTCTCGGGCTGGAGGGTATGGAACGGTTTCGTGTTAATGTCCACGTCCAGCGAGGTTCCATCGAGGCCGCTTTTCGAAGGATCCCGCTTTATGTGCCTTCGATCAAGGAATTAGGGTTGCCTGAGGCTATTATGGATTTTGCCAGAAGGCCCAACGGCCTTGTTTTGATTACGGGCCCGACCGGTTCTGGTAAAACGACGACGCTCGCCGCCATGATCAACCTCATCAACGAAGAACGCGCTTGCATGATTGTCAGCATCGAGGACCCGATCGAGTACATCCATAGGAACAAAAAGGCCGTCATCAAACAGCGGGAGGTTTATAGCGACACGCATTCCTTTTCCGAGGCTTTGAAGCGCTGCTTGCGCCAGGACCCGGATGTCATTGTTGTCGGTGAAATGCGTGATCTGGAAACGATTTCGACCGCGTTGACCGCCGCTGAAACCGGCCATCTGGTTTTGACGACGTTGCATACCCCCGATGCGCCGCAAACCATCGAACGTGTTATCGACGTTTTCCCGCCGCATCAGCAGCAGCAGGTGCGCCTTCAATTGTCGGCTTCGTTGCAGGGAATTGTGTCCCAAACGCTTTTGCCGCGCGCCGAAGGAGAAGGGCGTGTCCTGGCAACGGAAGTCTTGGTAGCCACCCCGGCCGTGCGTAATTTGATCCGTGAAAAGGCGATCGAGCAGATCCCTACCGCCATTCAGACCGGAAGCCAATACGGCATGCACACCAAAGACATGTCGCTGAAGAACTTGTACGAAGAAGGCATCATCACGTATGAAGACGCCGTCGCGCAAGTGAAGAATATCCAGGAATTCAAGCAGCTGCTGGATCGTTAATTTCCTCGGATGAAAAATACCCCTATTGAAACGGCAAAGGAAAGGTTCGCTTCTTTGATCGAAGAGCAGCTCAAACGCGTTGAGCTGATGAAGAAATCTTCGCCGTGGACCGACTACTCCAAGCTCAAACCCGTCATCATCGGCTCTTGTTGGGGAGACGGCATCGGCGAGGTCATTTCCAAGCACGCCCAACATGTCCTGGAGCACGTTTTAAAAAAGCAAGTGCAAGAAGGAAAAATCGAAATCCGCGATATCAAAGGGCTCACCATTGAAAACAGGGCCAAGCACATGAAGGCCATTCCCGACGATTGTTTAGAGGAAATCAAGGCCTGCCACGTGATCCTCAAAGGGCCCACCACAACCCCGCAGGAAGGCGATCCTTGGCCCAATATCGAAAGCGCCAACGTGGCGATGCGCCGCGCGCTGGATCTGTTTGCCAACGTACGCCCCGTCAAGATCCCCCAGGAAGGCGTTGATTGGATATTTTTCAGGGAAAACACCGAAGGGGCATATATCCTGGGCTCCAAGGGGATCGATGTGAGTGAAGATCTGAGTTTCGATTTTTGTGTCACCACGGAGCAAGGCAGCGAGCGCATTATCCGCATGGCTTTTGAATACGCCAAGAAGAACAACAAAAAGCGGGTGACGGTTGTCACTAAATCCAACGTGGTGAAAACGACCGACGGCAGGTTTTCACGCGCCGCCAAACGCATCGCCAAAGAATATCCGCAGGTCAATTGCGATGAATGGTATATCGACATTATGACCGCCAAGCTCATTGACCAGGAGCGCCGCCGGGATTTTCAGGTGATGGTGATGCCGAATCTTTATGGAGATATATTGACCGATGAAGCCGCCCAGCTTCAGGGAGGCGTGGGCACGGCCGGCAGCGCCAATATCGGGAAAAAATGGGCGATGTTTGAGGCCATTCACGGCAGCGCGCCGCGCATGGTCAAAGAAGGCCGCGCCAAGTATGCGGATCCCAGTTCCATGATCCGGGCCTGCGCCATGCTGCTGCGTCATATCGGGCATCCTCAAGAGGCAGAAAAGATCGAGATGGCCCTTGAGGTGTGCGGGCAATTCGAACGCAAGCTCGTCATTACCGGACGCGACACGGGCGTAACGGGCGAAGAATACACCAAATACCTTTTATCCTGGGTGGATAGCCCGAATTTGAAATCGAGATGGGAGAAAGAAGCATATAGCGCAAAGTAAGTTCTTCATTGAAAACCCCGTTCCCTTTTTGGTACGGGGTTAAATTATTTATGGTTCGACGCGCTTCGCTTGTGGTTCGACCGGCTCACCATCCCTCGAACCATCCCGAGTGGAGTCGAGGGACTCACCACTAAATTAAGCGTCGAACCACCCTGAGCGAGCGCAGCGAGTCGAAGGGTTACTGGAATGGTTTTACAAAGAATTGAGAAAATTGAAAAGACGGGATACCAATATCATGATCTAGGCTTGATCGAATATGATCAGGCCTATGTCTATCAGCAGGAATGCGTGGCCAACGTCTTACAGGGCGGGGAAGAACAGGTCATTCTCTGCGAGCACCATCCGGTGATTACATTGGGCCGTTTGAGCGATAAAAGGAACATTCTGGGCAATCAGGAAGACATGAAACGCCTCGGCGTTATCATGAGGCCTGTTGACCGCGGAGGCGATGTGACGCTGCATGCCCCGGGTCAATTGGTCGCCTACCCGATCCTTAACCTGAATCGCCGCGGCAGGGACCTGCACAAATATTTACACCATTTAGAAGAAGTTGCCATTGCTTTATTGAGCGAATTTGGTATATTAGGACGAAGACATCCCACCCAGACGGGTGTTTGGGTGAAAGAAAAGAAGATCGCCTCTTTGGGCATCGGGGTGCGTAAATGGGTCGCGTATCACGGCCTGGCGGTCAACGTACATACGGATTTAAAGTTGTTTTCCTTGATCAAGCCCTGCGGGTTGAACGTTTCCATGACATCCATGGCCCAAGAAATGAAGGTGCCCGTGGAAATGGCAGCGGTTAAGAAAGCATTGAAAGAGTGTTTGAAAAGGATCTTAGGATGAATGAGATCTATTTACCGGAACTGGGAGAAGATATCGAGAAGGCCACCATCGCCTGTTGGCATAAAAAAGTAGGCGAGCGCGTTAAAGTTGACGATGATGTGGTGGAGGTAGTGACGGACAAGGCCACGTTCAACGTTTCCGCCGGAGGTAAAGGCATTTTGAAGGAGATCCGTTTTAAAGAAGGCGAAGTGGCCAAGGTCGGCGATGTTTTAGCGGTCATTGAACCGACACGTACTTAAGAAAGAGGAATTTTATGCAGTCTCGAAACGATATGGATAAAAGGCGCGTGTTGTTGATGTATATTACGCGGGTCTCCGGCCATCGCCAGGCGACCCTCGCCATTCAACAAGCTTTAAGAAAGTTGGATCCCGGCGTTGAGGCCCCGACGGTTAACGGGTTCGGTTATACCTATCCTGTCCTGGAAAGGGTCGTGAATCAGGCTTATATGAGCGTTATCAAAGCCACACCGGTTGTCTGGGATTATATCTATGACAATCCGAAGGTGGTTAAAAATACGGCGTCCATTAAAAATTTTTTACATAGAACGAGCCATGACAAGATCAAGGAATTGTTCGGGCGCTATCGCCCGGATACGGTCGTGTGCACGCAGGCCTTTCCCTGCGGCATGGTGGCGGATTATAAGCAGGAACACCATCTGGAGACCAAATTGATCGGTGTTTTGACGGATTTTGCCCCGCATTCGTTCTGGATCAATGAGGGGGTCGATTATTACATTGTCCCTACCGTGGACACCAAGGAGCGTTTCATTAAAAAAGGCGTGCCTGCGGATATGATCAAGGTCTATGGTATCCCCGTACGCCCCAAATTCGCGATGCAGCTGGATCGCCGGCCTATTGCCGCCGATATCGGCTTTGACCCTGAGGTGCCGACGATCCTTGTCATGGGAGGCGGCCAAGGCTTGGGCCCCATTAAAAAGATCGTGAAATCCCTTTTAAAAGTAAAAACCAATTTTCAGATCATCGTGCTGGCCGGGACGAACAAGAAGATCGTCGATCAATTGCAAAAGGAAGCCAAGAAAGCCGCTAAACGAATGCTGGTTTATGAGTTCGCCAGCAATGTGGATGAATTCATGGAACTGGCCAGCCTAATCATCACCAAGCCCGGTGGCATCACAACGGCCGAATGCCTTGCCAAGGGCTTGCCCATGATGATCGTGAATCCTTTGCCGGGCCAGGAGCGGCGCAATACCGATTTTCTCATCCAAAACGGCATCGGCATCCGCATCGATGACACCAATGACGTCGGGGAAGAAATCGAAATCTTGCTTAAATCGCCTGAACGCTTGGTTGCGATGAGCAAGGCGGCGTACACCAACGCCAAACCCCATGCCACCCTCGATATCGCCCGGTTGATCCTCGGTTATCCGGAAGATGAGTCAATCTTGAATGTGAGTGAAGATGTGAAATTCGATTTTTATGTTTAAATACGTCCTATTTAAACTCGGGCATTTCCTCGTCAATATCCTGCCTTTAAGATTTTCTTACCTCCTCGCCCAGTGGCTATGCGAGTGCCACTATTTATTGTCGGTTGCGGACCGCAAGGCCGTTGCCAATAATTTGAGAATCATTATGGGAGAAAGGGATGATTTTCCTGTTTTGACGCGGGAGGTCTTTCACAACTTCGGCCGTTATTTGGTCGAATTTTTTCGTCTGAAGAAAATCTTGACCGATGAGTTTATCAGAGATTATATAACGGTCGAACATATCGAGCATATCCAAAACACCCTTGCCGAAGGCAAAGGCGCCATTATCTTAACGGCTCATTTGGGCAATTGGGAATTGGGAGGGGCCCTTTTGGGGCATTTGGGGTATCCTTTGACCATTATTGCGCTGCCTCATAGCGAGCGTTCCGTGAACAGTTTTTTTAACCTCCAGCGGGAGAGGCACGGCAATAAAGTGGTACAGACCAATCAAGCGATCCGCGTGTGCACGGACGCCTTGAAAAATAAGGAATTGGTCGCCATCGCTGCGGACCGGGATTTCAGCAACAGCGGTGAGGTCATGGAATTTTTTGGACATAAAACCATTCTTCCCAAAGGGGCGGCGGTCTTTTCCTTGAAGCTGGACGTCCCCATTATCCCCACGTTTTTGATCCGTGAGGGCCAGGGCCGTTTCCGGCTGACCATCGAGAAACCCATTGCCGCGGCGGCGGTTCAATCCGTGCCGAACGAAAAAGAGCGGATTTATGCTCTGATGAGGATTTATCTTCGCGTGATCGAAGGAAAGATCCGCCAATACCCGACCCAGTGGCTGATGTTCCGGGAGTTTTCCGTTCAATGAGAGTATGCATTCTCATTCCCGTCCATAATGAAGAAAAAACGCTGCCTTCCCTTATCGAATCCATCAGAAAAAAAGGACTGGACGTCGTTGTCGTCAACGACGGCTCAAGCGATGCTTCCGGTCAAAAGGCCATGGACAAAGGCGCCTACGTCCTGCATCATCCCATAAAACAGGGGAAGGGCGCGTCTTTGAAAGAAGGTTTTCAGTATATATTGAACAAACCCTACGACGGCCTCATCACGATGGACGGTGACGGCCAGCATGACGTTGGGGATATCGATGCGTTTTTAAAGGCCGCCGAAACGACCGGTGCGGATGTTATTGTAGGCAACAGAATGGCCGATGCCAGGGGCATGCCCCCGCTTCGCTATCTTACCAACCGTTTCATGTCATTTCTTATTTCCTGCGCTTGCAAAGTGTCCATCGCCGATACCCAATGCGGCTTTCGCTATATCACATGCCAAGCCCTCAAGGAGATCCGCCTTGATACCAACGATTTTGAAATTGAGACGGAAATGTTGATGAAAGCCTCCCGCGCCAAGATGAAGATTGCCTGCGTTGCGATCAAAACCATCTACCGCAATGAAGAAAGCAAGGTACATCCTTTCAAAGATACCATCCGGTTCTTTAAATATTTCTTTAGGGAATTATGGACTTCGAAAAAATGAGGAAGAAAATGGTCGATGAGCAGATCATCGCCCGGGGCATTGATGATCGAAGCGTCATTAACGCCATGAGGCAGGTGCCGCGGCATCTGTTTGTGCCGCCGCAAGATCAAGCTTTGGCCTATCATGATTTTCCCATCTCTATCGGCGAGGGGCAGACGATCTCCCAACCCTATATGGTTGCCCTCATGACCCAATTATTGTCACTCGGCAAAGACGATATCGTTTTGGAGATCGGCACGGGCTCCGGCTACCAGACGGCTGTCCTGGCGCAGCTGTGTAAAGAAGTCCATACGATTGAACGTCTTGAGGCTTTGTCCCAAAAGGCGCGAAGGCTTCTGGAGGGGCTGCATTATGACAACGTCCGTTTTTTTGTCGGCGACGGAACGCAAGGATTAAAGGGTTGCGACGGAAAATTTGATGCTATAATGATAACGGCCGCAACCCCCAGCGCGATGGAGAATCTGTATGTTTACCTTAAAGAGGGAGGGCGGCTGCTGACGCCTGTCGGGTTTAGGGAAGGGCAGACCCTGACGTTATTGACCAAAAGCGCCGGCGTGGTCGAAGGCCGGGAGATCTGCCGGTGCATGTTTGTTCCCTTAATAGGCAAGTATGGATGGCATGAATAATGAATATATGAAAGATTTGGGCATCACTACTTACGAGGATAGGGTTTTTTCCATCGGCCTCTTTTTATCCTTTATTATTCACCTGACGGTCATCGGTTACTTGTCATCGGAAAGATTCAAAGTTCTCCAAAAACCGCTCAAACAGATTGAAGTGACCTATCAGGCGATTGAACATAAAAAGAAGATAGAAGAGCAGGAAAAGCGCAGCGAAGTGATCAAGGCCGTGACGAAGAAGGAGGAACCAAAGAAAATAGAGATCCTGACCAAAGAGCCTTCCGATCTGCCTTTGTCGGGCAGGGAGTTAAGGGACATCTCAAAGTTATCGGATCATTTCCGGTTTTCCCAGAAACAAACCCCCAAGATCAAGACCCTCGATGTCAGCCGGGAGATATCGATCCCCATGCTCGTTTCCGAGAAGATCAATAATCCGAAATATTTAAGCTACAACCAAAACATCCGCGAGAAGATCAGGCAGCAGGCTTATCGCCACGTGGACCATCCGGACTTTCAGCAAGGCGAGGTCTATTTGACTTTCGTGCTGGGCGCCAACGGCGCGCTGCAGGATCTGCAGATCATTGATGAGCGCACCCACGCCAATGATTATCTGAGAATGGCCGGCTTAAGAAGCATCAAAGATGCCAATCCCTTTCCGCCGTTTCCAAAGGATTTGAGTTATCCGCAGCTCACCTTTAACGTCGTTATTTCCTTTGAGGTTAACGAGTGAAGGGTAGTTATCCTAACGGCTGATATTGAACGAGGTCGAATGGGTTGACAACCAGGAAATGCGGTGTTATCCTAAGCAGCATATTAATTTATAACAAGTAAGGAAAATGGCAATGGAACAAAAGAAATCGGTGGATGAATCTTGGAAAGAATCCGCCAGCAAGGAAAAAGAAACATTTAGCAATGAGGTCCCGCAAGAGCCTTCCGGAGAACCCCAGGAACAGTCGCTGAAGGATATCGAGATCAACTTCCTTAATTACATTACCAGCCTGGGTTACCAGGCGATGATTTTTATGGGCGAGATACCCCACCCCATCACGCAACAGACGGACAAAAACCTCATGCAGGCCAAATTTATCATCGATACCCTGATCATGCTCAAAGACAAGACCAAAGGCAACCTTAACGAGCAGGAAGCCAGTCTGCTGGAGGCTTCCGTTTACGAGCTGCAAATGAAGTTCGTTGAACTTCTTTCGAATGAACAACAGTTGCCCGGGCAGCCAAGCGAGGGAAAAAATGAGTAGGATTTTGGTCATTCACGGACCTAATTTGAACTTGCTCGGTGAGCGGGAAGTCAACATTTACGGCAAAACCACGCTGGAGGAGATCAACCGCCTCTTGAAAGGTTTAGCTAAGAAGCACGGCGTTGAGCTGAAAGTGTTCCAATCCAATCATGAGGGCGAGATCGTTGACACCATCGGCCAGGCCAAGAAGAAAAAATGCCAGGCCATTTTGATCAACCCGGCCGCTTATACGCATACGAGCGTGGCCATTCGTGATGCCATTGCCGCCGTTGATATTCCGGCCATTGAAGTGCATTTATCCAATATCTACGCCCGGGAGGAGTTCCGCCACACCTCGCTCATTGCGCCCGTTTGCACGGGTCAGGTGAGCGGTTTCGGCGTCGACAGCTATCTCCTGGGGCTTCAGGCAACTATTAATCTGATCAAGAAAAGCCGGTAATTTTATCCGTATTTCCCATGTCGAGCTCCCAAATCGATGCTCTGGTTCGTCATCTTATCCTCTCGTACTTCGACCAATTTCTCATCATCGGCGTTGTCGTTTATGTGCTGCTAGCGGTCTTGATGGTAATTTCCAAGAAACCGCGGTCGCTGAGCTTGTTGATCATCTGCTCCTTATTGGCCACCTCCTGCGTGTACGACTTTTTTAATTTGGTCGATTACGGATACCAGCGACAGCTGTTTTTGCCTATGCCTGAATGGGTTTTTCAAGTCCGTTTTTGTTTCTCTATCCTGCTTCGAAGCGCCCTCATCGCCATTTCCGTCGGCCTTATTTACCGTAACGAGCTGGCCCGCAAAGCGGTCATCGCGATTGCCGTCTTTACGATCGCCACGATCTATTGGAAACATCCGTATTACGTTTTTGAAAATATTGCTATAATGGTCGAGCAGCAGTACTTCGGCGCACCCATAAAGCAGCTGCAATTTCCGGAATTCCCTCGGATCTCGATGCTGGTGTATATCGCGGTCGATCTCATTATCGCTGGGGTACTTATTTATTATTTCACGCTGCCATCGGTTGTCCGTTTTTACAAAAAAGATGAATCAAAGGCTCAAAAAACTTAGAGTTTTGTTGAGGGAACACCGGTTGGACGCGCTTTTGGTGAGCCATCAGCCCAATATCCGCTATTTGACCGGATTTCCCGCTGAGGAATCCTGGTTATTGGTCGGGTTGAATAAGGTATTTTATATTACCGATTCCCGCTATACCCTTCAGGCTAGAAAAGGCCTTAAAGGCATCCCGACCGTTCAATACGGACCATCATTTTTTGTAACGCTTTTTGAGCTGGTCAAGAAAAACCGCCTCAAACGGCTTGGTTTTGAAGAGCGCTATTGCAGCGTCGCGCAGCTTAAGCTGTTAAAAAAGCATGGCCCCTCGGGGATAAAGCTGATCGGGCTGGAGCGTCTTGTTGAGCGTTTGCGTGAAGTTAAAGAGCTGGAAGAGCTGGAAAACATCCAAAAAGCTTTAAAGGTCCATGAGGAATCTTACCGCTATTTAAGACGGATTCTGCGTCCGGGTCTAAGCGAGTATGATGTGTTCCTTAAGCTGGAACGCTTCGTCAAAGCCCGTGGCTGCGGCTTTTCCTTTGATCCGATCGTGGCTTCGGGGTCGAACTCCTGTTTCCCTCACGCCAAAGTGACCCAACGGCGTATCCGTTCCAACGACATCGTTCTTATCGACTGGGGAATCGATTATAAGGGCTATAAGTCCGACTTGACACGTATGTTCTTTTTAGGTAAAATACCCAAACTTATTCGGACAGTTAATGATACGGTAATTGCGGCCCAGCAGAAAGCCATTGAATTCATAAAACCAAACGTGCCTATAGCTCAAGTTGACTATCAGGCACGTAACTATTTAGAGAAGCAAAGGTTAGCGAAATTTTTCGGTCATTCCCTCGGGCACGGGGTAGGCTTGGAGATCCACGAAGACCCGCGGGTTTCGCAAAACAATAAAGCCAAATTACAAGAGGGCATGGTCATAACCGTTGAGCCGGCTGTTTACATCCCTAACAAATTCGGCATCCGTATCGAAGATATGGTATTAGTGACAAAGAAAGGAGCGAAGGTTCTCAGTGGACATATCTATTAATGACATGCAAACAGGCATAGGCATCAGGATCGACGGCAATATTTTCCTTGTTGAAGAATGCAAGCACGTCAAGCCCGGCAAAGGCAGCGCTTTCCTGCGGACCCGATTACGCAATATCAAGACCCAGCAGGTCTTGGAAAGGACCTTCCGTTCCTCGGAAACGATCGAAGAGATCGACCTCGAGGAAAAGAAACTTCAAAACCTTTATCAAAGCGGCGACCAGTTCTATTTTATGGACATGACGAATTTTGAGGAGATCGCGGTCCCCAAAGATATCATCGGGGACCAAGCCCGGTTTCTTCAAGACCACCTGCAGGTCACGGCTGTTTGCCATGGCCACGATATCCTTATGGTCAGCTTACCTACGTTCATCATTTCCGAAATCACGCACACGGAGCCCGGCTTTAAAGGGGATACCGCCAATAACGTGACCAAGTCGGCGACACTTGATACCGGCACGGAGATTCAAGTTCCCATATTTGTCAATATCGGAGACAAAGTCAAGGTTGATACGAGAACCGGGAATTACGTGGAAAGGGTAAAACAATGAATTTAAAAGAGATCAAAGAGCTCATCAACCTCATGAATGAGCATGGCCTTACCGAAATCGAGATTGAACGGGAAGGAACGAAGATCAAGATTAAAAAATCTTCCGATGAATTGCCTACGGTCATCTCCCGTGGCCCCGCGTCCTACCATGTCGAAAGCCAGCCCGCTTTGAAGGCCCCTGAATCGCAACAAGCTTCAACGGCGAAGGCCACCAACGCTCAGGAGATCAAGTCCCCGATGGTGGGAACGTTTTATCGCTCATCGTCTCCCGAATCGCCGCCATTTGTGGAAGTCGGTGGTGTGGTGGAGGTGGGACAGGTGGTTTGCATCGTGGAGGCCATGAAACTGATGAATGAAATTAAATCCGAAGTCAAAGGACGCGTCGTTGAAATTCCTATCGAAAACGCCCAACCCGTCGAATTCGGGCAGACGTTGTTTGTGGTGGAACCGCTCTAACCGTTGAGTCATCGAACATGTTTAAAAAGATTCTGATAGCCAATCGAGGTGAAATCGCTTTACGGATCATTCGCGCTTGCCGCGAGATGAACATCCAGACCGTCGCCGTTTATTCGCAGGCGGATGCGGAGTCGCTGCATGTCCGCCTGGCCGATGAGGCCGTTTGTATCGGGCCCGCCCTCAGCCTTGACAGTTACCTTAATATCCCGGCCATTATATCTGCCGCCGAGATCACGGATGTGGAGGCGATCCATCCGGGCTACGGCTTTTTGGCCGAAAACGCCCATTTTGCGGAAATTTGCGAGTCGTGTAATATAAAATTTATCGGCCCTGACCCGGAAAGCATCCGGGCTATGGGTGACAAAGTGGTGGCCAAAGAAACGATGAAAAAATGCGGCGTCCCTCTGACGCCCGGCGGCAAGGGCGTAATTAAAAGCCAGGAAGAGGCGCTGCAGGTCGCCAAGAAAATCCGATACCCCGTCATTATCAAAGCGGCGGCGGGCGGCGGCGGCAAGGGCATGCGTGTTTGCCATAACGACGTGAAATTGATGAGTTCCTTCTCTCTAGCCCAACAAGAGGCGCAGGCCAATTTTGGCAATCCGGATGTCTATATTGAAAAATATATTGAAGAACCCCGGCATGTGGAAATTCAGGTTCTTGGCGATGATTACGGTAACATCATTCATTTGGGTGAGCGGGATTGCAGCATCCAGAGGCGGCATCAAAAGCTCGTTGAAGAGTCCCCGTCACCGGCGTTAGATATTAAGATGCGTAAGCGCATGGGGGAATTTGCGATAAAAGCCGCCAAGTCTGTCAATTATAAGGGCGCAGGCACGGTCGAGTTCCTTCTTGATAAAAACGGCCAATGTTATTTTATGGAAATGAACACGCGTATCCAAGTAGAGCATCCGGTGACGGAAATGGTGACGGGAATCGATCTTATCAAGGAGCAGATCAAGATCGCCGCCGGAGAGAGGTTGAAGATAAAACAGGAAGACGTCAAAATTCGCGGGGCGGCCATCGAATGCCGCATCAATGCGGAGGATCCCGCCAATAATTTTATGCCTTGCCCGGGAAAGATTGAACAGTTGAACCTGCCGGGTGGGCCGGGCATCCGTATTGACACCCATATTTATTCCGGTTTTACGATCGTTCCCTACTATGATTCTATGATTGTCAAATTGATCGCTTATGGTAAGAATAGGATGGAGGCCATCAGCATTATGAGGCGGGCGTTGCAAGAGTTTTACATCAGCCCCTTGAAAACCACGGCCGGTCTTCATTTGGAGATTATGGAGCATCCCAGGTTTCTGGAAGGCAAAGTGTCAACGCATTTTCTAGAACATCTTAATAACAAATAGGAGAATATGATGAGCGCCGATACGAGATTGGATTTGGGTTCCGTGAAGATCCATAAACACGTGTTGGATGAGATTATCGCCAAGACGGTCCATGGCATTAACGGGGTGCGGTTGGTGCAGCCGAATCTCTCCGACAAGCTTAAGGACCTCATTAGCGGGCCTTCTCATCCCGGCATTAAGATCCAAATGGATGAGCAGGAGGGGATCAAAATTAATTTGGCCATTAACATCCAGTACGGCATGAAAATCCCGGATACGGCCAGGCAAATACAGGATATAGTCAAGCAGGACATTAAAAAGATTCTAGAAATCAACGTAGCTGACGTTAATATCGATATCCGTGGGATTGAGGCGGGAGGGGGTAAAAATGTTTCTTAGACGAGTGACGGTGTTATTCTATGTAACGATAATTCTGTTTATCGGCAGCTTCTTGCTGCTATTTGCTTTAAAATTGCTCAACATCAACGATCTTTATCTCATTTCTTTGATCTGGTATCATGACAAGGATCTGCGGCTGATCATCGGCATCATCGCCGGGATCATCCTTTTGTGCAATTTCCTTTTCTACAATTATTTTTCCGTGAACGTGCACCGCGATAAGATCATCGCCTTTGACAATCCTTCGGGGCGGGTCAGTATATCGCTCGTGGCGATGGAGGATTTGATCAGGAGGCTCTTGATCCGATTGAACGAAATACGGGACGGGAAAGTCAAGATAACCGCTTCCAAAAAGGGATTGGACGTCAAGATCCGGCTGGTGATGAAATCGGAGGTCAATATCCCTGAGCTGACGGCCCGCGTGCAGGATAAGGTGAGGCGCAAGATCCAGGACACGATCGGCTTGGAAGAATCGGTGAATGTTTCGATCTATGTCGGGAAAATCCTGCCGGAACGGGTTAAAGAAAAGGCGGCTGAAGAAGAGCAGCCGCAGCAGCCCGCGCCGACCGTGCCTTTTCGGGGATACCGGGCGTAATTTTAAAAAAGGATTGGACCAATGAAGAAGATAGGCATTTTAACAGGAGGCGCCGACTGTCCCGGGCTTAATTCCGTCATCCGCGTGGTGGTGCGAAAGGCCATGCACGAAGGTTATGTCGTGACGGGCATTAAAAACGGCTGGATGGGCCTGGTCGAAAATGATATGAAAGTCCTCGATCTGAGGCAGACCTCGGGGATCTTGGACCGCGGCGGGACGATTCTTGGGACCAGCCGCCTGGTTCCTCCTCTGGCTTCGGAGAAAATGAAGATTATCGCTGAAAACTTTAAACGCAGCGGCATGGACGCCCTCATTGCCATTGGCGGCGAAGACACGTTAAAGATTGCGTTGGCGCTTCATAAGCAAAAGCAGATTCCCGTTGTGGGGGTTCCCAAATCCATCGACAACTCATTGTCGGGTACCGACTATACCTTTGGGTTCGATACGGCGGTGAATGTCGCCACCGAATGTATTGACCGTCTGCATACGACGGCCGAAAGCCATCACCGTATCATCGTCATCGAGGTCATGGGCCGTTATACGGGATGGATTGCGCTCGAGGCGGGGATTGCCGGAGGCGCCGACATCATTCTCATCCCTGAATATTCCGTTAAAATTGATGAGATCTGCGATGCGCTCAAAGCCCGCCATGAACGGGGAAAGACTTTCAGTATCATTGTTGTTTCCGAAGGCGCCATGATCGAAGGCTACGAGGCTCAGCTGGAAAGCGAAGAAAAATTAAGGCGCCACCGCGTGGGGACCGTCTGCGAGCTGATCGCCAACTTAATCGAGGAAAAAACCGGATTTGAGACAAAGGTGAGCGTCTTGGGACATATCCAGCGCGGCGGCTCACCGACGGCGTATGACCGCATTATCGGAACCCGTTTCGGTTATAAGGCGGTTGAGTTGATCATCGAGAAAAAGTTCGGGCACATGGTCAGTTTGCAAGGCAATTCCGTCGGTTCGGTCAAGATCGAGGATGCTGTCAAACATATTAAGCAAATCGACCCGGATTTGTACGATATCGCCAGGATTTTTTCCGCATCGGTAGAATAGCTATGAAAGAAATAATCGAAAAGATATTCCTGGATTCCATCGAAGTCAAGAAAGCGACCCTCAAAAACAACCAGGGAGCCATTCAACAGGCGGCCTTGGCCCTCAAAAAAGCGTTATCGAATGATAACAAAGTCCTTCTTTTCGGCAACGGCGGCTCAGCCGCCGACAGCCAGCATATCGCGGCGGAGCTGATCGGCCGTTTTCAAAAAAAGCGCAAGGCCTTGGCAGCGATTGCGCTCACGACCGACACATCCGTTTTGACATCGCTGGGCAACGATTACGGTTTTGAATCCATTTTCGCCAGGCAGATTGAGGGTCTGGGGCAGAAGGGGGATGTGGCCGTCGGCATTTCAACGAGCGGCAATTCCAAGAACGTGATCGAGGCCGTTAAAAAGGCCAAAGAGAAAGGGCTTGTGACCATTGCGCTGACGGGCAATAAAGGCGGCGAGCTGGCCAAATTATCCGATATCAATATCGATGTGCCCTCGAGCAACACCGCGCGTGTTCAGGAAACGCATATTTGTATCGGGCATATCCTTTGTGAATTGATTGAACAATAGGCTTATGAAGACAGATAAAAAAATCGTTACGTTAGAAGAATTAAAGAAAGAAGTCAACGAGCACCGCAAGAAAAAGGAAACGATTGCCTTTACCAATGGCTGTTTTGACATCCTTCACTTGGGACACGTCTCTTATTTGGAGAAGGCTAAAGGGAAGAACCGTGTGCTGATCGTCGGTCTAAATAGCGATGCGTCCGTAAGAAAGATCAAAGGGGAAGGCCGGCCGATCAATAACCAGCAGGCGCGCGCCAAGGTCTTGGCAGCTTTGGTCTATGTTGATTTTGTCGTGATATTTGACGAAGAAACCCCCCTCAAGCTTATTGAGGCGGTCAAACCCGATGTGTTGATAAAGGGAGCGGATTGGAAGAAAGAAGATGTGGTCGGGGCTTCCGTGGTGGGAAAAGTCGAACTGGTCCCGTACCTTGCTTCTTATTCAACCAGCGGGACCATTGCCTTGATTAAAAAAAATGGTTAAAGCCAACCGTAAAGAAATTTACCGCATCATGGATGCCAACCTGAACCGGTTTAAAGAAGGTTTAAGGGTCTGCGAGGATGTCTGCCGGTTTGTCCTGGATGAACGCTCTGCCACGCGCCAGTTGAAAGACATGCGCCACCGCACCAAAGAAGTGGTCGCTTCGTTGGGTTATAAAAAGCTCGTTGAGGCGAGGGACATCCGGCGTGATGTCGGCAAAGGCTCTAATGCCCATGAGCTCACCCGCGGCAATGTCGGAGACATTTTCTTCGCCAACGCTTCGCGCATGAAAGAATCCATCCGGGTGTTGGAAGAGTTTAGTAAACTCCTTGATAAAAAAACGGCCGGTGAGCTTAAGAACATCCGGTATCAATTCTATGCACTCGAAAAGCGAATTGCTGGAAAATTGTAAATTGTATTTGGTTCTTGATAGCCAAATTTTGGGCTATGAAGCCCTTTTAAAAACCGCTGAGGAAGCCATTGCCAGCGGCGTGGATATCATTCAATTGAGGGATAAGACCGCCTCGGCCGGCAACATGATACAGGTTGCGCAACAAATCGCTCGGCTGGCAAAGGGAAAAATCCCTTTTATCGTGAATGACCGCGTTGATGTGGCGTTGGCGGTCGGGGCTGACGGTGTTCATTTGGGCCAAGAGGACCTTCCCCTCCGACAGGCGCGGCAGATGATGGGGGAAGAGGCGATTATCGGCATTTCCTGCCAAACATTGGAACACGCGCAGCAAGCCCAGCAAGAAGGGGCGGATTATATCGGTTTCGGTTCGGTGTATAAAACGAAGACGAAGCCGGTGCGCCGGCCGATGGAGCTGAAGCTCTTGAAAGACGTGGTCGAGAAGATCCAGATACCGGTTTTCGCCATCGGAGGCATTGATCACGAAAACATTCCGCCGCTTATTCGGCTTGGTATCGAGCGCGTGGCGGTCACCCGGTCGATCTTGATGGTCGCCGATGTGAGGCAGGCAACGAGGAAATTAAAAGAAGCGGTTACCGAGAAAGCGCTCAAGCGAGAGTAGTTCAGCCCCGACGTTCGCTTCGCTCAGTCGGGATGGCAGCACCAACTTTCCTCAGAAAAGATATTGAGGTAGTTGGTACCGCGCTGGCTTACAAGAAAGAGTTGGTGCAGTGCTGGCTTCCTTTTAGTAATTTTTTTAAGGAAGGCCAGCGCAGAACTTCAGCGAGAGTAGTTCAGTGGTAGAACTTCAGCTTCCCAAGCTGATAGCGAGGGTTCGATTCCCTTCTCTCGCTCCATTCTTCTTCGCCCCGCTACTCGACCCTTCGGGTCGGTCGGGGGCTTCGAAGAAATAGTATTAAGGCGAAGAAGAATGTTTCTGCGAAGCCTCCAAACGAAAGTTTTGAGGCGTAGCAGAACAATAAATTTTTTAATGATGAATATACGCTATTGGTTAGTAATATATTTTGGATTATTCCTGTTTTTTGGATGTGCCAGCCTGCCGGTCGAGGAAGAGCGTATTACACAACAGATGGTAGAGCCGGAGCGAAGCGGTATTTACCACAAAGTGCAAAAAGGGGAAACCCTCTGGCAGATCGCCAAAGCGTACGATGTTTCCATGGCGGATGTTATCAACACCAATAATATCCCCAATGTCGCCCAGATCGAGCTGAACCAATTGATTTTTATCCCCGGCGTGCAAACGCTCCGGGACATCCCTCCGCCGCAGCAGGAGGAAGACAATGGTTTCAGCTGGCCGGTGAAAGGGGAGCTCATCGCCTACTTTCACCAGATGCACGGGCAATATATCAATAAGGGGATCGATATCCGCGTTCCCGAAGGCACGTTGGTGAAGGCCTCGCGTTCGGGGAATGTTGTTTTTGCTGATGAATTGACCGGCTATGGCAAGACCG
Organism: Candidatus Omnitrophota bacterium; assembly: GCA_035292445.1. GTDB lineage: Bacteria > Omnitrophota > Gorgyraeia > Zapsychrales > Zapsychraceae > DATDQB01. The sequence continues at coordinate 17,782 of DATDQB010000011.1, forward strand.
TGATCCTTTCCCATTCCGGCGGGTTCCATACGGTCTATGCCCAGAATTCCCAGCTTTTGGTCCAGCTGGGGGATTATGTTCCGAAAGATACGTCAATTGCGCGCGTCGGGCATAACAAAAATTTGGCTTATGTGCATTTCCAGATCCGTAAAGATGCGATCGAAGATAATCCGCTTAATTATTTACCTTAGAGGCTTATGAATTTTTTAGATATAGAGAAATCGTTTCTTGGCCGCCAGGACGTTTTGAACGTTCTTAAAAAGCGGATGACGGATCTAAAAGAAGGTTACCGGCAGAACATCGCCCTTCTGGGCTATCCTTACGTCGGCAAAAGCTTCATCCTTTATCATTTCCTGAGGAATCTCGATGACAGGGACGTGATCGCCATCTACCTTGACCTGGAGAACAAGGATTTCCCGTATTTTCTGGATAAATTCATCGGCAGCCTCCTTTATAATTTCTCCAAGAACTGCAACCTTCCCTTAAGCGAAAACATTTCCGTCTTGTTGGAAACGACCAAGCAGGTCATCCCGCACACCGTTCAGGTCATCAGGAAAGTCCAAGCGGATTTTACCAACGGGAAATCCAACGCCGCCTACCAGGGGTTATTGGCGCTGCCGGAGGTCTTTACCAACGAAACGGGAAAATACTGTGTTTTGATCCTCGATGAATTTCAGGGCCTGAAGGATTATCCGCTTACCAACGCGTTTCAGGTTTTGGGCAAGAAGATCATGACGCAAAAGCGCTGCCTCTACGTTGTTTCCAGCTCTTTTGCGGCGGAGGCCAAGAAGATCATTACGGAAAAGCTGTCTTTGTTGTTCGGCAATTTTGAGACGATCGTTGTCGAGCCCTTTGATCTGGCGGCCAGCCAGGAGTTCATTGAACGGCGTTTGGCCGGCATCAAAGTGGGAGGGAGTTTAAGCAGCTTCCTGACGGATTTTACCGGCGGGCACCCGCTTTATCTCGAGCTGATCTGCCGCGAGATGATCAGCTTAAGTGCGTTGCATAACCAGATGGAGGTGTATATGCCGATTCTGGCGCAGGCGGTCGAAAATACGCTCTTTGACCGCTGGGGCGTTTTAAGCCGCCACTTTGAACTTTTGGTCAACGAGATGTTCACCGGCAAAGGCAACCGCACGATGTCGGAGCTTCTTATATCGCTGGCCAACGGCCACCATAAACTGGAGGATCTGGCCAATGATCTGGGCCTAAAAAGGGTCGTCCTGATCAAGAAGATGAACAATTTGCTGGAGAAGTCGATCGTCGTTAAAAACGGCAAGTTTTATTACTATAAAGACAAATTGTTCAAGTATTGGGTCAAATACGTCTATCAAAAACGCATGAAGGACGTGGAATTGGCTCCCGATAAACAGCAGAGGATGTTCAAAGAGGAATTCCAGGCCCATATCGAAAGCTTTAAGCTCGCTACCCGCCAGGATTTCTCTTCCCGGGTGGTCGATCTGTTGCATTGTTTTGACAACGAATCGCTGCATTTGAAAGGCCGCAAGTACCGCCTGCCGCAATTCAGGGAGATCGTCCCCTTTAGGACGCGGGATGAGAACGGGCTGTACCTGGATTTCATCAAAGCCAAGACGGATGATGCGGTCTGGTTCATCGTGACGAAGAAAGACCATTTAAGCGAAGGGGAACTGGATCTGATCATGGCCGAAGCGCGCAAGATCGCCAACAAATCGCAGCGGTGCTTGATCATTTCCCTGTCGGACCTTGATGAGAACGCCCGCCTGCGGGCGCTTCAGGAAAAATTTTGGATCTGGAACGAAGGGGAACTCAACGCGTTATTAACATTATTTGATAAGCCTTATATCGTGCGATGAAAATTGGTGTGATAGCCGATACGCATTCATTAGACATCCCCAAGGAAGTGCTGGAGGCTTTTAAGGGGGTGGACCTGATCATCCATGCCGGCGATTTTTGTTCGCTCAAGGATGCCGAGGTCCTAAAAAAGATCAAAGAGCTCAAGGCCGTCCATGGTAACATGGACGATCATGAGGTCCGCAAGGAATTCCCGATCCGGCAGGTCATCGATTGCGCGGGAGTGAAGATCGGCCTGGCCCACGGCCATGGCGCCTCTTCTCACGCGCTGGCTTTTGTCCGCAAGGAATTTGAGAAGGACAAAGTCGACGCCGTCATTTTCGGGCACAGCCACCAGCCCATGAACGAAACCATTGACGGGGTTTTGTATTTCAACCCCGGCAGCCCCAACGACAAGGTCCATGCCCCCTATAATTCATATGGTCTTTTGGAGATCAAAGACGGCAACGTCAAGGCAAAGATCATTAAGTTAAAATGACCATGGAAAAGATCTGGGCCCCGTGGCGGGTCAAATATATTTTTAATATCGTCAAAAAAAGTGGGGGCTGCGTTTTTTGCCGGATCTTGAAGGAAAAAAAGGATCATAAAAATTTTATTTTTTTGCGTACTAAGCTATCTTATGCGGTTTTGAATATTTTTCCTTACAACAGCGGCCATTCATTAATCCTTCCCAAACGCCATGTCAATGATATCAGCAAGTTCACGAGGGAGGAGTGGGCCGATTTGGTAGAACTTCTGGAGAAGGTGAAGAAATTGTTGGATAAAACGCTTAAACCGCAAGGGTATAATATCGGCATCAATATAGGCCGCGCGGCCGGTGCCGGTGTCCCGCGGCACATCCATATCCATATCGTGCCGCGCTGGCGGGGCGATGCCAATTTTATGCCGGTCATCGGCCACACCAAAGTCATTTCCCAATCGTTAAGATCGTTATACAGGCATTTGATCGATGAGAACAAGAGAAGATATAGAAGAAATTGAAACGCAGATCCTTGCGCCGTACGCAATGAAAAGCAAGGACTCCGCCGGGCGCGAGTACGACAACTCCCAGCATGAAGTGCGCACCTGCTACCAGCGCGACCGCGACCGCGTCGTCCATTCGGAAGCCTTCCGTAAGCTGGAATACAAGACCCAGGTATTCGTGATCCTGGAGGGAGACTATTACCGCACGCGCCTGACGCACACCATTGAAGTCGCCCAGATCGCCCGCACCATCGGCCGCAGCTTGCGCTTGAACGAGGATCTGATCGAAGCCATCGCCCTGGCCCACGATCTGGGCCATCCACCTTTCGGTCACGCCGGGGAGGAAGCCCTTAATAAGATCATGAAAGAAATCAAAGAAGAATTTAATCATAATTTCAGGAGCTACGAGATCGTCACCCGGCTGGAGAAGCGTTATCCTAATTTTCCGGGGCTGGATTTGACGAAAGAGGTTTTGGTCGGTATCTTAAAACACAGCACGGTCTACGACCAGTCGACGGATTTGAAAGCCTATAAAAATGAAGGCCCCACCCTGGAAGCCCGTGTGGTCGATATGGCCGATGCGCTGGCATATCTTTCGCATGATATTGATGATGGTTTAACTTCCGGCTGTATCAGTAAAGACGATTTGATGGACAGTAAGCTTTGGCGCGACTCCTACGGGAAGATCGAATCGGCTTTGGATCCGAGCGACAAAGAAATGCTCAAGTACCAGGTCGTCAAATACCTGATCGACAACCAGACCAAAGACCTTTTGGAATATTCCCGCGGCCGGCTGAAGGAATGCAATTTTTCCAGCTCACAGGAGGTCAAGGATTTTCACCTGAAGAACCCGGATAAAAATGTGGTTGATTTCAGCCCCAAGATGAAGCAGGAGCGTGGAGAACTGCAGGATCTCCTTCTTCAGAAACTTTACCGTCATTACCGGGTGGTGAGGATGACGGAGAAAGCCAAAAGGATCATCAATGAAATTTTTAAGGTTTATCAGGAAAATCCCAACCAGTTGCCTTATAATATGTGGCCTAGAGAACATAAAGTTTCCGAGAAGGAAAAATACAAAGTCATTTGCGACTACATTGCCGCGATGACGGACCGGTCCGCGTTAGATGAGCACAAAAAACTCTTCGATCCATACAAAAAGGTATAAACAGATCCTCTCAGCGGTGCACATGGTGTACCGGCTGGTCAATTCCACCTATAACGCGCAGGAATTGTGCCTGCGCTTGACCCGCCTTTTATGCCAGTTCATCAAGGCCGATACGGCCATCATTTATGTTCTTGATCCGGTCGGGAAAAGGGTCGTCCTTAAGGCCTCCTTTGACAATAAAATCAATATCGCCCTCACCCGCAGGAAAGATTTGGACAAAATTTCCGTTACGGAAAAGCGTTTGTTGGACGGTTATTCCGTTTTAGAGAAACATCTGCTGGGGCTGCCATTGGTCGCCGATGAGAACATCGGGGCGATATTCGTTAAAAGAAAGAAGGGCGCGGCCTTCAGCGAGTATGACAAGGAGATGCTGGCCGTCGTCACCGAGCAATCCGTCACCGCCATTAAAAATTTGCAGCTCTACGAAGAGCAGCAGAAGGTCATCTTGGGAAGCATCGAATTCATCGGCAAGCTGCTGGAGCACCACGGCAGCATCCTGGCCAAGAAACATACCCCCGTTTATTTTTACGTCGTTAAGTCGCTGGGGCAGAAACTGGGCGTCAGCCAGGAGGGCATCAAGAATCTATATTATGCCAGCATCTTGCGCGATGCGGGGGCCATTGACGTGCCCTTTCAAATCTTATCGAAGAGAAGCCGGCTCACCCCGGAGGAATTCAAAGTCATCCGCCAGCAGCCGGCCAAGAACGCTGAGCTGATCCGGCCCGTCGAATTTCTAAAACCCGTCCTTCCGATCATTCTGTACCATCACGAGCATTATGATGGTTCGGGATACCCCTCAGGCCTTAAGAAAGAGCAGATCCCGCTGGGAGCGCGCATCATGGCCGTCGTCGACGCCTTCGATGCCATGACGCACGAACGGCCTTACAAAAAGACGCTGACGTTCGAGGAAGCCACCCATGAGCTGTACGCGCACAGCGGAACCCAATTTGATCCCAAAATCGTCGAAGCCTTCATTGAGCTCACCAAACAAAAAAAGTTCAGAAACTACTTGAGAAGCACCAAACAGAAATAATATAATAAACGCCTATGACTATTAATATTAAAGAGCAATCTCAGTTTGAGCTGTTCCCGGGAAATGCCAAGCATTTGGCCCCTCAAGCCATCCAGAACCGCCTATCAATAAAAGACTTGACACTTTCCATAGAAAACATTATTGTCTTATGCATTGTTTTGGTCATGACGTATGTAGTGTTCTTTTCCTTTGGGGTTGAAAGGGGCAGGCGTTTAGGATTAGCGCAACCTGCAGAGGAAGCCATCCCTGCCGGAAAAATCGAGATCCTGGCCGCCCCGCAGCCGGCGGAATTAGAACAAACCGCCAAACCCACGGCCCAACAGCAGTTGGAGCCCAACGCCAAAGAGCAGGTCCTGCAGGTCCCGCTGGAGCGAGAATTGACGGACGAAGACCTGTTCACGATCCAGATAGCTTCTTTCAAGTCGGAGACCAGCGCCCGCAAAGAAGTCGAGCGGTTGGGCAATACCGGCCATGAATCGTTCGTCGTCGCCAAAGGAGATTACTCGATCGTATGCATCGGAAAGTTCGCCCAGCGGGATGAAGCGAAGAAAGCATCGTCAAAACTGAAATCAAAATACCGGGATTTGTTGGTAAGGAGATTATAATATGTCGTTACACCCTTCCTTAAGAATCGATAAAGCAGCCGCGACCCAGAAAACTGTCTTGACCCGCATCGAGCGGATCAAGGATCTGATGAAAAATGGTTTTTGGGTGGAAGGCCAGAATGTCACCAGGCTTCCCAAGACCAAGGTCGTCCGCCTTAAGACAGGCAAAAAGAAGAAGGAAGAAGCACCGGCCGAAGGCGCCGCAGCACCAGCCGCTGGCGCTACCGCGGAAAAAGGCAAAGCCGGCGCCGCAGCCCCGAAAGCTGCCGGAGCCCCGGAAAAGGGCAAAGCCGCTCCTGCAGGAAAGAAGTAAACTTACCCCTTACCATGCAACGCTTTTTTATTTACCCGATCCTTTCTGCCGCCGTCATTCTTATCCAGTCGCCTGTCTTTGCCCAGCACAGCTTTCCTTTCCTGGGAGAAATTACCGAAAACGATGTCATCGTGCGTGCCGGCCAGAATCAGAATTTTGAGCAGGTGTCCCGGCTCGATAAAGGCAGCGGCGTCGTTGTCGTCGCCAAAAGCTACAGCTGGTATAAAATCCAGCTGCCTGCGGATGCCCAAATTTTTATCAGCGATAAATACATTGAGCGAAAAGGCAAACAGGGCCTGGTAACGGCCAAAGATGTCAACGTGCGCGCCGGGGCGGACATCAATTTTTCCATTGTCGGCCAGCTGACGCAGGGGGATACGGTCACGATCCTTGATACAAAACCCGGCTGGTACAAGATCGCCCCGGTGGAACAAAGTTACGGCTGGGTGAAAGAAGAATTCGTCGCCTTCAAGTCAAACACTCTTCCCCCGGGAAACCCACCGGAGGTTGTGCCGCAGCCCAAAGAAGAAAAGGCGGCAGAAGAGAAAAGGGTTGAAGAAAAGGTTGATAAGAAAGCGGAAGGAAAAGCCCTGATCACTATCGAAGGCGAACTGGCGGCCCTTAAGCAGCCCGTTTCCTCCGATATCCATTATCAGGTCCTATCGAAAGACAAGAGCGTTTATCTGATCAGAGGATTGACGTTTGTGCTGGATGATCTTGTAGGGCTGAACGTGCGCATCGAAGGCTCCCTCGAGGAGGGAAATCCCGCCCAAACCCCCTCGCCGGTCGTGAATGTTTCGAAAATTCAATTGATTCTCTAGCGAATCCTGCCATAATAAAATTTAATGATTGACGATATCATTAAAATTTTAGGAGTTCTTTTTCTGGCCATTGTCCTGCATGAGTACGCCCATGGCTGGGTCGCCTATAAACTGGGGGATCCCACCGCCAAAATAGCGGGGCGGCTGACGCTCAACCCTCTTAAACACATCGATCCTATCGGTACCATATTGCTTCCCGGGATCTTGATCACGATGCGGATGATGGGCTATGATACTTTTGTTTTCGGCTGGGCCAAGCCGGTGCCGGTGAATTTCATGCGCTTGCGCAAGCCCAAAAGGGACATGATATGGGTCGGGATGGCGGGCCCGGCCATCAATTGTTTGATGGCTTTTTTGTTCGCCCAATTGATCAATCTTGACATGCCGTTGGAGGACCTTCAGTTATTGGTGCTGGCGATTTTCATCAACCTTCTTCTGGCGGCCTTTAACATGATCCCCATTCCGCCGCTGGATGGCTCCAGGCTCGTGGCCGGACTCCTGCCGAATCGTTTGGCCATGCCGTATTTGCGGCTAGAACGCTATGGCATTTTCATCGTAATTGTATTATTATATTTCGGCCTTTTTGAAAAGATGGTTATCCCGGTGGTCAATTATCTGGGGAACCTTTTGGGGGTTAATTTCTCGTGAAAATAGTCCGTGTTTCGTTAAAAGAAAATTCGTACAAAATCGTCATCGGCCATAGGATTCTGCCGAAGTTGGGCGCGTATGTGAGACGGCTCAATATCGGCCGGGACGCCGTGGTCGTGACCAATCCGACGGTTGGGCGCCGTTACGCCAAAGCGGTCGTGCGCTCTTTGAAGGGATCCGGCATTCGTTCCAAGGTCCTCTTTGTCCCCGACAGCGAAGAGAGCAAATCCGTTAAAGTCGCTTTCGATCTGATTGAGCGGATCGCGAAGGACGCTTCTTTTAAAGGGGCGTTCATTGTGTCATTGGGTGGAGGTGTGGTGGGGGATGTGGCCGGGTTTGTGGCCGCTGTCTACCAGCGCGGTGTTCCTTACATCCAGGTGCCGACGACCTTTTTGGCGCAGATCGACAGCGCCATCGGCGGCAAGGTCGGTATCGATCTTAAGCAGGGAAAGAATCTGGTCGGCGCATTCTATCAGCCCAAATTGGTTTTCAGCGACGTCGACTGCCTGGCCAGTTTGAACAGGAAACAATTGCGTAACGGCCTGGCCGAGGCGATCAAATACGGCATCATCGATTACCGCTCGCTCTTTTCTTTTATCGAGAAGAATGCCGGTAAGTTGTTGGCGGGGGACCGCTCCGACTTAACGAAGCTGGTGGAATGCTGCAGCCGCATCAAGGCGAAAGTCGTCGTTGCCGATGAAAAGGAAACCAAAGGTATCCGCAGCATCCTGAACTTCGGGCACACGATCGGCCACGCCATTGAGGCGGCGGGCCGGTACAAAGGCTACCAGCACGGCGAGGCGATAGCCTTGGGGATGCGGGTGGCCTCCGACATTTCCGTCTCGATGAAATTGCTTTCGCGCAAAGAAGAGCAGAGGATTAATGACCTGATCACCCACGTCGGCTTGCCGCGGCGGATCCGCGGCATCAAACTCTCCGATATCTTAAAAGCGATGCGCCATGACAAGAAGTTCCCGGCCGGGCGCAACCGCTTTGTCCTGGCGACGCGCATAGGGAAAGTGAAATTGGTAACAGGCGTGCCGCTTTCCGTCATTGCGAAAACCATCCTTAAGTATAAATAGATCGCTAGCGGTTTCTGGTCCGCAGGGTCGTCGTCGTCCCATCAGCTTCGTTAAGAAGCGTTACGTCCTTGAGGGTGATGCTGGTGATGAGGTAGCCTTCCACACGCTCGCCCATTTCATAAACCTCCCCATTGATGAGAGCCACGTTTCGGTTGTCCATGAGCATGGTCCCGTTGAGCTCCAGGCCTTCTTTGTAAGCGGGAACTTGAGATGGCTGCGTCGTTGCAAGCGCTTGCATGGCGGCAGGGGTCGTGGTTGGGGCGCGTTGAATGGCTTGGGTGGATTGTGCCGGTTGCGTTCGCCGCAGGGTGCTTAAGCGTTGCTGAAGGAGCGCTGACGGTTCACCCTTGGTTTGCGGTGATTGGTCAAATAGTTTCAAAAGAAGGACAATAATGATGCCGAGGGCGATCAGCACCCCGTTGGCCAAAAAGAAGATCATCTTTGTCGATGAATGTTGTGGGGACGCGTAAGGGCGCTGTTGGGCCGATGTGAAAGACGCTTTTATCTCTTCTTGTTTGATCAAAGGGCGCTCTTGTGCCACCACGGTGCGCTGGCCGTGCTTACGGTCCAAACTGGCCTGGACTTTTTTCAAAGCGTCATGAATGATGCTCATTGGGAAAGGATCTCCCTGGCGCATTTTTCGATGATTGTTTCATCGATGGTGTGCGTTTCCATGATAAATCCGGCAAGAAGCGCCCGGTCGCAGATGATGTTGACCATGCGCGGGGTGCCCTGGGAATAATGGTAAACGGCGTCAATGGCCTTTTCGGTGAATTCAACCATCGGGGAGGAGCCGTTGTTGGAGGCCAAATTCAGCCGATGGTTGATGTAATCGGTGATCTCGGACTCATCCAGCGGTAAAATGTGGAAGCGCACGGTGACGCGCTGGTTCAGCTGGCGCAAGGACGGCAGTTTCAGCTTTTCGTGCAATTCGGGTTGCCCCACGAGAATAATTTGTAAAATTTTTTCTTTTTCCGTTTCCAGATTGGAGAGAAGCCGGATTTGCTCTAATTGTTTAATCCCTAAATTTTGGGCCTCATCGATGATCAAAATCACGTTGTGGCCTTTGCTGGTTTCTTCAAGAAGAAAATTGTTCAGCGCCGTGACCAGTTCGTTTTTGTTTTTGAGCTTCCCCGGGATTCCCAAATCTTTGACAATCAGTTGCAAGAGTTGAATATCGGAGAAGGTGGGGTTTAGGATGAGCGCGGTCTTGGTCTTACTGTCCAGGCGGTTCAACAGGGTGCGGCACAGCGTCGTTTTGCCGGTCCCGATCTCCCCCGTGATGACCAGGATCCCTTTGCGCTGTTTGATGCCGAAAATAAGATGCGAAAAGGCCTCCGCGTGATGCGCGCTGGAGAAGAAGAATCCCGGGTCTGCCGTGATATTGAAGGGGTTTTCTTTGAGCTCGTAGAATTCCTTATACATTAGCGATAATTATAACATGAGGTTTTCCTTTGGTAAACATGGAATTAAGCAATTGCGTATTAATAATAAGAGTATTATTAAGCTTGCAAAAAAATAATGGCAACAGCCGCTTCTTATGTTATAATGCCCCCATCCGTTAGAGACGGGGGAGGATACGAAAATATGGAATTCGAATCGCAAATGACAGATAACAGAAGGGTCTATCCAAGGATGCGCTTTAAAGACGCCGTCCGCTTTGAGCAGAAAGACCAGGCTCAATTCGGCGGCAGCGTGGCATTGGATCTAAGCTCAAGCGGCCTGCGGATGCGCTTTAACGATTACGTCCCGGTGGGCACCGAGCTCGTCCTTCAGATACATCTGAATGAAGAAAAGATCGTTGAGTGTATGGGAAAAGTCGTTTGGGTCACGAAATACCCCTATTCCGACCATTACCAAGCCGGCCTTGAATTCGAATCGCCAGAGAATTTGGCCGAATCAAAGGCAAAAATCCACCGATATTACATAGATTCGTTATAATCAACAATGACAATGGACATCTTAAGTTCTCTCTTAGAAAGGAGTGTTTGTAAGTAATGGCTGAAGAAAAACAAGTTACCGAAATAGACAAAAAATGCGCTTTCACCGGAAAAGCGATAAAACGGGTCAAGCGTTATTACCGTAACGGTTTATATTTCTTGAATAAAGCGGCTTTTCAAGGCTGGCTGCAGAAGAAAAAAGAAGACGGCGCAGCCGCGACCGTGGCATCCGAAGCACCGGCGGCAGCTGAAGCGCTCGCCAAGAAAGAAGCGGCCCCCAAAGAGGCCAAGGCTGAACCAAAAGCCGAAGAGAAAGCCGAAGAGAAAAAAGGATAACCTTAAAGTGAACGCCAAGCACCACCCTCAGGAACGAAGACAGCATCCCCGTTTAGAGAATAATATCCCCATCAAGATCTACCACGATGACGGCGATATCGTCACGGAAACGGCCAATATCAGCCGCGCGGGGATCTACTGCAAGGTTGATAAGTTCATCAATCCGATGACCAAGCTTAAGATCAACCTGCTGATCCCTTTGCGTAAGTCCGGCAAGACCGTCACCAAAAAGGTCAACTGCGAAGGGGCGGTGGTGCGCATCGAGCAAGTTGAGGGCGAGGCCGAGTGCTATAATGTGGCCATTTTCTTTCAGAACATCTCCAAGCGGGATGTCGAGCATATCACCGATTACGTCAATTCATTTCTGGAAACAAGAGTGTAGCGCCCAATAGCGTTGAGCCACGACAAAAATAATCCGATCCCCGTTCTTTTTGAAAACAACCACTGCATGGTCTTTGATAAGCCGGCGGGTTTGCTGGTCGTCCCCTCGCCCCATCATGAAAAAAAAACATTGGAATCACTGGTCAATGCCCAGTACAGGAAGGACCAGCAGCCGCATTTATTCCCCTGCCACCGGCTTGACCGGGACACGACCGGCGCCATCCTTTTCGCCAAAGGCAAAGAGAAGCAACTGCGGTTGATGGATTTGTTTCGCCAGCGGAGTGTGCGTAAGAGTTATGTCGGTTACGTCCACGGGCGGATGAAAAGGCGGGAGGGAACGCTCAGCACTTTTGTCAAATCGCTGGAAGAGGAAAGATTTTTCAAGAACGAGGCGGGCAAACAGGCCGTCACCAGATACAAGGTCATCCAGATCAAAAAAGGTTTCAGCGTGGTGGAGTTTGAGCCGCTGACCGGGCGGACCAACCAGATCCGGATCCAGTTTAAAGCGATCGGCCACCCGCTTTTGGGCGAGCGCAAATACGTTATCGCCAAAGATTTCGATCTGAAATTTCGCCGCACCGCGCTGCATGCGACGCGTATTCAATGGCAGGACCCGTTCGAGCATAAGGCGATAACGGTCGAGTCGCCATTGCCGAAGGACATGAAAGAGTTCATTCAAAGGCATGTGTAAAGATACAAGGAACAAGAAGCAAGATACAAACAATATTCAAATCCCAATAACCAAAAATAGTTTGATTTGAGAATTGAGATTTGATTATTGGGATTTTCTTGGTGATTGTTTCTTGTGTCTTGTTTCTTTCATTAATTTTTCAATTGAACAAGGAGGTCTTCTTTGCAATACGCCGAGCTTACCGAAAACGATCTTAAGGGGAAAACGTTAAAAGAGTATTGCGAGATCTGCCACGCTATCGCCAAAGAAAAAGGCTTCTGGGATGAGAAAAGGAATATCGGCGAGGCGCTGATGCTTATTGTGACCGAGCTCGCCGAGGCGATGGAAGGCTACCGCCATCAGGATAACGATAATTTCCGCGAAGAATTGGCGGACGCGTTCATCCGCATGTTCGATCTGTGCGGCGGGCTCGGCATCGACATCGAAGGTGAAATTGCCAAAAAGTCGATCAAGAACAAGAAACGCCCTTACAAGCACGGTAAGATCTGCTGATGAGACGTTTGCTGTTACTGATCCTACTGGTGACTTTCGGCGGCTGCACGAGCATTGTCCTGCCCAGTTACGTTTCCGACAAAAATCCTTATAAGAAAAGATTCTACGGCGATTACGTGGCGGTTGTCGAGGCCGCCAAGAAGGCGTTGGATAAATTCGGCTGGAGCGTTACGGAAGAGCCCGACCCCGGCATTTACGAACACCGCTGGGAGATGAGCGATCCCAATGTCCACCACATCCTTTTGTTCACCAAGTACAAGGAATCCTACTACGGGCTCGGCACCAAGAACGTCGTCTTGAACGCCTACATCCGCGCCGGCGTGAATGAGGCGACCGAAGTCGAGCTGCGCTATTTGAAAGTGTCCACCGTCTCTTACAAAAGTTTTTACGACTACAAGAACGACAAGCTCATCGAGCAGATTTTTAAAGAGATTGAGAAGAACCTACAAAATTAATCAGCGATTTTCTTCATTTGAAATTCCAAGAAACAAGATATACCTCGCGTTCCGCTCGGTACTCCTCGCGAGAATCCCGAGCAAAAGCGAGGGGCAAGATACAAGGAAGTTCCAATATTCAATTTCCAAGGTTAATAGCATTTCGGTTTGGAATTTTGGATATTGTTGTTTGGATATTATTTGTTTCTTGCTTCTTGTATCTTGGTCATTATTATGGATAAATTTAAGTTAATTAGCCCCTTCAAGCCGGTCACCGAGCAGCTGGAGGCGGTGGATAAGCTCATCGCGGGGATCAATAAGGGCGAGCGCGCGCAGACCCTTCTGGGTGTCACCGGTTCCGGTAAGACCTTCACCCTCGCCAACGTGATCGAGAAGATCAACCGGCCCGCCCTCGTCATTTCCCACAATAAAACGCTCGCCGCCCAGCTTTACAGCGAGTTCAAAGAATTCTTCCCGCAAAGCGCGGTTGAATATTTCGTCAGTTATTACGATTATTACCAGCCCGAGGCCTACGTGCCGCAAACAGACGTTTATATCGAGAAAGATGCCTCCGTCAACGACCGGCTGGACCGGCTGCGTTTGGCCTCAACGACCTCTTTGATGACGCGCCGCGATTGTATCATCGTGGCGAGCGTTTCCTGCATCTACAATTTGGGCTCACCCGAGGATTACCAGGAATACCTGGTCTTTCTGGAAAAAGGGCAATCGATCGACCGTGACGAGGTGCTGCGTAAGCTCATTGACATCCAGTATGAGCGAAGCGATATTGAGTTCGTGCGCGGGAAGATTCGCGTGCGCGGGGATACCATCGAAGTCTATCCGGCGTACCGGCAGGACGCGCTGCGCATCCAATTCTTCGGCGACAAAATTGAGAAGATCACGCAGATCGACCCCGTTTCCGGCAATGAAATGACAGCGCTTGAGAAGATCGCTGTTTACCCGGCGAAGCATTTTATCACCTCGCCGCAGCGGCTCGATGCGGCGCTGGTGGAGATCGAAGAGGAGTTGAACGCGCATCTGGCGAAATTGAAAGCGGCGGGCAAATACGCCGAGGCGCAGCGACTTAATTCGCGCACGCGCTACGATATGGAGATGCTCAAGGAGATGGGCTTTTGCCACGGCATTGAGAATTATTCGCGCGCGCTCTCCGGCCGCCCGCCGGGGTCGCGGCCTTTCACGCTCATCGATTATTTTCCCAAGGATCTTATTACGCTCATTGATGAATCGCATGTGACCGTCCCGCAGTTGAATGGCATGTATGAAGGCGATAGATCGCGCAAAGAAACGCTGGTTGAATACGGCTTTCGGCTGCCGAGCTGCCTGGACAACCGCCCGCTCAAGTTCGTTGAATTCGAGAAACTGATCGGCCAGCGCATTTATGTCTCGGCCACCCCGGGCCCGTATGAGCGCAAGGATTGCGGCAGCAGGATGGTCGAGCAGATCGTGCGCCCCACGGGGATTGTCGATCCGCCGATCGAGGTGCGCCCCACCAAGGGGCAGGTCGATGATCTGGTCAGGGAAGTCAAGACGCGCGCCAAAAAGGATGAGCGCGTGCTGGTGACAACGCTCACCAAGCGCATGTCGGAGGACTTGACGGAATATCTTAAGGAGCAGGGGCTTAAGGTCAAGTACCTACACTCTGACATCAACACCATCGACCGCACCAAGATCCTGCAGGATCTGCGGCTTAAAACTTTCGATTGCCTGGTCGGCGTCAATTTATTGAGAGAGGGGTTGGACTTGCCTGAGGTATCGCTGGTGGCGATCTTCGATGCGGACAAAGAAGGGTTCTTGCGCAGCCAGACATCGCTCATTCAAACCTCCGGGCGCGCCGCGCGTAATGTCAATGGACAAGTGATCATGTATGCTGATAGAATGAGCGCGGCCATGAGATCAACGATCGCCGAGTGCGAGAGGCGCCGCAAGATCCAGACGGCCTTCAACAAAACGCACAACATCACGCCCGCCACGATCCAAAAGGCTGTCAAGAAAGGGATCGAGGAGCTGGCGGATAAGGCGGAAGAGCTGGTTTTCACGTCCGCGGGGCAGAAACGCGAAGAGTACACGCTGGCGCATTTCGTGGCCGAGCTGGAGCGCGAGATGGAATCCGCCGCTAGAAATCTCGAGTTCGAAAAAGCGGCGAGGATAAGGGATAAAATTAAGGAAATAAAGGGTTCAGGCCCAAGCGTTAAACACGAGGGACGAAGGACGATGGACGATGGACGAAAGACGAGGGACGTATGATTTTAGCAATTGACATTGGCAACACAACAGTTTCTCTCGCCGTTTTATCCGGCCAGAGGATCGTCAGCAAGCATATCATTTGGACAAAGGACGCGGCCAAGGCGGGCGGTTTATTGCGCTCGCTTAAAAGAAAATTTCCGCGCGTGAGAGGAGTTGTGATCTGCTCGGTCGTGCCGCACGCTTTGAGGGTTGTGGCATCCCGCGCCACGCGTGTTTTCAAGCGCGCGCCTTTGGTGATCGGCCGCGACATCACAGTCCCCCTAAAAAATAATTATAAAAATCCCAAACAGGTCGGCCAGGACCGGCTCGTCGGCGCCTACGCCGCCAAGATGCTTTACGGATATCCGGCCATCATCATCGATTTCGGCACCGCCATCACCTTTGATGTGGTCAACGCTCAAGGCGCCTACGACGGGGGTATTATCGTCCCCGGCATAAGGCTCTCGGCCGAGTCGCTGTTCAGGAAAACCGCGATGCTCCCCGAAGTCCTCACGTTCAAGGTCCCGCGCTCCATTGTCGGCAAGACGACCCAGGACAGTATTTTAAGCGGGATCTTTTACGGCTACGCCGCGCTTTGTAACGGCCTTATCGGCTCGCTGCAGAAGAATTTAAAGAAGAAAGCCAAGGTTATCATTACCGGCGGCCATACGCAGATCATGAAAAAGTTCATCCGAAAGAATATCACCGGCGTTGACGATCATTTGGTCTTTAAAGGGATTTTTTTGACGTGCCGGGCGGCGCGAAAATAGCGGGTTTCTTCTGCTTATTTTAGCGGATTTTTTTCTGTTCATCGGATGCAGCCTGTGCCATAATAACAAAAAAGGCCGTCTCGTCCCGCTTCTTGCTTTCGCAAGAAAGCAGCGGGACGGACGAGCCTCGCTCATTTCCTCCTAATGGGGAAATGAGGAAAAATGAGCGGGAGGTTGACGATGACTCTCAGCAAAAAAGGAGCACATTCACACCTTCAGGCCTGGATTCGGGAAGAACAAGAATTGGCAACGACCCTATCGATGAAAGATAGGGTTTTTTATTTGTTCCTGCGCACCATCACCGCCTTTGATGCCCCGCAGCAAACGGGTGAGGGCGGCTTGCGGCTGGAGAATTTCCGGGACATGTTCCGCCGCCATTACGACAAGGACCCGCAGCTTTTTGAGGTGGGCTGTTATTTGTTGTTCGTGCTGCGCCGATGGCACGAAGAACACCATATCACCAGCGCCCAAAGCGACTTGATGGAGTTTGTTCAATACAATTACGCGCGGCTGTTCAATAAATTTTTGAGCATCCCCAACACGCAGGAGATCATCGACAACCGTATGGCCATTTACGGCTCGCTGACACCCGGCAATGAGACCGTTTGCGATCTATACTTGGTGCAGCTGATCCGAAGGAGCGGGCCTAAAGGCAAGCCGCGGGTCATGGACGCATCGATCCTGGAGCCGTTGGTGGCCGCGGCCAAGCACCCGTTAAGCCGCCAGGTCGATTCTTTCAGGGAGCACGCTGTCCCGCCTCTTATGAAGGGCATGGAAAACGTTTATCATGGCCTTGGGTTTCTGGATACGTAGCCTGGGGCTGTTTTTCCCCTCGAACCTGTAAAAGCTTTTACCGTCGTTGTATTCCCTCCTTAAAAGCGGTATACTTAGAGTAGATTCCTAAGATAATATGATGAAAAATCTTTCTACCAACAGATTGCCTTGGCAGGAAACGTTGGCCAAATACCAGAACCCCAAAAGGTTAAGGAGCATTTGGCAGCTTATCAACACCATTGTCCCTTACGTGGCTTTGTGGGTCATTATCCCCCGGGTGCTTGAGTTTTCCGTCTGGCTGATGATCCCGTTATGTTTTCTCGCCGCCGGGCTTTTGGTGCGCGTGTTTATTATCTTTCACGATTGCGGCCACAGCTCGTTTTTCAAATCGCAAAGGTACAATGATTTCTGGGGCTTTATCACGGGATTGTTGGTCTTTACCCCGTACCATTATTGGCGCCACGAGCATGCCGTTCACCATTCCAACGCAGGGGACCTCGACAACCGCGGCGTGGGGGACGTTTGGACCATGACGGTCAAAGAATACCTGAAGGCCTCGCGCTGGACGCGGATCAAATACCGTTTCGCCAGAAACCCCATTTGCCTTTTTATCATCGGCCCGCCGATCCTTTTCTTTTTTGTGCACCGCATCCCGTTCGCCAAATTCAGCGCGCGTGACAAAAGAAGCGTGCATCTGACGAACCTGGGCATCCTTGGCATGGTCGCCATCATGGGCGCGTGGCTAGGCATCAAGACGTATCTGATGATCCAGTTAACGGTCGTTTCCATCGCCGCCTCTGCCGGCGTGTGGCTGTTTTACGTGCAGCATCAGTTCGAGGGCGTTTATTGGGAACGCAACGCCAACTGGGATTTTGTCACCGAAGCGTTGAAGGGAAGTTCATTTTTCAAGCTGCCGAAGATCCTGCAGTGGTTCACCGGCAATATCGGGTTCCATCATATCCACCATTTGTGCCCGCGTATCCCCAATTATTACCTGGAGCGCTGTTACCGCGATGTGCCGCTTTTCCAGCAAGTCAAGCCGGTCACGCTTGTGACCAGCTTGAAGTCGCTGACGTTTAGGCTTTGGGACGAACAGCACCAGCGGCTTGTCGGATTTGGGTACCTGAAAACCCTCCGGGCGCTCAGCTAACAAAAAACCTTGCCATCGTTATAACAGCCCCTGATCATGAATAAGATCACCCTCATTGCCACATCAACATTCGGATTGGAAGCGCTTCTTAAAGATGAAGTGCTGGACCTTGGGCTTACCGGCGTTAAGGTTTTCGATGGAAAAGTAGAATTTAGCGCAACACTTTCCGATATCCCGCGGTTGAACATCAACTTAAGAGTAGCGGATCGCGTGTTGCTCAAACTAGGCGAGTTCCCGGCCAAAGATTTCGACCAGTTGTTCGGTCAAACCAAAGCGATTCCCTGGGAAGACTGGATCACCAAAGACGGGAAAGTCACGGTCATCGGCAAATCCGTGAAATCTGTTTTGATGAGTGTCCGCAGCTGCCAGTCCATGGTCAAGAAAGCCATTGTTGAGCGCTTTAAAGAAAAATACGGGATCGACTGGCTGCCCGAAACAGGCCCCGAGTTTACCATCCAGGTTGCTTTATTCAAAGATGTAGCGCAGTTGACACTTGATACGACCGGCCCTGGGCTTAACAAACGCGGGTACAGGACAGCGGTTGGGGAAGCGCCTATCAGGGAAAATCTTGCGGCCGCGCTTGTCTTTTTAAGTTCCTGGCGTAAGGAAAAGATGCTCCTTGATCCCATGTGTGGCTCGGGAACGATCCTGATCGAGGCTGCCATGATCGGGCGCAACATGGCCCCGGGGCTTAAGCGTGCGTTTGCCAGCGAAGCATGGCCTTCAATTGAAGCAAAAGCGTGGGAGGCAGCGCGGCGTGAGGCAACAGAGGCGATCCTCCCCGGAGGCTCGTTAAAAATTTTTGGGTATGACAATGACCGCGCTCGCATTCAAGATTGCCACAGCAATGCCAAAAAATGCGGCGTTGACAAGGATATCGTTTTTAAGGCCAAGGATATCGCTGGTCTGAATATCACAGAGGAGAAAGGAGCCGTTATTACCAATCCTCCTTATGGATTGAACGTAGGCGAACCGGCGCAACTGCCGGCGCTTTATGAGGCGATCAATAAAGCGTTCGAAAAAAAACACGGCTGGGCCGTGTATCTGTTGACGGCCGATAAAAATTTCCCCACTTATTTCAAGCGCTCCTCTCCCGACAAGGTAAGGAAATTATTTAATGGGACGATTGAGGTTCAGTATTTTCAATATCACTCTTTGCTCTAAGATTCTTTGCCAAATCCAATAATTTAGGAAGGCGAAAAAGTCGGCTTTTCGTATCCTGAGCCTATCTTCAGAATTGATTTGGAATATATAATATTAATATTTATAATAAAAACTATATATTTTTGTATGCAATCAAGCGACAGTGAAAAAACATTCAATGAGAGAGCGAGATGCGCTCGTAGGGTTTAGTATCTCTGACATATTGTTGCTTCTTATGCTGTCCGATAAGAATTAAAGAAAGGCTTCCATGGAAAGACAAAAAGTGACTATTGATGGCAATGAAGCGGCGGCGTACGTCGCCTACCATTTAAACGAAGTGATCGCGATCTATCCCATCACCCCTTCCTCGGTGATGGGGGAACTTTCCGATGAATGGATGAGCAGGGGTACGCCTAATATTTGGGGCACGGTTCCCGTTGTCCAGGAAATGCAAAGCGAAGCCGGAGCCGCGGGTACTGTCCACGGCGCGCTCACAACAGGCGCGTTGACCACGACATTCACCTCTTCCCAAGGGCTGTTGCTTATGCTTCCCAATATGTACAAGATCGCCGGCGAGCTGACCTCAACGGTGTTTCACGTGGCCGCCCGCTCGGTGGCAACCCACGCTTTATCCATTTTCGGGGACCATTCGGACGTGATGGCCGCGCGCGCGACCGGATTTGCGTTATTGTCTTCCTGCAGTGTGCAGGAGGTGATGGATTTTGCTTTGATCGCCCAGGCTGCCACCCTGGAAAGCCGTGTTCCTTTTATGCATTTTTTAGACGGTTTTCGCACCTCGCATGAGGTCTCCAAGATCGAAAAGCTTACCGTTGAGGACATGAAGGCGATGATCGACGATGAGCTGGTCATTGCGCACCGCTTGCGCGGACTTTCACCGGATCGGCCCGTCATGCGCGGCAGCGCTCAGAACCCGGATGTCTTTTTTCAGGCGCGCGAAGCGGCCAACGTTTTTTACATTAATTGCCCGGGCCTTGTGCAGAAGGCGATGGATAAATTCGCCGCGCTGACCGGGCGGCAGTACCATCTCTTTGATTATTTCGGCGATCCCAACGCGGAGCGCGTGATCGTGGTGATGGGATCCGCTGCCGAGGCCTGCCAGGATACCGTTGAGAAGCTCAACCAGGCCGATGAGAAGGTGGGGCTTGTGCGTGTGCGGTTGTACCGGCCGTTTTCCGTTAAACATTTGGTGGATGCGCTGCCCGAAGGCGTCAGGACGATCGCGGTCTTGGACCGCACCAAAGAATCCGGCAGTAGCGGCGAGCCGTTATACCTGGATATCGTCAACGCGCTCGTTGAGATGTCTTCGCAACGCAAAGATAGGCGCATGCCGACGATCATCGGCGGCCGCTACGGGCTTTCTTCCAAGGAATTCACCCCCGCCATGATCAAGGGCATTTTCGATGAAATGCTAAAAGCCGATCCCAAAAACCATTTTACGGTCGGCATCAAGGATGATCTTACCGGTACCAGCCTTGAATACGACGAAGACTTCATCATCGAAAGTCCTTTCGGCGTGCGGGCGATCTTCCACGGGCTCGGTTCGGACGGAACAGTGAGCGCCAACAAAAGTTCCATCAGGATCATCGGCGAGAACACCCCCAATTACGCGCAGGGCTATTTTGTTTATGACTCCAAGAAAGCCGGCTCCGTCACCGTCTCGCATCTTCGTTTCGGGCCCAAACCGATCCATTCCAGCTACCTGATCGGCCGGGCCAATTTTATCGGCTGTCATTTTTTTGGATTTCTCGAACGCTATGATGTGCTGAAAGAATTGGAAGAAGGCGGCGTTTTTCTTTTGAACAGCATGTATGAACATAAGCAGACGTGGGACAAGCTCCCGCGGGAAGTGCAGCAAGAGCTGATCACCAAAAAAGCACAGTTCTATGTGATCGATGCCACCAAGGTCGCCCGCGAAGCGGGCTTGGGAGGTCGTATCAATACCGTTATGCAAACGGCTTTTTTTGCGATCTCCGGAGTCCTGCCGCGCGAGGAGGCGATCACCGCGATCAAGGAATCGATCAAAAAGACATACGGCAATAAAGGCGAGGAGATCGTTAAGTTGAATTATGAGGCGGTCGATCACACCCTGGCCCATCTGCACCGCATCCAGTTTCCCAAGGAGGCGACGAGCCAGCATTCCCGGATCGAAGCGGTCTCATCTCAGGCGCCTAAATACGTCCGCGAGGTCATCGGCAAAATGATCGGCCGTTGCGGAGATGAGATCCCTGTCAGTCGCATGCCGGCCGACGGCACGTTTCCCGTCGGTACCTCCAAATGGGAGAAGCGCAACATCGCCCAGGAGATCCCGGTGTGGGACCCGGATATCTGTATCCAATGCGGCAAATGCGTGGCTGTCTGTCCCCACGCGGTGATCCGCACCAAGGTCTACGATCCAGCTCTTCTTAAGAAGTCCCCGGGAACTTTTAAATCCGTTGAAGCCAAGGACGCCGAGCTCAAAGGGCTCCAGTTCACGATCCAGGTCGCACCCGAGGACTGCACCGGCTGCGCGATCTGTGTCGATATCTGTCCCGTGAAGAATAAATCCGAGACACGGTTAAAGGCGATCAACATGAAAGAACAGTTGCCGATCAAAGACGAGGAGATCAAGAATTGGGATTTCTTTTTAGACTTGCCCGAGTCCGACCGCGGCTTGGTCAAGCATTCAACGATCCGTGGCATCCAGAGCTTGGAGCCGTTGTTTGAATTCTCCGGCGCCTGCGCCGGCTGCGGGGAAACGCCGTACATCAAGATTATGACGCAACTTTTCGGCGACCGTGCGCTCATCGCCAATGCGACCGGCTGCTCTTCGATCTTCGGCGGCAATCTTCCGACGACACCTTGGACCAAGAACAAGGAAGGCCGCGGCCCGGCCTGGTCAAATTCGCTTTTCGAAGATAATGCGGAATTCGGGCTTGGTTTTCGCCTCGCTGTTGACAAACAGAGCGAATACGCCCGCGAGCTTATCAAAAAACTTGCTTCATCCATCGGAGACACTCTTGTTAACGAACTCTTAAGCGCCAAGCAGCTCGATGAAGCGGATATCTTCGAGCAGCGCAAACGCGTTGAGCTTCTTAAGAAAAAGATCGCCAGATTGAAAACGCCCGAGGCGCGCCAATTGCAAAGCCTGGCCGATATGCTCGTCAAAAAAAGTGTTTGGATCATCGGCGGAGATGGTTGGGCCTATGACATCGGCTTCGGCGGACTGGACCACGTGATGGCCGCGGGCAAGGATGTGAATATTCTCGTTCTGGATACGGAAGTTTATTCCAACACCGGCGGGCAGGCCTCCAAATCGACCCCGCGCGGCGCCGTGGCAAAATTCGCCGCCGGCGGAAAACCAATGCCGAAAAAGGACTTGGCGCGCATCGCGATGATCTACGAATATGTTTACGTGGCCAGCGTCGCGCTCGGGGCAAAGGATGAGCACACCTTAAAGGCCTTCCTTGAGGCCGAGGCGTATCCGGGCCCGTCGTTGATCATTGCCTACAGCCATTGCATCGCCCAAGGCATCGACATGACAACGGCGATGTCGGATCAGAAAAACGCTGTTCTTACCGGCTATTGGCCGCTGTTCCGTTATAATCCCGCGCTTGCTTTTGAAGGAAAGAACCCGTTGATCCTCGATTCAAAATCACCCAAGATACCGTTGGATGAATTCATGTACAGCCAGAATCGATTCAAGATCCTGACCAAAACGCATCCCCCAAGGGCCAAAGAGCTGCTGAAGCTTGCGCAGGAGGATGTGAACAAACGCTTTGAAATTTTTGAACAAATGGCGGCCCAGGCCCCGGCAGCCGCAGAGAAAAAGGATCAATAACTTAAAAAAGGAGCCGATCATGGATCTGACGACAACGTATCTGGGGTTAAAACTGAAGAATCCGCTGATCATATCTGCCTCGCCTCTGTCGGAGGAGATCGATAATTTCCGGCGGCTGGAGGATGCGGGCGCCTCCTGCATTGTTCATTATTCGCTTTTTGAGGAGCAGATAACCGGCGAGATCTATGAGGCGGATTATTACCAGACCTTCGGTTCGGAAAGTTTTGCCGAATCCTTAAGCTATTTTCCAAAACCGTCACAGTTCATTCTTGGGCCGCAGGAATACTGCGAGCATATCCGGCTCGCCAAAAAAGCGGTGGATATCCCGATCATTGCGAGCCTGAACGGCCACAGCTTAGGCGGTTGGACGAAGTACGCCCGCCATCTCGAGGAAGCCGGAGCGGATGCGCTGGAGTTGAACATCTATTATCTGGCCACCGATCCCGAAGATACCTCCGAAAAGATCGAGAACAATTATGTCGAGGTCTTAAAGGCCGTTAAAAGCGTGGTGAAGATCCCTGTGGCGGTCAAATTAAGCCCTTACTTTAGCGCCATGGCCAATATGGCCGTACGCCTCGATCAAGCCGGCGCCGATGGGCTTGTCCTGTTCAACCGTTTTTACCAGCCGGACATCGATCTGGAGAATTTGAAGATCACCCCCAACGTGCTTTTGAGCAATTCCCCGGAGATGCGCCTGCCCATGCGCTGGATCGCGATCCTCTTCGGGCGGATCAAAGCGGATATGGCCGCCACCAGCGGCATCCACACGGCGGCGGATGTTCTGAAGCTGCTGATGGTCGGGGCGAAGGCGACGATGCTTTGCTCGATTTTGCTGCGTAAAGGCATTGATCATCTGGGTCGGATCAAAACAGAGATGGTCGAATGGATGAAGGAGCATGAATACAGATCCGTCGCCCAAATGCAGGGCAGCATCAGTCAAAGGCTCTGCACCGATCCGGAGCTTTTTGAGCGGGCCAATTACATGAAGGTCCTTAAAAGCTATCACTCCGGAAAACGTTAAAAGGGTATCAAAAGGAGGCAGAAATGTTGTTATCATCCGAAGAGATCGAAAGAATTCTGCGGGAGAAGTTCGCGGGATTTCCCAATGAGAAGATCCATGAAGCGGCTGAAGCGATTGTTAAGGCGCACGGCGTTTGGAACGAACTGGACATTAGCGGCAACCTGGGCGCGGAATACTCCTGCCAGTGCAAGGACATCTGCCAGATCGGTGACGCCTTTTATAAGGGCAAGAAGATCCGCGTCTTTGTCTCTAACAGGTCCTAAGGCTTGAGAAAGGGGCTTGTGGAGATGAGCAATCCAAATCTTATCTCTTCATTTATAATTAATTTCTTTTCCAAAATATCCGCTCGGTTTCGCCGGTAAATATTCATACCATGGTTTTCTATGATCGAAAATCCCTTCGCCTGAAGGACTATGATTATTTGCAATATGGTTATTATTTTGTGACGATCTGTACCCATAATCATGTTCATTTATTAGGCGACGTCAACGAAGGGCGCGGTCTCCGCGACCTTCGTGTCTAAGTTCAAATATAAAGGATGTCTTGCCGTAGTTTCTCGAAGCAGCCCTCCAGCGCGATCGTTCGCGCCCCGCCGAAACGCACCTGCCGGTAAGAATCGACAAAAGAATTCAACTTAAGCAATTTTTCCTCGGCCACCCCGCGTTTTTTAAGTTTAAGTAACAGCTGCGCGTCGGTCTCCTCGGGGAGGCGGCTTTCGCTAAAGTTCTTGAGGATGAGATCTTCGTAGCGAAAGTAAATGGCCTCGAGGTCCTTATATTTGGCCGCGCCCGTTCTCTTTCGCACCCTCCTTAAGAACCTCAAACCGGCGAAGCGCGCGACTATTTTCTTAAGGTTTATCAGGATAAAGCCCAGGATGAGAATGAAGAGCGCGCCGCGTTTGGCCTGCTCTTTATCGATGTTCGAAAGATGGGCAACGGTCCTTAAAAGAAAGAGCCAGAGCCTATCCGCCAGTTCGTTCAGGCGCGAGCCGCCTTGTTCGATCGCCTCGTTCATGGCCATGGCCGGGGTCGGGTCAAATGGCACCCACGTGAGATATGTCTCTTGGGTGTAGGGGTTTTGGAAAGGCACAAGCGCTTCGGCCCAGGCGTGGGCGTTGCGCACGCGCACCAGAAAGCGGCTGTTATCCGGCCCTGTTTTTTGCTGGGAGAAGAATCCGACGGCCACGCGCGCCGGGATGCCCTGGGAACGCAAAAGTAGCGTTATGGCCGTTGCAAAATAAGAACAGTAGGCCGGCCTTTTTTCTTGAAGCATTTTCAAGACCCCGGCTTCACTCGCGTGAAAATCAACGTTCAGGGTGTATTGGAAGTTGTTATGAAAATATTTTTGTAGCGCCATGGCCTTTTCCCAATCAGACCCTCCCGCGGGCACGATCCCCCCGGCGATCTCGGCCAAGGGGGCCATTAATTTCTCCGGCACCTGTGTCAGTGCCTTGAAATCCTCGCTGCCGGGCTCGATGACAACCGGCGCCGGAGGGTTCAAAGAAAAACTCAGGATGCGCGTGCGCCGGATCTCATCGGCATAAACGATGTCATTGGCGTCCTGGATAAATGTATCATGATGCGTTTTGCCGGACGCGACCACGTAGGGAGAAGGGACAATATTTTTAAGAGCAACATACATGAACATATTGGTCTTTGGCAGCTCGGGGCTTAAGGTATCGCTTAAGGGGCTTCGTTGCACGTTCTCGGGCTCTTTCCAGGCGCTGCTTTGGTACGTGTCAAAAACCTGCGTCTTCAAATAAATACTCGCATACCCAAGCCCGTCGATCTCAAGGACCGGGCGTTTATCCAGCGCGCTGTAACCGGGATTCGTCAGTTGCAAAAAGGGGCTGATATTCAAAAAATGGGTGTAATCGCGCGGCAAGAGGTAATCGCCGACGAAACTCATGAAGAGCCGGTCAAAGACCCGCAAGCCGAAGGCGATGTTGCGGAAGAAAAATCCGGTGATGACAACGAGCAGCAGCCCGTAAATAAGAAGTTGGCGGCAATGAAGGCCGTGGCGCGACTTTAAGGGAGGCCGGGGCAGCGCGTGGATGAGGATGTTCACGACCGAGAAGACGCAAAAGAGGCGGAACAACAAAAGTTCGTTGCCGTCAAAGGGCACGTTGATGGACAAGGCCACGATCACCCACGAGGTGGCTGTCAGTCGGTAAATATTTTTAAGCGTAAACGGCGTCAGCCAAAGAATGGCTGAAGCGATGACCGACGCCGATTGCCAGACCGAGATGATCCCGATGTAGATCGCGCTTGCCGCCGCCGGCGCCGGCGTGAAGGTGCGCCAGGCAATGCCTGCGATCAATGAGGTGAGTAAGACGACGGCCAAGGGAAGCCGCCCGGCCCAGGCAAAGGCGCGCTCGCCCGAATTCAGCCGCAGCAGGTAAGTCAGCACGGCGAGGCCGCCGGCGATCATCGGCAGGATGACATCTTCCTGGCACAGCCCGTAGAGCGTCCAAGCTAAAAGAAGGATTATAAGGAGATGGAAATAATGTTTGGTCATTACATTTTAAGATACAAGACACAAGAAACAAGATGCAAACAATAACCAAATTTCAAAATACAAATTCCAAACTGTTTTGAACTTGTGATTTCGAATTTGAACATTGGGATTTGTTTGTTCCTTGTATCTTGTTTCTTGGAATTTGTTTGTATCTTGCATCTTGTTCCTTGGTTATTTCACGATCAATCAAATTATCAATTGATCAATTTTTTCCGGTTTTACGACAGTCACCATTTCCTCAACGGGAAGCGTTGTGGCCTTGCGCCGTGGGATGATCACACGCACGTTGGCGCCGGCAGTTTTCAGTTTCTCGACAAATTCGCGGCGTGGCGTGTCCCAGTCTTTCAAGAGAACAATGAGCGACGAATAATGCCTGATGTTCATCCGCAGCTGCGCGAAGAGCCTCCCGAGATCGACGCTCACATCGCCTTCGATGCAGCAGAGCGTTTCCAGCAGATGCTCGAGGTTTCCTATCGAGCGGCCCATCGAGACCGGCGGGACCTTCTCATCGCTTGTGTAAAGGTCCACCACGCAATCGCGCCGATCGAGCGCGTCAGCGATGCCGGCGGCAAGCGAAACCCTGGCCTCGAAATTATGGGGCTTCTCGAATTTACTCCAGTGCGTGTCCAGGATCACACCGACGCGCACGATGTATTCTTCGATATATTCCTTGATGATGAGCTTGTTGGCGCGCGCGCTCGAGGCCCAGTGCACATCCCGCAGCCGATCGCCGTAACGGAACTCCCGCGTGCTTAAAAATTCGTTGGAATCGCCGACCTTCGAGCTTTCGCTGACTCCCCCGGGCTGGAAAAGCCGGTGCTGGGTAAGCTGCAGCCGCGATTGGGTGGTGAATTTGGGGAAAACGCTGAATCTTTCCGCCGCCGGCACTCGAACGGGCTTGCGCGTTATCCCCGAGGGGAACGAGCTTCCGACCAGCAAATCCCCGAGCTCAAAGATCCCGCGGCGCGGCGTGCGAAACACAAGCGTGAGCTTTTGCTCCTGCCCCGGCTCCAGCCAATCGATCGTGTTACGAAAGCTGGGATGGTTAAGCTCCGCGTACAATCCGTAAGGAAGCGTTGATTCAAAGACGCTTAAATTGCGTACGGGTTTTTTGCCGTTATTTTTGACCACCACCGTGTACGCGCAAAACCCTCCGGCCGAAGGAGGCGGCGGCAGGATGCGCCGCACGCTCACCTTATGGGGTTTGAAAAAATACGAAAAGGCCATGGCCGTGATGAGAAGCGAAATGATGAAGGAGGGCACAAGATAGGAAGCGATGTGCGTGCCAGGGGAGGCAGCACCCGTTCCCAAAAGCGCGGCGGCAAGAAGGACCTTACCCCAACCGCTCAAGCGCGCGTTATTGTAGCTTAAAAAGCGCTTGATGAAGTGGTGGTCCTGCGCCGGCATCAAAAATGTCCAGTAGCGACGTGGCATGGATCAAGGGAAAAGATACAAGATACAAGAAGCAAGATACAAACAATAATCAATTATCAAAACTCAAATTCCAAACAGTTTGGAATTTCGAATTTGAACATTGGAATTTATTTGTTTCTTGCATCTTGTTTCTTGGAATTTTCATCCTAATAGGGATTGCCCCTATCGTGGGACTTTTTCTGATTCGCTGATGGTTTGGATGATATTTTCGGTTGAAACCCCTTCGTAAAGGGCTTTTGTTTCCAAAAGGATGCGGTGCGAGAGAACAGCCCCGGCCAATTCCTTGACATCCTCGGGGATAACGTAATCGCGCCCCTGCGACATGGCGCGGGCGCGGGCGATGCGCGCGTACAATAAGGTCCCCCTTGTGGATACGCCCAATCGTAGCTGCGGATGGTTGCGGGTCGCCTCCACAATGGAAAGCAGATATTCGCTCACGGATTCCTCGATCTTGATCGTATCAACGAGGCTGCGCAGTTCCTCAAGCTCGCGCAAGGAAATGACCGGTTTGAGATCGTTGACCGGGTCTTGCCGGGTGCGCTCGATCGCCAGGTTGCGTTCGATCTCCTGCGGCGGATACCCCAGATCAAGTTGCAGCATGAAACGGTCCAGCTGCGCCTCCGGCAAAGGGTAAACGCCGTGGTATTCGATGGGGTTTTGGGTCGCCAAGACAATAAAAGGTTTGGGCAAAGGATGCGTTTGCGTGTCAACGGTGACCTGCTCTTCGCTCATGGCCTCAAGAAGCGCGGATTGCGTGCGCGGGGAGGCGCGGTTGATCTCATCGGCCAAGACGATGTTGGCAAAGACCGGGCCTCTTTTGAAAATGAAATTGCCGGTTGTTTGCTGGTAAAAATTGACGCCCGTGATATCGGTGGGCAACAGATCCGGTGTGAATTGGATGCGCCCGAAGCTGCCATCGAGCGTTTTGGCGAGGCAGCGGGCGAGGGTGGTTTTCCCCACACCCGGAATGTCTTCGATCAGGATGTGCCCGCCGGCAACGAGGGCGAGGACGACCAGTTCCAGTTTTTCGTCCTTGCCGCGGATGACCTTCGCGAGGTTATCCCTGATCGCGCGCATCCGTCTGCTGGCATCTTGGGCGGAAATGGGCATGGAAATATTCTAAATGGGGAAGGAAGGAAGGTCAAGGGATTAGAGGAAAGTTGAAGCATGCATTGTTATTACCGACGAAACAGGATATACTTATACCAGATCATTTAAATAGATAAACCCCACCGGAGACGCAACTTCCGCTTTAGTCTCCAACGGCCTTACCAAGTTACCCGTCTATTTATTTGCCCTAAGAATACTAATTGCATCTAAAGAGGAGCCTGTCATGGAACGGGGAACAATTAAAACGTACGATATGGGCCGCGGGTTCGGCATTATCCTCCGGTTGGGAAGCATGGACGTCGAGTTTTACGCCAACAGCATCATCGGGCGCGACCGAACTGCACTCAAGTCAGGCGATCAGGTCTGGTATGAGATCGAGAACGTCCGCAGCCACCACACGGCGATCAATATAAGAAAGTGTATGTGATTAGCCATAAGCCCTAAGCCATAAGTTATAAGGCTTACAGCTTAAGGCTTACGGCTTAAGTAATTCTTCTTCCCAAACCGCTGTTGACAATATTATTAAGTTTTGTATAATAAAGATGTTTTTAAACCCCACTCGATTTCCCACAATCGGGCGGGGTTTTTTGTTTTTTGGGGAGGAAAATATTCTCAAAGAAACGAACAAAGCGGCGAGGAGAAAAATGAAAAAGTCGTTAAAGCCACTCCTAAAAAAACCTACAAAACTTAACTGTGTCGCCACGGACAAATGTCAGATTAATTTTGAGCAGTCCATAGAATAAAGCCATTCCCCATTAGCCTACCGCTCGAGTTTTTCCCCATAAAATAAATACTGACCTCAAATCTTAGCCCTTGACGAAACAAGTTATAACTTGTATACTTGGAGGTAGATGAATGTCGAAGTCTGTTTGCTTCTATGTCGATGAACGGGGGAATAATCCGGTCAAGGATTTCATGAAAAGATTATCTTTGAAAGAGCAGTTCAAGATTGTAGCTTATTTCAACGAATTAAGAATACAAGGCCATAATCTTCGTCGGCCTATGGCGGATTACATTGGTGATGGGATTTATGAACTAAGGCCGCGTCATAACCGGATATTTTATTTTTTCTTTCTGCGTGACAACGTAATTTTGCTACATGCGATAAGAAAGAAAACGGATAGCATACCTCAGGGAGATCTGGATCTTTGTCTTAAAAGGAAGCAATTAGTTGAACAGGCCGAAGGCCATATCGAAAGAATTGATTGAAAGGAGAAATACTATGGCAAAAGTGCGATTAGAGAACATTGACGGTTATTTTAAAGAATTAATGAAGAACAAGAAATACCGGCATTATTACGAGATCGAGCGGGCCAAAGTTGCGCTGGCCCAAAGAATCGCCGAAATGCGGGAGGAAAAACACCTTAATCAAAAAGAACTTGCCGCGAAGATGGGCGTATCACAGCAGTTCATTTCACAGATCGAAACCGGAGAGGGCAAGAATCTGACGCTTGATACCTTGATCCGTTTGGCCACGTCGTTGGGTCACAAGGTGCGGATCTCCTTTCCCAAAATTGTCGGGCAAAGCGCGCAACTGGAAATTATGTAAGAAGTTAAAACTATAAAAATTTATGCGATGGTTTATTGTGCGTTTGCCTAATTCCTGCTAGAATTATCCCATTCTAGAAACAGTTCCCTTTAATAGGTAATTAAAAGAGGAGCCAACAAGTGGTCGAAGTGAACGAGTATTTTAACGGCAAGGTGAAATCATTTAATGTGAATTCAAGCGAAGGCAAGAAAACCGTCGGCGTCATGGAGGCGGGGGAATATGAATTCAACACAAAGTCGAAAGAGACCATGACGGTCGTGAGCGGCTCGCTTTCGGTTTTCTTGGCCGAATACAATGAATGGGAGGAATTCGGGCCCGGCTCATCCTTCGATGTTCCCGCGAATTCAGCGTTTAAGGTGAGGGTCAATGAGGATACAGCCTACCTTTGTGAATATAAATAATAAATAATAATCAGGGAGAAAATTCATGAAAAAATTACTCTGGGCAGTGGGTGTTGTATCGTTAAGTATCTTAAATTTCTCCGGCAGCGCAAGCGCCGAAGTCAAAGAAGGCCAATGGACCATGACCATCGTGACCAAGATGGCCGGCATGGATGAGGAAATGGCCGCGGCCATGGAAGGCATGTCCGAAGATGAGAAAGCCATGATGCAGCAAATGATGGGCGGCATGAATATAAGCGCGGGGCCCGGCGGCGCGGGCATATCAACGACCATCAAGCAGTGCATTACCAATGACAACCCTGTTCCCGAGGCATCGGATGAAGAAGGCTGCACCTCGACCCATTCCATGGACGGCAATACGGTCCATTTCGAGACGGTTTGCCCCGAAAGCACCTCAACGGGGGAAGTCACGTATCAGGAAGATTCCATGCAGGGGCTGATCAGTTCAAAACAAACGGAAGACGGCGAAGAAATGGAAGTCTCAATCGAGATCAGCGGGGAATATGTAGGCCCGTGTTCGGGAGAATAGAGGAAGCTACAAGGCCTCAAACTCCTCACTTGACATTTCGTACGTGATATGGTACGCTTTAGCTGGAGGTACCCAATGACGACATTAACAGCTTCGCAGGCAAGAGCCATGCTTTACAAATTAGTGGATCAGACCGCTTCATCGCATGAGCCGATCCAGATCACCGGCAAACGAAACAACGCGGTTTTGGTCAGTGAAGAGGACTGGCGCTCGATCCAGGAAACACTGTATTTATTATCTATCCCCGGGATGCGTGAATCCATCCGCAAAGGTTTAAAGACCCCCCTTAAAGAATGTTCCCCAAAACTTAACTGGTGATCTTATGGCGTGGCAATTGGTTTTTACGGTCCAAGCGCAGAAAGATGCCAAAAAATTAGCCCAAGCGGGTCTCAAAGAGAAGGCGCAGGAGCTTCTTTCTATTATCGAAAAGAACCCTTTTCAAACTCCGCCCCCTTATGAAAAGCTGGTGGGGGACCTTGAAGGGGCTTATTCGAGGCGGATTAATATCCAACATCGGCTGGTTTATCAGGTTTTAAAAAGGTCAAAGACCGTTAAGGTGATCCGTCTGTGGACGCATTATGAATAAACCGTCATGCCCGCTTCCCCACTCCTAACCGATCCCATCCCAGGCCGACTCAACACCACCCTAACTAAGTAGTTTTACCTAAATAAGTACGTAGATGATTCTATTTCGGTTCTTCCTGAGCAATATTATAATATCCAAAATATTTAATTTATTTATCCTAAAGATAAAAGTAGGAAGATATAATAAGGTATCCTTAAATCAGGAGTCCTTGTGAGATTCATCGCCGTTGGTATCAGCCATAAGACCTGCCCGATCGCCTTAAGGGAAAAATTCTATCTGAACCCGGGTGAGCGGGAATTATTTTTAAGCGGGCTCCGGCAAGAAGGAGGCGTCCGCGAAGCTTTGGTCATTTCCACCTGCAACCGCACGGAAGTTTACGCCCTCACCACTGAGCCTGATCCGCAAGTTCTGATCGGGCATCTGTGCGCGCTCAAGAACATCACCCTGAAGCGGCCATTAAAGAAAAGTTTCTATGTCTACGCGGATGAAAAAGCCCTGCGGCACCTATTCAGCGTCGCCTGCGGGCTGGATTCGTTGATCATCGGCGAAAAAGAGATCCTCGGGCAGGTAAAGGCGGCCGTCGCGCTGGCCCGCAAACAAAGCATGATGGGGCGTTTCATGAACATCCTGACCAACGTGATATTGCGCACGGCCAAGAAGGTGCGCCACGAAACGAGTATCAGCACCGGCGGCGCATCGGTGAGCTGGGCGGCGGTGCGCAAGGCCGAGGAATTCTTAGGCGGCCTGCGCGATAAATCCGTCATGATCCTGGGCGCCGGCAAGATGAGCCATTTGGCCGCCGGCGATTTCAGGCGCAAGGGTGTTGCAGAGCTTTACGTCGTCAACCGTACCCGGGAGAACGGGGAGGAGCTGGCCCGCCAATTCCAAGCCCAAGCGGTCGACTTCTTTGACATCAAAGATGTTCTGCCCCGCGTGGATGTGTGCATCTGCTCGGCCAGCGCGCCTCATTATCTCATCGAGCCGGCTCTGGTTGAGGAAACAATGGCCCGGAAGCGAACGCCCTTATTGATGATCGATATTTCCATGCCGCGCAACATCCATCCCGGTGTGGCAGATATTGAAGGCGTCAACCTTATAAGCTTGGATGAATTGGATAAAGTCATTGAGTTTAACAATCAACAAAGGCAGAGTGCCGTAGTGCATGTTAAAGAGATCATTGAGCAAGGAACAAAAGTGTTTTACAGGAAAATAAACGCCGCGGCTTCCCTGGAGCATAGAGGCAGCGCAGCCATTCAATTTGCCTTGACATAAAAATCGTATGATACAACTCCACAGAGGAGGGTTGAATAATGGATAAAAAAACGTGCAGGATGATAACAAGGCCCCTATTGGCGTTCGCCTCTTTCTTGTTTGCCATGCCTTTGTTTTTTCTTGTTCAACAAGCGTGGGCCGTCACGAATATCAACATTATGCCTAAAATAGAGGGTGCCGAATATGTGGGGATGGATACATGCACGGCATGCCACGAAGATCAACATAAAGAGTTTAGAAACTCAACCCATGCCCGCATCACGGTTGAGAAGGATTCCAACGAACCTCAAGGATGCGAGATGTGCCACGGCCCCGGCAGCGTGCACGCCGAGGAAGGCGGTGGCAAGAACAACGTCTTTAACCCGCGCCGGGACCCTGCCGTCTGTTTTCAGTGTCATTTGGACAAAAAGGCCGAATTTCGCCTTCCTTATCGGCATCCGATCTTAGAAGGAAAAATGTCCTGCGCGGATTGCCATAACCTCCATGGAACGGATGCCAGGCCATGGACAACCACTTCGTTAGATAATATTAATGAAGCATGCTTTAAATGCCATAAGGAGCAACGCGGGCCTTTTGTTTTTGAGCATGAAGCGCTCCGTGAAGGCTGCACCACCTGCCATAAGGTCCACGGCGCCATTCATGAAAAAATGCTTATCGTGCGGGACCTGAACCTTTGCCTGCGTTGCCATTCTCAGGCTGATTTCCCTATAATCGGTGATCGCAGTCACACAACATCTTTCCCTCGTGGTACCTGCTGGTCTGCAACATGCCATACAGCGGTTCATGGGTCTAACTTTAATGATCATCTACGTTACTAAAGTATTTAAGGAGGTGTACCATGGCTAATAAACATTTGAGTTTGATTGGCCTCATTGCCATTTCTATGCTATGTGTCGCTCCCAACGCTCTCTATGCCGCCGAGGAGGCAAAAGAACATTGGTCGATCACCTTAAGGCCGGTCCAATACGGGGATGTGAAGGGCGATATAGAGAAATTCAAAGCGCATCACTGGATCAAAGATAATTATGTCGGAGGCATTAAAGACCTCTTGTATGAACGGGAGGGAAAAGATGGGACGTTGATGACCTTCGAAGGGCATGCCTTACCGGAAGAGAATGATAAAGAGGTTGAGTTTAGCTTGACCAAGGAAGGCTTAGGAGAAGCCGACATCCATTACAAGATGTTCCGCAAATATTTTGATAATTCGGGAGGGTTTTCTTATCGAAATTCCACGCTGAGATCTCTCGATGCCGGACAGGACCTTGATTTGGATATTGGCCATTTGATGATTTCCTTAAGCCCGGACCTTGAAAATTTTCATGATATAACGTTTCTGTATGAGCGGCATACGAAAGACGGTAAAAAATCGCGCCTGACATGGGCCGAAGCCAGGGAAGGGGCCAGCCGGCCGGCCACCGCCCCTTCATGGCAGTCCATCGATGAAGTTGTCAATATTTTTCAATTGGAAGGAAAAACAGAAGTCAAGGGAGTCGATCTTAGCGCCCAACAACGCTATGAGAGGGTCGAGTCGCATAATGACCGGAACGAACGGTGGTTGTCAACGGCGGCCACGGCCGAGCAGCGCAAACAACGGCATCATGATCAACGGCCGGAGGCCGAAATATTCACAACAACCTTTAGCGGAGAGAATTGGTTCAATAAGGACAAATCATTTGCGAATGTCGCTTACCGCTACAACATGATCTCAAACCATGAACTGGAAAATATCCTGGAAACGGATGAGTTTGGGAATCCGGCTAATTACAGTTTCTCGGAAAATACGGTTAACGCGCTCGCCGATAACGATGTCGATGACCATATTTTGGTCGGACAATACTCCACCAATCTTACGCCCAACTTGAACGTTGCGGCCAAGTTTAAGTCAGAGCTCATGATACGCCAGGGGGAATC
>DATDQB010000012.1:0-33324 GCA_035292445.1 Candidatus Omnitrophota bacterium
CGCCCACGCCCAGTCAGCCTTTGAGCTTCTCTTCGGCGAAGACGAAAAATACAAAGACGTCGTAGTCGATAAGGTCCTGACCGTCGATACCTTCCAATTAATAGATGGCCAGAGGATCCGCCTGATCGGATTGCGCGGCCCCGACTTGCCGCAAAAAGAAAAACAAGAGCGGGAAGCAAAGGGGGAAATGGGGTTTGTCATGGAACGGGGCGACCAATATATCGACCCTACCGAAAAAATAGAAGAGACCGCCCTGGAATTCGTCCAAAAGCTCATCGAAGGAGTGCATGTGCGCCTGGAATTTGATGTCAACAAAAAAAGCGACGACCATAAAACGCTCGCGTACGTTTACCTAGTAGAAAACGGCACCTTCGTCAACGCGGAGATCTTAAGGCAAGGTTTCGCGAGCCTTTCCATCCAGCCCCCCAATACCAAGTACACCGAACTCTTGCGTGAAGCCTACCGGGAAGCCAGGGAAGAGTTCCGGGGATTGCACGGTCAATGAGCCTGAGTGAGCGCGTCCAATCGTATTGCCAGAAAAAACATCTTTTCGCAAGCGGCGACACCGTGGTCATCGGCGTCTCCGGCGGCAAAGATTCAGTCTGTTTATGCCATATCCTTGTTGAGCTTCGCCATGTTTTGGGCATTGAATTAATCATCGCCCATTTTAACCACCGCCTCAGAAAATCCGCCGGCAAAGACGAAGCGTTCGTCAAAGAACTGGCAAAACGGTCAAACCTTCCCTTTTATGCATCCGCGGCCAAAAAGCCCTTAACATCCGGTAAGGGATCCCTGGAAGAAAAATGCCGGCGAAAGCGTTTCAAATTTCTCACAACACTCGCCCGGCGGCTGCATGCCGAAAAGATCGCGCTCGCCCACACGCAGGACGATTTGGCGGAGACGGTCCTCATGCGCATCATCCGGGGCGGAGGAAGCAAGGGCCTTGTTTCCATCTTGCCCGAGAGAACTATCGACGGCGTCAGCTTTGTCCGTCCGCTGTTAAATGCGTCCCAGGAAGAAATCCTGTCCTACCTTAAAACCAAAAAAA
The DNA here is from genome assembly GCA_035292445.1 of Candidatus Omnitrophota bacterium. Taxonomy (GTDB): domain Bacteria; phylum Omnitrophota; class Gorgyraeia; order Zapsychrales; family Zapsychraceae; genus DATDQB01. The sequence goes on from DATDQB010000012.1 coordinate 1,049, forward strand.
TCCCTTTCCGCAGCGATGCGACCAACCGGCAAAAAAAATTCTTCCGTAACAAGATCCGCCTGGATGTGATGCCGCTTCTTAAAAAAGATTACAACCCCAACATCAGAGAAGTCCTAGCGCATTTGTCGCAAAACCTTTCTTTTGATTACGATTTCCTCCACCAAGAGGCCGAAAAAGCGTTTAAACGCCTCGCCCATGCCTCTTCATTAAGGCGCGAAATCCGTTTGAACACACAGGCATTAAAGAAAGCCCATCCGGCGTTACAAAGGCTCTTGCTGCGCTTAAGCGTTGAAAAGCTCAAGGGCGACACAAGGCGCCTGACGTTTAAGCACATGGAGGAAATGGAAGATTTGATCTGTTCCCGCCCGACGGGCTCCGTCGTCCATCTGCCGCAGCGGCTCTTCGTCCAAAAGATGCCCCATAATATTAAGCTATATATAAGTAAAACTTGAATTAATTAATAAATACGTTATAATGAAGTCTCAAAATTGACGTTCAAATTAAGGAAATCACGTGGCAGATCCCAATTTAAATAATCCTTCGGAATTCAGAAAGACCAACTCACCCAGAAGGGCCTCGCCGCAGCGCAACAGGCGCAAGCCGCCCGCTAACGGCAATAATTGGCTTTTTTGGATTGTGCTGGGGTTTATCTTTCTTATTTTATTGAGCCAGTCCAACCAGGTCTCCACCATCCGCGCGCCCAAGGAATTGACGTACAGCGAGTTCTACTCCATTTTAAAAACCAACGACCAAACCAAGAAGATCGAAAGCCTGGAACTGGCCGAAAGCACCGAGAACACCCTGACGGGAATGTTTGAGGACGGCACCCAATTCAGCCTGCATATCCCCAAAGAAGACGACCGCATCCTGGAGTTGATCCGCGAAAAAGTGCCTGAGTTTAGGGTTATACCGGCGCACACCTTCTGGAGCCAGGTCTTTTTTTCGTTTATGCCGATTGTCTTAATCCTTTTATTCATCTGGTTCATTTCTTACCGGGGCAGCCAGGTGGGAAACCGCATTTGGTCCTTCGGCAAATCCCGCGCGAAAATGACGGGCAAAGAAAATAACATTACTTTCAAAGACGTCTCCGGTGTTGACGAAGCCAAAGAAGAGCTGCAGGAAATTATCGAATTTTTGAAAGACCCGAAAAAATTCCAGCGCCTCGGTGGGCGCATTCCTAAAGGCGTCTTGTTAGTCGGCCCCCCGGGAACAGGAAAAACTCTTTTGGCGAAAGCGGTCGCGGGGGAGGCGGGGGTCCCGTTTTTCTCCTTGAGCGGTTCGGATTTCGTGGAAATGTTTGTCGGCGTTGGCGCGAGCCGCGTGCGCGATCTGTTTGAACAAGGCCGGCGGGCTTCCAAAGCGAGCGGCAAAGGCGCCATAATCTTTATCGATGAAATTGATGCGGTGGGGCGATTACGTTTTGCTGGCATCGGCGGCGGCAACGATGAGCGCGAGCAGACGCTGAACGCTTTATTGGTTGAGATGGACGGCTTCACCAATCAAGAAGGATTGATCCTGATCGCGGCGACAAACAGGCCTGACACATTGGATCCAGCATTGTTACGTCCCGGACGTTTTGACCGCCAAATCGTTGTTGGCCTGCCCGACATCAACGGCCGCGAAGGCATCCTCAAGGTGCACACCAAAAATATCAAATTGGACCCGAATGTTAATCTGCGCAAGATCGCCCAACAGACGGTTTATTTTTCCGGCGCGGATCTAGCTAACGTTTGCAACGAAGCCGCGCTTTTGGCCGCCCGGCGCAACAAAGAAACGGTCACGATGGATGAGATGTACGCCGCGGTCGAGCGTGTCACCATGGGCCCGGAGAAAAAGAGCCGCACGCAATCCAAAAAAGAAAAAGAAATGACCGCTTACCACGAAGCCGGCCACGCGATGTTATCGCTTCTTGTTGAGGACGTCGATACCTTTACCAAAGTATCCATTATCCCGCGGGGGATGGCCGGCGGCTACACCCTAACGCCGCCCACCGAGGATAAGCACTACCTTAACAAGAAAGAGCTCATGGGGCGCATGACGGTCCTTTTGGGCGGATTGATCGGCGAAGAGATCTACACAGGCGTCACCTCAACGGGCGTTTCCAATGACCTGGAAAAAGTCACATCGATCGCCCGCAACATGGTGTGCACCTACGGCATGAGCGAGAAGATGGGCACCATGGCCTACGGCAAAAGAGAGCAGCAGCATTTTCTGGGCCGCGACCTTTACGAAACCAAAGATTACAGCGAAGAGACGGCCAAGCAGATCGATGAAGAGGTCAGAGGCCTTGTCACCTCCGCCTATAACCGCGCCAAAAAACTTTTGACGGAGAACCGCGGTAAGCTCGACACGTTAGCCAAAACGCTGGTGGAAAAGGAAGTCATCGATATCGATGAGGCCCGCGTCATGCTGAACATGCCTGCTCCGGAAAAGCCGCCGGCACCGCCTTCGCAAGAACCCGAAAACCCATCAGCCACTTAAGATTTACGGATAATCCTTTTCCGGTGCGCAAAAAATTCTACCTGTCAGCAGGAAAATACTCCCTTGAGCTTGGGCCCTCGACCAAGGTCATGGGGATCGTTAATATAACACCGGATTCCTTCAGCCAAGACGGGCTTCTTAGAAAAGGGAAGAAGGCAGACGCTCTTTCTTACGCCAAGAAACTTATTAACGACGGCGCGGATATGATCGATATCGGAGGCGAGTCAACCCGCCCCGGGGCCCAAAGCATCTCGGCCCAAGAAGAAATCAAGCGCGTGATGCCGACGCTGAAGGCGCTGGCCAAACAATGCCGCGTGCCTGTTTCCATCGACACCTACAAACCCGAGGTCGCCCAGCAGGCGCTGGATGGCGGCGCGGTGATTGTCAACACCATCATGGGCGCCCATCCGCCCCAAGAGCTTCTTCGCATGGTCAAAAATTATGACGCGGCCATTGTTTTGATGCACATGCGCGGCACCCCGCGCACCATGCAAAAAAGCATCCGTTACAAGAATTTAATCGGGGAAATTATTGCCTCACTAAGAAAATCCGTGGAAAAATGCTTGGAAATGGGGATCAAATCGGATAAAATCATTTTAGATCCGGGAATCGGGTTCGGAAAAACGCTCGAACATAATTTAGAGATCATTAACCGCCTGCAAACATTCACAAAGTTGAACAAACCTCTTCTCATCGGCACCTCCAGAAAATCGTTCATCGGAAAAATATTGAATAAAGACATACCCAACCGGCTGATGGGAACCGCCGCCACCGTCTGCGCGAGCATCATGAACGGCGCCCACATCGTGCGCGTGCACGATTGTAAGGCCATGAAAGAAGTGGCTGTGATGACGGACGCCATCTTGAACGAACGGGCCCAACTATGACATTCTTTATCTGGGATTACATCAAACCGACCCTTGAGATCATTATCCTGTGGTTTGTTTTTTATCGCATCCTCGTCTTTTTTGAGGGCACCAGAGCGTTCCAGGTCCTTAAAGGCCTCACGTACCTTTTGATCGCGTTTCTTTTGTCGCAGATCTTCGGGTTCGATACGCTCAACTGGCTCTTAACCAAGTTCTTCGCCATCTCCATCATTGCGCTACTCATCATTTTCCAGCAGGAGCTGCGCCACGGCCTGGCGAGATTGGGCCAACGGCATTTATTCAGCATCGGTTTGGAAGAATCCGAGATCATCGCCATTATCGAGGAGATCACCTCCGCCGTCTATAAATTGGCCCGCCTGAAAGTGGGCTGTTTGATAGCGATCGAACGGGAAACCAAGTTACAGCCCTACATCGAAAGCGGCGTGTTGATCGACGCCCACATTTCATCCGAGGTGCTGCAAAGCATATTTGTGCGCGAATCGCCGCTTCACGACGGCGGGGTCATCACGCGGGGGGATCGGCTGATCGCGGCGTCCTGCTTGTTCCCGTTATCGGATAATCCCAACTTCAGCAAAATAATCGGCACGCGCCACCGCGCCGCCTTAGGCATCACCGAGCAGACCGACACCGTGGTCGTGATGGTATCGGAAGAAACAACCGAAATTTCAGTCGCTGCGGACGGGCGCTTTATCCCAATCGTTAACAGGGAACGCCTCGTCAATATCCTCAAAGACTTGCTTGTCAAAGAAACGAAGAAGAAAAAGAATGAAAAACCTGCTCCTGCATAATTTGGGGTTAAAGCTGATCGCCCTGGGACTCGCCATTATCACGTGGATCTACGTCAATGGAGAGCTCATCAAATAAGTCTTCAGACTTCAGTCGTCAGACATCAGAAAATCATCAGCCTAAACTGAAGACTGAAGACTGACGACTGATGACTTAATCATGCCTAAACTCGGAGTCAACATCGACCACGTGGCGACATTGCGCCAGGCGCGAAAGGAATTCGAGCCTGATCCTGTGTCCGCGGCCAAGGTCTGCGAGCAAGCGGGCGCGGATTCGATCGTCTGCCATTTAAGGGAAGACCGCCGGCACATCCAGGACGCCGACGTCAAGCGCCTGCGCCGAAGCGTTAAGGTCCCGCTCAATCTGGAAATGTCCTTGAATAACAAGATCGTTGCGATCGCCGTATCCATTAAACCCGACTACGCCATGTTCGTCCCGGAAAACCGCAGGGAAGTGACGACCGAAGGCGGTCTTGATGTGGCCAAGAATTTTACGCGGCTTAGGAATGCAACGAAACGGTTGAATAAAAAAGGGGTCATCGTCAGCGTTTTTGTTGATCCCGACAACGAGCAGATCCTAAAGGCAAAAAAAACAGGAGCGAAAATCGTTGAGCTGCACACAGGCCGCTACGCCAATGCCCGCGGTAAAAATGCACGCAGCAAAGAATTAAATAAATTACGCCGCGCAGCGAGCTTTGCCAAGTCGTTGGGATTGATTGTTCACGCGGGGCACGGTTTAAAGTATAATAATGTCCGTCCCGTTGCGACGATCCCCGGAATAGATGAATTGAATATCGGGCACGCGATCGTCTCGCGGGCGGTGTTTACGGGACTTAAAGCCGCGGTCAAAGAAATGAAAAAGCTGGTAAAATAAATGGTTATCGGAACCGGCATCGACATCATCGAAATTGAACGCATCGAGCGGGCCATCAAACGCTGGGGGAAGTCGTTCTTGAACCACGTCTTCTTGAAAGAGGAGATCGCCTACGCGAAAAAGTACAAACGCCCGGCGCAGCATTTCGCCGCGCGGCTCGCCGCCAAAGAAGCGGTATTTAAGGCGATCGGCGATAATCCCAAGATCACCTGGAAAGACCTTAAGATCACCAACGACAAGCATGGCCGGCCCCACTGCGTCTTTAACGATAAAAAGTTCAAACACAAGATATCCATCTCCATTTCCCACTCTGACCATTATGCGGTTGCCTCAGCCATTATTGAGAAATAAAAAAAACGTGCACAAAGGCGATTTCGGCCACGTGCTCATTGTCGGTGGAAGCGCAACCATGCTTGGCGCAGGCGCATTGAGCGCGCTCGCCGCGCTTCGAAGCGGCGCCGGGCTTGTCACACTCGCTGTGCCGTACAACCTCATCATCGCCGCGCAAAAGAAAGTTTCCAATTGCGTCATGGTGCAGGATGTCAATTCGCTTAACAAAAACATATTATCCACCTATTCGGCGATCGCCATCGGCCCCGGATTGGGAAGGACACCCGCGACCGTCAAACGCGTTTTGAAAATAATCGGATCCTCAAGCGTGCCGCTCGTAATCGACGCGGACGCGCTTTTCGCCGTTTCCAAAAAACTCTCCATACTTAGCAAAACAAAAACACCCAAGATCTTAACGCCGCACCCGGGAGAAATGGGGATGCTGATTAAAAAAAGCACGGCGTTCGTCCAAAATAATAGAGAAAGCTGCGCCCGCGATTTCGCAAAGAAACACAACTGCGTGCTTCTTTTGAAAGGCAACCGCACCGTGGTTGCCGGGGGACTGTCCCCGAATGGGGACTGTCCCCTTTATGTGAACACAACCGGCAATCCCGGCATGGCAACGGCCGGAAGCGGGGATGTCCTTACAGGGATGATCGCCGCATTTTTATCCCAAGGATTGAACGCCTTTGACGCCGCCAAATGGGGCGCGTACGTGCACGGCAAAGCAGGGGACCTGGCGGCGAAAAAAGGCTCAAGAACAGGCCTGATAGCCTCTGATCTGATTGAAAATATTCCGCGGGCTCTAAGAGGCAAAAAATAAGATTAAATGTCGGCCCCTGCTTGACAATCCAATCGCATTCCGCCAAAATATGAACATGAACCGCCCGAAACTCATACCACCCAAAGCCTTAGAAACCAAAGAACAAATCAATCACCTAATTTCTTGACCTTAGCTAAGGCCATTAAAGAAGATTTATATCCATGTCAAACACATTAATTCTTACAACCATTATCTCCATCGGCATATTTTACGGGCTTATCATGGACAATTCCAAAATTAAAATCCAACAGTTTGTGAGTCTATTTTTCATAATTACCATGATTTCTTTTTATAGATGCCCCGATGCCCTTCTCTATCCGATATTGTATGGCGAAGATGGTACACAGGCGCTTGCTTTTTATTATAACAACCCACAGCCCAGCTCCATTTGGCGTTATTATTCGGGATACATCTCTTTAAGTAAAAACCTCATAGGCTATTTGGTTACCAAGGCGCCTATCGGGTTTTCCCCATATCTGTTGAGCCTGATATCTTTGCTGATTTCGGCCGTTTCATTCTCTCTATTCTACAGTTCAGCGTTCAAACACATTATCTCAAGCAACAGGATCAGGTTTATTGTGTGCATTTCGATTGCCGCGATCCCATTGGGAAACCATGTCCTGATAACTTGCTCCGACTATTCGATATGGAATCTCAAATTAATATTGATTTTGTTAACTTTGTCGCCATTTCCAAAGAAACGGCTTTGGATGGCCCTGCGACTGTGCCTGATGACTTTCTTAATATTCTCGCCTCCATCCTCCTTTATCCTCATCCCGGTTTACGTAATTAACATGTTTAGAGAACCTTTTAAGCCCTTTTCAAAATGTTATTTATATCTTATTCTCGTAACGATTATCTACCTTTGCTTCGGGATCCGCTCGACCGATGGGCCTGTTACTACGCCTTTCATTCCTACGGTACATACGACACTACGGCTTCTCACGGACAGAGTGATCTTTGAGACGTTTTTTGGGAACGAAGGAAGTATATTCTTATTTTACAAAGGCCTTGAACCCTTGGTCCCGGCCATATCGGCCGGCATCATTATATTCATCTCGGCGGTCGCCTTAAAATTGCACACAACACAGAAATACAACCCCTGCAATCTCACTATCTTCTGTTATATTATCCTTGTCATGACGCTTCTGCCGTTGCTGCGTTATGGGACGGAGCATTTCGATGGAAGCTGGCTTATTTGGGCGCACCGGTATTTTTATATCCAAAAAATCATGTTCATCCTTTTAATATCTCACCTTATTAGTATCTATACGCTTAAGAAAAGAATACACGAGCGCCATTTGATTATTTGTTTTAGTTTCTTTATACTGTATGTCTCGTTACTTAATTACTACAACAATCATGTGTACTATAAAACTTCTAAAGAGGAAGGAAAAAGAGTTGAAAAATTTATAAAAAACGTAAGCGCGCAGGAAAAAATGCATGGAGGGAGAAATAATATTCATATGAAGCTAGACAGGGGTCGCTGGAGTATAATATTAGACAAAAAATGAGAGAACCAACGAAGGAGCCAAGGCATCAGCCTCTGCATGTCATTTCGATGAACAAACAGAATATCCGACCAAAATTAACACCTCCTAACGGCGAAAAAAAAATTTTATTCCACTCCTGCTGCGCGCCGTGCGCCGGGGAAATAATGGAATCACTGACCGAATCCGGCATTGACTACACGATCTTTTTCTATAATCCCAACATCCACCCGCGGGAAGAATACGAGATCCGCAAGAACGAGAACATCCGCTTCGCCCAAAAGATGAACATTCCTTTCATAGACGCCGATTACGACCGCGACAACTGGTTCAAAAGAGTGCAGGGACTGGAATGGGAGCCGGAAAAAGGCAAACGCTGCACCATGTGCTTTGACATGCGCTTTGAACGAAGCGCTTTGTACGCCAAAGAGAACGGCTTCAACGTTTTCTGCAGCACTTTAGGATTATCCCGCTGGAAAGACATGGACCAGATCAATGAATGCGGGATGCGCGCCGCCAGCCGTTATCCCGGTATGGTCTACTGGAGTTACAACTGGCGCAAATTCGGCGGCTCGGCCCGCATGTACGAGATCGCCAAACGCGAAGAATTTTACAAGCAAGAGTACTGCGGCTGCGTTTATTCGCTGCGCGACACCAACCTCTGGCGCCTCAAGAACGCCCGGCCAAGGATCGACAAAGGAACGCAATTTTACAAAAAATAAGGCATACATGGACGACAAGATCAAGATCCATTGGGTCAACCACGCCTCCTTCATTGTATCGTACAAAAATATCCGCTTGATGTCAGACCCGTGGCTCTTTGGGCCGGTATTCAATAACGGCTGGGACCTGCTGGTAAAGACCCCGTTCTCGATGGACGATTTCGGCAAGGTAACGCACATCTGGTTTTCCCACGAGCATCCTGATCATTTTTGCCCTCCGGTCATCAAAAAGATCCCTGAGCAATACCGCAAGAACATCACCGTTCTATTCCAAACGACCAAAGACCACAAGGTCATCGAATACTGCCGAAACCTCGGGTTTAAGACGCGAGAGCTTCCCGATCATAAATGGTTTAACTTAACCGATGATTTTAAGGTCATGTGCGGGCGGGTGCCTTTCATTGACTCTTGGCTTTTTATGGAGGCCGGTGGGCAGAAGGTCCTGAACGTCAACGATTGCGTGGTCGACAGCCATTGGATCGTCAAGGAGATCCTCCAGAATACCGGCACGATCGACGTCCTTTTGACGCAATTCAGCTACGCGAACTGGGGCGGCAACCCCGAACAGATCATGATCCGCAAAGAGCTCGCCAGGGAGAAATTCGCCTCCATGAAATTGCAGATCGAGGCCCTCAGGCCCAAACACACCGTGCCGTTCGCCAGTTTCGTTTATTATTCGAACGAAGACAACGCCTATCACAACGACGCCATCAATACCGTTTTCGACGCCCTTGAATTCCTTAAGACGGAGACCTCAACGACACCGGTCATTTTATATCCCGGTGATGAATGGGCCGTGGGCCAAGCGCACGACAATAAAGAGGCCCTGGAAAAATACAAAAAAGATTACGATATTTTCCGAAAACCGCTGCGCAAGAACGAATCGATCCCCAAAGAAAAACTTTCGGAATTGGCCAAGCAGTACATCGCGCGTCTTTACGCGCACAATAACCGTTTTTTCATCTGGCTGCTTTCCCGGCCGCCGTTCAATTATTTTCAGCCTGTTCACATCTACCTGATGGACTTGCGCACCACCGTAGGGTTTGACCTTAAAAACGGGCTCTACGACGTGGACGTGCCCCCGGATAACGCCCATGCCGCCATGGCATCGGACAGCCTGGCCTATATTTTCCAACATGACTGGGGATTGAACACCCTCAATGTCAACGGCCGGTTCCGCGCGTCTCAAAAAAATTACAGGAAATTAAAGAAGACGTTATTCTTGGGCATATTAAATAACACCGGCCGTACCCTGCGCCTGAAACAGCTGCTGGATTTGCATTTCTTCCGTTGGGTCATCCTTAAAAAGATCATCATGGAAGAACTATGATCAAGGATATCAGGTTATCCGGTTATCGGGCTGCAGGAAATCAGGATATTGGGCTATTGGGAAAACCCGTAACCGATATTCTGATATCCTGATAACCTCCAACCTAATTCCCTAATCCCCTAATATCCTTTTAGTTGTATTTTCTTCGTATAATCCATATACAGATCCGCCCTTGAATGCTATACTTTATTTTATTAATATTAGTATGAGAGGCCGCACCGACATTATGTCGGGGCGAGCCTCGCTCATTGTGGCAAAAACTAAAAAAGGCGGGAGCCTGACCATGAAAGGCATTATCTTAGCAGGAGGCAGGGCGACACGGTTATTTCCCATCACCAAAGGCGTGTGCAAACAGCTCTTGCCCGTTTACAACAAACCGATGATCTATTATCCGCTTTCCACGCTCATGCTGGCCGGCATCAAAGATATCCTCATCATCACGACCCCAACAGACCAATATAATTTCACCAACCTGCTCGGTGACGGAAGCCATTTGGGCATCCACATATCCTACGCCATCCAGGAAAGGGCCAGCGGCATTGCGCAGGCTTTTTTGATCGGGGAAGATTTTATCGGCAAAGACAATGTCTGCCTTGTCCTGGGCGATAACATCTTTCACGGCGATAAACTGACCCGCCTTCTTCAGCAGGCGAAATCAAGGAAATCAGGGGCAAGCGTTTTTGCCTACCAGGTCGCGGACCCGAAGCGCTACGGGGTCGTTTCCTTTAACAAAAACAACAAGGCCACCTCCATTGTCGAGAAACCGAACAACCCGCGCTCCGACTGGGCGGTGACAGGGTTATATTTCTATGATAACAGCGTCATCACCATAGCCAAGAGCCTCAAGCCCTCCGCAAGAGGGGAGCTTGAGATCACGGACGTTAACCAAACCTATTTAAAACGCCGTAAACTAAATGTCCAGCTGTTGGGCCGCGGCTATGCGTGGCTGGATACGGGAACGTACGATTCGCTGATCGACGCCTCTGTTTTCATCAAGACCATTGAAGAGCGCCAAGGCATGATGGTCGGCAGCGTGGAGGAGATCGCCTATCGGATGAGGTTTATCTCCGCCAGGCAATTATCCAAGCTGGGAGCCTCTTACAAAACAACGTACGGCCACTATCTTCAAAGAATCGCCAAACATGGGTAAAGATATCCTCATTCTCGGTAAAGGTTTTATCGGCGAGCGGCTTCAAGAAGAGCTCAAGTGCCCTGTTTCTACCAAAAGGATCCGCACCTTTAACGACGTATACGGCCTCATCAAAAAATATAGACCAAAAATCATCATCAACTGCATCGGCCATACGGGGAAAAAGAACGTCGATGGCTGCGAGGCGGCCCTTGACAAGACCCTGCAGGCCAATGCGTACGTGCCGCTTCTTTTGGCCGAAGCCGCCCTGCGCGAAAACATCAAGCTCATCCATCTAAGCAGCGGCTGCATCTACCACGGCACGCCTGCGCCCATTACCGAAACAAAGATCCCCGACTATTACGATCTGTATTACAGCCGCTCGAAGATTTACGCCGAGAACGCCCTGGAGCAGTTGAGCAAGCATTATGATATCCTGATCGCCCGCATCCGCGTGCCGCTGGACAACCGTCCGCACCCTAAAAACATCCTGACCAAGCTGCTTTCTTTCAAGAAGGTGATCGACAATCCCAACAGCATCACCTATATCCCGGATTTTATCAGGGCACTGAAGCTGCTGATCAGAAAAAATGCGAAGGGAACGTACAACATCGCCCTCAAGGGCGGGCTATATTACAACGATATCCTGAACACCTATAATAAGGCGGCCGTGAAAAAACACGCCTATAAGGTCATCAAACTGAAAAATCTGAAACTAAAACGCACCAACCTGCTCCTGTCAACGGCCAAACTCGAAAAGGCCGGCTTTAAGGTCAGGACACCCAAAGAGGTCATCAAAGAATGCGTCAAGGAATACCTAAGATCCTCGTAACCGGCGGCGCCGGCTTTATCGGCAGCGAATTCGTCCGGCAAGCTTGTCAGAAAAACCAGAAAATTGTTGTTGTGGATAATCTCTCCTACGCCGGGGACTTTGAGCGCCTTAAACGCGTGCGAAAGAAAATAACCTTCTATAAAGCAGACATCACTGATTTCAATAAGCTCAACAGTATTTTTAAGAAAGAACGGCCCTCCAGCGTCGTTCACTTTGCCGCCGAAACCCATGTGGACAGAAGCATCCTCGATGCCAACCCCTTTATCAAGGCCAACATTACCGGCACGCAAAATCTCATCACGGCTTCGTTATTGCACAAAGTCAGGAAATTCATTCATATTTCAACAGATGAAGTTTACGGCCAGAGCATCAAAGGAAAATTCAAGGAAAACGCGCCGCTTAAGCCTAGAAATCCCTACGCAGCGACCAAAGCGGCGGGCGAATTCCTGGTGAGGGCCGCCATCGAAACATACGGCTTTCCGGCGCTCATTGTCCGGCCGTCGAATAATTATGGCCCCTGGCAATACCCGGAGAAATTTGTTCCCGTCATCCTTGCCAAAGCCTTGAACGATGAAAAGATCCCTGTCTACGGCCGGGGGCGGCAGATCCGCGAATGGCTTTACGTGACCGACTGCGCCAAGGCGATCCTTTTTCTGTTAAAAAAAGGAAAGACGGGAGAGATGTACAACATCGGCAGTTATTTCGAGCAGAACAACCTTAAGACAGCCACAACGCTTCTTAAATACCTTAACAAACCTTCAACGCTGATCCAGTTCGTCAAAGACCGGCCCGGGCATGATTTCCGTTACTCGGTCGATTGTTCCAAATTGTTCAAGTTAGGCTGGCGGCCGAAAGTTTCGTTCAAAAAGGGCATCCAGCGAACGATCCAATGGTATATGGAGAATGACGCGTGGATCGATAAGAAAAGAAAAACGTTAAAGGCGTATTGGAAAAACGTTTATCACGTTTAATTTTAAAAAGGGAGAGGACATGAAACTGATCATTCAAATTCCTTGCCTGAACGAGGCCGAAAGCCTGCCCAAGACGCTGGCCGATCTTCCCAGATCCATTAAAGGCATCGACACCATCGAAACGCTGGTCATTGATGACGGCAGCATCGATAACACCTCGGAGGTGGCCAGAGCGCACGGCGTTAATCACGTCATCCGCTTGACCAAAAGAAAAGGCCTGGCCCGCGCCTTCGCCATCGGGCTGGACGCGTCCTTAAAACGCGGGGCCGACATCATCGTCAATACCGATGCCGACGGCCAGTACAAAGGAGAGGACATCCCCCGACTCCTCCAACCCATTTTGGAAGGCAAGGCGGACATCACGATCGGCAACCGCGACATCGAGAACGTCGCGCAGTTCTCGTGGCTCAAGAAACGCTTACAACGGCTGGGCACATGGGTCGTGCGCCAACTGTCCGGCTCGAAAATAGAGGATGCGACCACGGGCTTTCGCGCCTACAGCCGGGAGGCCGCGTTGCATTTGAACATCATCTCGGATTACACGTATACCTTAGAGAGCATCATCCAGGCGGAAAATAAAAACTTGGCGATCGCCAACATCACCATCACCACCAACGAGGTCAAACGTAAGTCGCGGCTGTTTAAATCGACCCCCGAATACCTGAAAAGGTCTATCGTAACCATTATCCGTGTTTACTCCATGTTCAACCCGTTTCGGCTGTTCATCAATCTGGGGTCTGCTTTGGTCCTTATCGCTTTTCTTATCGGCTGCCGATTCTTGTATTATTACCTGTTAACAGGGGGAGAAGGCAAGATCCAATCGTTGATCTTAGCGGCTATACTGACGATCATCGGGTTCCAATTACTTGTCATCGGCATTGTATCAGACCTTATTGCGGCCAATCGCCGTTTATTGGAAGATGCCCTATATCGGATTAAAAAAATTGAGCTCGCCAAAAAAGAAAAATAATCCATTGATGCCTTTTTAGATCCCCCATGAATATCCGTATATGTTATCTGCCGGGCAGGGAAGCGACCTATTCCCGCACCCGCGTGATCCTTAAGGCGCTGACGGAATCAGGTTTCACGGTCCACGACTGCTCTTACCCGCACAAAAAGACCCGGCGGTACTTCATCTCTTTTTTCAAATTCCTGAAATACCGCCACCAAAGCGACATTATCTTCGTGGGTTTTCTGGGGCATTTTTTCGTGCCGTTCGTTCGGTTGTTCACCAAAAAAAAGATCATCTTTGACGTTTTTGTCTCCATATACCAGACGTTAACGGATGACAGGAAAACCTTCGCGCCCGACAGTTTGTTGGCGAGGATCGCGCGATGCCTTGACCGGCTGTCCTGCCGTTTGGCGGATGTGCTCATCCTTGATACCGACCAGCACATCGATTATTTCGTCAACGAGCTGAAAATAAACAAGGATAAAATTGTGCGCATCTTTGTCGGTTCGGATAATTCGGTGATGTATCCCCGAGAAGAAAGCGCCACAGATCAATGCATTGTCCATTTTCACGGTGAATTTCAGCCTCTCCATGGCTGTGAATACATTATTGAAGCGGCCAAATTGGTGCCGCGTATTAAACTTCAAATGATAGGAGAGGGGCTCATGTTAGCCGATTGCTTAGATAAAGCAAAAAAGGAGGGCATAACAAATATAGCTTTTTATCCTTCGATGCCTTATGAAAAATTGTCGGAATATATGGCGAAGGCCTCGATCTGCCTGGGCCTATTTGGCAATACAAGAAAAACACAAATGGTTATACCCCACAAAGTATATGAAGCCATGGCGATGAAGAAGCCTATCATTACTGCCGAAACACCTGCCATAAAGGAGCTGCTCACGCACGAAGAGAATGTATTTTTATGCAAATCGGCAGACCCCCGAAGCCTCGCATCCGCCATTTCAGAGCTCTCTAATAATCCTGCTTTAAGGGAGAAATTGGGCAGGAATGCCTATAACGTCTTTCAACAAAAATGTTCGCCCAAAATTATCGGTAAACAAATCCTTGAAATAACCGAGCGCCTCACTAAAAAACCTTCTTCAATTTCATGAAAAATCCCCTCGATATAAGCAGGAAAAGGCTCGCAAAAAATTCGATATATAACTTGATCGGCTCCAGCGTGCCTTTTATCGCGGCTGTGGTGGCCTTGCCAATGATCCTCAAAGGAATTGGCATCGAACGATTGGGGATCCTGACTTTAATTTGGAGCATTATCGGTTATTTCAACATATTCGATCTCGGATTGGGAAGGGCCTTGACGTATCATTTGGCCAGGAGCCTTTCTTCGCAGGATCGCACTGAATCCGCCCCATTAGTATGGACCTCGCTGTTGCTGCTACTTATCGTTGGCGTGATCGGGGCCCTGATATCAATTTCATTGTCTGAATGGCTTGTATATTCGGTCCTTAATATCCCCGCGCATCTGCGCCATGAGACATTGATATCGATTTATTTCCTTTCTATAAGCATACCCATTATCACGCTTACGACCGGTTTTAGAGGGGTCCTGAACGCCCTTCAGCGTTTTGATCTGGATAATCTGGTCCAAATCCCCATGGGCATGCTGATATTTCTTGGTCCTCTTTTAGTGATCCCTTTCTCAAGCAGCTTGATTCCCATCATTTTTACCCTAATAATGATCCGCTTAATTGCTTTAATTGTTTTCATAAGGCTCTCTTTTAAGGTCCTGCCTTCACTGGGATCCTCCATATCTGTCAGAAGAAATCTTATTAGGCCATTATTCAGTTTTGGGGGATGGATGCTGCTGAGCAATGTGATCTCGCCCCTATTGGTCAATTTTGACCGTTTTCTCATCGGGGCCGTGTTATCCGTGAAAGCCGTAGCCTATTACACGACGCCTTATGAAGCCATTACAAAATTATGGGTCATTCCCGGCGCATTATCACGCGTATTATTTGCAGCCATAAGCGCCATTTATAAGGAAGACCCGCCACGAACAGCCCGTTTATTTATCGGCGGGCTTAAATATGTATTTATTTCAGTCTTTCCCATCGTCCTTGTCATTTCAACATTTGCATTTGAACTCTTTGACATTTGGCTTGGCCGGGAATTTGCTTTAAACAGCGCGACAGTTCTACGCCTTTTGTCGATTGCCGTTTTTTTGAACTGCCTGGGGCAGATTGCCATCAATCTTATCCACGGCATGGGAAAGCCCGAGATAGCGGCAAAACTCCATTTGGCTGAACTGCCATTTTATTGTTTGACGCTGTGGCTTCTCGTTAAGTCCATGGGGACCACCGGCGCGGCGATTGCCTGGTTGGCCCGCGTATTTTTTGATTCCGCCATTCTATTTTTTATTTCTTGCCGCTTGCTAAACATAAGGGCCAAGGAATGGTTACCGCTAATCCTGATGACCCTCGCTTCGGTGATGATTTTATCATTCAGCCTATTGTTGGTTAATACCTCGACCAAGACCTTCTATCTTATCGCGGTCTTGAGCTTATTTGTCTTTGTAGTCTGGAAAAAAATGATCTCCCCGGAAGATCGCCTTTGGATAAATAATTTTTTTAAGAATCCGCCTATATTATTAAAATAAATTATTTTCTATAATTATGTCTGCTGATAAAAATAGCGATGATGCCATCCGCAGCGACCCTGCGCCAAATTGCAGCATTTGTGGCGAAAAAGGGGTGTTGCTCTATTCAAAACTTCATGATCGTCTTTTTGGCTCTAACGGGGTTTGGTCAATGAATCAATGCCCCAATATCGACTGCGGGACTCTTTGGCTGGATCCTTGTCCTTATGAGGAAGACATGGGAAAAGCCTATCAAAACTATATAACCCATGGAAAAGAAGCCTTATCTCTTAAAAAAGAAAATACCTTGAAGACCTTGGTCTTGTGTTTTCTGAGGGCTTTGAATGTTATCAGTTTAGAAAGGATTGACCGCATATACATGTATATTAAGAATTTAAAACCCGGCCGATTACTTGAAGTCGGGTGTGGAAATGGCGAGAAATTAAGCTTAATGAAAAAAAGGGGATGGCAAGTCGTTGGCCAAGAAGTCGATCCTATAGCTGCACAAAATGCCCGGTCAAAATATCATTGCGAAATTCATGTGGGGCCGTTAGAAAAGATCCAATTCAAAAGCGATTCATTTGATGCCATTATCCTAAATCACGTAATTGAGCATCTGCATCATCCTATCGATACGCTTAAAGAATGCCGTAGAATCCTTAAAAAAGGAGGGGCCATTGTGGCTGCTACACCAAATACAAAAAGCTTCGGCCATGCTTACTTTGGCAGAGACTGGGCTGGAATTGACGTCCCCAGACATATTCATATTTTCTCACCCCAATCCTTAAGAAAAATGGCAGAAAAAACGGGGTTTAATAATTATAAATCTTGGTCAACGGCCGTTTTCTCGGCCTTGTTAGGAAGAATTAGTTTTGACATAAAGAATGGCAATGATAGCCCGATGGGAAACCCATCTATCCTAAGTACGCTGAAAGCGCTCGTCTATAAACTCTGGTGCGTGATAAAAATCATGGTCGATAAAGATTCGGGAGAAGAATGCGTCCTATTAATCAGGAAATAACTGATTTAAAGCCGGCCCCTGAGAATGTTGGCGCCGTTGTTGTAACATATCATCCACTTCCTCATTTCTTTAAGCAGATCGCTGCGCTCAAATCCCAAATAAGAAATATCATCATTATTGACAATGCTTCTAACGAACAGGCGCGAAAAAATCTTGAGCATATATCAAAGGAACTTAATATACATTTAATATTAAATACCCGGAATTTAGGGGTGGCTACGGCCTTGAACCAAGGAGCCCGATGCGCTATCGGTCACGGCTATAAATGGGTACTTACCTTTGACCAAGATACCACCGCGCAAGAGAATATGCTTAGCGCTCTTAGAGAAATTTACGATTCTTACGAACAGAAAACTAAGATTGCCGTCATCGGCTCCAATTATATTGACGAAAAAACAAACACTATTGTTCATCCAATCAGCTCGGATCGGAAAAAAACATTCAAAGAAGTGAAGACGGTTATCACGTCAGGGAGCCTTGTTTCATTGGAGATTTACCAGAAGATCGGTGGATTCAGGGATGAATTCTTTATTGATGCGGTCGACCACGAATATTGCCTGAAAGCCAGGCACCATGGGTATAAGGTTTTGCTATCCTCAATGCCGCTGATGAAACATCCGGTGGGTGAAAATACGGTCCATATTCCCTGGCTTAAACTGCATATTTTTAATCATTCGGCTCTTCGCCGTTATTTTATGGCCCGTAATGGGATGATATTGTCCCTGGAATACTTATTGAGGGATCCTTGCTGGGCTTTATCAAGACTTTTTCGGCTCATCGCCTCAATAATCGTCATGTGTTTTCATGGAGGCTCGGTCCCAAAGAAGCTTAAATATGCGCTTTTGGGAATAGTGGATGGGATTTTAAGAAATACCCAAAGAGAAATTATATAGAATGGTCCGGCTAAGTAAAATAAGAATCAAAAATAACAGAACTGGTGAGGAAAGCTGATAATAAGATTTATATAAATTGTACGACAGACACTAAAAGATAAAAAGAGGATCAAAAAGGCTTTTAGTGCCACCCTGGGAATAAAATGTTGGAATCGGTTCAAATGATCCATGAGATCGTATAGGACTATGGCGGCTAAAACTATCAAAAAAGGAAGTGCCGGCAAAATATAGCGAGATTGATAATTTCCCCAAATGACAAAAAACAACAATGTAACTGCGGCGCTTAACCTGATAAAGAGCGCGCCTTTATTGCCGCTGTGGCCATAAAGAAATAGGGCCGCAAAAGACAACAAATATATCAAAGAAAACTTCAGTAACTGAGCAAAATAGAATAACCCCCGGTAACCATCTCTAAAGCCAAAATTCCCCCATGATGTACCGGGCATATAATCTAAATGAAAACTGTTAATAAGCGCTCTGGAAATAGCGATAATAAACAATCCGAAAAGAGCGATCGGTAAGAGCCGTTGCAATTTTTCAACAAAGATAGGGGTGATTTTATCTTGGGCTCCTAATATTTCCTTCAACCTCTTTCTAAAAACAAAATAAAATAACAATCCGAATATGATCGGCAAACCATAGGGCTTAACGGAATTGATCACTGTTAAGGCATGGGGAAATATCTTAAAGAATGTGCCTATAATATCGTTCAATCCGTACACTTGGGCATTCCATATCATCCAAGGGATAAGAAATAAGACCGGTATGAAAAGACCGATAATAAATGGCCTCACTCTAAATAATTCTCTTTTATAACATACGGCAAAGATAGCGTGGGTTATCACTGGCAATACACCAGTATATACGGTGACGGTTCCCAATCCGCTTGCGATGCCACTAAAAATAAAATAATGAGGCTTTTCCTTTATTAATCCGTAAATAAAACATGAGCTGGATAAAAGATGGAAAAAGGCCACGGGAGTGCTCATCCAGATCTTCTGAGAACATATGATATTTATCGGGTCCATCCACAATAAGAATGCCGATACTAATCCGATGCGCCAATCAGAAACAAGACGCCCTAAAAAATAAGTTAACGGGATCAGTAAGACCCCAAAAAACAAAGGAACCAGCGCCGCTCCAATGTCACTGGGGCCAAACATCCTCATTGAAAGAGATAAAAGAATGGTGAACAGAGGGGGGTGTTGATAAAGTGTTTGGAAAAAGTATGCCGGAAGTTCTCGCCCTCTCGAGGCCAATTCCATACCATAAGGGATTGTATTGTAATCCCAGGGGTTCTTTGTCATTTGATAACCCATGCGATAAAAGACGACCTCATCAATAGAGCGCGCCTGGCTGTTCTTGAAATTCTCCAGCCGAATAAAAAACGCTGAGACCGTTAAGAGGCTCAGCGTCAAGAAAATGATAGATTTTCTAAGAGATTCCGACATCACATGAACCGGTCGATGGGCCCGGTGTGTTCTTTGGCGGAGATAGTGACCTCCTGAGGCGGGCGGCCGAAGCAGACGCCTAAGCTCTCGAAATAGGCGACCGTTTTAAGGTCCACGTGGCGCTGCTTGATGAGCTGCTCTGTCTTGCTGTATTGGATGACGCCGTCTTTAAGGCCGACGACCGACACGCCGCTCAAACCGTCCTTCAAAAGGACGACGGCGGCGCCGCCGACTTCTTTGCCGAAGTTGACATCATAGACCGAGGAATGCCCGCAACGCACCAGATGCCCGGGGACAAGGGCTCGCACCTCCGGCCATTCGTAAATGCCTTTGACGTACATATTTTGCTTTTTCAAGAATTCAGGAACGCTTGGATCGGCCTTGAAGCGTTTAGAAAGTTCGTTGCTCACGTATCTGCCCGCGCCGGCCAAGCGTTTGTGCCCAAAGGCATCCACGCCAGCCGCTTCATCGACCAACTCTTTGCCGCTGGCATCTTTCAAGCCTTCAGCGACAACGATAATGTAGGTGGCCGACTTGATATCGCTTGCGGCCATGCGTTCCATGTAACGGTTCTTGCAATGCTCGTATAAAATATCCATGTCAGCCGGTATCTCGGGGATAAGGATCGCGTCCGCGTCGGAAGCCACCCCGGCGCGAAAAGCGGTGTGGCCGGCGTAACGGCCGAATACTTCCATGACCAAAATGCGGCTATGCGTACGTCCCGTTGTTTTCAGATCTTCCACGAACGCGGCGATGCGGTTAACGGTGGAATCAAACCCCACCGAATACGATTGCAGGTCCAGGTCCATGGTCTTGGGCGCGTGGATGCATTTAATGCCCTGGCCGGCCAGATCCACCATGACGGACCCCGTGTCATCGCCGCCGCTGATGACGAGGCCTTCAATGTCGAATTTCTTCAAGCCCTTTTTGATCCGCTCATATTTTTTTTCATCATCGATTTTCTTGACCTTGACGCGCGAATGCCCGGCGTCGGAACCGGCAAGGTTGGTGTTGATGAGATCTGCTCGCTGCGGCGTTAATTCGACCAGTTGCGTGAAATCGACCAGATTATATAAACCGGCATAACCGTTGGGGATGATGTAAGACTGTATCCCCAGCTTGTTGGCCATCAGGGCCGCGCCCTTGATGACGGCGTTAAGCCCGCCGCAATCGCCGCCGCCGGTTAAAACACCTATTTTTTTCATGGAAATATTCCTTGAATTGCCTTGTAGGGGCACAGCGCGCTGTGCCCCTACGTTATTATTGAAGATTATTGTCATTATAACCAAAAACGATTAAAATAGTCAATTAAATGTAAGAATCTTTTGTGCGTTTGCGCCTCTAAACCAGACCCTTTTAATGATTCAGAAAAGCTACGTTCATTTCATTCTTCTTTCCCTGTTGGTTCTCCTTGGCGTCCTCATCTACTCCAACAGCCTTCATGGGCCATTCCAGTTCGATGACAAAGACTATATTATAGAGAACGCATCCATTAGAAAGGCTTTTGACCCAAAGGCTATCTTGAACTCGCGCTGGGGCGGCAGCCGGCTCATCGCTTTCATGACCTTTGGGCTCAATTACCATTTCCACCGCCTCGATACCTTTGGGTACCATCTGGTTAATCTTCTCATTCATCTTATAAACACTTTTCTCGTTTGGTGGTTCGTGCGATTAACGCTGGAAACCCAGCCGCCCCTACAAAAACATCACGATCTATTTTCCTACCTGATCGCATTATTGTTCCTCACGCACCCGATCCAGACCCAGGCCGTGACGTATATCAGCCAACGCTTCACATCGTTGGCGATGATGTTTTATGTGTTGTCAATGTGTTTGTATATCGCGGCACGTAGGGGCGGGGTTTCCCCGCCCTTCGTAGGGCGCGGATACCGCGCCCCTACATATGCATTAAGCGCGCTGTGTGCCGTTGCGGCCATGCTCACCAAGCAAACAGCGCTCACGCTGCCGCTGAACATCATTCTGTATGAATATCTTTTTCTCGCCTCCCCAAAAGAAAAGGGGAGGGCCAAGGCGCTTCACACGGCGATCATCCTGTCATTTCTGCTGATCATTCCCGCCCTTTACCGGTTTGATATCCTTGCCGTCCTGAACGCCCAAGCGCAGTCAGCTTCGCACTATGGCGATCATTTGACAAGCTTCACTTACTTTCTGACGCAGCCCCGCGTCATTATAAAATACCTGCAGCTGCTTTTCGTGCCCCTCGGCCAGAATTTGATCCACGACGTGCCCACGTCCCAACATTTCTTTGAGGCGCAAACCCTATTAAGCTTCGCATTCCTTTTGATGGTTATCGTTTTGGCCGTTAAGCTCTGCCGGCGGCACGTATTTTTCTCTTACGCGATCTTCTGGTTCTTTCTGTGCTTGAGTGCGGAGTCCAGCTTCATCACCATCACCCATGTGATGTTCGAACACCGCCTGTATTTGCCCTCCGTTGGCTTTTTCATGGCCTTAACCTACGGCGGATGGATGTTATTTAAAGATAACAGGAAAGTGATTATCTTTTTCATCATTTATGCCGTTATCCTGTCTTTCCTGACCTACCAGCGCAACAAGGTCTGGCGCACTGATATCAGCTTGTGGCAAGACGTGACACAGAAGTCTCCCGACTTGCTCATTCCGCACGTCAAGCTTGGTGTCGCGTTGTTGAATAAGAGACGGCCCATCGCAGCGCTCAAGGCGTTTAACGAAGCGCTGCGCGTCGATCCTACGCATCCCAATGTCTACTATAACCGGGCCATCACTTATAATGCGCTGGGCCGGCGGCAGGAGGCGGCGAACGATATGCTCAAGGCCGTGGAATTCGGCCTGAAAGTGCCCCCGGGTTACTTAGAAGAATTAAAACGAAGTCTTTCTTTACAGCAACAGTAGAGGTGAACAATCAAAAGATTTTCGATTCAGAATTTTCCGCATTTATGCTAGACTATGGCTATGTCCCAGCTGACATTTCGAGCTTTATTGGAAAAAGCCTCCCAAAAGAAAGCCTCTGACCTTCATTTGGTGACCAATAAGCACCCGCTTTACCGGGTGCACGGCGAGCTTAATCCCGACCAGGACATCCCGCCCCTTTCGGGTTCCGCCCTTAAACAAATCATTTTTGAGATACTGATCGAAAAACAAAAAGACACTTTTCTTAAGACCCACGAGCTGGACTTCTCTTATAAGGCCCTCAGCGATTTTCAATTCCGCGTCAACGTCCACATGGAAAAGGGGGAAATCGCCGCCACGGTGCGCATTACGCCGTCCCATATCCCGACTTTGGAAGAATTGGGCTTGCCTCCCGTGATCGACACCCTCATACAAAAACGCAAGGGCATGGTGCTTTTGGCGGGGACGGCCGGAAGCGGCAAGAGCACTACACTCACGTATCTAATCGACCGGATCAACCGCGACCGCAAGTGCAAGATCATCACCATTGAAGACCCGATCGAGTATGTCCATGATTCCAAACAAAGCCTGGTGATCCAGCGGGAAGTCGGCTCCGACACGGACTCCTTTGCCAGCGCCCTGAAATACGCGCTGCGCCAAGACCCGGATGTCGTCGTCGTGGGAGAAATGAGGGACAAAGAATCCATCTCCATGGCGCTCACGACCGCCGAAACCGGCCACTTGGTCTTCGCGACCATCCACTCCAGCGACGCCGTTGAAACGCTGAATCGCATCATCGACGCCTACGGCCCCAGCGACCGCGAGCAGATCTGCGCGCAGCTTTCCGGTAACCTGTTAGCCATTATTTATCAGATACTCATCCCGCGCAAAGACGTAGAGGGAAGGGTATTGGCCACGGAAACCATGCTCGGGACGATGGCGGTGCGCAATCTCATCCGGCGCAAAGACTTTATCGAGATCCGCGGCCAGATGGAGGAAAAAGAAAAAGAAGGGATGCACACCCTGGAGATGTGCCTGTCAGAACTTATCCGCAAAGACCTGATCTCGGAAGAAACCGCCCGGCTTTACGCCAAATACCCAAATCTGTTAAAAATGCCCCAAAAAAAATCTTTCGGGGAGATGGCCGATCGGAACATTTTAAAATCAAGGCCCGCGGCCCAGGCCATGACCAATGAGGAAACCCCGCCTGAAAAAGAGGATAACAAAAACATTAAACTTCTTCTGATCGACAGCAAGCTCAAGGAAAACCAGGGCATGGCGGAGGCGCTGCGCAAGAGCGGTTATCAGCATATTTTCTCGGCAGAGAAAGGAAGAGAAGGCCTGGAAAAAGCAAAGGCACTGCAAGCCGACATCGTTATCCTGGACACCTTTCTGCCGGACATGGACAGCTTCGAGTTGTGCAAAATGCTCAAACAGCAAATGCCCAACATTAAGACCATCATCGCGACTTCAAAATTGGAACCCACCGACCCGGCCAATGCCGAACGGGCGAAGGCTGACGATTTCGTCATCAAAACATCGACTTTTGATTTGATATGCCGGTCCGTCAAAAAAGCCAACCTAAAATTCAACTCAACACCATCGTGAGCTTTCATCCTTAGAAAGAGCCCGCATGAAACCCGAAGAAAAAAAATTCATCCTGGAGAACAAAGAACGCCTTTCGACCCAGCAGCTCGCCCAGCGGTTAAACCTTAAGGAACGCAAGGTCAAGAAACTACTCGAGCGGGAAAAGGACAAAGTATCCGTCACCGTCCAGAAAAGAACAGCCGAGGAACCGAAGAAACGCGGCGTCCATCCCGTTTTTGTCCTGCTGGCCGTCTTGAGCATCGTAGGCTTGGTTTTCCTAAGTTACAGCAATACTTTTCAAAGCCCGATGCTTTGGGACGACATCAACCTCGTCAAGAACAATCCCGATGTCAAAAGCTGGAATACCGTTGCCAAAGCCTTAAGGGAAAACTTGGGCTACGGGGTCGTCCAGCAAAAATCATCGTCGTACCGGCCCCTGCAATCGCTGACCTATATCATCGACCACACGATCTGGAAAGAAAACGCCTTTGGCTTCCACCTGACCAATACGATCTTGCATGCCTTGGTCGCCCTCGGCGTCTTTTGGCTCATTCAGACCCTTTTCAAAGATTTCTTCCTTTCCGCAACGACCGCGCTTGTTTATGCCGTTCATCCCATCCACACCGAAGCCGTCACCTACATCTCGGGAC
This sequence comes from Candidatus Omnitrophota bacterium, assembly GCA_035292445.1. Lineage (GTDB taxonomy): Bacteria > Omnitrophota > Gorgyraeia > Zapsychrales > Zapsychraceae > DATDQB01. The sequence goes on from DATDQB010000012.1 coordinate 25,739, forward strand.
GGGCGGACCCTTTGTCGACCGTGTTTCTTTTGAGCGCCTACGCCTGTTATGTCCAATACGCCCAGCGCCCGCGCTGGTGGCTGCTGCCTTTCATGTCGCTGAGCTTTATCGCCGCCTTGGGCTCAAGGGAGAACACGATCATCCTTCCGGTCTTGGCGCTTCTCTACCATTATGTCTTCCGCAAGCCCATCCGCTGGACGTCTTTCGCCACACTCATCGGCCTGGGGCTTTTGTACATCATCCTTCGCGCCACGGAAACGATCGGCGCCATCGGCGAATCGCAGACGCTGGGCACAAGCATCATGCAACGGCTGCCCGGGACGTTCGTGGCCATGACCAATTACATGCGCATCATGTTCTTGCCCCTTGATCTGCACATGGAATACGGCCGGCCCGTGTTCCAATGGGCTGATCCCAAAGCGCTCATCGGCATCGTCGTCGTTGCCGCCATCGTAACGGCCGCCATAAAAATGCGCGGGAAAAACGCCTTGATCAGCTTCGGGCTCCTGTGGTACTTGGTGAATATCATCCCTGTTTCGAACATCGTTCCCGTGAACGCCTACATGGCCGAGCACTGGCTCTACATTCCCTCAATCGGGATCATCGTGATCGTCGCCTACGGGGCCAAAAAACTATTCGATGTTCCGCCGCTGCGTAACGCGGTTCTTATCTTTGTCATCGGGATCGTCGCGCTGTTCAGTTACCTGACCTTCCAGCAGAACAAGACCTGGCAGAACCCGATCGCCTTTTACGAGGGGCTCCTCAAGTACGCGCCCAACAGCGCGCGTTTATACTCTGATCTAAGTACCGCCTATTTTTCCGAACAGCGCTATGACGCCGCCATCTCGGTCTTAAAGAAAGCGATCCAGCTTAAGCCCGATTATGCCTTCGCCCACAACAATCTCGGGGCCATTTATAACGCCAAGGATGAATTCGACAAGGCCATCCCACATTTAAAGAAAGCGATCGAGTTCAACATGGACTACGACGTCGCCAATTTCAACCTCGGCAACGCCTACAAGGAAACAAACCAAATCGATCTGGCCATCGAACATTATGAGCGCACCTTAAAGATCAATCCGCGTTACTTTGACGCCTATGACGCACTCGGGATCATTTACAGCAACCAGGGAAACCTGGATAAGGCCGTCGAGAATTATAAAAAAGCCATTGACCTCAACCCCGACGGCCCGCGCGCCTACAACAACCTTGCCAGCGCCTATTTGCGCTTCGGCAAGCAGAACGAGGCCATGGCCTATTATGAAAAAGCGCTGAAATTGTCGCCCAGCCATCCCGGGATCCTGCATAATTTGGGCAACATCTACGACCAGTTGGGGCAAAAAGAGAAAGCCCGCCAATTTTTTGAAGAGGCGGTCAAGTTGAATTCACCCCACGCCGACACGTACATAAAGCTGGCCGCCATTTATCAGGCGATGGGGAAAGAGCAGGAAGCCCAGGCCTTGCTCCAAAAAGCCAACGAAATCAAATCAAAATAAAGTTCCATCGTGGGTAAAAAGAACCGAAATAAACAAATAAAGAATGTGGCGGCGGCCGCCCCCGCACCAAAACCTCTTTCTTTTAAAGCCCACCTAACTGCTTTCATCCTGATAGGCCTCGTTGGTTTCGGCGTTTACGCCAACTCCTTTCGCAACGAATTTATCTGGGATGACGATGTCATCATTCCGCCCAACGAATACATCCGCGAATTCAATATCGGCAAGATCTTCACGACGGATGTGCACCATTTCAGCTACCAGCCCAGCAATTTCTACCGGCCCCTGCAGATGCTCAGCTACGCCATTAATTACAAGATCGGAAAGCTGGACACTTTCGGATATCACATCGTCAACACGCTCGTTCACATGTTCAATGCCGCCTTAATCTATCTTATTATTCTTTTGATGAACGATGAGCTTTCCCTAACGGCCAGGAAAAAATGGTTCTGGGTGGCGCTGTCGGGTTCGTTGGTCTGGCTGGTCCACCCGATCCATACGCAAAATACCACCTACATCTCAGGCAGGGCGGATGTCCTCGTTGCCTTTTTCATTTTAAGTTCTTTTTACGCGTACGCTAAATTCAAAAAACCGCTGATAACATCGCTTTTGTTCATCGGTGCTTTGTTATCCAAAGAATCCGCCATTATTACACCATTATTATTTATCTTGTACAATATCATCGTACGTAGGGAACGGTCCTGCCTCGCCGGCAGGCGGGCGCGCCCGCTTTCAACAATCCTACGCTCATACGGGTCCTTCTTCGCGATCTTAGGCGTTTACGCGGTGTTGCGCCTCACCGTCTTTAATTTCCCGACGGCCTTTACGGCCGAGGAAATTCCAGGCATAATCCCGCGTTTATTGACCGGCAGCCGCGCGCTCTTCACTATATTGGGCGTACTGGCCGTGCCGGTCAACTTAAGCATGTTAAGGAACATCCCCTGGGAATTCAGCCTGCTCAATGCAGGAGTGATCTTGTCGGTCATAGGCATTGGCTGCCTCATCGCCGGGATCTTCCTGATGAAAAGAAGGGAGCCCTTGGTATCATTTTGCTTAAGTTGGTTTTTCGTTACCTACCTGCCCGTTGCCAATATCATCCCCATGAACGCCAACATGTCCGAGCATTGGATGTATCTGCCTTCGATCGGCATCATCTTATTGGTCGTCTATCTCGCCTGGAAATATCTGCTGCGCCAAAAAGAAGTTTACCTGATCATTCTCTCGGCCATCCTGGTTGCCGCCTACGGTTTTCTTTTGGTCCAGCGCAATAAAGACTTCAAGGACCAGATCGTTTTTTTTGAAAAGATCCTCAAGCAATTCCCGACGCACGCGCGCTCCCATTACAACCTGGGCACCGCCTACGGCCTTAAGGGGGAAAATGAAAAGGCAAAATACCATTTTCAGGAAAGCCTCAAGTCCGACCCGCAATTCGCCCCCGGCTACGCCAATTTGGGGCTTATCTATGCCAGGGAAAATGACCTCGGCAAGGCCATCGAGCTCTACGAAAAAGCCAATGCGCTCCAGGATAATTTGGTGGAGAATTACGCGAATCTAGGCATCGCCTACGCCAGGCAGGGCAATGCCCCCAAGGCCCTGGAAGCTTTCCGCAAGACCCTTGAGCTTAACCCCAACCACCCGGCGGCGTTGAACGGCATCGGCATCGAGCACGCGAAAAAAGGGGAGTGGGACGAAGCGGAAAAATATTTCAACAAAGTGCTTCAAATGTACCCCAACCATCCGGACGCGACAAATAATTTAAAACGGTTGGAAACATTAAAGAAATAGTCATCAGTCATCAGTCATCAGAAGCTATCAGTCTGACGACTTCTGACGACTGACGTCTGATGACTGAACGAACATTTTTCTAAAATAAATTATCTAAGATGTTCCTTCCCAATCCATGCACGAATGATATAATCAAAAAAAGGAGATCCCCATGCATAAATTATTGTTCATTTTAATATCCTTGGCATTTATCGCCTCGACCTCCCTGGCCCAACAGGAAACCACTCAAGCCCCTCCTGAAAACGGCACCCACAAAACCTATTACGGCAGCGGCGCCCTTAAAAGCGTCGAGAAATACAAAAACGGCGCCTTAAGCGGCCCGGCCAAATATTATTATGAAAGCGGCGAGGTTTCCGCCCAAACCAATTACAAAGACGGCTTATTGGACGGGGTCGAAAAAATATTCCATGAGAACGGCAAATTGAAACGCCTCGCCAAATTCAGCGCGGGCGTCATGGAAGGGACCATCAAGTTTTATGACAACGAAGAAAAACTGACCAGTGAAATGAATGTCATTAACGGCAAACGCGAGGGGATCGCCCGCGTATTCCGAGCCGATGCTAGCGTCAAAGAAGAATGCGTTTTTAAGGACGACAACGCGGAAACCTGCAGCTATTTCGACGAAAGCGGAAAATTACAGGCCAGATCGCAGCGCGACCCTGAAAACCCCAAGCGGACGATCTATCTGACGTTCGATCAAGGCGGCAACGTTTCCCAAGCGCAGCAGAGTATAAAAGAATAAAATGACGGACGAGGGACGATGGACGAGGGACGACAAAAACCATCCATCGTCCATCGTCCATCGTCTATCGCCCCTCGTAATCATCCTCCTCGGCCTTCTTATTTACTCCAACACGCTCCACAGCCCCTTCCAGTTCGACGACAAGGATTTTATCGTCAATAATCCTTCCATCCGCGATCTCGGCGACATCAATGTCATTTGGCACAGCAAGGGAACGCCGGCAAGGGGTTTGTCATTCCTGACCTTCGCGCTGAATTACCATTTCCACCGGCTCGATGTTTTCGGGTATCATCTGGTGAATCTGATCATCCACCTGATCAACGCCTTTTTGGTGTGGTGGTTTGTTGCGCTGACGCTGGGATCGCCGCGGATCGTACGGGCACAGCGCGCTGTGCCCCTACTGGCCGCATTAATTTTCCTCACCCACCCCGTCCAGACCGAAGCCGTCACCTACATCAGTCAGCGCTTCACGTCATTGGTGACGATGTTTTATTTGTTGGCGATGTGTTTATATATCACGGCGCGTCGCAATGTTGGGCCGATGCGGTCGGTCGCCCCAATATACGCGTTATCCGCATTGTGCGCCATTGCCGCCATGCTTTCCAAACAGATCGCCTTAACGTTGCCGGTGATGATATTGATATATGAATTCTATTTCCATCGGCGTACGGGGGCCTGTCCTCAGGCCCCCTGCGAAGGGCAGGGACTTCGAAGGGCGGCTCAGAGAGCCGCCCCTACAACAATCCTGGCAACCGTTGTATTTTTTATTCTCGTCCTTTTCATCCCTTTTTTATACAAATTCGATTTCGCCCGCATTCTCTCGATCGACGTAATGTCCCGTTCCCACGAGGGGGACTATCTTTACTGGCTGCCTTATTTGCTGACGCAATTTCGCGTTGTGGCCCATTACGTGAAGTTGCTTTTTTTCCCGGCCGGGCTTAATTTCGATTATGACTTCCCGGCGTCTTACGGCCTGTTCCAGGGAACGACGTTCATTTGTTTTCTGTTCCTTGCCGGATTGTTCATCGTTGCCGTGAAATTATTCCGTTCGCATCGGTTGATATCCTTCGGCATCATTTGGTTCTTCGTGACGCTTTCGGTCGAATCCACCATCATCACCATCCCCCACGTGATCTTCGAGCACCGGCTTTATCTGCCGATGGTGGGCTTTGCGATGGGCATCGGAGTATTACTTAGTCCCGAGGGAAGAGGGACGAAGGACGAAGGACGAAAAAACGTCCATCGTCTCTCGTCCATCGTCCTTCGTAAAAATGCAGCTATTGCTATTGTCATCGTATATGCCCTATTAACCTACCAGCGCAACAGCGTCTGGCGTGACGGGATAACCTTATGGAGCGATGTGATCCAAAAATCGCCCCATAAATCCAGGCCCTACCACAACCGCGGGTTCCATTACCTGGAAAAAGGGGAGTTCGATAAGGCGCTGGCCGATTTCAATAGAACGATCGAGCTGAGCCCCGCCTATGTCCAGGCCTATTCCAACCGGGCAACGGCCTACCGGGCGTTAAGAAAACCCGGCCTGGCGTTGGCCGATTACAACAAAGCCCTGGAATTAAGGCCTGACAACGCCCAGGCCCTTCATAACCGCGGCCTTCTTTTAGCCAGCCTGGGCCGCTATGATCAGGCGTTGGCGGATTACGCAAAAACGCTTGAGATCGCCCCGAATTATTTTCTCGCCTATTACAACCGGGGCCTGCTTTACAACCAGCTGGGCCGTTACGATGAAGCCATCGCAGACCTTTCGAAAGCCATCGAGCTTCACAGCGACTTTGCCAACAGCTACCTGGAGCGGGGAAAGGGCTATTACCACAAGAAAATGAACGCGCAAGCCCAGGCCGACCTTAAAAAAGCCAAGGAATTGGATCCGAAACTCTTTAAGTAGGGGCGCATCGCGATGCGCCCCTACTGTACCATTATTTTAAGAAATTTTCCCTCCCACCCTTGACAAAATAATGGAAAAATGTTAAACATAAGCACTATTTATATTTTGCTTGCCACGCAAAATTATAAATATCAATATTTCACGCATTTTGGTGCCCCCCCACAATTTTATTTACAAAAACCATTCTATTTGTTATACTTGCAACTCTGCCTAAAAAAGGCATGATTGCCCCATTGTAGAAACAGGCCAAAAACTTGCCTCTACAAGAAAGGTGACAGATAATGTCAAAAGAAAGGCCCAACAGAGCGATGAGAATAGGCGAAGTCCTCCTTAAATCAGGACTTATTTCCAAAGAAGAATTGTCTGAAGCGCTGGATGAACAGAAAGATACGCATTCCCGCCTTGGCGATATCATCATCAAAAGAGGCTTTGCCTCTTGGGAAGACATTGCTCCGTTCCTTGCGCAGTATTTCGAGATCCCTTACGTTAATCTGAAAGAAGTCTACAAAGAGATCAAATCCGACATCATCGACCTGGTCCCTGAAGAATTGGCCCGGCGCTTCACCTTGATGCCCACAGGATTGAACGAAAAGACATTGACGGTCGCGGTATTTGACCCTCTGAACCTCCAGGCCCTTGATACCCTCAAGCTCAAGACCGGCTTTAAGATCCAGTGCATTTTGGCCTCCGAAAGCCATATCATCGATGCCATTGAGTATTGCTACAACAATCTGCCGCGCATGCGCGAGCACGTCGAGCACTTTATCACGGAAGAAACGGTTGAAGAAGACACCTCAACGAATTTAGAGGCCGGTATCTACGATGCCGGCGACCAACCAGTCGTCCAGTACGTCAAATCGCTGATCATCCAGGGCGTGAACCACCGGGCGAGCGACATCCATGTTCAGCCCAAACAAGAAAAAGTCGAGTTAAGGTTCCGCATTGACGGCGTGTTGCACCAGATGGACCCGCCGCCCAAGGCCATGATCGCCGCGATCACTACGCGTGTCAAGATCTTATCGGGGCTAGATATCGCCGAACGGCGTATCCCCCAAGACGGCCGCTTCAGGGTGAAGGTCGGCAAGACAGAAGTCGACATCCGCGTTTCCACATTCCCTAATATTTACGGCGAAAGCGTTGTCATGCGTTTACTGGATACCGGAAGCCCGTTATTGGGCTTGGAACAGCTTGGGTTGACATCAAATGACCTGGTCAAATTCAGAGAGCTGATCAACTATTCCCACGGGCTTATCCTTGTCACCGGCCCGACCGGAAGCGGTAAAACGACCACTCTTTACACCGCCTTGAACGAGATCAAGTCCGACGCAAAGAATATCATTACCCTCGAAGACCCTGTGGAGTACCGTTTACCATTTATCCAACAATCCCAAGTGAACCCCGGCATCGGCTTTGATTTTGCGCGGGGGTTACGCTCGATCCTGCGCCAGGATCCCGATATCATCATGGTGGGGGAGATCCGCGACAAAGAAACGGCGGAAATCGCCATTCACGCGTCTTTAACGGGCCATTTGGTTTTCTCGACCCTGCACACCAATGACGCCGCGGGGGCGACCGTGCGGCTTATCAATATGGGCATCGAGCCATTTTTGATCACCTCATCCCTATTAGGCGTTATCGCGCAGCGGCTGGTCAGGACCATTTG